>PAWT01000004.1 GCA_002714165.1 Acidobacteriota bacterium
TGCGGAAGGCATCGTTGCCGTGGATCAAGCACTCGAGATAAAGGATGACTACCACGAAGCAATGACCTACAAGAACATCCTCCTCAGAATGCAGGCAAACGCCACGACCGACAAGGCAACACAGGATAGCTTGATCGCCGAGGCAGATGCACTTCGCGAACGGGCAAACGAACTTCGTGTCGAGCAGGTGGAGCGAGCTGTCGCTGCTGCTGCTGCCTCCACCGGTAGTTAATCAATATTTGCTCGCACACGGGCACGAAACGGCCGGCTTCCTTTTGGGAGGTCGGCCGTTTTTTCTAGGCCTTCACCACCACACCTCAAACAAGTTGCGGTCTTCGTCTGTCCGACAACACCTAACATCGATTAAAGATTCCTTCCTGCTAACGGAAGAATGTCATAGCCGTTCGAATAGCTATCTGTATCAAACACGAAAGGAAGCTGATAAAAAATGAGAAGAATATCTAGGTATTAGAACCCAATTGACCTAAACGGCCATATTTAAAGCAATAACCAACCCTCTTGCCCCCTCGATCTGAGATTAGAGTTATCAATTTGCACGAGGATCGCACTTCGGCAATTACTGCGATTTGCTGGACACACTCACACCCTTCGGATCACCTATCGTCGGTTGTGCGAGAGCTTGTATTCTTTTCGCTGGCTATACGAGAATTTAGGTTATTGAAGGTTTCAGTCTTAACTCCAAGATTCTGGTCTGGTAGGAAAATAATACTCAAAAAAAAACGACGCGTGCACAGTGTGCACGCGCCGTTGAAATCGACCTTGAGGGTTGCGCCTAGCCTCCCCCACCACCCGTTACACCAGCCGCCCGACGCATGCCATCAGTGACGATGCCGACCTTGTCAACACCCGCACCTTTCGCCGCGTCAATAATGTCGATGATTTCACCGTAGCGCAAGGTGGCTGCTCCAGCAATGAACATCGTCTTGTCCTTCCGCTGCTCAAAGATGGTTCGCAGACGAGAGGCTACCTCGCGGAGTTCAACCTCTTGTTTATTCACTGACACACGACGATCGGCGGTGTATTCAAGCACAATCTGACTGGTATCAGGCTGTGATTGATTCGCTGAGCGTGTCTCAGCCGGAAGGTTAATATCAACACCCTTCTGAGTAAGCGGAAGCGCGGCCATGAAGATAATAAGCAGCACGAGAAGCACATCGATCATCGGCGTGACATTCATGTCAATCATGGGTTCGCCGTGCGAACCCTTGTTCGGCACTTCTTCCATTCTTGCCATTACTGGTCACCTCCGATGCCTGCCCGCAGCCGGCGATCGACGATAAGACCGACGTCCTCAATACCAACCCGCCGCAACTCATCCATGACTGTCATGATTGAGCCATACGGCGCATCTTCGTCGCCTTTAATCAAGACAATCCGTTCACGCGTCTCTTCGAGCGCGCGCTGGATGCGAGCCAGTATCTCAGTTTCAGCCACCTGGACGGAATTGACATAAAACCGCCTGTCGCTAGTTATCGACAGTACCGTCTGGCCCGACGTCTCCGGTTTGTCGACGGAGTTCGCTGCCTGTGGCAGCCGAAGATCGACACCTTGCTGCAACATTGGGGCAATGAGCATCATAATGATCAGGAGCACCAGCATCACGTCAACCATTGGTGTGACGTTGATGTCGGACTTGACCCCGCCTTTGGCGCCGCCCAGGTCCATAGACATAAAGAATCTCCTTGTCTGTTACGCAAACACGCACGCCCCCCAGCCACGCCATGGCACCAGTCTTGGCACCATGGCAGGCGTGAGCGGACAGACTATTACGCCGTCTTCTTGATGAAGTAGTCGACCAACTCAGATGCCGAGTTGTCCATCTCGACGTTGAAGTAATCGACTATGCCGGTCAAATAGTTATAGAACCAAACCGCCGGAATGGCCACAACGAGCCCGAGCGCGGTCTCCACAAGCGCTTCCGCGATACCCGCAGACACCGCACCGATACCACCAGACCCAGTCGACGCAATGCCGACAAAGGCGTTGATAATACCGACAACAGTGCCAAGCAAGCCAACAAACGGCGCCGTTGAACCAATGGTCGCCAACGACGAAACACCCTTCTTTAGGTCGTTGCCTGTCAGGGCCGTTGCACGCTGAATCGCTCGTCGTACAGTATCCAGCATGTCGTCACGTCCCAGTCCACCACCAGAATCCTGCTGGAACTGATACTCCGAAATTCCCGCCGTGACGACTTTGGCCAGGTGGCTGTACTTGTACTCCTCCTTCTTTGAAAGAGCAATCGCTTCCTTCAAGCTACCAGCCTTGAGGTGCTTAGCCACCTGCGGTGCATACTCTTTCGACTGTACCCGAGCCTGCCTGAAGGTAAAAATCCGTTCAACAGCCACACCGACCGACCAGAATGACATGAAGAAGAGGACGTACGCGACCGCTTTCGCGACCCAACCCATCTGCCCCCACATCTCCACCAAATTCATTCCACTACCTTCCATCGCCAATCCTCCCGTCTAAAAAATAAATTGTTCCGACCTCCGGCGAGTGGGCGCTAGCACGGCCCCACTTCCACTTCTTCATAAAATTCTTGTCTCTCAAATCCGTCGACCGTAGCACGTTACTGCAACGTGAAATTCACCGTCACCGTCATGATGACTGGAACGGGAATCCCATTCAGAAGCGTCGGCGAAAACTCCCACTGTCGCACCGCTGTCAGAGCGGCCGCATCAAGTAGGGGAATCGAGCGCAACACATTGACATCAGTCACGCGACCGTCCGCTCCAATAGTCGCTTCGATAATCACAATCCCTTGCACGCGAGCCGACTGCGCAATCGCTGGATAGAGCGGAGCCACGTCGCGGGTCTTCGCCGGCGGCCTAATGTTGCCACCCACACGGATCGGCTCAGCTGGTGGTGGTGGTGGTGGTGGTGGTGCCAAGTCTAGCCCACCAACGACGCCGCCTACGATACCGCCAGCGACGCCACCTTCAACACCACCGACAATCCCCGTATCGATGGTGATACCGGTTTCAGCAGTGATTTGCTCAGGAGCCTGAACCGGCGCGGCGTCCGCGGTGATCTCCGGTGGCGGCGCTCTATCCAGCGTAGCTGGTGGTGGTGGTGGNGGNGGCGGCGGTGGTGGCGGCGGCGGCGCAGCCACGAAAGCCATCATCGTTGGTGGAGTCGGCAGGATGTCAGCCGCCATTAGCGGAACGATCACAACCGCACCAACGAGAACGACGTGCAGCAGAATNGACANCGGCACGGTGTACCATTTCTGCGAGCCNACCCTTACCTGGGGGTTGGCAATGTCGCCAAACATCTCAGCCAATATCGACCTCCTACGCGCCGCATCNACGAATGAAGCGGCACAAGACCGTCCATTTTAAGCAGAGCGAAAAACCTGCGTCAACTAATAAACTCTACAAAGTCCAAGTCGCATGTTCCTAAATCAACAATCAGTTCCATCACCAAGGCTTCAACGAAAAAGATTTGACAATTTGACAGCTCAAAATCAAGAGNCACTCTAAAGAGNANAACNCTCCAAGACTCATTAAATCATACCTTTAGAGCNTCACTGCATCCAGCCGACCACTAGGGGGGCAAAAATGACCGACACGATGCTCATCAGNTTGATAAGGATATTCAAACTTGGACCTGCTGTGTCTTTAAAGGGGTCTCCAACCGTATCTCCAATGACCGCNGCTTTGTGCGGCTCGGANCCCTTGCCGCCCAAATGACCCTCCTCAATATACTTTTTCGCATTATCCCAGGCCCCACCGGCATTGGCCATCATCAACGCCATGAGGACGCCGGTTACCAGCGAACCAGCAAGGAGCCCACCCAGCCCAGCGACGCCAAGGGCAAAGCCCGTAGCGACGGGCGCGATAACGGCTAATAAGCCCGGCATCACCATCTCCCGAATAGCGGCCTTTGTCGAAATTGAAACGCATTGCGCTGAGTCGGGCTCGGCCTTCCCCTCCAACAGGCCAGGAATCGTTTTGAACTGTCGCCGGACCTCTTCGATCATCTTATTGGCCGAGCGTCCAACTGCGTTCATGGTTAACGCCGAGAAGATGAATGGCAACATTCCACCGATAAACATCCCGAGCAAAACGTTTGGATTGTCGAGGTTGAGGCTGAGTAAACGTTGGTCGAACGAAGCGGAGCCGCCTGCCGCCTCAACTGCAGCATCAGCGGTCGCTCGATACGTACTGAACAGTGCCAACGCCGTTAGAGCCGCCGACCCAATCGCGAATCCCTTTCCGATGGCGGCCGTTGTGTTACCAACTGCGTCCAGCGCGTCGGTGCGTTCTCGCACAAACGGTTCACATCGACTGAGTTCAGCGATGCCTCCAGCGTTGTCCGCCACTGGACCGTAGGCATCAACCCCCAAACTGATACCGAGCGTTGATAGCATCCCAACAGCAGCAATGGCGATGCCGTAAAGCCCAGCCCAACCGAAACTCAGGAAGATCGCCAGGCAAATCACTAGAATCGGCCCCCCACACGACATCATGCCGATTCCTAAGCCGGCGATGATATTAGTGGCCGGACCAGTCTCCGACTGCTGAGCAATCCTCTGCACTGGCGCGAGATCCTTTGCCGTGTAGTACTCGGTTAACTTGCCGATCGCCACACCAGAGGTCAGCCCCACGACGACACACCAAAGTATCGCGAGTGGTAAGCCCATTACGGAAACCAATCCAGCAGTAGCAAAGAGGACCAGGATTGACGCTGTGAATAGACCGCGGTTCAGAGCACCCTGAATAGCCTTCTCGTTGTTAGTTCGCACAGCGAACGTACCGACGATTGAACACAGCACGCCGACACCCGCAAGTACGACCGGAAACAAAACCAAGCTATTCTGTACTGTCCCGAAGTCGCTTGCCGATAAGCCCCATAACTCCTGGGCCGATGGTGCCGTCATCGCCCACGCAAGGGCAATCGAGGAAATAATGCTTCCTACGTAGGATTCGAATAGGTCAGCACCCATGCCCGCTACGTCGCCAACGTTGTCGCCCACCGCGTCGGCGATAGTCGCCGGATTGCGAGGATCGTCTTCGGGGATACCCGCCTCTACTTTGCCGGAAAGGTCAGCACCAACATCGGCTGCTTTGGTATAAATGCCCCCGCCCACACGGGCAAAAAGCGCGATTGACGAAGCTCCAAGCGACAAGCCGAAGAGCGATTCGATGGCCGCGGCTCCGGCTCCATCTAGTCCTCCGAATGTTGAGTACAGGATCGCAATTCCTAGTGTGCCAAGCGCCACAACGGTCAATCCCATCACCGCACCGCTACAAAACGCCACTCTCAGCGCGCTTCCAAGACTAGTCTTTGCAGCTTGAGTCGTTCGAACGGCCGCACTAGTCGCAGTTCGCATACCGACCCAACCGGCACTCGCTGAAAGTACAGCTCCAACAAGGAAACTGATGGCCGTCGTCATGCCGCTCCTGGGCAGGAAGACCGCAAGAACTATAAACATTACCCCGACAAACACGGCTAGTACGCTGTACTCGACACGTAAGAAGGCCATGGCTCCGCTTCGAATGAGAGCCGCTATACTTTGCATCCGCTCATTACCAGCATCACGCTGATTGATTTGCCGAACAAGAACGAAAGCAAAAATGGCCGCGCACAACGGGGCGCCCAAGCCGAACATCAAAAAGAGCTGTTGTTCCATTGATATTTCCTCTCGGTCACACCTCTTACCGACACCGTTACCACGCCAAGAAACCCGTCAATGTAACAATCCAGTCTCGTATGTGTCAATCGCGTTCACACAAAAAACACCACGTTAGGAGCCATCAAGCTTCCTTCGTCCACCCATTCGGGCTGGCGTGACAGGTCTTACTGGCTCGGATTAGGCAGGCAAGCGATCAGAGAGGCTCTGACGCCTGACCATCGGACACTTGCTCTGTGTCCGCACGGACAAGATCAGCAACAGCCATCCCACCGGTCAGAAAAATCCTAATCCCTTCTTGAACCGTAATATTAGGAAAGCGGGCAAGCCGACTCGGGTAGATTCGAATGTCTCCTAAGTATAAGTGGTTGGTCGGAACATAAATCGCCATGAGTCGTTCGGCTCCGAGACCACGGTCAAGGTCGAACTCTTTGGTTAGAAATCCGAGGACGAAACCGCGCTCTAGGTCCTCGACAATGACCACTCTTTTGAATCCATACTCATTGTCAGGGGAAAAAGCCAACATGAGTTGTTTTACGGGCGCGTAGACCGTCTTAAAAATCGGCACCCGCATCAGGTATTTCTCTGCGCGCTCCACCAGCCGACGGCCAAGGACGTTGGTCGCGACCGCGCCGACGATAAGCATCCCTGCGATCGTCGCGAGCAAACCTAGGCCCGGCACNTCCTGCCCCAACCAGCGGACCAGNTNTGGGCCCATAAGACCATCAATCCACTGGAACATCCAAACCANCGCCACAACGCTCACNATGAGCGGTACGGTCACGAAAAANCCCGCGATCAAACTCCGACGGAACCATTGCATTGAGTCAACCAGTTCTNATCAAATGATGACCGAATCTTCCAGNCCCATGGTGGAAAAACTNACGCACCCCAGAGCCAGNCCANNACCNCGCCGGCCAGCACTAGACGATAGANCGCGAACACATCNAGCGAATGTTTGACAATATATCGCAGGAACCAAGCAATCACCGCGTAACCCACGACAGCCGACANTACAAGACCAGTCAGAAACCAGACAANCACCGAGCCCGTTACCTCACTAGGTTCGAGTGTGATCGCAGTGTGCCCAACAGCTGCCATGATCGCCGGCAACCCCAATAGAAAAGCAAAGCGAGCAGCCGCTGAGCGAGAGAGGCCTAAGGACATACCAACTACGATTGTGGCACCCGACCGTGAGACGCCTGGAATCAGTGCTATCGCCTGAGCTACACCCATCGCCAGTGCCACCAACCAAGTCACCGTTCGTCTGTCGCCGATTCCACGCGGCATTCGTTCAACAAGCAAGAACGCGACGGCGCCGAGTGACAGTGTGAATACGGTCACACCAGGAGTGCGGAGTGACGATTCAACGACATCTTCAAACGCTAAGCCACTAACAGCAATAGGTAGGGTTCCAAGCACAAGCATTTGCACTTGGCGACCAGCGTCTCCAGGCGATGTCGAGAGCACACGCGGCAACGACCAAGCCATAGCCGTAAGGTCGTGCCAGAAAAACACCACGACGGCTAAAAGAGTCCCGAGATGACAAGCGACATCGAACGCGAGCCCAAATTGACCGATGTCCCANCCAAGAAGCTCTCTGACCAACAANAAATGAGCTGAACTAGAAACCGGNAGGAACTCCGTGAGCCCCTGAATAACACCAAGGAGGGCGGCAATGAGCATGCTCAGGGGGANTGACTCAACGGACTACGAGGCTCGAATTTTCATTTTCTGCCGCCGGGACCGTTTCTTCCCGCCCGTCAGCCCAGGTGCAGTAGAAACTCGCTGATTAGCACGGTGTTCACTCACGAAAACAGCTGTGCTCGCCGCAATAAACACTGTTGAGTAAGTACCGCTAATGATGCCGACCAGCATCGTAAAAGCAAAGGCATGTAGCACCTCACCCCCGAAGAGGAACAGGGCTAAAACAGCCAGCGACGTTGTGGCCGAAGTAATAATCGTCCTAGCCAGAGTCTGATTCACGCTCCTATTGACAACCAGCTCAAGCTTGTCTCGACGCATNGAACGCAGGTTCTCGCGCACCCNGTCGAAGATAACGATCGTGTCGTTGACCGAATAACCAGTGATTGTCAAGATAGCTGCGACAACATTCAGCGACAGCTCGTAGCCGAAGACCGTCAAAAAGGTCAGTGTGACGAGGATGTCGTGGAACACGGCAGCAATCGCGCCTACAGCGAAGGTAAACCTGAACCGGATACCGACGTAGATCAGTATGCCTGCCAACGCTGCCAGCGTGGCATAGATCCCTTTCTGCTGCAGTTCCCGACCAATCACAGGCCCCACGATGTCGGTGCTCTGCACCTCAAACTCTCCTAACGCAGCCGACTCAATCGCTTCAACAACAGAGTTAGCGCCCTGTTCCAAGCTGGCTCCGGCTTCTTCAGCAATTTGTGGGAGCCTTATGAGCACCTCGTTCTCGGCTGGATCACCATACTGCTGGACGACCTTCTCGCNCTCGACACTGGATAAGGCTATTCGGACTGCCTCTTCGGGTGTTCGTTCCTCGAAGCGCAGGACAACAGCCGTTCCACCTGAGAAGTCAATACCAAGCGGTAAGCCGCCCCCAAACCAAATCGTGCTCACGCCAACGAGAATGACAATGGCCGACACTACAATTGCCTGCCACCGCCAACGGAAAAAATTGATATTCGGAGTCCTAAAGATCTGCATATGTCAAATACTGAGTCTCGCCACTCGTCGACGAGCAAGAATTGTCTCAAACAGCGTCCGCGAGACGAACACGGCCGTGAAGACGTTGGATAGCAGCCCAAANAAAAGCGTGGTCGCAAACCCTCGGATTGGGCCTGTGCCAAATTGGAACAAGAATGCCGCAGCAATTAGCGACGCGACATGTGTGTCGAGGATGGTCAGAAACACACGGTCAAACCCTGCCGCAACCGCGAGCCTGACATTTTTCGCGGCTGCTAACTCTTCCTTGATCCGCTCAAAGATGAGTACGTTCGAATCAATACCCATTCCAATCGTTAAGATAAATCCGGCAATACCAGGAAGTGTCATNGTTGCGTTCAGATACGNCATCACTCCCAGNAGAATCAGNAGNTTGAGTGCNACCGANAAGATTGCGTTAATACCGGCCAACTTGTAGTAGACGAGCATAAAAAATGCCACGAGCAACAGTCCGGTCACGGACGCAAGAATTCCAGCACGCACAGAGTCCGCACCGAGNGTCGGGCCGACCNTGCGCTCTTCTAGATANGTGAGAGANGCCGGCANCGCACCNGAACGAAGCACAAGGCCNAGATCCGCAGCCTCTTCTTGACTGAAGTAGCCGGTAATNCGTCCCTCGTCCGTAATCCGTGATTCGATACGCGGTGCGGAATATACCCGACCATCAAGAATGATCGCCAACTGACGACCGATGTTCTGGCTGGTGATATCCCCAAATTTTCTGGCCCCATCNCCATTCAACAAGAAACTGACCGCNGGTTGGTTATACTCGTCAAGCGTNGAACGCGCAGTTCGCAGGTCCCTCCCGGTGATCGCNGCTACTCGACGCACAAGGTAAAAAACAGACTGGGGTGCCGCACCAGGAGTGAGCGTGTCGTCTGTACCCGGCACCACCTCCATCCCATCTGGCAACCGCCCTCCGTTGGCTTGCAGTAAAGTCTCTCGCGATATTGCTGGACCCTGCTCAACAAGTTTTAGCTCGAGAAGCGCCGTGGAACGAATAATCTCTTTAGCACGCGCAACGTCACTGACNCCTGGCAACTGAACCAGAATTTGGTCTCCACCAACACCGTGTGGCGCAANGATTGGTTCGTTGACACCCAGTTCGTTGACGCGCCGTTCAATGGTNTGCAGCGCCTGCCGAACGGACTCTTCACGTAACGATACGGCCATATTAGGCCTCATCTCGAACGCGTACCGACCGCCGGCACCGGACTCCCGGCGATAGACCACCAGTAGTTGCTCGTCGGTGATCGCTCGAAACTCGGCGTCCTGCGCAGGAGAGATACTCTCAATGCGAAAACGCGTCGGGGATTCCATCGCCATCGCACCAACCCCGATGCTTCGCACTTCCAGCACCTCGCGCACTCGCTCCATANTTGTCTCAGTTTCAATGCGGAGCGCATCGTCAGTCTGTACGCGGAGAACCATGTGGACCCCACCCTTCAGGTCGAGCCCTAGACGAACTTTTTCCCCTGGTGGGTACACGGACCATCCTGCCAAAGCAACGATCCCAACTATCGCAAGAAGTTTCCAACGAAGATTCTTATTCATTCACTTTACCGAGTCGCACGCACAGCGACTCTATTCGATTCAGTTTTGTCCGGAATCCTTGACTACCGGCTCCTGCCCCTGGTAGCCACCGATGGCCGCCCGGGCAATGTCGACTCTGACTTTCTCAGCAATCTGAACCTGCACCGAGCGTTCGTCGTTCAGCTTCGTGATAATGCCATATAGGCCACTAGTCGTGACGACGCGATCGTTCACCTTAAGCGCCCCCTGAAAATCCTGTACCTTTTTCTGTTTCCGCTTCATTGGTAACAAGATCACGAAATAAAAGATCGCTAAAATCATAGCGAAAGGCACAAACTGCAGCCAGACACTCCCGCCCGATTCACGCGGAGCGCCCATCGCCACAACTAGTGAAGGATCGTTAAACATTGAATACCTCATCATTGGTCACCCGTCGTGCATGGAATCCTCAGCAGCTTTGCCTAGTCGACGCGTGTCTTTCAGTCAGTGTCCGTTCAGGCCTTGACCGTTGGTAGTCAGGAGTCGAGCAGGCGGAATTCCTGTCTGAGTGTTTCCAGCGTTCCGAGCTTTATACATTCCCTAACCCGCCGCATTGTGTCAAGGTAAAAGTGGAGATTATGCAACGTGTTAAGGGTCGACGCTGACATCTCATCAACAAGGTAAAGATGTCTCAAATAAGCCCTCGAGTGACGTTGGCAGGTGTAGCATTTACACTGCTCATCCGGGGGTCTTATGTCGTCGACGAACCGTGCCTGTTTGATGTTAAGACGCCCTTTGGAAGTGAATAGCTGTCCGTTCCTGGCGTTTCGTGTCGGAAGGACGCAGTCAAAAAGGTCGATACCCCGCGACACGGCTTCAACAAGGTCAACAGGGGTGCCTGCCCCCATCAGATAACGTGGACACCCCTCCGGAAGTCGTGGTGCTGTCTCGCCTACGACCTCGTACATAACCTGCACGGGCTCACCGACACTGAGGCCTCCAATGGCGTAAGCGTCAAAGCCCAGTGAGACCGTTTCCCGTGCACTGATCACTCGAAGTTTGTGGTCAACACCTCCCTGCACGATACCAAATTGTACTTGTCCGGGATTAACCCCGGCACTGTTTTCACGGAGGCTCTTGAAGCGCTGACGAGCGCGCTGTGCCCACCGGAGTGTCCGCTCCATCGCGCGACCTAGGTCAGATGCGTCGCAAGGATAAGCAACGCACTCGTCAAAAGCCATTGCGACATCTGAGCCGAGTGCCCACTGAAGATCGGTTACTCCCTCCGGCGTAAGCAGGTGTTCTTCGCCATCTATATGGGATCTGAAGCGCACCCCCTGTTCATCAACTGTTCGTCGTGAAGCGAGACTGAACACTTGATAACCACCGCTATCCGTCAAAATAGGCCGGTCCCAGCCAATGAATCGGTGCAGGCCGCCCAACTGTTCAATGAGGTGAGTGCCGGGTCGTAGGTGTAGGTGATACGTGTTGGCTAAAATCACCTCGGCTTTCATACCGAGCAGGTCCCGATGGGTCATGGCCTTGACAGTGCCGCGAGTGGCTACCGGCATGAAGGCGGGCGTATGTATGACACCGTGTGGCGTCGACAACCTGCCGCACCGGGCATCACCGTCACGCTCGGTAACTTGAAAGTCGAAGACGCCGCTCATTAGGCGTATACTATGCGAGTTTTTTGAACAGGATAGGCGATTCCCATTTTAGTTTGAAGTGACAAAGCGGTGACACGGATGCGGATCGGCGTACTCTTCGGTGGGCGCTCCGGCGAGCATGAGGTCTCGCTAGCCTCCGCGGCCGCTGTCGTTCACCATCTAGACCCGAACCGTTACGAGCCAGTTCCAATCCTCATTAGTAAAGATGGACGATGGAGCCAGCCCGAGCGTCCACCGACAGTCGTTAAGGCTTCAGAGCTAATTGAACATGCACGTTTGAGAGCAGCTGGGACTGTCCCAAATCACCAAGATGACATTCCAGGCCGGCCTAAAATCAATGAGCCATCTGCGATGGTTCAAGATCTTGCACTCGATGTAATCTTTCCAGTTTTACACGGTCCCTACGGCGAGGACGGTACGGTGCAGGGTCTGTTGGAGATGATTGACATGCCCTACGTCGGGGCGGGTGTTCTGGCTTCGGCGGTGGGTATGGACAAGGCCGTAATGAAACAACTGTTCGCGGCGAACAATTTACCTCAAGTCGACTACCGCATTATTCTGCAATCTGACTGGACCTGCACACCGGACGCGATCTGCAAAATGATTGCCTCCGAACTCGGCTTTCCAGTGTTTGTCAAACCGGCCAATCTCGGTTCAAGCGTCGGTATCTCCAAGGTCACATCTGCAAACAAACTGAAAGCTGCAATGGCCTATGCNGCGGAGTTCGATCGAAAGGTTGTCGTCGAGCAGGCCGTGCCGAGCGCGCGGGAAATCGAATGTGCTGTCCTCGGTTACAATCAACTCGAGGCTTCGATACCTGGAGAGGTGNTTCCATCGCGAGAGTTCTACGACTACGAGGCAAAATACGTTGACGAAGGTTCGGCACTCCGGATACCGGCTCCACTTGACGCTGAGCTAACCGATAAGGTGCAGCACCTCGCTGTGACCGCGTTCAGAGCCATTGATGGTTCAGGAATGGCCAGGGTGGATTTCCTTTTGAATGACGAGACGAAGGAACTGTTCGTGAGTGAAGTAAATACGATTCCAGGGTTCACAACGGTCAGCATGTATCCTAAACTGTGGGAGGCGAGCGGAGTGGCGTATGTCAAGTTGTTGGATCGGTTAATACAATTGGCATTGGAAAAGCATGCTGCCAAAAAATTGTTACGGACGAGCTTCCCGTGATGAGTTTTTTACATCGAGCGGATCGCGTAGGACAGAGAGTGGACAGGTCGCTCGTCACAAAAAATACAGTCGTGCAGTCTATCGACCGACATACCCTGTTGTGGGTACTTCGGCAACACTTTTTTGACATTTTGTGCACTTTGTCCTTGACACTACATTTTTCTTATCAATAATCTATATGTTGTATGAGGGAAGTTCACTAGNNCTACCTATTGTGTTNGNTCGTTAGCTGTTAATCGTCGTAGATNGACTCCTAATAGGGGATANCAATGGCGAANAAGAAGGCAAAAAAGAAGAAGGCNGCGAAGAAGAAGGGCGCGAAGAAGCGCTAATTCTTTCGACAATCTGTATGGGGGTGTCAGCAACATCGACACCCCCTAATTTTTTGTGCACGTCGAAATCTCCGGATGAAGGGGGGGATACGCGACAATGGCGAAGAAGAAAGCTAAGAAGAAGAAGAAGGCGGCAAAGAAGAAGGGCGCAAAGAAGCGTTAAAAGTGCCTTCCCGCGTAATGAAAAAGGGGGCGATCGTCGCCCCCTTTTTCATGTACACAATGCTTTCGGCGTCACTCTAGTCCTGTCATCGAAACTCCATCCCACACACGGGTTCGCCGAATAACGTCCCATTGGTTCAGACCGTCGACGACCGCCATTCCGTCCACAACACGCCCGATGACCGTGTAATGCCCATCGAGCTCAGGCTGAGGCGTGAGTGCAATGAAGAACTGGCCCTCTGCAGTTTCTGGCTCCTCCCCTTGCAGTGTCAGTCCTACGGTACCGCGAAGTATCGGTCGTTCACTCAGCTCATCTCGCAAGGTGATACCCGTACCTCCAAATCCGTCGCCACGGGGGTCTCCACCCCTCACCAGACCATTTGCTACTACATCGTGAAACGGCACTCCGTGGAAATACCCGTTCCCAGCCAGCTCCGCGAAACGATTGCTCGATAGAGGGGCATCAAGTACCAACAATTCAATCTGAATCGTTCCCGCGTCCGTTTCAAGGTACACCTGCGGAGACACTGTAGGAACGGCCAGTGTCAGAGCCTCTTCAAAGTCGAGTGCTGGCAACGGACGGATTCTGCCCCCGTATGGCTTGGTGGCCTCCTCAGCGTCCAACACTTGCGCCGCATGTGTTCGCACAGACCAATCCGAATCTTTCAGCGCTGCATGCATTAACTCCTCAGAAACACTGCCCCCGTAGGCCACAATCGCCTCGACGATGGCACGCCGTAAGACTGCCCTCTCTCCTTCTTGGCTGATCTCATAGGCCCGCTTCAAAGCCAAGGCTCCTTCAGTCGATGTATGCACGCCGAGTTGCTGTGCCGCAGCCCTTCCCATCACAACATCGTCATTTGCCAAATACTGAAGCGCGACCTCGGTAGCTCTAGATGCATCTAGGCCTCTGAGCACGAATGGCAACACCCGGCGGTCGGGGTCGTCCAGCATCGCCTCAAGACGCGCCATGGCCAGGTCAGAATTCATTGAACTGAGGATGTCCGCGAGGGCCGCGCGGACACTCCAATGCGGGTCACCGTCGAATCCCGACAGCATAAGAACAAATGTTTGAGAATCGAAATTCGCCAGTCCTCGAAGCGCTTCCACCCTAATCGCTGAGCGCGGATGTGACAGCAGATCTAGAAACAGGTCCGTTGACTCAGCTCCACCCACTCGCCCGAGCGCCTTCAATACTTCGATGAGTATCGCGAAATCGAGGTCCGGTTCCTGTAGTAGGCGCATCAACGTCGGGATGTTCTCCCGGGCATCCAAATCAGCCAAGGCCCGAACTGCCGACACGATGACCTGGGAGTCGTATCGGCGCGGATCAAGAAGCGGAACCAATAATTCGGCCATTGTGGGATCGCCGAGACGACCCAAACCTCTTGCAGCAAACGAAATTCGATAACTACCGGATCCTCCAATTAGCTCCGCGAGTGCTCCCGCTGCCCTTAGGTCAGCAAGTTGCTGGAACGCCCAAGCCACAGGCCACCAACGCACTTTTGAAAGATTATTGGTATCAAGTAGCGCCGTCGACAGCGACTCGTACGCCTCAAGACGCGTCAATGCAATCACCCCAAGACGAAAGGCTTCGACAGAAGGGGGCTGGGGATAGGTCATGTCATCGGGATCTACTCGAGCAGCCATGGAAGCAACTTCCGAGACCATCTGTCCGACGGATGGCGCTGCTTCACGCACCCCAAGCCGACTTAGCGCCTCCGCTGCCCGACCACGCACCAGTGGTTCCTGGTCGCTGAGCGCGGTCATGAGTGCATCAGCGACTTCCTGCTCCCCGAGCAAACCAAGAGAGAACGCGGCCATCTGACGCACGGCGGGGTTCGANTCAGTTAGNGATGCACTAAGTGGNTCCACNGCNTCGGATAANCCGACCCTTCCGAGTGCGATCGCAGATCGNCGTCNTACTCTGGCCACAGGGTCTTCCAGAAACTCGAGTAAGCTGGGTGTCCGAGGNAGAGGCGTGCCAGGCATCAAACCAGGCAGCGGCACCACAGCACNCTCAGGNGGAACGATNACACGTTGATGCTCCAANTGGAGGATNACGGCGAGCTTCTGTCTGGTCGTCAAGGCCGGAGCNACCGTCGGCGGCGCCNTTGCGCAACCGGCCATAAGNAGTGAGAGCGCTATTCCCGTTCCCCCCCAGTGNANNNTNGAGCCGGTCGCACGTTTTCCTTGCAACCCTTGCGCTCCCTCTAGAGGCGGGGTCATGCTACGGGCCTAGAGTCACCGCACGTTCAGTCGCGCGGTCAATTCGTTCCTCGACAACTGACACACCTAGACCGGGCAACGTGGGCACACTGATAGTTCCGTCGCTCTGTAATTCGACCGGAGGTTCAATCAAATCAGGTTCAAAATAGCGACGACTCGCCGACACATCGCCCGGCAGCGTGAAGTTCTGCAACGTTGAAAGATGGATGTTGTGCATCCGTCCGATCCCGCTCTCAAGCATCCCACCATGCCACACAGGAACCCCGTGCTCAGCACACAAGTCATGAAGATGGATCGACTGCGCATGGCCGCCAATGCGACCCGGTTTAATGTTGATGATACGGCACGCCCCCACTGTGAGCGCTTCCGTAGCGTTATGCAGCGTGTGAATCGATTCATCGAGGCAGATTGGGGTACGGAGTCGCCGTTGTAATTGAGCGTGATCATGAACGTCGTCGTAATGTAGAGGTTGTTCGATCATCATTAGTTCATACTGATCCAGAATCGCTAAGTGCTCAGCATCCGCTAGCGTGTAAGCAGCATTTGCGTCAACCATGAGTGGAATTCCGCCAAAACGCTGGCGGACTGAGGCAACGGCCTCAATATCCCAGCCTGGCTTGATCTTCATCTTGATGCGTTTGTACCCGGCTGCCAATTCCGTAGCAACCTTGTCGCCAAGTTGTTCAAGCGAATCTTGGATCCCTATTGAAACACCTGACGCAATCGTGGTGCGGGAACCACCAAGCACCTGGGACAACGGCAGGCTGGACTGGCGCGCATANAGGTCCCAGGCAGCCATTTCAAGTGCAGCCTTGGCCATGTTGTGTCCTCGCACCTGAGCAAAAGCTGGAAAAACGTCACGAGGATGCGAAAACTCAACACCTAGCCCAAGTGGTACGAGATAGTCCGTCAGGATNTGCCAAGCGGTTNTGGATGTCTCAGAGCTATAGAANGGNTCACGATCGGCAACGCACTCACCGTAACCACGCTGGCCGTNACCGTCCACCATTACAACGATGAACTCTCGGTCATGAATCCTTCCGAAACTAGTTTCAAAGAATTGGACGAGCGGCAGTCGGACCAGCCGCAACTCGACCCGGTCAATTCTCATAAAAGTATTATTTACCGTGCGGCAGTTGGACTCCAAAAATCTGGAACCCGTGCCAGTCGGTCGCGAATGCGCGCCGCGGTCGCAACCCCTCGGACATCGGATCATACCATGCGTCCAGAGCTGCCTATTCCAAAGCCCACGTCCTCATTCGTCCTGAAATCACTGCTATACTGAACAGTAGATTGGATTTTCGTCACATTGCCATTGAAGGTCCATTGGGAGCCGGTAAGTCACGGCTCGCCGAGCGACTCGCAGTGCGGCTCGATGCGGCCCCGATACAGGACGGAACTGAGAACCCTTTCCTTACCGATTTTTATGCTGGACGCCCAGGTGCTGCGTTTCAGGCCCAACTATTTTCGCTTCTCGCACGTCACCGGCAGCAAAAGGCATTACAACAGCCCGATCTCTTTAATCAATCAACTATCTGCGACTACTTGTTTACCAAAGACAAGATCTACGCCTACCTAAATCTTGACGACAACGAGCTCTCCATTTACCAACGTCTATACGATCTNCTGGTCCAGGACGTGGCCACACCCGACCTCGTCATCTATCTCCAATCNCCATCGGAAGTGNTNAATCGACGGCTGAAAGAAAGGNCTAAGAGAGANCCCAGGCGTCCNTTACCCGATGCGCGCTANGTTCAGGAGCTCAACGAAGCNTANAACNACTTCTTTTTTCACTACACCGACACNCCGCTGCTAGTTGTAGAGACTTCACAGTTCGACATATCCTGGAATGACGATGCCCTAGAAGATCTCTCACGGCAACTTCGCGACATGGGGCTGGGAACCAGGTATTACGTGCCGCGGACGGGAGAGTGAGTCGTGTTTTCGTGATTAGAGCGCCCAAAACTAGAAGAGCCCATGACCTGACCTTGACCTCTGCCCATAGCACCTTCTAAGCTCGAAACNTCATGCCGTGGTTCAAGCGACGTCGGAAACCGATCGAGTCAAAAGTAGGTCGCGCGAGTCGTGTCCCAGAAGGGCTCTGGGTTAAGTGCCCCGCTTGTGCGCAAATCCTTTATAAGAAGAACCTAGTCGCCAATTTGAGTGTTTGTGCGAAGTGTGGTTTTCATTTCAGATTAAGCGCAGTCGATCGTCTCGAGTCGTTGTTTGACGATGGGTGGGTTGAACACGACAAATCACTCGCTTCAACTGATCCACTCAAGTTCGAAGACACGAAACCGTACGGGGCACGGCTGGAGGCAGGAATGGCATCAACTGGACTCAGGGATGCGATCATCGTTGCTTCCGGGCAGGTCGACGGCTACCCCGCCATCATTGCGGCGATGGAATATGGGTTCATCGGTGGCAGCATGGGCATCGTTATGGGTGAGAAAATTACTCGCGCCATCGAGCGGGCTCTTAAAAATCTGTTGCCTATCGTCATCGTGTCATGCTCCGGCGGTGCCCGTATGATGGAAGGAACACTGTCACTGATGCAGATGGCCAAGATCAGCGCAGCTTTGGCCCGATTAGACCGGGCACGGCTTCCCTACATTTCGGTCCTTACCGACCCCACTACAGGCGGCGTCACAGCCAGCTTTGCGATGTTGGGCGACCTCAACATTGCCGAGCCGAAGGCGTTAATTGGCTTCGCTGGCCCCAGAGTAATCGAACAAACAATCCGTCAGAAATTACCTNAGGGATTTCAGCGNAGTGAGTTCCTCCAAGNACACGGCATGCTTGACGCTGTCGTGGACCGTCGGGAACTTAAGAAAACNCTNTCAAGAGCNTTNAGGTTTATGGGTGCAAACCGNACTNTGGTGGATACNANCTCTCAAGAAACAACGGCANTCGAGAAAGGCCTAGNCGAATCAGCGNATACAGAGCCTGATACCGGACCGGCTGANTTATCAGTGCCGGATNCACGTAAGGAAACAGATTCAGGCNCNNATAGGCNCAACGCNANCAANAAGCCCTGAACTTTCTCAGAACCCACACCCTNAAATGGTCAATCTCACACCCTCAGCGGACGTGAGCTCCTACCTGCGTGACCTCGAGAAGTTCGGTATCAAGCTNGGTTTGGACAACATGAACCTACTGTGCGAGGCACTCGCACACCCCGAGCGAACATTCAAATCACTCGTAATTGGGGGCACCAACGGAAAAGGTTCAGTCGCAGCGATGACTGAAGCTGCCCTACGTGCTGATGGATACCGCACGGGGCGCTACACGTCACCTCACCTAGTCCGGCTGGAGGAACGAATTTCGATTGCGGGCAAGCCAATAACAACCGGAGAATTTGAATGGGCCGTTGAAACTGTCCGGCATGCAGTCAACCGGCTGCGCCGGGAAGGCCGACTCGAAGTGTCGCCTACATTCTTCGAAGTCACGACTGCTGCGGCCTTCGTCGCATTCAGGCAAGCCGAAGTCGAACTTGCGGTACTAGAAGTTGGTCTGGGAGGTCGATTTGACGCAACAAATGTGGCCCATCCTGTCGGAGTTGCGATTACAACAATTGCTCTTGACCATGAAGCTCAGCTTGGAAAATCGATTTCCGATATTGCGTATGAAAAAGCCGGGGTGATCAAACCGAATACCGTTGTCGTGCTAGGTCAAACGGTGCCTGAGGTCCACGACCTCATTGCAGCGACGTGTCGTGAGCAGGGAGCTAGGTTTATCGACTCGCAACAGGGTATCTCCGTGAATGTCCACTGCACTCCAGATGCCACGCAGCTGTCACTTGAAACTCCCGTGCGGCACTACAACCAAGTCAGTCTAGGCCTTCAGGGCCGACACCAAGCCGTCAACGCGGTCACCACCGTGAGACTGCTTGAAGGGCTATCGTGCCAAGGAATCAAGGTAAGCGCACCAGCAATTATCTCTGGCCTTACCAACGTAACCTGGCACGGTCGACTGGAATGGATCAAGGTTCCTTCCGGCCGTGTTCTGCTCGATGCCGCTCACAATCCCGCTGCAGCCAGAGTATTAGCTGAATATCTTGCTGAAGTCAGAGATGCTCCTTTGTCTTTCGTGCTGGCCATCATGCGGGATAAGGACATAGCGGGTATCATTGACATGCTGGCGCCGCTCGCAAGTCATATTGTCTGTACAACGATGGACACTGAGCGCGCGATCTCCGCGAGTACCCTTGCGGACTGCGTGCGTGAGCGTTCGCCGAAAACGAACGTAGCCATTGAATCAGACCCACAGGCTGCAGTGGCATTGGCCCTAAGCGATGCTCCTGACACTTGTGCAACAGGATCAATCTTTTTGGTCGGTCACCTCCTCAGTACCATTGAGGCCAACGAGAACATCCGTTGCACTCTAACTGATGACTATGCTGGTTGATGGAGTTTTAGCAACATGTTATTTTCGGCGCATCTTGAAAGCGTGCCGCGTTTCTAATAGGAGTCGCGGCGATCTTGACACCTGCGCTTTGGGAATGACTCGCCGGCTGCCACTCATTCTTATCTGCATCTTAATGTTTCCACTCGGGGGTGTAGCCCAATCACTCGAGGGTTACAACTCTAGGCAATTTCGAATTGAAAGAATCGGTGATAACCATGTGCGCCTGATCGGTGCGGTGGAGATTGAGCGTGACGACTGGAAATTCTTTGCTGAGGAGGTTGAGTTATTTACTGATACGGAGCGATTAGTAGCTAGTGGTAACGTCGTTTATACATCGGCCGACACTAGCCTCGCTGCGGACCGTGTCGAGTTCGATATGAAAACTCGAACCGGTACTTTTTTTGTAGCTACCGGTACCGTTTCGTTAAGAGATGCCGAGATTGAGCGAAGCCTTTTTGGTACTCAAGAACCTGATTTGTATTTTTACGGGAAGACAATTGACAAGCTCGGACCTCGTAAATATCGCATCACGGATGGCGGCTTTACGACTTGCGTACAACCGACGCCAAGATGGCAGCTAACAACGAGTTCGGCCGTGGTGAACCTCGATGATTACGCAATTCTTAAGAACACGGTTCTCAAAGTAAAGGGAGTGCCACTCTTATATCTACCAGTGATGTACTATCCGATCCAAGAGGACGATCGGTCAACCGGTTTCCTGCTTCCCGCGTACGGTAGTTCGACATTTAGGGGACAGTCACTCAGTAACGCTTTCTTCTGGGCAATCAACCGCAGTAACGACGCGACGATCATGCATGATTGGTTCTCGACCGCGGGTCAGGGAACAGGCGCACAGTACAGGTATGTTGGAACTGGCTCTTCTCGTGGTGATTTAACGGCCTATTTCCTCAACGAACCTGCCATTACCCTCTCGGAGGATGAGAATGATGTCATACCGGCAAGGCGAAGCTTTCAGCTGACTGGTGATTTTAACCAATCGCTTGGTTCTAACATTCGTGCCCGTGGACGGGTCGATTACTTCTCAGACGTTACTGTCCAACAAACTTTTCATACGAACGTCCTCGAAGCCTCCCGTCGACAGCGTCGGTTCCTGGGCAACGTTCAGGGTAACTGGGGCGGTTACACCCTGAGTGGAACGGTCGACTGGAATGAAACCTTTTTTGGCGACACTGCATCAACCCTAGTCGGATCGACGCCAAGGATCTCGCTGAGACGAGCTGAGCGGCCAATCGCGCAAAACTGGCCAATTTACTTCTCACTGGGAGCAGAGGCTGGGACCCTAGTCCGACAGGGACGTAGCAATGACCAGGTTAAGGACCTCGGACTAACCCGCCTTGATTTCAATCCGAGAATTCGGATTCCGTTCACAAAATGGCCATTCTTGACAGTGAATACTTCGGTAGCGTGGCGAGGCACCTACTGGACGGAACGATTCGACCCGGAGCAAAGTTTACAAGTCAACGAAGGCATTTTTCGCCAGTATTTCGACTTACAGTCGACCATTACTGGGCCGGTCTTCATGAAAATTTGGGATACCCCTAACAGTGGATATGCTGAGCGTTTCAAACACTTGATTGAGCCAACGGTTACAGTGCAGCGCGCAACGGCGATCAACAACTTTAATCAAATCGTCAAACTCGAAGGAACTGACATGGTCGTGGGCAGCGTGACGCGGCTAGGCTATGGTCTCGTCAACCGATTCTTGGCCCGTCGGCGCCAAGGGGACGCTCGCGAGGTGTTGAGCATTTCACTTCTTCAGAGTTTTTACACCGACGACAGAGCCTCACAATTTGATCGTAGATTTCGGACAAGCTTTAACGGTACAACACCTAGCCGATTGACTCCCATTTCACTGCTCGTACGTAGCAGCCCAAACGACCAAATCAACACCTCGGTACGGGCAGAGTACGACACACGTTTTGGCGCATTTCGCGAGATCAGTGCAAGCGGCACGGTGGCAGTGAGCGATTGGCTCCAGACGACAGGCGGATGGAGCCAGCGCCGATACATCGAGGAGCTTCAGGGATTCAACAATCGCGCGCAACTTAACCACTATCTCAACGCATCGACAGTCATACGTTCCCGTGGAAATCGTGCAGGGGGTATCTACACGTTTAACTACGACATGTTAAGAAACAGCTTTATGCAACAGCGTTTTATGGCTTACTACAACGGCCAATGCTGTGGCATATCCGTGGAGTATCAAACCTTCAACTTTACAGGGCTTAGAGGCTACTACGGACGTCACAGCCGTATACCCGTCGACCGCCGAATCAACGTCTCATTCACCTTGGCCGGTATTGGGTCGTTCTCAAACTTTTTTGGCGCCTTTTTCGGTAATCAGGAACAGCTCCGATGAAAGGTTTGATTCTAAGCGGAGGACGAGGCACTCGCTTGCGCCCCCTGACCTACACAAGCGCCAAACAGCTAGTTCCCGTCGCGAACAAGCCGGTGTTGTTTTACGGCATCGAAGCACTGGCTGCCGCAGGGATCCGTGATATCGGAATTGTCGTCGGCGATACTCAGGCGGAAATACGTGCAGCCGTCCGTGACGGCGCTGCCTGGAATGTTGACGTCACCTATATCGAACAGGACGCGCCACGTGGTCTGGCACATGCCGTACTCATTAGCCAGTCCTTCATTGGCGACGATCCATTTATTGTTTACCTTGGAGACAACCTCCTAGCAAAGGGCATCGTGCCTTTCGTTGAACGTTTTGTCGACGCACAGCCGGCCGCTCAGATCCTGCTTGCGCACGTATCGGACCCAGAAAGGTTCGGCGTTGCAGAGCTTACAGAAGATAACCGTGTGAAAAAGCTTGTCGAGAAACCGGCGGAACCTAAGAGTGACTTAGCTCTGGTCGGCGTGTACATGTTCCAACCGGAGGTATTTCAGGCTGTTCGGAAAATCTCACCTAGTCCGCGTAATGAGTTGGAAATAACCGACGCTATTCAACAGCTCATTGATGATGGTCTAACGGTGACACCGTATATCGTCGACGGATGGTGGAAGGACACCGGCAAACTTGAAGACATACTCGAAGCCAATAGACTAATCCTAGAAACTATGGAGCGAAGGGTCGACGGTGAGGTCGACTCTGATTCCCAAATCGACGGGAACGTGGTCGTTGAACCCGGTGCATCGATCAAACAGTCTAAGGTTCGAGGGCCAGCAATTATCGGTGCAAATGCAAGGATCACGAGTGCCGACATTGGACCATTTACCTCGATCATGAACAATGTCAGAGTCCACGACTCAGCAATCGAGCACAGTATAGTTTTGGAAGGCAGTGACCTTAGTGGGCTTCAAAGCCGGATGACCGATAGCCTAATCGGTAAGAACGTGAAGATTTTGCGCGATCCGGGAACGCCGTCGACGTATCGATTCATGCTGGGAGACAACTCAGAGGTCGGGATACCATGATAGACCGCCAACAGAGGATCATGACCCTATGACGAAAGATCCCGAAGCCTACACCGCAACTGGAACAGTCACAAGAATCGAGGGAGTCAAGACCAAATCACTGCGTCTCATCGCTGATGAGCGAGGTTGGTTGATGGAAATCCTGCGCTCCGACGATACAGAACTCTTCACCAAGTTCGGCCAAGTGTACGTGTCAGCAACCTACCCCGGCGTAGTCAAGGCCTGGCATTATCACAAAAAGCAGATCGACAGTTTCGCTTGTGTCGCAGGCATGGTCAAACTCGTCCTAATCGATACTCGGTCCGGCTCAGCAACCGAAGGGACCGTGAACGAATTCTTCATTGGCTCAAAAAATCCGATGCTGGTGCAGGTACCAGCACTCGTCTACCACGGATGGAAATGCATCGGAACAGAACCTTCACTGGTTGCCAATATTACGAACGAGGCTTATCAGTACTCGGAACCCGATGAATACCGTGTGGAACCACACGGTACGCTTCCCTACGACTGGTCAAGAGTCGATGGTTGAGGTTCTCGTCACGGGTGGCGCAGGTTTCATCGGTAGTAACTTCGTCAAGTTCGCGCTAGATGCTCACCCTGATTGGCGAATCACCACACTCGATAAGCTGACCTATGCAGGTCGGCTCGAGAATCTTCAGCCGGTCAAGGACAATCCCCGACATACCTTCATCCAAGGTGACGTTACAGACCCGATAATCGTGAAGCCGCTGGTCGAGCAAGCCGAGATCATTCTGCACCTTGCCGCAGAGACCCATGTTGACCGGTCAATTGTGAACGCTAGCGACTTCATTATGACTGACGTCTACGGAACCTTTGTTTTACTGGAAGCCGCTCGTAACGCTGAGAAACTTCGACGTTTTATCCAAGTGTCGACTGATGAAGTCTACGGTAGTGTCTCGGAGGGGGCCAGCCGAGAAACCGATGAGATTCGACCAAGCAATCCGTACTCGGCCAGCAAGGCTGGTGCCGACCGTCTCGCTTATAGCTTCTGGGCAACGCACCGCACACCAATCGTCATCGCCCGCGCGTCAAATAACTATGGCCCGAACCAGTTTCCAGAGAAGGTAATACCTTTATTCATCACAAACGCCATTGATGACCACACCGTACCACTCTACGGCGACGGCCTAAACGTTCGCGACTGGCTGCATGTTGATGACCATTGTCGTGCACTCGACCTTCTAATAGCGGATGGCGAACCTGGCGAGGTTTACAACGTTGGTGGTGGTCACGAAATTACTAATATCGAATTGACCCGAGAACTCCTTCGACTGCTAAACAAGCCGGATTCGCTGATTCAGCGTGTCGGTGACCGTCCTGGTCATGACCACCGGTACTGCCTTGATACCATGAAGTTGCGGAAGCTCGGATGGCAGCCAGCGGTCAACTTCGTTCAGGGACTAACCGATACCGTGATGTGGTATCGGGAAAACGAGTCATGGTGGCGACCAGTTAAGGAAAATATTCCCGCATTCAGAACCTACTATCAGGAGTAGTACAGCCATTAAAACTGATTACGAGCGACCTCGGGCACTGGTCACTGGTGCAGCAGGTTTCGTTGGAAGCCATCTTGTTGACTTACTGGGCAACGAGGGCCTTACAGTTGACGGTTGGCACAGACCAGGAACCGAACCGAATAGGCAACGCGCCCAATCCAGTCTAGTCCGGTGGCTGCCAGTCGACTTACTTAACGCTAGGGCGGTTAGTAAAACGATTGAGGAAAGTCAGCCAGATGTCATTTTTCACTGCGCGGGGGCTGCTCATGTCGGGTCGTCCTGGGAACAGACCGCAAGCACCCTTGCCACAAACGTTCGAGGAACCCATCTCCTGCTCGAAGCGGTCCGGCGCTTACAACTTAAAACAAGAATCGTAATTCCTGGTTCAGCACTCGTCTACCGGTCGTCCAGCTTGGCCCTCGCTGAGGGAGCCCCATTGGGGCCGTCCAGCCCTTATGCCGTGAGTAAGCTCGCTCAAGAGGAACTGGGTATTAGGCTCGCTGAGGAAGGCAGTTGCGCAACTATCCTGACTCGCTCGTTTAATCATCATGGACCTCGCCAATCACCGTCCTTTGCTGCTTCCGGCTTTGCGCGCTGGATTGCAAGAATCGAAAAAGGCCAAGTAGAACCGATTATTCACACTGGCAATCTCGACGCCGTACGAGATCTGACAGACGTACGTGACGTCGTCCGTGCCTACAGAATGCTTGCCAATCATGGTGTTTCAGGAAGAATCTACAACGTCTGTTCAGGCCACGGCTATTCGATAAGAGAGGTGCTGGACAACATTATCGCTCTCGCTCAGGTAAAGGTAAGAGTCCAAGTGGATCCCTCCAAGTTCCGTCCCAACGACACTCCGATACTCTTGGGCGACTCAAAACGGATTCGCTCTGAGCTCGCTTGGACTCCACAAATCCCTCTCAATCAAACCCTTTCTGACCTACTAGATTATTGGCGTCAGGCGTGTGACCGCGAATAACGGCACGAAAGAAGCTCCTAACCAAGGCCGCTAGGAATGAAATCAGCCTTGGAAATGAGTTCTTGACAGAGACAGTCTCAAGCGAATAAAAAACGAATGTTGGGTAAAGCCAGACAGCCAACCCTCATTGGGTTCGAACCAAAAACTCCAAGTCTTCGACAGGTTTCCGACGCGGTCAGAGCCGGTGGTGTTACGGCACTTCCCTCTGCCGTCCTGAGAGGCGATAAGGTCCAATACCAAGAGACAGTCTGCCGGTCAGCCCTAAACAAAGTTGTTGGGATGCCTTTCGCGTGGACTCTAAATCCATATCGAGGATGTACACACGGTTGCCATTACTGTTTCGCTCGCCGATATCAATCACACCTAGAACTCGATGCCGGAGACACTTTCTCGTCGGTCATTTTAGTTAAGGTGAACTTTGCTGACGTACTAAGACGAGAACTTAAGCGAGCCGCATGGCGACCTGCTTCGGTCGCCTTTGGAACAGCGACAGACCCGTATCAGCCGATCGAGGGTCGTTACGAACTGAGTCGCCGAACCCTCAAAGTCCTCTTGGATCATCCGACACCCGTTGGACTTATAACCAAGGGACCTCTCGTCATCCGCGACGCCGACCTTTTAGCCGAGCTCGGACGCCGGACGAAATGCACGGTCTATGTCAGCGTGCCGACCACAGATCTTGACGCTTGGGAGAAGCTCGAGCCCGGAACAGCGCCACCTTCACAACGCCTCCGCGCCGTCTCTCAGCTTGCTGCAAGAGATATCGACGTCGGCGTCTTAATGGCGCCACTCATACCAGGCATCACCTCTCAGCGAGCGAAACTTGACGGCACCTTGCGCGCGATCGCGGATTCAGGTGCCAGATTCGTCGGTGCTAACATCTTGCATCTCGATCGCGGAACACGTGATCACTTTATGAAATTCTTAACTGAGAACTATCCAGCTTTACTTAAAGGATACGAACGCCTCTATCGGGGAAAGTATGCCAGGTCGGACCACGCTAATAAGATTCAGGCACTTGTGAACACAATCCAAGCAGCCTACATGCCCAAATACAATCGTTCCGTGAAAGTCCGCGATTCGCAGCAAGCAACAACGAGTGGACGCGGATCAGCTCAGGGTCAAACAAAGCTCAACTGGGGTTGAGAGGCCAATGATTTCAGGCCCACTTCTTGGTGTCTCGATAGGCTGCAATCGTTAGAAACCGGTCTACTCCTCGACCACACGGGCGATCAAACCGGCAAGCATTGCGGCTCGCCACGGCAAGGCTGAAATGTCAATCTGCTCGTGCAGTGCATGAGCTCCCTCTCCAACAGCACCTAATCCGTCCAATGTAGGTATACCCAGCGCCGAGGTTAGGTTGCCGTCCGACCCACCACCGGTACTAAACTCCGTCAAGTCCCGACCAAGGTCGGATGCCACCTGTTTCGCAACCTCATACAATCGGCGTACTGCCGCATTGCGCTCTAACGGCGGTCGGAACTCTCCGTTCACCTGTAGTTGAGTGCGTGGATCGTCAGTCGTGAGACCCGCGAACGCTCGCTCAATCCTGTCAGCGTCAGCCATGGTACGGACCCGGACATCGACCATAGCTTGCGCTTTGTCGGCAACCACATTCGGACGCGTTCCTCCGTCAACTCGACCGACATTGATTGTTACACCAGACTCAACATCCTGTAGCGATTCCAGAGAGACAATTTGTCGTGCAAGCTCGTGCACTGCGCTGGCACCCCGGTCAGGTTCGATGCCTGCATGCGCCGAAACTCCAGTCACGGTCAACTCAAATTGCCCGCAGCCCTTGCGACTTGTTTTGACGGCTCCGCCTGGTCCTGAGGGCTCAAGAACAAGTACTGCTTTGCTGCGCTCTCCCTGTTGCAGAATCACCTGCTGCGAAGTCGCACTNCCTGTCTCCTCATCAGACGTCCACAGCATCGCAACACGCACGGCCTGTGTCGTCCCAACTTCAAGCACAGCCCGTGCCGCTAACACACCAATGGCAATTCCACCTTTCATGTCGAACGTACCCGGACCAAACAGTCGATGCCCCTTCCGCTGCAACGGCATGCGTTCCAATTGNCCCAGCGGCCACACCGTATCGAAATGTCCGAGTAAGAGGACCTGGGTCGGACCATCGCCGAGTTCAGCAAATAGATGGTCTCCCGCGCTGTCCTGAGGAAGCACNGTGACATTGGCCCCAATATCATTTAGATGTTCAGCTAGAACAACNCCACACCGGTCCACAGCTACCTTATCCGTCGTCGGTGATTCCCTTCTTACGAGCGCTTCCACCATGGTGACCGCCCAATCACTATGGCGTTCACAAAAGGCTTCGTATTCACGAATTNGGTCGTGTTTCACAGCTTGGCTGGTCCTCTCTCCTTGCACCTACGTCTCGACATCTCGATAATAGCAAGAGGATGTCGCGACCGATCTTGNNATTTACTGNAATCNCTCTGTTTTTTCTGNTGGTGAGCATTGCTCCATCAGTAATTGCGCAGCCTGNTCNGAAATCATCCCATAATCCGACTGCACCNCTTCACAAANTCAAGCCGCCGCTCTCCCGGTCCGCTGAAGNCGAGCATCAGTCACCTCAAACAACCCTAGAGGCGCCAAGTGAAGATACGCTGGGAGTGCCGGTCTATCCAAATGCTCAATATCTAGTGTCCTACGACGCGCGTCGCGGCCAGCAGTATTATCTGTTTGGCACAAACGCCAGTTTCCAGAACATGGTCGACTACTATTCAGCGGTTCTAAATAGTCGTGGTGATCGAGTATTTAGGGAACCGCCGGTCCACATGTTCGAACTAGGACGATTTAATCGAGACACGATGGCATTTCCGCCGAGCGTAACGATCAAGGACTTCACTTGGAACGGCGCGGCCGGCTACCCGAACTCGTCGCCAGAGGGACAACCGAGTCATTACAGCACAATAATTCAGATCGTCCCCATCTCGGAACAACGTTAGTTTGCAAACTTCCACCGGGACAACCCGAGCTCACGACACAGCTTGTGCTTAACCTGCGCGGCACTATACCACCCAGCCTTTTTACGCTCCCCAACGGATTCGGAAAGGTCGCGCACAATCGTATGATCGCGAACTGCCCCCAGCTTGCTGATAACACCAGTTCGCGCGCTTTCAGGTAATACAAACTGTCAGAGTTCGNAAGATAGTCCTATCCAGCGTCTGCCAAGGCTTATAGTACAATCCCTTTGTGAAGATTGCGCTCGGTTCGGATCATGCTGGCTTGTCGTTGAAAAACGAAATCAAGCTGGTACTGGCGGAACTGCGGTTCACAGTGACAGATTTCGGTACTAAATCAGATACAGCGGTCGACTACCCAGATTTTGCCTGGCCGGTGTCAAAGGCTGTCGCGACGGGAACCCACGACCGAGGAATACTCATTTGCGGAAGCGGTGTCGGTATGGCGATGGCCGCGAATAAGATCGCTGGTGTGCGGGCNGCTAACGTACTCGATNTTAAATCGGCNCGNCTGAGTCGGGAACATAACAACGTGAATGTCCTTGCACTAGCGGCAAGGGTCACAACGACCCCAATAGCTCTCGAGATCGTAAAAGTCTTTCTCAGTACATCGTTTTCGGGAGGTCGGCACGAACGGCGTATTGCCAAGATTGCTGAACTCGAGCGTCGGCGCGACGTCTGACACTGCTTCACGCGCTGTCTGCCGTCGACCCTCAACCATGGTCGACCAAACTTCTCGCCTCCGTNCACTGGTCTCCGTCGATCCGGCTATCGCGGAGGCTCTGTCACGAGAACGCCGTCGCCAGAATGAAGGTCTAGAATTAATCGCCTCAGAAAACTTTGTCAGTAGGGCGGTAATGGAGGTAACGGGTTCCATTCTCACCAATAAGTACGCTGAGGGATATCCGGGTCGGCGTTATTACGGTGGCTGCGAGTTTTACGACGAGATCGAGTCCCTGGCGATCACCAGAACAAGGAAACTTTTCGGCGCTGAGCACGCAAATGTCCAACCACACTCNGGGGCACAGGCCAATATGGCCGCCTATTTCACTCTGCTCAAACCTGGCGATACGGTTCTGGGCATGAACCTAGCCCACGGCGGGCACCTAACACACGGCCACCCACTAAGTTTTTCTGGCAAGCTTTACAACTTTATTTCCTATGGTGTCCGGAGCGATGACGAACGGATCGATTACGATGCCATGGAAGACCTTGCTAGCCAACATCGCCCGAAGGTTATCATTGCCGGGGCTAGCGCTTATCCGAGAGAGATCGACTTCGGACATATCGCAGCGATTGCCGCTGCCATAGACGCACGAGTCATCGTGGATATGGCCCACATCGCTGGTCTCGTAGGAGCCGGGCTACATCCATCGCCGGTGCCCCACGCTGACGTGGTNACNNTGACCACNCACAAGACNCTGCGGGGTCCTCGCGGTGGTGTAATCCTNTGTCGAAAGTCCCTCGCGAAAGAGATCGACAGGGCCGTTTTCCCAGGCGTTCAGGGCGGCCCACTGATGCATGTCATCGCAGGCAAGGCCGTCTGCATGAGGGAAGCAGGCGAGCCTTCATTCGCAGCCTATCAACGCCAGATCATCACAAACGCAAAGCGTTTAAGCGAAGCACTCATTCGACACGGCCTCAGGCTTGTTAGCGGCGGCACAGACACCCACCTCATCCTCGTCGACGTACTATCGCATGGCCTCACAGGTCGGCAGGCGGAAGAAGCCTTGGAAGTGGCAGGAATAACGGTCAACAAGAACGCCATTCCATTCGATAAGAAGCCACCTTTCGTTGCTAGTGGTATCCGTATCGGAACCTCGGCTGTAACCACTCGAGGAATGGGTGAATCAGAAATGAACACGATCGGAGAGTTGATTGGCCGCGTGCTGGCCAGACCGGATGACACATCAGTTACTGGGACAGTACGTGCTGAGGTACAAAAGTTGTGTCGGGACTTCCCCCTTCACCCGAACGCTTAACCCTAGGAGAACGCGTTCTAAAAGCGTTCGAGCCTGATGGTGCTCTCGCTAGCACCATTGACGCTTTCGAAACCCGAAGCGGCCAACGCAATATGGCGGTAGCTGTTGCGGATATATTCGAGAGCGGTGGCACTTTACTTGCCGAAGCAGGTACAGGTACGGGTAAGACACTGGCTTATCTCATCCCGGCCCTTCTGAGTGGGCGCCGTGTCTTGGTGTCGACTGGTACAAAGAATCTCCAAGAGCAGCTCTACTTTAAAGATCTTCCCCTTCTACATGAAGCATTGGATATCCCCTTCAAGGCGACCTATATGAAAGGGCGCAACAATTACCTGTGTCTGCATCGCTTTGAAGCTGCATGTGACAGTCCCATGCCCCGTCCCACGACCGATCATGCATATCTCACAATTTTGAAAGAGTGGGCGCAGCAAACTGAGATCGGCGATCGAGCGGAGCTCGAGGATCTTCCAGATGACCTTCCGCTCTGGAGTGAAGTCTCAGCAACACAAGAGACCTGTCTCGGCACGGAATGCCCAAAGTACAACGACTGCTTTGTCACTCAGATGCGCCAGCGTGCTATCGAGTCAGACATAGTGATTGTCAATCACCATTTGCTCTGCGCTGATGCCGCCGTTCGGCAAAGTGGATACGGTGAGGTTATTCCCGATTACTCATTTGCCGTCGTTGACGAAGCACATCAACTTGAGGATGTCGCTACACAATATTTTGGNATTTCGGTGAGCACGTTTCGTGTTGAAANTTTGATTCTNGACGGCTTCCGTCTNNTGGAAGCCGGNCTACCATTAGATCCTGTTCCCGCTGACACAGTTCGTGCCGCGTTAGGACAGGTTCGAGACGGTGCGCACGCATTTTTCACTACCGTGTTGACCAAAACACGAGGCTCAAAGAGTGAACCGGTAGGAGTTCGTTCACGAATTGATGCTGCTTGGTTCGAACCTGTCGCGGACCTAGGTCGCGCACTACTCGACGCTTTATCTTCACTGGAATCTGAACTTGGACTCTTGACAGATCCACCGGAAGACTTTCGTGCACTCGAGCATCGTGTCCATGAGGTCCACAATAATCTGCGATTCACGCTTCAAGCTAGTGATCCAGCCTACGTATTTTTCCTAGAAATCAGGAATCGCGGCGTGTTTCTTCGAGCCTCGCCGATCGATGTTTCGACCATGGTCCGCGACTCGATTTGGGAACGGTTGGACGGCAATATCCTAACTTCTGCAACGTTGGCGGTGGACGGCAACTTCGATTACATTCGGACGAGGCTGGGTGTGGGTCCAGCCTACGAGTTACGGTCGCCCTCGGAGTTCGACTTCGGGCATCAGGCTATCCTTTATCTCCCCCGCCGGATGCCCGACCCACGTACACCTGGATTTACCCAGGCTGCTGCCGTCGAGATTATCGAAATTATCAAGCGGACTGCGGGACGTGCACTCGTACTGTTTACGAGCTACTCCAACCTATACGGCGTTCGGGACATCATCACCGAAGCCGGACTGGATTTTCCGTTGTTCGTGCAGGGGTCAGCTCCGCGGTCGACATTACTGAGAGACTTTCGTCAGACCGCAAACGCCGTCCTGCTTGGCACGTCCAGTTTCTGGCAGGGCGTAGACGTTGTTGGCGAGTCGCTCAGCTGTGTCATCGTTGATAAGTTACCCTTCGTGTCCCCGGGGGATCCGATCGCAGCGGCGCGCATGAAGGCACTCGTCGACCGTGGTGAAGACCCATTCACTGACTATCAAGTACCACTAGCGATCCTGGCACTCCAGCAGGGTCTTGGACGGCTAATTCGACATCGGTCGGACCGAGGTGTACTGGCAATTCTTGACCCTCGGCTCAGAACCAAGGGTTATGGACAACGGTTTCTTGCCTCACTTCCACCCGCGCCCGTAACCCATGATGTTGAAGAGGTCGGTCGATTCATAGGACCAGTGGCTTGACGTGACAAGGTGTGGTTAGCGACACTATTAGCGTGCAGGTTCGATGTAGACTAGAGAGCGGTTGTCAGTGATACCGTCGATGGAGGACGATCCAAATGTTCTGTAATTCGAGTTTATTGCGATTCCAAGTGACCCTCGCTGCTTCGGCTGTGGTCTTGATGGCGGTCCCTGCCTTCGGCCAGTCGTCAGGAATACTGGTTGGCCAAGTCACAGACAGCCAAGGAGTTGGAATTGCAGGGGTCACAGTCACAGCTATTTCCCAAGTTCCTCCACGCATGGTCTTAGACGCCGAGACGAACGACGACGGGAACTATCGCATCATGGGTCTCAGAGCGAACAGCTACGAAGTAACGGCTGAAAAAGAGGGCGTGGGAAGTGCGGCCGCGGTGTTCACGATCCGAGAAGGTCAGAACTTGACAGTCGACCTTAACATTGGTGCAGCCGCTGCAGCAGCGACCGCTGCACTTTCCGAGGAAGACCTGGAAAAAATTGAGAACCGCGATGAGTTTGAATCGTCCTTCGAGTTAGGCTCTGAAGCAATGCAAGTAGGCAACCATCAGGAAGCAATCAACCAGTTCCTCATCGCGATTGAGATTCTGGATTCTTGCCACAACTGTTATCAGAACATAGGTATTTCCCACCTTGAACTCGAAAACGCTGATGAGGCAGAAGCAGCTTTCAAACGGGTTATTGAACTGAGGCCCGATTATGCGAACGCCTACATCAATCTCTCGAACATCTACAATAGTCAGCGCCGCTTTGACGAAGCCGCCGAAGCTAGTGCCGAAGCCGCGCGGCTGTCCGGAGGCGCAGAAGGTGCGCCGGCGGATCCGATCGCGGTCTACAACCAAGGCGTCATTTACATGAATGCAGGGAACGTCGTCGAGGCGAAAACCCAATTCCAGGAGACAATTTCCCTCGACCCGAGTCACGCTGATGCGCACTACTGGCTGGCCATGACACATCTCAATACGGGCGACATGGCGGACGCTGTGACGGCGCTCGAATCGTATATTGAACTGGACCCCAGCGGACAGTACGCAGACCAAGCCAAGGCAATGATCCAAACCTTGCAGCAGTAGCCATGGCGTCTAGCCATGAGNGGGCAGCGGGNAATGAACACCCTGGTGCTCCCACGTCGCTTTCTTCCNATCATCCCATCGCCAGAAACTTGCGCGACATCCGCCACCGTGTTGGTGTCGCAGCACGTGCGGCGGGACGAGACCCTGATGACGTGCGGTTGATAGCGGTTTCAAAAACTTTTGGGATTGATCAGGTCCGAATGGCCGTCCACGCTGGTCAAACCGAGTTTGGTGAAAATCGTGTGCAAGAGGCGCTCCGTAAATGCGACGAGAGCGGCAACCTCGATTTACGATGGCATCTGATCGGACATTTGCAGACAAATAAAGTAAGGAAGGTCGTCCAACCGTTTTCGTGGATCCACTCAGTCGACAGAATTGAACTACTCCAGCGTCTCGAACAAGTAGCAACCGAACAAGAAACTCGCCTGAACTTGCTCATTCAGGTGGACCTCGCAGGTGAGACGACGAAGCACGGACTGCCGCCTTCAAATCTTTCTCGGATCCTCGATGTGGCTGCAGGTTGCCAGGCAGTTCGGGTCCGTGGACTGATGCTACTACCACCCTTTGAAGAGAATCCTGAACAGACCCGTCCCTACTTCCGGAAACTTCGCGAACTTCGTGATGAGGTAGTTGCTAGTGGCGTAGACCGAACAATGCTACAAGAGCTTTCAATGGGCATGAGCCACGACTTTGAAACAGCTATCGCTGAGGGTGCAACAATGGTCCGGGTAGGTACAGCTATTTTTGGTACAAGGACAGCACCGGTTTCCCCTGTATGAGCGCTCGGAACCTATGAACGCCGCTCTCCTAGATTTGTAGGGTGCCGAACACTAAAAGGTGGTGCGCACCCTCATCGGATGGGCTGCAGCAACCTTTCCCACCTAGTGTGTGTAAAAAAGCGTGTGATGCCCGACCAGAACCGACGGGTGACTGTGCCGTCACCGGTTGCATAGCCTCCGTCATCTCCACTTTCATATGACCAATAGATGACGAGGGCTCTTCCCTTAACCAAGTCACGCGGCAGAAAGCCCCAATACCGACTGTCNTGAGAGTTGTCTCGGTTGTCCCCCATTACAAAGTACTCACTCGGCGGAACGGTGACCGGACCATATTGTTCTCGAAGGTCGGCAACTCCGAAGGGTGAAGCTACGTCCGACGGTGGTCGCAGATAATACACATAGGGTTCGTCTAGAGGACGGCCATCAATATAGACCCGCTTATGTCTGACCTCCACAACGTCGCCTGGTAATCCAATTACACGTTTGATGAAATCCCGCTCGGGATCCTCGGGATACTTGAAGACAATTACGTCGCCCCTCTTGATGGAGGTGAACGGGAGTATGCTGCGCTCAGCACCAGTGGCTGTGGGTGAAAACACAAACTTGTTTACCAATAGATGATCGCCAATCAGCAGATTTTGTTCCATCGAGCCGGTGGGGATCTTGAACGCTTGCACAACGAAGGTGCGGATAAACAAAGCTAGAATCACGGCAACAACGATTGATTCAAAGTACTCGCGAAGTGTCGACTTGCGAAATGCAGACATATCAGTTTGCACTCGAATCCATTTTCAGAATCGCCAGGAAAGCCTCCTGGGGAATCTCAACACGGCCAACCCGCTTCATCCGCTTCTTGCCCGCGCGCTGTTTCTCCAATAGCTTCCGCTTTCGTGAAATGTCCCCACCATAACACTTCGCTAAGACATTCTTACGCAACGCTTTCACCGACTCTCGGGCGATAATGCGTCCACCGATCGCGGCCTGGATCGCCACTTCAAACATCTGACGTGGAATCAACTCACGTATTTTGTTGGCGAACGCTTTTCCTCTCTCATACGCCGTATCACGATGCACGATCATCGACAGCGCATCTACTGGCTCGCCATTCACCAGAACATCGAGCTTAACCAATGGTGACTCCCAGAATCCAGACACCTGATAGTCCAACGAGGCATAACCTCGTGACAGTGTCTTTAATCGGTCATAAAAATCTAAAACCACTTCACTAAAAGGTAACTCGTATGTTACTAGGACACGGTTCGAGGACAGATATTCCAGTCTCTTCTGGACTCCTCGCTTTTCTTGACAAAGCCGAAGCGTGGCACCCACATATTCGGCCGGTGTCAGAATCATCGCCGTAATAACTGGTTCCTCGATCCGCTGAATTTCACTGGTCTCGGGAAGCTTTGCTGGACTATCGATCTCCTTAACGTTTCCGGAGGTCATCGTCACGCGATACAGTACTCCCGGGGCCGTAGTTACTAAGTCCATGTCAAATTCCCGTTCGAGCCTCTCCTGGACAATCTCCATATGGAGTAATCCAAGGAACCCACACCGAAACCCGAACCCGAGTGCTGCCGATGTTTCCGGTTCAAAGAAAAACGAGGAGTCGTTAAGTCGAAGCTTCTCCAAGGCTTCGCGCAGTTCAGGATATTGATGACCCTCGACTGGATAAAACCCAGCAAACACGACAGGCCGCGTTTCCTTGAACCCAGGAAACGGGGTCTCGGTGGGCCGCGTCACCTCCGTGAGCGTGTCGCCAATCCTGGCATCGCTGGCATGCTTCATTCCAGCTATGACGAACCCAACCTCCCCCGCACCCAGAGTTTCGGTCACAACTGGCTTTGGCGAAAACACGCCCACTTGTTCAACTTCATAATCCTGTCCCAAAGCCATCAAACGTACCTTCGTCCGCTTTTGTAACTCACCCGCGAGAATCCGGACAAGGACAACCACGCCACGGTACGAGTCATACCAAGAATCGAAGATTAGCGCCTTTAGCGGTGCATCGCGGCTGCCACGTGGCGGGGGCACCCTAGCGATGACGGCCTCCAGAACTTCCTTGATGCCCGTGCCTTCCTTCGCACTAGTCAGAATTGCTTCGCTCGCGTCGAGTCCAACCACATCGCGAATTTGTCGTCTAGCCTCTTCGACCTGTGCTCCAGGTAAATCGATCTTGTTGATGACTGGAATCACTTCGAGGTCGCTTTCCACCGCGAGGTAAGCGTTCGCCAGCGTTTGAGCCTCAACACCCTGCGACGCATCGACCAATAACAACGCACCTTCGCACGCTTTTAACGAGCGGGTTACCTCGTATGAAAAATCAACATGTCCAGGCGTATCAATAAGATTAAGTATGTAGTCCTGACCACTGGCTGAGGTGTACTGCAACCTCACAGACTGAGCCTTGATTGTGATGCCCCGTTCACGTTCGAGGTCCATCGAATCGAGCACCTGGTCTTCCATCTCGCGCGGACGCAGGGCTCCCGTGACCTCGAGAATCCGATCAGCGAGCGTCGACTTTCCGTGGTCGATGTGCGCAATGATCGAGAAGTTACGAATAAAACGGGGATCCATCTGACAGGTGACCATTATAGGCCAAAGCTGAGAGACCGTTGAATGACGTAATCCTAACGTTGATCGATAGCAACGAAGGCTTTAGGGTGTAGTTCGCCAGTGTAGTCAGCACGAGGGCGAATCAACCGGTTATTCGCATACTGCTCGAGAATATGCGCCGTCCACCCAGCAACACGACTAACGGCAAATACCGGAGTGAAGAGATCAACCTTGATACCAAGAGTGTAATAGGTGGATGCCGAATAAAAATCTACGTTCGGATTCAGGTTCTTTTCGTGACCGACCAGCACCTCGATCTGTCGAGACATTTCGTACCAATGCTCCCGCCCACTCCGAGCACCCAGTTCCTCCGACATCCGCCGCAAATGTGTCGCACGCGGGTCCTCGGTCCGGTATACGCGATGGCCGAAGCCTGGAATTTTCTCTTTTCGAGCCAGCTTGTCGAGGATCGCTCCCTCAATCTGTGGAGGGTCAGCATCATCACCTAATGCCAGCAAGAGCCGCATCACGTCGGCATTTGCACCACCATGCAACGGTCCTTTCAAGGCACTGATTCCAGCTACTACGGCTGAATGGATATCGGTTAGAGTAGCCGCGGCAACCCGCGCGGCGAACGTAGAGGCGTTTAATTCGTGGTCTGCGTGCAGAATCAAAGCCACGTCGAAAGCACGAGTAGCCACCGCATCCGGCCGTTCACCGGTCAGCACAAACAAGAAATTTTCGGCATGGCCTAGTGAAGGGTCGGGGTCGATCGGAGTTCCCCCTTCCGCAACCCTTCCATAGGTCGCCACAAGAGTCGCCAGTTGTGCGGTGAGCCTGATAGCTTTCCGGACGTTCACTTCCGGCGAATTCTTGGCAACGTCTGGATCACTGTGCGCTAGCGCTGATGTCAATGTACGAAGTGCGTCCATGCCGTTCCCCAGTGGCAATGAGCGCATAAGACGCACGACATTCTCTGGAAGTGGTCGCCATTCTGCAAACTGAGACCGGAGTGTGCTGAGCTCATCCCGGGCAGGCAGGTGGCCAAACCACAGCAGAAAGCAGACCTCCTCGAACGATGCCCGGGCAGCAAGGTCGTGAATGTCGAAGCCCCGGTAGGACAACACCCCATGCTCCCCATCGATGAAACAGATCTCGGAGGTGGTAGCAATCACATCCTGCAGGCCAGCCTTAAAAGTTAAGGTTTCGCCAGTGTTACTCATTGTCGATCTTCTGTAGGGCGTTTTCCACCAACTGCCAGGGTCTTTACTACCGCATTATCAAACACTTGAATTTCCACTCAATCTCAGAGATAGTCCTGTCCGCAGACTAAAGCCTGATAAGCCATTCCGCGATGTACGGCTCATCAAATACCGGCAACTGAATTGCCACGCGGCGATCCCGAAGCGTACTCGCTGAAATATGCCAAAGTCAACGAGGCACAGACTCAATCATGACACCGTCCGAATTAAAGTTCTTACTCGCCCAAGTTCATAGCGGTGACGTCAACGTTAACGACGCACACAAGCAACTGCTCGACCACTTACGACAAGCTCCGTACGAAGATCTTGGATTCGCGCGAATTGACCATCACCGTTCGATTCGTCAAGGCTTCCCTGAAGTTGTATTCGGTCTGGGCAAGACGCCAAAGCAGATCGCGGCCGTGGCAGAGCGTATCACTGCTAATGGAAACACCCTGTTGATAACGCGGGCATCACCTGCCTCCTTTGATGCTGTCCGAAGTGTTGTGCCAAGCGCTGTATTCCACGAGGATGCCCGGATGATCTCACACGGTCCGGCTTCGTCTCCGGGACACGGGAACGTCATGGTCGTTGCCGCTGGAACGTCCGACCTACCGGTAGCCGAGGAGGCCGTGGTGACAGCCGAGATCATGGGCAACGTGGTCGACCGCCTTTACGATGTTGGGGTCGCTGGCCTACATCGCGTTCTCGCAGAATCGAAACGACTCTCCGCCGCTCGCGTCATCATTGTAGTCGCGGGTATGGAAGGAGCACTGCCAAGTGTTGTGAGTGGACTTGTCGACGTGCCCATAGTTGCGGTGCCTACCAGTGTCGGTTACGGCGCCGCCTTCGGTGGGATTAGCGCGCTATTGGGAATGCTGAACAGCTGCGCCACCGGCGTGTCGGTCGTTAACATCGATAATGGATTCGGCGCGGCGGCAATTGCTAGTAGCATTAATCACCTTACCTGAAGACTGGCCCGCTTCCACTGACGAGAAAATGACGCTTTTCCGTAGGTGCGGCGCCCAAGCAGCCTTCGCCAAACATAACTCCAGTTGGTCTCGGTATCGTCATCGACAAAGTCACTTGAGGGCAGGCCAGTAGGAATGCTACAATTGTAGGTTGCGCTTTCGGGTACCCTATCGTCGTAGTCATCGGAGCCCGGTTCTGCACGCCGCAGCAATTATTCCGTCCATGGACGCAGGTGCCCCTAGGGCCCTTGGGTTTGACTGTATTTTCAACGCGCTGGGGAGCTCCGCATAAGAGTTAACAATGGGACTATTTCCCCAGGCTTTCATCGACGATCTCAAATCGCAGGTTGACCTCGTTGCTGTGATTCAAGACCACGTTCCTCTCAAGAAAGCTGGAACGAGCTTTAAGGGACTGTGCCCGTTTCACTCCGAGAAGACGCCTTCATTTAACGTAAATCGCGATCGGGGCTTCTTTCACTGCTTCGGATGCGGTGTCGGAGGTGATGTCTTCAAATTCCTTGAGCTCAGGGAAAAGATTGGCTTCCAGGACGCGGTGCGTCAACTCGCACAACGTTTTGGCGTGTCGATTCCAGAACTCGAGGGTGGTCCAAGTAATCCAGCGGCGGCTGCCGAACGCGAGTCGCTACTGAAGGTGCACGAACACGCAGAGAGGTATTTTCAGGAACACCTGGCAGGACAGGCAGGAACGAGAACGCGCCAGCAACTGCACGACAGGGGGCTGAACGACCAGACAATCGAGACGCTCGGACTTGGCTATGCGCCACCAACCCGAGAGGGTCTCACGAAATACCTTCACCAAAAAGGTTTTCCGATGCCGCTTCTCTTGACCAGCGGGCTGGTAGCCAAACGTAACGCTGGAGCATGTGTGGATCGCTTCCGTAATCGCCTGATGATTCCAATCTGCAGGGACAGCGGTGCGATCATCGCGTTCGGCGGACGTGCAGTGGACAATGGACAGCAGCCCAAATACGTAAATTCACCGGAAACTCCAATCTATATAAAAGGACGAACCCTCTACGGCCTCCACCTGACTAAGGAGACAATACGAAAAAATAATTTAGCGGTACTCGTTGAGGGATACTTTGATTTCGCCCAGCCATTTCAGGCGGGCATCACAGCAGTGGCTGCAACGTGTGGTACTTCGCTAACACTGCAGCAGTGCAAGCTTTTACGACGCTTGACGAACAAGGTCATCTTGAGCTTCGACTCGGATACGGCTGGTCAAACAGCGGTGCTGCGCTCAGGTGAAATGCTGCTGGGTGAGGGATTTCAGGTCAATGTGGCGGTGCTGCCAACTGGCGAAGATCCCGATACATTCATAAGAGCGTCTGGGCGTGCAAGTTATGAGGAAAAACTGCGCACCTCGAAGAAATATTTGGAACTTTTGCTCGATCGGGGCGAAGCCGAGCACGATATTAACCGCGACGAAGGGCGGAGAGCCTTCCTAAACCAAATGCTGACTGTCGCAGCACGCATTCCCGATACCGCGCAGCGCGACCAGTTCGCGGACCGGCTGGCTCACCGCGCTCGAGTGATGCAGGAAGTCGTGCGAACCGAAATTCGGAAAGCGGCGGTCGAACGCAGACCGACGCTAGGTGAGCGTGCACTTCCCAGTCTGGGGCAGTTACGAACAGCAGAAAAAGGATTGATTTGGGCTCTTATGCACGAACCAGAGAGTGCACAATCGGCACTTGCAAAACTTGACGCTGACGATATCGATGGGCTGGCTTCTGCGCCAATTTTAAAGGTAGCCCGCACCCTGGACGAGTGGCCGTCCAATGACCTACCCCAGACGTTATGCGAGCGGCTAGGCGAGGGGGAAGCCACGATCGTTAAAGAAATTGCTGAAGAAAAGAGTCCGGCGCCGGCGCCCGAGTGCTGCCAAGCCCTGAAGAGGCTTCGCTACGAGCGGGAACGAGCTGCTGTGCAGGAAGAAATCGATCGTCTCCAGGACCTTGGTGACAAAGACAGCATCACAAGAATCAATTCGCTATTACAACAGACGAGAGAACTCGTGCAGAGACTTGAAGCTCTGAATACTTAAGTCCGACAAGAGCTATTGGGGAGCCAATTTTAGGTCGGGAAGTTCACGATTGCTATAAGGGGGAAANGTTTTGGCCTTATCCTTAGAAGAAANGTACGACGAAGTNCGGCAACTCATCANAATCGGNAAGGAAAAGGGCTATCTGTCGTANGACNAGGTNAANGAGTTNCTACCTGCAGANATTACGTCGTCCGANGAGCTCGANGACTTATTNACTACCTTCGGNAATGCTGGCATNGAGGTTGTTGAGTCNGANCAAAAGNCCCGTGNNGACAAAACGCGTGACCNAAGGTCNGNAGGTGCCGAAGAGCCAAGTCTCGACCTNACGCCNGGCACACTCGACAAGACAAATGATCCNGTCCGCATGTATCTGCGCGAGATGGGCACAGTTCCTCTCCTTACCAGAGANGGAGAGGTGGAAATCGCAAAGCGNATCGAACAAGGCAAGCTTGCAGCCATTAAATCNATCTCNCGAACTTCAACCGTGGCTAAAGGCNTCATNTTTATGGGCGAACAGCTCAAAAGCCGGACCGTAANCATCCGAGACCTCGTANCNTTTGGAGGTGACGAAGANCTCAGTGAGGAGCGNAGNGAGNNACGCGCNCGTAANTTACTGAAGCAAATAGNCTCNATTCAGAAANCGTTAGNTGTTGTGCANAAGCTNGAAACNAAGCTCTCTGGAATTTTGAAGCGTGATCGTAAGAAATATCGACGCGCCAAGTGGAAGACGCTTCGCGCTAAGATCGCGCTGTCCCGGGAAATTAGATCCATCGAGTTTACCGANGCTGTGACGCGACGAATGATCGAGCCGATCAAGGAATCAGTCGAAACTGTTCAGCGGGTTCAGCGTGAGCTGAACAGCGTTACTCGCCAGATAGCACTTAAGAAGAAGCGGGGTCGCCTAAAAGAAGATGTACGTAAAGAACTGATGCGACGTCAACGGGATATTCGAGCCGCTCTGCGTGAACTTACCGGTGAACTTGACAGTACACCCGAACAACTCGTGCGCACTCTTCACACAATCACGCGCGGTGAAATCCAGGCCGAGCAAGCCAAGAAAGAACTCGTTGAAGCAAACTTACGCCTTGTCGTCTCAATCGCTAAGAAGTACACGAACCGGGGCCTTCAATTTCTTGACTTAATCCAAGAGGGAAATATCGGGCTGATGAAGGCTGTGGACAAGTTCGAATATCGCCGCGGCTATAAGTTCTCTACCTATGCCACNTGGTGGATCCGACAGGCAATCACGAGAGCTATTGCCGACCAAGCACGCACGATCAGAATTCCAGTNCATATGATCGAGACGATCAATAAACTGATTCGCACTTCACGCGCCTTAGTACAGGAATTGGGTCGCGAACCATCGTCGGAGGAAATCGCCCAGCGAATGGACATCCCGGTGTCCAAGGTNCGGAAGGTTTTGAAAATTGCACAGGAGCCNATTTCTCTGGAGACTCCGATCGGTGAGGAGGAAGACAGCCATCTCGGTGACTTCATCGAAGATCAAAATGTCGTCTCGCCGGCTGAGGCCGTGATTAACCTGAACCTAAAAGAACAGACGGAATCCGTGTTACAGACCCTCACACCGCGGGAAGAGCGTGTTATTAAAATGCGGTTCGGCGTCGGTGATGGCAAGGACCATACTCTAGAAGAAGTCGGCCAGAGCTTCGCAGTGACGCGTGAACGAATTCGACAAATCGAAGCCAAGGCGCTCAGAAAGCTTCGACATCCATCTCGCAGTCGAAAACTTCGTGCGTTTNTAGANGGACGCGTATGAACCGAGTCTACTCAGCAATTGAGAGGGCGTCAGCNGGCNGCCAATGTGGGGCCCATAGCTCAGCGGTAGAGCCACCGGCTCATAACCGGTCCGTCCCAGGTTCGAATCCTGGTGGGCCCACCATTAACAAGACAAGAACTGACGCGGTAATCAACTGCCACACAACGAGCGTGAAGGACATAATTTGATATATCCACCGCCCCAAGACCGAATCCAACTACCACAGGAGAAGCTGAACCATCTCCTGCGTGGGCAACAGCACATTAATTTCAATCGATGCTACCAGATCTCGAACGTCTGATCCGTCTGCAGAGCTTGCATAACATCGTCGACGACGCTCGACGGCGTATCGCTGCGATTCCGGCACAGTTTGAGGCCTTTGAAACTAAGTTGAATAAGCTCAGGACAGCCCTCAGTGATGCAAAACAGCAGCTGGACGATAATCGGGAAGTTCGCCGCAATCTTGAGAAAGAGGTCTCAGATGCCAAGAGCCGTCTTGCTAAGTTTCAAGAACATGAAATGATCGTGAAAACGAACGAAGAGTTATGGGCCGTACAGACAGAAATCACCACAGCCAAGAGTGCCGTGCAATCCTTCGAAGAAGACCTACTGGTATCGATGCTTGAAACTGACGCCTTAACTGCCTCGGTTAATGAGGCAGAGCGCTCAATGGTGACTGTTGAAGCGGAAATTGAGGCCGAGCGGCAGACAATAGAACAGGAGCGGGCAACATCTGAGGCTACAGCAAAACAGGCGTTGGTTGCCCGCGAGTCGTTGGCTAGCGAGATTGATGCTGCCGTCTTGGCACTATTTGATCAAATCGCCGAGAAGCGAAATGGCCTTGCAGTTGTTGAAGCCAAGAACAACTTGTGCAGTTCTTGCCACGTTCGTTTACGTCCACAAGTTTTCAACGACATCCGTTTAAATGACCGAGTAATTCAGTGCGAAAGCTGCGGTCGGATTCTCTACTTCCAGTTGGCAAACAAGTCGTTGCCCGAGGATGGGGCCTGAACTCGAACTGAGTAGCTGCAACGGTTCTTTACGATGTTCGTTGCCTATATCGACGGCGGATCAAGGGGAAATCCTGGTCCGGCTGGATTCGGAGTTCGGATTGAAAATCCTGATGGAACGGTCTGCGCCGAACTTAAGGGAGCACTTGGAGTCGCGACTAACAACGTTGCGGAATATCGTGGCCTGATTGCCGCGTTGACCTACTTTGTCGGCGCTCGTCACTGCCACATTCTGATCAGATCCGATTCTCAGCTTTTGATTCGACAGATGACTGGTAGATACCGTGTACGCCATCCGAATTTGCAACCTCTGCATCGGGAGGCACAAACACTGTTAGGAAAACTTGAACGAGTCGACTTTGAGCACGTACCCAGAACCTCAAA
>PAWT01000005.1 GCA_002714165.1 Acidobacteriota bacterium
AGATCCGCAAGCTCATCGTCGGGCAAGAGGACGTGCTCGAGCAGGTGCTGCCCAGTCTATTCGTAGGGGGTAACAGCCTTATCGTGGGGGTGCCTGGGCTGGCAAAGACCCTTCTCATCCACACCATGGCCCGGGTGCTCGACCTCAAGTTCAGCCGGATCCAGTTCACCCCGGACCTGATGCCGTCGGACATTACTGGTACCGACATCATCCAAGACGACCCACAGACCGGCGGTCGCAAGATGGTCTTTTCACCAGGACCAGTCTTCACCAATATCTTACTAGCGGACGAGATCAACCGGACGCCTCCCAAAACTCAGTCGGCGTTGCTTGAAGCAATGCAGGAACATCGCGTTACGATTCAGGGTCGCACCTACACCCTAGAAGAGCCGTTCTTCGTTTTTGCTACCCAAAATCCGATCGAACTCGAAGGCACCTATTCCCTGCCCGAAGCACAACTCGACCGATTCATGTTCCATATCATCATTGAACATCCACCTGAAGACGAGGAATTCGAGGTCGTCCGAACCACCACATCGATCCAGAACCCTCAGTTCTCACATACCATCACCGGCGACGATCTTGTGAAATTCCAAGAACTTGTTCGCAAGGTGCCGGTTTCAGAGCCGGTCATGCGCTATGCCCTCAATCTAGTCCGCGCGAGCCGTGCCGATAAGGATGGACCCGACTTCGTGAAGAAATGGATTGCGTTCGGTGCTAGCGTTCGTGCCGCTCAGTACCTCGTGCTGGGAGGAAAGGCGCGGGCGCTTAATGAGGGCCGTTATCACGTAAATTTCGATGACATCCGGGCATTGGCGCATCCCGTACTCCGGCACAGGGTCTTAACCAATTTCCACGCAATGTCAGAGGGTGTCACAACTGATCAAATCATTGATCAGCTTTTAGATACGGTGACCGTGCCGACTTCGGGGATGTAGGAATCATGGCGACCCAGAGACACACCCTCATTCCAGGGGCGTCATTCGTCGACCCGAAGGTGTTGGCCCGAATAGGTAATCTTGAACTTCTGGCCCGCATACTCGTAGACGGCTTCATTAACGGCATCCACAAGGCGTCTTCCCTAGGTGTGTCAGTTGATTTCGCTGAACACCGCGGCTACATGCCTGGCGACGACATTCGTCGTATTGACTGGCGACTTTACGCTCGGACCGACCGCTATTACGTAAAGGAATTTGAAGCCGACTCGAATGCCAACTTCTCGGTAATTCTAGATGTCTCGAAGTCAATGGGGTTCTCAAGTGGAGGACTCTCGAAACTTGACTACGCGAAGTTTTTAGCTGCATCGCTCACCTATCTGGCAAACCAGCAACGGGATCGTGTGGGCATTGTCACATTCGACAGCGAAATCATCGAGCGAGTGCCTCCATCGGCGAAGCATCTTGATGTTGTATTCCACACGATTGATCGTGCGATCGCTGGCCGACCTGGCCTGTTTGGAGATCCGCTGTTTCGGATGACAGAGTTTTTTAAGCGGCGTGGAATCCTCGCTTTGATCTCTGACTTCTACGAAGAACCAGATATCATCCTCAGCGCAGTAAAACAATTTCGTGCTCAGGGGCACGACGTGATGGTCTTCCACGTTCTCGACCCGGCTGAACTCGAGTTTCCGTACGATACCGCTTCCAGTTTTGAAGACATGGAGAGCGGTGAGCGGATTCCGATCGTGCCCGAGAACCTCCGCGAACAGTATAAGAAACTCATTGAAGAACATACGTTGGCACTTGCAAAGTCCTTCACCGAACAACAAATCGACTATGCGGTGTTCAACACCTCAACGCCAATTGACTACGCGCTGTTTGCATTTCTGTCGGCGCGTGAACGGATGGCGAGAGCCCGCTAATGGCATTTCTAGCACCGTTATTGCTCCTCGGTCTCGCCGCACTTGCGGTCCCAGTGCTGATTCATCTCACCCACCGCGAACGTGGCCAGGTTATTTCGTTCCCATCACTTATGTTCCTTGAGCGTGTGCCATATCGGTCGATGCGCCGGCAGAAGATCCGTAATTGGCCGCTATTCTTACTCCGCTGTGCCGCAGTTATTTTGTTGATTTTGGCTTTCGCACGGCCGTTCTTCACCGATACAACCAGCCTAGCCGGCACACTGAACGGGGGCAGAGAAATTGTCGTCCTGCTTGATCGTTCGTACAGCATGGGCTACAGCGACCGCTGGCAACAGGCTCAGGCTGCTGCTCAAGAGGAAATCAACACCCTGGGACCTAACGACTTGGCTACGCTAGTGCTTTTCGAACAGAACGCCGAAATCGGTGCCCGTTCGTCAGTCAATCATGCCAGCGTGTACGCGGCGATCGCACGCGCTGAGGTCGGTGCAAACATCACGCGCTTTGGCCCTGCACTGCAACTGGCCAAGAGCATCCTCGAGCAATCTGAATTCACGGAACGCGAAGTGGTCCTCATTTCTGATTTCCAAAAAAACGGCTGGACCGGAGACGAGGCTGTTTCGTTCGAAGAAGGGATCCGCCTTCGACCGATACCCATCGACGGAACTGATGCATCGAATGTGACGATAACGTCGGTAGCCTTCGAGCGTGAGCCGTTCTCGGCCGCTGAACAGGTCACCGCTATGGCTAGACTGGTGAACCAAAGCGACCTGAATGTTACTAATCTCTTGGTCGCCCTCGAGCTCGACGGACACGAAGTTGCAACGCAATTGATTGATATAGAAGCCAGCGGCACGGCTACGGTCAGCTTTGATCCGTTCATCGTGAGTGAAGACCAACTTCGCGGGACTGTGCGGATCAGTGATGACGCACTACTACAGGACAACATGTTCCACTTCACGGTCTCGTCCGGCCAGCTGGTCTCAGTCCTGATCGTTAAACCTGATGCAGCTACTCTAGACTCAAGCCTGTACCTCGAGAACGCCCTTGCCGTAGGCAATACGCCGACATTCGTCACTGAGACAATAACAGTTCGCGATCTCAATACAGATGTGCTGGAAGGGCGGTCAGTCGTTATTCTAAATGACACTGCGCCGTTCGACGGCCCCACGGGGAATGCGCTGGTCAACTTTGTTGGTGCAGGCGGCGGACTGTTGGCTGTCCTCGGTGAAAGCGTACGCTGGACGCCCGAGGCATCCGATGTATTGCCTGGCTCGTTCGGTACGCCCACCGCTCGCCTCAGCAGTCGGAGCAACGTCCTAGGCTACGTTGACTACAGCCACCCAGTGTTTGACATCTTCAACGCCCCCCGCAGTGGAGACCTTTCATCAGCACAATTCTTTCAGCAGAGACCATTCACCGTCACTAATCCCGAGTCTGTACTGGCGCGCTTTGCCGATGGCTCGGTAGCGCTTGCCGAGCGCCGTATCGGGCAGGGTCACGTACTGGTATGGGCGTCCACACTCGATAGTTACTGGAACGACTTGGCTCTCAAACCGGTCTATCTGCCCTTCGTTCATCAGTTGGCAAAGCACCTTGGCAAGTATGTCGAACCAACCGAATGGCATACCACGGCCCAGTTGCTCGATGTGGCGAGCATGTACGCGGCGCGTGGCCATCGGCTCGAATTCGGGCGCGATGACCCGGTCGCGGTCGCACCGACCGGGGCGCGGCTACCGATCACAGGCACTGATTCCTCCGTGTTCCTTGAATTGGCTCACCAGGGATTCTACGAAATACACACACCTGGTGCCGTTGTCGACGTGCCGCTCGCCCTTGCCGTTAACGCTGATCGTAGCGAATCAGACCTGGCAACACTCGACCCCCAAGAACTGGCCAGTTCGGTTACTGGGCGGGCGGTTACTGAAAGACTTGGAAATCTAGTACTGCATGAGCGGAGCCCCGAAGACGCGGAGGAACAGCAGGCATTATGGCGGTATCTGCTTGTGGCGGCACTTCTTCTCCTGACTGCCGAAACTGTGCTATCAAACCAGCTATCGCAAAGGGCGCGGTAGGCACTGTTAAAAAGCGGCGCGTCCGCGGATAGCTGCGCCGATGGACCGGGATGAATGGCCGCAGGATGTTCTGCGAAGCTAGGCGAAAATGTGAGATAACTTGGGCACACGGATATGCTGTTAACCGGTCATCAATCGCAATCCCCTCGCGAAGACCTCTTTCGAGTCATCCGTCAAGTCCGTCAACGTTGGCGGCTTAAGATCGTGCTGCGTGGCCTGGCCGTCATGGTCACGGCCGGCATCGTAGCCTTTTTACTTTCGGCCTACGGCCTTGAGTATTTCCGCTTTAGTGCCCCAGCAATCATTACGTTCAGGATACTTACTTACCTGACGCTGACGTTGCTTCTCGTCTGGTCACTTCTGCTTCCGCTGTCGCGCCGAGTCTCGGACGAGTCAGTCGCGCTATACCTCGAGGAACATGAACCATCCCTTCAGGCGAGCGTCTTAAGCGCGCTTGAGGAAAGTGGTAAGCCCGATGTGTCCAGCCGCGTTGACATGTCGCCAGCGCTCATCCGCCGGTTGATCGAGGTAGCCGTCGAGAAGTGTGACTCGATAGATTCTGGACGCGCTGTCGAGCGACGCAGTCTTCAGCGCACATCAGGCGCACTAGTCGGGCTGGCTGCAACTTCAGCAATGCTATTGCTATTCGGCCCGGGTTATCTACGCCATGGTCTTTCGGCAGTTGCGTTTCCGCATCGGAGCATTGAGACGGCAAGCCCATACAAGATCGTTGTGGCGCCTGGTAACGTAACAGTCGCTCGTGGTACCGACCAAGTGATTACGGCCGAGCTCGTCGGCTTTGAAACCGAGAAGGTCGAGCTCTACTCGCGCTCACACGCGAGTGTGCCGTACGAACCATTGCCGCTTGTGACTGGCTTTAAGGAAACCCAATACGAAGTGATGCTGTTTGACATTGGCGAAGCAACCGATTACTTCGTCCAGTCATCGGGTATCCGTTCAGAGGTCTATACAATTGAGGTCATCGACATCCCCTTCGTCGAGCGCCTTGAACTCGAGTATCACTTCCCTCCGTATACCGAACTTCCACCGCGCACCATTGAAGATGGGGGCGACATCGCGGTCTTGCGTGGTACTGAAGTGCGGGTCCGTGCCGTGCCAACCACCGAGACCCTAGGTGGCCAGTTTGTCATCAATGAAGAGACGATTCTTCCGATGGACCGCCAATCCGATGGTTCGCTCAAGACGCGTTTTACAGTTGAAATGAACGGCTTTTATCGGATCGATCTCGAGGACCACGACGGTGTGATGATTACGGCGTCGTCACAGCACACAATTGAGGTGCTCGATGACCAACCACCCGTCGTCGGTTTCGAGAAACCAGGGCGTGACATAACGGCATCGTCCATCGAGGAGATTTTTGTTGAGGCTAAGGCCAATGACGATTTCGGCATTCAAGCCCTCGAGCTTGTCTATGCGATTAACGGCTCCGACGACAAGGTCCTTGAACTCTTCAACAACCCTGAAAATACGCCACACGACACCTCGGCCGGATACACATTTTTTCTCGAGGAATATGGTCTCGAGCCTGGTGATCTGATTTCCTACTACGCACGGGCACGCGATTCGGCAAACAGCGACAAGTCCAACGTTGGGACAAGTGACCTCTACTTTATTCAGATTCGACCGTTCGGTAAGGACTTCCTGCCCGCTGAATCGCAGGCCGGTATGGGCGGGGGAGGTGGTGGAGCTACATCGCCAGATGCTCTTTCACAACAGCAACGTGAAATCGTCTCAGCCACATTTAACATCGTGCGTGATCGCAGCAAATATTCTGACGAGGAATTCCGGGAGAACGTCGTTTTCCTAGCGTTAGCACAGGGCAAGCTACGCGAGGAGGTGCAGACCCTGCTCGGTCGGCTGAACAGCCGTGTTGTAAATGTTGACCCGGCGTTTGTTGAAATCTCCGAGATCCTTCCACAGGCAGTGACGTCGATGCAGCGGGCTGAGGAGACCCTGCAAACCCAAAACGCCAAGGACGCACTACCGCCAGAGCAGCACGCGCTCAGAATGCTGCAGCGGGCCGAAGCAACCTACGAGGAAGTGCGTGTTGCTATGGAGTCGCAAGGTGGTGGTGGTGGGAGCGGAGGCCGCCAGTCGGCTGCCGATGATCTCGCTGATTTGTTCGAACTTGAGCTCGATAAGTTGCAGAACCAGTACGAGACCCTGCAGAGCGCACAACAACAGCTGGCCGACACAAAGCTTGATGAAACACTCGAGCGACTAAAGGAACTGGCGCGACGGCAAGAACAAGAGGCTGAGCGACAGCGTTTGCGTGCTAGGGGCCAGCGCACTGCTTCCTCAGGCAGCGGCGCGAGTCAACGTGCACTTGCCGACGAGACCGAAGAGGCCGCGCGGCAGCTTGAACGGCTTGCCCGTAACGAATCCGACCCCGACCTAATGCAGGCCGCGCAACAACTCCAGAAAGCGGCCGACGCGATGCGCCGTGCAGCGGTGGACCCAGGCGATAACGGCATGGTTGACGCGAGCGCGGCACTCGAGCAATTGCGTGAAGCACAGAGTCGGCTGGAACAGGAACAGTCGGGACGACTTAAACGGAACATCGCAACTGCGCTCGACCGTGTCGACGCACTGGCCGACGCCGAGCGACAGGTTACCGACGATGTAGGTCAACTCGACCAAGATGCACAGGTACGCCGTACACAGGTGGGCCCGCTCATGGGACGTAAAGATCAAATGTCGGCTGAGGTTGCCAGCCTTGAACGCCAACTTGATAACACCTCAGCCGAGTTTCGGCGTGACGAACGCGAAGCATCCCAACGCTTGCAGGCCGCTGCCGACTCGATCAGAAAGAACAAGCTGAAGGAGAAAATCCGGTATTCGAAAGGGGTCATCCTTGGCCGCGCGCCAGAGTATTCCAGGGCGTTCGAACAACAAATTGGTGCGGACATTGAAGAAATCCGTCAAGCGCTTAGCGAAGCAGAGGCAGCCATTGGACAAAATCCAGCAGATCAGTGGGCCGAAGCGCTTGAAGCAACACGTGATCTAATGCGAGGTGTCCAATCACTCGAGCAGCGGGTCGGCGAAGCAGCACGGCGAGATGGACCTGCTCAAGATGAACAGCAACGTCAATCTCAGGGTGACTTACAGCAGGGTAGGCAAAGTGACCAGGGACAGAGAGGTGGCGGTAACCGCACCGGTTTGCCGAATCAGGGTGGCAACCGGACCCACGCCCAGCCGAGCGATTGGGACGTAGGACCAGACCAGGTCCGACAGTTTAGCCGTGAGTATCGAGAACAGGCAATAGATGCCCAAAAACTCAGACAGCTTCTCGAGCAGCAGGGCTTTACCGTGGATGATCTCGATGCTGTTATTCAAGCCCTGCGAGAGTTCGATGACCAACGGATTTACGCCGACGCCGATGAAATCGCTAGACTGCAGATTTTCGTCAACGAGAACCTGAAGCGGTTCGAGTACCGGTTACGGCGCGAAAACGAAGGTGAGGACACTAACCCACTGTTCCTCGCCGGCTCAGACGAGGTGCCCTCAGGTTTCCGCGATCTAATTGAGGAGTACTTCCGCAGGCTGTCGCAGGAAGAACCCTCTTCGTAACGAAGTCTCTGGTTGCATGCCCGAAACGACGAATCCGCTGTTCGATGAGGCCCTGTTGCCTCGTTTTGACCTCATTAAGCCTGAACATGTCGAGCCGGCCATAGAGAAGCTCCTAGCGACACTCAGTACCCAGCTACTTGAACTCGAACGCGCATCAAAACCAACTTGGGCGGAACTGATCGAGCCACTCGAACGGATCGATGAGGAATTGTCTGCCCAGTGGAGGGTGGTTTCGCACCTGACTGGCGTGGCAAATAGTGAGGCGCTGCGTATTGCGTACGCGGAGGTTGAACCAAAACTTATTCGCTTTTCGGTCCGTATCAGTCAAAGCCGTCCAATTTTCGATACCTTATGCTCGCTGCGTGACGGGGATGAATGGAACCGACTCGATCGCAGTCAACAACGAATCGTCACGCTGTTGATCCGTGACGCGAAACTCACTGGTGTAGGGCTTAATGGCAGAGCACGCGAACGGTTTAACGAGATCCAAACCGAGTTAGCGAAACTGTCGACGCGTTTCTCGAATAATGTGCTCGACGCAACCAAGGCGTTCTCAAAGACGCTCCGGGAGGCCGATGAGGTTGCTGGCCTGCCAGATAGCGCATTGCAGCTGGCGGCACAATCGGCGCGGGACGCTGGAGAAACGAATGCCACGTCGGTTGACGGGCCTTGGCGAATTACGCTTGATCAGCCAAGCTTTGAATCGTTCATACAACACAGCCGGCGGCGCGACCTACGCGAGGAACTGTATCGGGCTTACATCACACGAGCTTCCAAAGGTGACCTTGACAACGCGACACTCATCAAAAGGATTCTGCAACTGCGACGTGAGGCCGCGAACCTCCTCGGCTACGCGACCCACGCCGAACTGAGCATTGCAACCAAAATGGCGGCGAGTGTCAACGCGGTCGAGAAGCTTCTCGAGGAATTACGGGTCGCCTCATTCGATGCCGCCCACCGGGACCTTGACGACCTCAGCGAGTTCGCCAAGGCACACCCAGAATTTTTGGCGAAAGCCACGGCCTGCCCGGAAGCACTGGCGCACTGGGACCTACCATTCTGGGCCGAACGCTTGCGAGAGCAGCGTTACGACTTCTCCGAGGAAGAACTTCGGCAGTACTTTCCCCTCCCCCGCGTTCTCGACGGTATGTTTGGACTGGCCAAACAGCTCTTCGGTGTTGAGATTCAAGAAGCAGATGACGAGACACCCGTGTGGCACCCCGACGTGCGCTTCTTTCGGGTGATCGGCGAAGACAAAAAACCGCTTGCAGCGTTTTACCTTGATCCTTACAGCCGGCCTGGCGAAAAACGCGGTGGTGCCTGGATGGATGAATGTATAGGTCGCAGCCGTCTCTTCAGTAACCCTGATGGAGGTCCTCGCCTGCCAGTTGCGTATTTGGTCTGCAATCAGAGCCCGCCCGTGAACGGAAAACCGTCGCTGATGCGGTTCCGAGAGGTCGAGACACTATTCCACGAATTCGGCCACGGACTACAGCACATGTTGACCCAGATTGACTACGGATTCTCTTCGGGTATCCACAACATCGAACACGACGCCGTTGAGTTGCCTAGCCAGTTCATGGAAAATTGGTGCTACCACCGAAAGACACTGCTTGGCCTCAGTGGACATTACGAAACCAGCGAACCGCTTCCCGACACGCTTTACGACAAGATTTGCGCAGCGCGTAACTACCGCGCTGGTAGCCTCATGCTGCGCCAACTCCATTTCGGGTTCACCGACCTAGCCCTACATCACACCTTCGAACCCGACGGCGATCGTGATGCGTTCGATATACAGCGAGGAATCGCCGCAAGGACAAGTCTCCTGCCACCACTCCTTGAGGACCGATTCCTCTGCAGCTTCACGCACATATTCTCCGGTGGTTACTCTGCAGGATACTTTTCATACAAATGGGCCGAAGTCCTGAGCGCAGACGCCTTCGTCGCATTTGAGGAAGCAGGGCTCGACGACGAACAGGCCATCGCTAGAATTGGTCGAAGGTTTCGCGACACCATACTGAGCCTCGGAGGTAGTCAACCTGCCATGGAGGTCTTTACTGCGTTCCGGGGCCGTGAGCCCGACACAGCAGCGCTGCTACGGCATTCAGGATTGAAAAAATAGACCCCTGCATGCTGGTCTTTAGCAAGACCATCCACTAGGGTTCCACTCTGGGGTCGTCAGCTGCTTTTTTGTCACCGCCTGCATCAAATTCACTGGCTCAATCAGGTCGCACAGCGTTTCGTTCCATCGTGGGTAGGCCGAGGGCTCTGTGCTCAGTTTGGTCTAGAATGGTAGTTTCGTGTTGCTGCACCTATGTCGATACTCGCCAAACTTCGTCTCGTGTTGTCTCTCGGCCAAGGCATAAAGAGCCTTACTCACGGTCTTATTGAGAAAGAAGCTGGGCTTGACCCTTTTCGTCTCTTCAGTGAGTGGTTCCAACACGCCAAGACCTCTGGCGTTGCCCTACCCGAGGCGATGACCCTCGCCACGGCCTCAAAAGACGGTGCTCCCTCAGCCCGTATTGTTCTTCTCAAGAGCTTCGACCCCCACGGTTTCATTTTCTACACTAACTACGACAGTCGAAAATGCCGCGATCTCGAGGAAAATCCGTGTGCCGCGCTTATTTGTCACTGGACCGTACTGCAGCGTCAGGTACGGATTGAAGGAAGCGTCGAGCGTACTGGACGGGAGGAATCGACCGAATATTTCCGTACCCGCGCACGCGGAAGTCAGATCGGTGCCTGGGCATCCACGCAGAGTGCCTCACTCGAAAGCTATGACCAGCTCGTTCGTAGAACGACGGAATTCGACCAGAAATTTAAAGGTCAAGACGTTCCGTTGCCACCCTTCTGGGGTGGATATATCGTCAGGCCGACACGGATCGAGTTCTGGCAAGGTCGGGCAAACCGGCTACATGATCGTTTGTTATACGAACGCGAAGGTAGCGGCTGGAAGGTCACACGCCTAAACCCGTGACCTGGGAATACGGGCGGTAGCACTGCGCGTCAGACCGTTTTCTTGTATCAAGATTCCATCACTGGACCATGGTCGATGTGGTCAACACCACTTTAATTTCCTCTCCCGCTCTTGGCTGTTTGGCCGTGGGGTAGCCGTTCAAGATGGCGAGTATTCTGGGGTCAGCCTTTCCGTGTCCGACATCTTTAGTAATTGCCTCCCAGCTATCACCGTCACGCACGACATAAAAACCAATCCGAGATGAAGGCCCGGCACCAAAGGAAAGTCCCTCAATATAGTGACGATACGAGTCACGGCCCGTATCGGTCTGCTGTGTCTTCAGGCGAGTAATCAAGTTTTCGAGTGCAGCCACCCGGTCGGGCGACGACGGGTGCGTCGAAAGCCAGGGAATATTGTTTTCGCCGTGGGCATCTCCAAGGCGGCCGAGAGTAGTGAGGGCATCCGGTAAACCCGCTGGATCCCAACCACACTTGGCCATATAGCCCAAGGCGAGGCGGTCGGCTTCCAACTCGGCATCGCGTCCGTATCTAAGAAAGAGCATGTCAAGACCCTTGTCTGCCCAGCCACTGAGAGTCCGGGCCGCTGGCCAAAAGACTCGGACCAGCCAGAGGCCAGCCTGCGCCCCATGCTCGCGCGTGTAGCGCTTGGCCATGTGGCGTGCATTGACATGGCCAACCTCGTGCGCAAGGACTCCGGCTAGTTCCGCCTCGGTCCCTAAGTAAGCAAGCAAGCCACGTGTGATGTAGATGTAGCCGCCAGGAGCCGCGAAGGCGTTCACCGCTGAATCGTCAACGATACTAAAATGCCAAGACAGCTTGGCCTGCTCCGACGCACGCGCCACGCGGAGACCAATTTCCTGGACGTACTGCCGAAGGCGAGAATCTTCGTAGAGACCCCATTTTTGACGAACCTCGGCATCGTTTCGCTGCCCAAGGGCCAATTCCTTTTCGGCGGTCATCAGGGTTAATTCCTTCTCGCCCGTCACTGGGTTCGTGACCCAGAACCGCCTCTTACCAACCCTAATGGCTGCCTTAGTAGTTTCGGCGGCACGCGACAGGCGGGAAGTACCAAAAACAAGCAGAATAATGAGGACGATGAGAAGTAGTTCGAGGAGGCCGATCACACCTCAAACCATACTCGAAACGGCGAGCGGAGTCTTACAAATGCCAACGTATAAAAGATCAACCATCGCGCCTAATAAAACTGACGATGTGGCCCCTATGCCACTTATCTCCTGCTCTGCAGCTTGGCCAAGAGGCGGAGGATTTCTAGATAGAGCCAGATGAGGGTGACAAGAAGACCGAAAGCGCCGTACCACTCCATGTACTTTGGCGCACCACGCTCGGCACCTTCCTCAATAAAGTCGAAGTCGAGCACCAAATTTAACGCCGCAATAACGACAACAAAGAGGCTAAAGAGGATACCGAAGGTGCCACTGGAATGGATCAGGGGTACCTCAACGCCGAAAAACCCAACGATGAAACTAAGGAGATACACCAGGAAGATGCCACCGGTCGCAGCAGCTACGCCCAGCTTAAAGTTCTCGGTAGCTTTAATGATTCCTGAACGATACGCCACGAGAAGTGCGCCGAGTGTGCCGAACGTAAGAAAGATCGCCTGGCTAACAATCCCAGGATATTGCTGCTCGAAGAGAAACGAGATGCCTCCAAGCGCCGCCCCTTCGAACGCCGCATAAAGTGGTGTGGTGTAGGGTGCCCAGGCGTGCTTAAAGACGGTCACCATTGCAACGATAAAGCCGCCGATAAACCCGCCCCAGACCAGGCCCATGGGAAGTGTGCCGGCGGTGCCCTGTCCCCAAACGTAGGTGGCCGTAATGAAGAGGATGGCCAATGCCATTGCCGTCTTGTTGACGGTTCCACCGATCGTCATCACTTCTTGGCCAACTACACGAGGAATTTCGGTAAAGGTGTTGGCGCTAAGTGCCGGGTTGCCTGAACGGAGGGCAAGGTGAGCAGACATTTTGTGTACTCCTGAATTGATGCGGCCTTCGCTCTTTCGTTAAACCAAAGTCATAAGAAGCAAGACGGGTTCTTTTGTTCTTCCACTATCGTCGCGCCGCGGAGGCGCCACCATTCTGGTTGTCCGCAGCACCAATGAACAATCCGTCCTTGACTAGAATGGAGTTGGCGTCGCCGCCTCCACCACTGGTCACACGGTGTCCCATCACGGTCAATTGCTTCACGAGGTCAGAAAACACAGGGTCGTCGAAGCCTTGGAAGCCAACACGGTCAGGAAACCATTGCATATTGAGGCGCGGGGCATCCACGGCATCCCGTAGGCTCATCTCAAACTCAAGGATGTTTAACGTAACATTGAGAACAGTGTTGATAATGGTCCGTCCACCGGGACTCCCGGTCACCATTACCACCTTACCGTCGCGGACGGCAATGGTCGGGGTCATCGAACTGAGCATGCGCTTTTCGGCCACGATGAGGTTAGCGGACGTGCCGATGCTCCCTTGCCGATTCGTCACCCCGGGATTCCGATTAAAGTCGCCCATCTCATTGTTGAGTAGAAAACCAGCACCTGTTACGACCACACCAGAGCCATAGCCTTGTTCTAGCGTGTAGGTGTTCGACACGGCCATGCCTGTTCGGTCGATCACCGAGTAGTGCGTAGTTTCTTGGCTTTCTTCAACCTCGGTCAGCCTAGGACCAAGTTTCTCACTCATGGTGGCGTGGCGAGGGTCAATCGATGCGGCCAACTCGCGAGCATACCCTTTAGTCGTTAGGTGAACAGGGATTTCCACGAAGTCAGAGTCACCGAGGTACCGGGCGCGGTCGGCGTAGGCGCGGCGCATCGATTCAATAATTAAGTGCATGGTCTCTGGTGACCAACGGCCCTTCGACTTCAAATCGAAATTCTCAAGTATGCCGAGCATGATGGTGAGCGCAATTCCACCTGAGCTAGGCGGTGGCGCGGAAAAAATCTCATTGCCGCGAAAGGTAGTACGAATCGGCTCACGAATGAAGGCAGCGTAACTAGACAAGTCATTCTGAGTAATGTATCCATCACCCCGAACCATCTCAGTAACCAGTAGGTCCGCTGTCTCTCCTACATAAAAGCCGTCGTTCCCCCATCTGGCAATGCGGCGCAAAGTGCTGCCGAGGTCGGAAAGAACCAAGCGGTCGGAGGCCTGCCAAAGTTGGGTCCCGCCACCCTTGCCATAGACCCTCTTGAATTCGTCGTTCTCGGATCGCTCTACGGCTCGGTTGAGACCCTGGGCTAGGCTCTTCAACACAAAGCCATCTTCGGCAAGCCGCACTGAAGGCATCACTAAATCCTCCCACGGCAGGGTACCAAATTGTTCGTGCGCTAGGACAAAACCAGCGACGGTGCCGGGCACGCCAACCCACCTGTGGTTCTTCCGAGAACCTCCATCAATGTACATGTCCTCTGTGGAGGCAAGCGGCGCCTTCTCACGGTAGTCAACAAAAGCAGGGTCGCGTCCATCACTGGGATGGACCAACATAAAACCACCGCCGCCAATGTTGCCGGCCGAGGGATATGTCACGGCTAGGGCAAAACCTGTCGCAATGGCTGCATCAACCGCGTTACCCCCCTGTTCGAGGATCGCCGCACCGACGTTGCTTGCCTCGACCGAGCGCGACACAACCACACCGTACTCACCAGTAGCATTTCGCTGGTCCTGAGCTAAAACATTTGGCGTAGCAACGGTTAAGCTTAAGACACACAGCAAGCTGAGTCTTCGAACCGTACGGACAGAAGCACAGAGCATCAGATTCTCCTCACACATAACAGTCGGAAAGAAATTACAGCCGTGAGCCAAAATCACTGGTCGCCGCCTCGAACGGACTAGGCGGAGGCCTCTTTAGGGAAGCGGCACCGATTCTTTACTCTTCCAAGCCGAATGTAAAGATTGTGTTGCCAGCCGCGACGGTGACGTGTTGCTCGCCATTAGTTGAATAAGTCATCGGCCCAGCGTGGATCATTCCACCAACATTCATTACCCAAAGCTCATCACCGTTGCGTGCATCGAGCGCAAAGAAGTACCCATCGACCGTCCCACCGAAGAGAAGGTCACCAGCGGTCGTGAGTATGCCCGAAGACGACCGGGGTTGCACGGGGTACTCCCACTGAATCTCTCCAGTCTGAGGCACGATGGCACGCACTGCACTGTAATAACTTTCTCGTGGAAGCAAACGCCGCCCACCGCCACCCGTAAACCGTTCACCGGGTACATATTCGTCCTCGCGGATGAAATAGATCTGTTCGCTGTCATATGCCATCACGTATAGCAACTCTGTCCGTGGGCTGAAACTCGGTGACCACCAGTTGGCCGCGCCTTCAATCGGCGGTGACACAAGTGTGCCTTCAGCGGTCGGAAACGTGTTCGGAATGCGAATCGGACGGCCGTCTTCACCAATCCGCTCAGCCCATGTCTGCCTACCGAATGGCGTGGCACGAAGAAATTCGCCTGTCTGCCGATCCAGTACGTAGAAGAAGGCGTTCCGGTTCGGCCAGAGCATTAGCTTGCGCATCCGACCATCAAACTCGACATCAGCCAGTACCGGAATTTGTGTTGCGTCCCAATCGTGCACGTCGTGGGGTGTGAACTGGAAGTACCATGCGAGTTCGCCCGTATCAGGATCGAGCGCAAGCACCGAATCCGAATATAGGTTGTCTCCGAGGCGAACATCGCCGTTCCAGTCTGGCCCAGGGTTGCCGGTGCCCCAGTAGACGAGGTCGAGCTCGGGGTCATAGGAGCCAGTCATCCAAGTTGGAGAACCTCCGGTTTTCCAAGAATCGTCAGCCCACGTCTCGTTACCAGGCTCGCCTTCTCCAGGAATTGTGTAGAAACGCCAGAGGCGCTCACCTGTTTCAAGGTCATAGGCATCAAGAAAGCCACGGATACCGAACTCCCCGCCTGCTATCCCAGTAATTACCTTATCTTTGACAACCAATGGTGCAGCGGTCTTGCTATAACCCATAGCCGCGTCGGCAACCTGTGTATCCCAGAGCACGTTGCCAGTCCGCGCATCGAGTGAAACGAGGTGCGCGTCGAGCGTGCTCATAAACAGCCTGGTGCCAATGACCGCAACACCACGGTTGTTCCTACCACAGCAGTAGTTTAAATCCTCCGGTAACTCGTGTTCGTATCGCCAAAAGACGCGGCCAGTCCGTGCGTCGAGCGCGATCACCGTGCTCGGCGATTCTGTGACATACATAATGCCGTCAACCACCAGTGGTGTCGTTTCCGCACGATCAAGGTCTCGTAGCTGATAAACCCACTTAACGCGAAGGCGATTGGTGTTCGCCACCGTAACCTGATCGAGGTAACTAAATCGCTGGCTACTATACTGGCCAGAATACATCAGCCAGTTTTCTGGTTCGTCGTCCGAGTGCAGTAAACGCTCATAGCTCACCGGCGTGAACGCGGGGGTCGGACCATTGGACCTATCTGCTTGCTGCGCCTCGTATGCGCGTCCAGCAACAACAATCAGCATGAACACAAACAGCGCGATGGGCACATGACGTCTCATGGCGCACTCTCCCTAGTTCGTAGCGAAAATAGATAAGCGACTAAATTATCGACTTCCGACACCGTGAGCTCGTCGTCGTAACTCGGCATCGTTGAGGTCTCGATACGCTGGCTCTCACGAAGGTCCCTCTTCGCAATTGACCATAAGTTCTCGTCAGCGTCGATGAGCCGGTAAGAATAGGTGTCCTCGTTCATCCGGATGCCCTCAATCGTGCGACCGTCTATATAGGTTACGCGCACCGACCACCAACGCGGTGCAACCTCATGGTCAGGTTCAAGGAGGTCAGCCCGTAGCTCATCCGGTGAACGTCGTTCACCTACGAAGGTCAGGTCAGGACCTAACAGGCTACCCACACCAGAGATCATGTGACACGTGGCACACCTCCCTGCACCTGTATACAGACTCCGGCCAGCCTCAACATCGCCTGGGAGCGAAATGTCCTCTGGCCGTTGATTGATCGAACGGAGGTATGCAACAACCTGCCACACTGATTCGTCGGTCCGACGCCGGAAGATCGGCGGCATTCCCGTGTCAGCAATTCCATCAGAAATTACCCGAAATAGACCAGCGTCACTCTGAGCCCTTCGGAACCTACCTCGGCGAAGGCTTGGTCCATCGTCACCCTCCGCATCAATACCGTGGCATCGGCTGCAATGTATCTGAAACAGTCGCTGACCAGTCTCAACATCTTCAAGTGACGTGTGCGGGTTGTCGCCACCTTGAGCCGTCAGGTTGGCACTCGACCCTATCCAAAACACCGACACAATGAGCGCAACGCGACTGGCACTTATGCCCTGCAGGCGAAACATGGCGCGTCCTTTCGGAAGTATCTATGTTGGACCAACAGCATACCGGAATTTACCCACTGCGGGATATTGAACCCTGATTTCTAACCGCCAACACCTCGAGCGAGCAGTAATGATGTGTCCATGGATACTATCCCTACACGTTTGACTCGAAGAACACGATACAATTGTTGAGATTCATGCGGCGTTACTTGACTCCTATCACAACCCGTTCACGCTGGCTGGCCGGATTGGCGCTCTTTGTCGTTCTATGTCTAATGAGCACCCCGGCAGCAGCCGAGCAACCAGCTCAAGAAAACCAGGCGGAACTTTCTCNGCAACAAGTAGACGACACCCAAGGTGTCTTCGAAAACGGTACGTTCACNGGGGAGTTACCAGTAACGTTCGACGGACCCGCTCCGCCAACACCGCCGAACGTGATCAGTCGGGACGAAAACGGGCGAGTTACTATTCGAGCCATTCGTGTGGGTGAGGAGCTTGTGATCGACGGNCGCCTCGACGAGCCAATCTACTCGCGAGTCGAAGCGATCTCAGACTTCATCATGCAGGAACCCCAAGACAATGTCCCTGCGACCGAGAAGACCGAGGCGTGGATTTTCTTTGACGACCGTAACCTTTATGTGTCCGGACGCAATTGGGACAGCCAGCCCGATCAAATCATCGCCAACGACATGCGCCGCGACGGTAACAAAATCAGCCAAAATGACAACTTCACGCTCACACTCGACACATTCTACGACCGCCGGAACGGCTACTTTTTTCAAACCAATCCACTGGGCGCGCTGCGCGATGGCCTCATTAGCGACGAGCGTCAGCTCAACGGTGACTGGAACACCGTCTGGGACGTTCGGACCACGCGGTTCGACCAGGGGTGGACCGTAGAAATCATAATCCCGTTTAAATCACTCCGCTACGGCCCGGGTCGTAATCAGGTATGGGGGATTAATGTCCGGCGCGGTGTGCAGTGGAAGAATGAAGACTCGTTTATTACGGCGATGCCACGTTCTCTTCAGTACATGGCGCAATTCCGTCTGTCCCTGGCCGCTACGTTGGTTGGACTCCAGGTGCCAAGCGGTTCGCGCAATCTCGAATTCAAGCCTTACGCAATTTCCGGCACCACCGGCGTCCGCAACGCCAGCGACACGGTGATCAACGATTTCTCCCGCGATATTGGTTTTGACGGAAAGTACGGACTGACACAGGGCCTGACCGCCGACTTCACTGTGAACACTGACTTTGCCCAGGTGGAGGACGACGACGAACAGGTCAACTTGACACGATTCAGTCTGTTCTTCCCAGAAAAGCGAGAATTCTTCCTTGAGGGTCAGGGAATTTTTTCATTTGGCGGCGCTTCGACCGGCCGGCGATGGCCTTCGGCCGGCGGTGGCGATTCGCCCATCCTNTTCTTCAGTCGCCAGATCGGTATCAGNGGCAGAAACGAGGTGCCGATCCGTGCGGGAAGCCGGGTAACCGGTCGTTCCGGCGCGTTCACCTTGGGGCTACTGAACGTCCAAACCGGGGAAGACACCAGTCTTAGCGCCCAAGCGACTAACTTTTCGGTGGTGCGTATCCGCCGTGACATCTTCCGCCGGAGTTCCATCGGATTTATGGGTACCAACCGTTCGGTATCACTCAAAGGTGAGGGTAGCAGCCAGTCCTACGGTGTTGATGCCAATTTTTCGTTCTTCGAGGACTTAAACCTCGGTGGCTACTACGCTCAAACGAAAACGCCTGGGCTCGCTGGACAAGACACGAGTTATGCTGGCAGCATCCGAAATGAGGGTGACCGCTACGGCTTCAGCTATGCGCACTTACTTGTCGGCGATAACTTCAACCCAGAAATTGGTTTTGTTCGTCGAGACGACTTCCGGCAGAATCGCGCGTCNGTACAGTTCACACCGAGGCCGACGTCAGTCCGCGCGATCCGTCGATTCCAGTTCCGCGGAGATGTTGACTACATTGCGAACGAGTCGACTGGTACCCTCGAGTCCCGTGACCTAGGTGCACGATTTGAGGTCGAGTTTGAGAATACTGACAGGTTCAGTATTGATGCGTCAGACAAACACGANGCTNTGTTCGAAGAGTTCACGATAAGTGACGGTGTCACACTACCGATTGGCGGATACGACTTTCGTAACCTCCGGGTGAACTATCGGCTGGGCGCCAACCGACGGGTCCCGGGTAGTCTTTATGTTTCCCGAGGCGGATTCTTTAGCGGCGAACGCACCATCGTTAATGTGAACGGCCGGGTTGAGATATCACCGCAGTTGTCGTTTGAGCCGCGTGTTCAGGTTAACTGGATCGACCTGCCGCAGGGATCGTTTAGCACGAGACTCGCCAGCACTCGCGTCAACTACACATTGACCACGCGGCTACTGGTCGCGACGCTAGTTCAGTACAATTCCAACAGCGATTCGATTAGTACAAACATCCGGCTGCGTTGGGAATACCAACCGGGTAGCGACCTGTTCGTCGTTTACAGTGAAGGCCGCGAGACGGACCACCGCGGCTTCCCAGTAATGGCGAACCGCGGTTTTGTCGTCAAATTCACTAAATTGCTNAGGATGTAGTCTCTAACCGTGTTCGCTATTACATGGTTGGAATCTGCCCGTTATCTGCAATCTCCAGCATCGCGTCAGCAAATGTGTCGATCTCTTGGATGCGTGTGTAAACATTCGGCGTCACGCGCAAGCCTTCATAGTCATCACGGATGATCGGCACAAGAACGATCCGGAAGCGATCCCACATGTAGGCGTTGATCTCCCTCGTGTCCACGCCCTTAATCTGCACATTGGCGAGGCCCCATACTTGACCCGGTTCAAGTGAAGAATTAATCGTAATCTGAGGATGATTCTTAAGCCGGTCAGCCCAGCGCATCGTCAGATAGCGTAACCGCGCNGCCTTTCGTTCAGCGCCGATTGCTTGATGGAATGCCAAGGCTTCAGCAATCGCTGCTTTAGCCGCCGCTGGGTGCGTTCCAATTTCCTCAAACTTCCGGATGTCGCTGTCACGGCGCCTGGGTGCCGCCTGCAGCGGCCAAGTGTTCTCGATTTTCTCTCGACGAACGTATAGAAAACCGGTGCCGTGCGGTGCCAGCAGCCACTTATGAAGACTCGTCCCGTAGTAGTCACACTCGAGGTCGCGTAACTTGAACGGAAAATGTGCGACAGCGTGAGCACCATCGCAAATCGAGATAATCCCGCGTTCCCGTGCCAAGCGGCTGAGTCGCTGCACCGGAAAGAGTTGTCCCGTCAAATTAGTGATGTGACAAAAGTGCAGGATCTTCGTACGTGGTGTGATCGCCTGCTCGAAGCGCTCATAGAGATCGTCCTGAGTGGTTGGCACTGGAAAGGGAATCTGCGTGAGCGTGATNCCATCACGTCGNACNCGCTGATCCCAAGTNGTNCGCATTCGACCGTAGTCCTGGTCNGTCGTGATGACTTCGTCACCGGGCTGGAGGTCGATGCCATTTTGCGCGATTTGCAACGCCTCACTCGAATTCCGNGTGATAGCTAGTTCCTCAGGATCGCATCCGAACTCGTCGGCCAGTCGTCGCCTGACCGTCTCAATGTTCTGTGAGAGTTGGCTACGATAATGTACCGGGAGTTGATTTGAAAAATCGAGNTAACGTTTGAGTGCTTCGTGCACCACNCGNGGCGTCGGGCAACTGTTCCCGTTNTTCANATTNGTTAGNGTTCGGTCGAGCGTNAATCCAAACTGGATCTCACGCCAAAAGAACTCATTNTGGGCAACCTCTTCGGGTGTNCGGTCNGCGACCGACTGGGCCGCTTCAGCGATTGCGCCGACACCGTGAACTTCGGATGCAACCGTCGCCGCACCGANCAAGCCGGTGCTACGAAGAAAGGCTCGTCTACTCCACATCTTGTACCCCCTCTACCGTAAGAAGACCCCTACCCTATCACTCAGGCAGCGCAATTGACTGCTACCACGTCCAAAATACTCTCGCTACTCGTCGTTGGTCCGGTCGCAGGCACTGGTAACGGAAATAGTGAGCGCCAAGAAAAGATGACGGCACACGGTTGTTAGTAGCAGTTCTCTGATCCTAAAANCCAAATTAGAGACTGGCGACTGGTGCCTCTCCCTCGGCCACAGCTTTGTATCCCTCTGTAAAAAATTCCCGCAGGCGGCGCGCGACGAGCACTTCTTCACCGTCGCGCATACAGCGAGTTTGAATACGACGACTTCCATAGAGACTCGACAACGCAACGCGCTGGTCGGGCCGACGGCGTAAATGGTCGCGCACCTCTCGGTGGGTCATTGGTATAACACCTTGGTCCCATTCGATCTCCACGTAGGGCGCCCCCTCGTTGTCATCCACGACCTCAGCAGTAAANCTGTCGATTCCCTGCAGTTCTGCCGCCAAGTATTCNNCTTTTTGTTTCCACACCGCACGNTCTGCCGCGTGGTCGAANTGTGCGTANCGATTGAGCGCGACAACAAGACCGATGATCTCCTCCTTACCAACTTTCATACCGCGACCAATGAGATCGTTGGGCGCAGCCTGCATCCGCGCCGCCTCGATAAGGTCCGCGCGACCCGACAGGATGCCGGTAGACTGAGGCCCGCGCAGCCCTTTACCACCTGAGACCACAACTAAATCAGCACCGAGTTCGTTGAAGATTGTTAGGTTGCCGGTCGGTGGTAGTCGTGACGCCCCGTCGATCATTACTGATACGTCAGCTTGTTTGGCAATTTCAATCAACTCTGGGGGCTGCAGGACTTCGGTGGCCATCGTACCGCTTAGAGCAACGTGCCGTGGTAGGCCAAAAATAAGGGCTGTTCTCTCGCTGATGGCATTCAGAAGTTGCTCGCGCCCTTCAACTTCAACAATGGTCACACCGGCAGCCTGAAGGGCGAAGTCATACGGATAACGGTGCGCTTTTTGAATGATGCACTCACGCTTCATCCAAGTAGGATTCGGGAGCGCACGCATTTTTTCCTCGTCATTCCCAGTGAGACAGGCGGCCGCACCCAGCAGTAGTCCACCCGACGCCCCCGACGTGATCAACGCTGCTTCAGCCCGAACCACCTCAGCGGCACGTTCACCCGCGGCGACCGTCAGCTCGTCCATCATGACAAAGTAGTCGTTGGCCTCCTGCATCGCCTCGATCACCTCGGTCGGCATACGCGAACCGCCGAGTGCAGTTGCGTGGCCATGACCCGGCAGGTGCGCCTTGACGCCAAGTAATCGCATATAGATATTGTCGCGCTCAACCTTTTCTTCGATGGCCGCAGTTAACGTCTCAATGTCTGGCACGGCAGCACCGCCAGTATCCGTCTCAGTTGACGGAACCCCGCAGGCACCTGCCACCCCGGCGGCCATCGTCGCACCGATAAAATCGCGACGGCTTACCTGCCCACCAACCTCATCCTCGCACTCAAGCTTTCTTCGATTCACAGGCATCGAAACCTCCCCACTGAGTCTCATAATGGACCCGATCATAGCTGCAAACGCCTGCTAAGCATAAGCCACAATCAGTCGGGACTTCGCACCAGATACCGCTATAGTAATAAGCGATGCAAAACCTAGTAGTGGCAGCTTTGATTACGTTGCTCTCCACGCCAGTCTTAGCGCAAGAGTGGCCCCAGTTTCGTGGCCCAGGTGCCCTTGGGGTCGCCGACGACCCTCGGCTACCGGACACCTGGAGTGCGACCGACAACGTCGTGTGGACAACGGCGGTGCCCGGCACTGGTTGGAGCTCACCAGTCGTCTGGAATGATGCAATTTTCATGACCTCGGTCGTCCGGACAGCCGAAGGGGAACCAGCTCGACCTGGACTCTATTTGGGTGGCGAGCGCGGTACGCCACGCGACCTACACCAGTGGATGTTGTATGCCGTCGACTGGAACACTGGCAACATCCGCTGGGAACGCGAAGTGTACGCGTCTGTACCTGGAGCACCACGCCACCTCAAGAACAGCTACGCTTCCGAGACTCCAGTGACCGATGGTGAGCGCGTTTACGCTTACTTCGGTCAGATCGGTATTTTTGCTTTCGACATGGAAGGGACACCCCTGTGGTCGCAACAATGGGAGCCGTTCCGGACTCGGAATGGCTGGGGCACAGCAGCGTCACCTGTCCTCCATAATGACCGGCTCTACATAGTCAACGATAACGATGACCAGTCGTTCCTCCTGGCGCTCGACAAACGAACTGGTGAGTTGATTTGGCAGATTGAACGTCAGGAAGGCACAAACTGGTCAACACCCTACGTGTGGAGTAATTCTCAGCGTACCGAAATCGTGACAACCGGCTCCGATAAAGTGCGGTCGTATGCTGAAAACGGAACGCTCCTCTGGGAACTGACCGGAATGTCAACGATTACCATTCCGACACCGTTTGCGACCGGCGACCTCCTTTACATCAGTTCGGGCTACGTAGGCGACCCTCTTCGACCCGCCTATGCGATCAGACCTGGTGCAATGGGCGACATCAGCTTACGGCCGGGTGAGCGGAACAACACCTTCATCGCTTGGGCTCAGCTACAGGCGGCATCCTACAACCCCTCTCCAATCGTCTACGATGGTTACTACTACACGCTGTTCGACCGGGGATTCTTCACGGCGCACGATGCACAGACCGGGCGTGAGGTCTACGGCAAGGTACGGGTTGAGGTTGGAGCGGCGTTTACGTCGTCGCCATGGGCATACAACGGCAAGATTTTTGCCCTAAGCGAAGAAGGTGACACGTTCGTGTTTCGTGCCGGACCTAAATACGAATTACTCGGCAAGAACTCGTTGGGCGAGATGTGTCTGGCAACGCCAGCAATCGCTCGAGGCAGTTTAGTCATTCGCACCGCCTCTCGTCTCTACCGGATCACCAAGAGCACCAACGCTGAATAGTTGGAAGAGGACGGGCAATGAAAAGTGCGTGGATGCAAACCACGGTTGCGGCAGTCCTACTGGGCATTGTTAGCCCGGCTTGGGCACAATCTGACCGACCCAACATTCTTTTCATCTTCAGCGATGACCACGCCTATCAGGCGATCAGTGCCTACGGCTCTCGGATCAACCACACTCCGAACATCGACCGAATCGCGCGCGAGGGTATGAGATTCGAACATGCAATGGTCACCAACTCAATCTGTGCCCCGAGCCGAGCCGTGATCCAAACCGGTAAATACAGTCATTTGAACGGTGTTTTCGATAACGGTCAAGTGTTCGATGGATCGCAGCAAACATTCCCTAAACTACTTCAGCAAGCCGGCTACCAAACAGCAATCGTTGGTAAGTGGCACCTCAAGAGTGAGCCGACTGGCTTTGACTATTGGGAGGTGTTGCCAGGTCAAGGGTCCTACTACAACCCTGATTTCCGCGTGCCAGGTGGTGAAAAACAGCATTCCGGGTACGTCACTGACATCATCACTGACTTAACACTTGACTGGATTGAGCACGAGCGTGATCCCAATCGACCATTCATGGTGATGTCGCAGCACAAAGCTCCACACCGGGGCTGGATGCCTGGACCAGAGCGTCTCACGCTTTACGATGGGATGACGATTCCCGAACCGGACACATTGTTTGATGATTATTCGAACCGTGCGAGTCCGGCCCGGTTACAGGAGATGGAGATCGGGCGACACATGATCGATGGGCATGACTTGAAGTTGAAGCCACCGCGTGACACGCCTGAGGATGACCCGGACCTACGGCTGTGGCTCGCAGGGTACGGCCGCCTCGACGAACAACAACAACGCATTTGGGATGCAGTCTACGAACCAAAGAACGCCGAGTTTCTTGAGGCTGGGTTAGAAGGGCGCGATTTGGTGCGTTGGAAGTACCAGCGGTACATCAAGGACTACCTGCGAACGATCGCATCGGTTGACGACAATGTGGGTCGCCTCCTGCGCTACCTCGACGAAACCGGTTTGGCTGAAAATACAATCGTTGTCTATGCCTCGGACCAAGGGTTCTATCTCGGTGAGCATGGCTGGTTTGATAAACGGTGGATGTATGAGGAATCACTGAAGACGCCGCTCATCATGCGCTGGCCCGGAATTATCGAAGCTGGCACTGTCAACACCAACATGGTCTCGAATCTCGATTTACCCGAAACACTCCTTCACGCTGCTGGTGTTGAGATACCTTCCGACATGCAGGGGCGCAGTTTATTGCCCCTTCTGCAGGACGAGATACCAGAAGACTGGCGGACGAGCTTCTACTACCACTACTACGAGAAAGGCATCCACAATGTCGCNCCGCACGANGGNGTTCGAACCGAGCGNCATAAGCTCATCCATTACTATGAAACCAACGAGTGGGAACTNTTTGACCTTGNAANCGATCCAAACGAANTGCGGAGNGTCTATGANGTCCCTTCCTACGCAGAGACCCAGACTGCGCTNCTTAATGAATTGGGACGCCTTAAGGAAGAGCTNAGGGTNNCNGTTGNTCCGTAGTCACTGAAAGGTTGTCNCNGTACGACCTNCGGGCTTACNGTTCCGNCGGCNTCAGAAAATCAGTGCTGCGANGCCGGCAATCACNGGTACNGTAATGANTGTTCGCAACAGAAAAATCGTAANCANNTCGCCCACGTTCACCGGAATCTTCGACTTCANGATNAACGCGCCNAACTCCGACATNTAGACGAGCTGCGTCACCGCNGCCCCGGCNATNACGAAACGGGTGTGTTCGCTTTCGATCTCCTGTCCAAGAACCACCGGCAGGAATTGGTCAGCGAATCCAACCAATAATGCCGGCGCTGCGGCAGACGCTTCAGGAATACCGAGAATCGTGAGAAACGGCACCAGTGGTACCGCGAGCCAGTTGAAAATCGAGGTGTACTCGCTCAGCACGAGAGCCGTCACACCGATACTCATGATTAGCGGCAACAACGCGAACCAGATGTCATAAATGTTGAACGTTGCTCGCCGCAATAATGCCAACACCGTGGGGGCTCGTCGCGCCCGTCGCGCCGCCAACTCGAATCCCCACGACCAGAGATTGCGCCCCGGGGGCAGAGCTTCCGTAATCTGTTTGCCTGCTTGTGCGTAATAGACGTCGCGTTTTCGTGACAGTGGAGGAATACGCGGCATAACGATCGCCGCGACCGTGCCAGACAGCACGATGGCGCCATAATAAGGTACGAAGAATTCACTGAGCCCAACAAAGNCGATGATGACAAACGCAAATGCNACTGACACCACCGAGAATGTCGTCGCGATTGTGGCGGCTTCTCGCTCAGTATAAAACCCAAGCTCGTATTGCTGCGCCGTGATCAGAACGCCGACAGGCGCCGAGCCCATCCACGAAGCAATTGCGTCGATCGANGATCGCCCCGGCATGGTAAAGAGTGGCCGAAATATTCTTTGACAGAGGGTACCGAAAAGCTCCATCAGCCCGAAGTCAGTCACAAGTGGCAGTAACAGCGGCGCCACCACAAAGATCACCATGATCACCGGAATTAAATCGTTCAGAATGACCCTGCCAGTGGTATCTGAGATGAGCCACACCGGTCCCCACTGAAAGAGAACCATGCTCGCAATAACAGCCCCTACGACCCGCACGACTAGCACCGTTGGCCCNACNTGGAACATACCCAAAATAGGATTGGCCAACGTTTCAGTNTCTAGTCGGCGCCGAATAACCACCATGGCAATAGTCCCAACAGCGGATAACACGATCACTAGAGTGGCAAGTCCGGGCAGGATGCTACCGACGCGTGCGCGTAGTAAATCGGCGATGATGCCGAGGCCGATGTTGAACGTGTCCCCGAACCTAAACGGTACGAGCATCAGTCCAGCACCGACGGCAGAGGGTATTAAGAAGCCGAGGTAATCGGCCTTACTTAATGCGACCTCAGATTCCCTACTGTGAACAGCGTCCGTGACCATCGGGTGGAGGCTAGCACACCGGAGACTTGAACCTTGGCTTTGGCAAGTTTTCTGCAACCTGACAGGATTCCGTCCTTTGTTGCAGATGGAGGGTCCGTCTCAGCTATTCGCCTAAACCAATCCATGCGTTTGCGAGACAACCTGTTCGTTTAACCCTGTCGCGGTCATAATACTCATCGCACATGGAAGCTTGGATCCTTGACCGAGAGATCGAGTGGCAACTCGGATGCTTTATTTTCATCCTCAGTCTAATGGCTTGCTGGGAAGTGATCGCTGCTCGTCGGCAGTTGACGGTATCTAAACGCGGTCGATGGCTTTCCAATCTCGGCCTTACCGCACTTAACTCCGTCCTTCTNCGCCTGCTGTTCCCAGTTACAGCCGTCGGTAGCGCTTGGGTCGCTGCCGAACGCGGATGGGGCTTACTCAGCGTACTCCCCGTCCCCCCGTGGCTGGTCGTTCCTCTGTCGATCGTGATTCTCGACTTTGCTATCTGGACACAACATGTAATGTTCCATCGTGTCCCACTACTCTGGCGGCTGCACATGGTGCATCACGCAGACCCCGATCTTGACGTGACCTCAGGAGCACGGTTTCACCCACTGGAGATGATGCTATCGCTGCTAATCAAAGTTGGTGTCGTCCTACTCGTCGGTATTCCTGCCATTGGAGTCTTTCTCTTTGAGTTGATACTGAATGCGACAGCGATGTTCAATCACAGCAATGTTAAGGTCCCGAACGGTGTGGACGGAGTGCTGCGCTGGTTTCTCGTTACACCCGACATGCACCGGGTTCATCATTCGGTGATTGTGGACGAATGTCACACAAATTTCGGGTTTAACCTACCCTGGTGGGACCGATTGCTGGGCACTTATCGCGCACAACCTCGGGGAGGCCATCTCGGGATGACAATCGGGTTAACCGAATTTCGAACTGGTGTGCGTCAGACGGTAGCGTGGATGTTGGCGCTACCGTTCGGTGCAACTGTAGGTGGAAGACCGATGCGCCGCCTGCGCATCCCAACGGGCTCGGGTAGGTCCGCGTCGTCCTGGTCGGTTTTCTGATGCAGCACAATAGAACTCAGAGTGACGGCACGGATGATGTCATGCCCGCCGCTTCGAAACCTTCGTTAGCCAACTCCGGAGTCTCATGGGAAGACGCTTGGCGCACGAGTTTTCCTAATGGCGCCACGCTTAGTGTCATCGTGCCGGTGTATAACGAGCGATATCTTGTCACCGAGCTTTTGACACAGCTCCTTAACGTGTCATGCCCGGGTATCAGTCGGCTAGAAATCATCATTGTTGACGATGGATCGACTGATGGCACCGCGGCTGTCGTGCAGGAGTTTGCTGCCCAGCATCGCGAACAAATGCAAGTCATCGCTAAAACAAAGAACGAGGGTAAAGGTGCAGCTATTCGGGCGGGAATCGACGCGACCACCGGGGATCTTATCGTCATTCAGGATGCCGACCTCGAATACGACCCGCAGGACCTCTCAGCGATGGTTCGACCATTTCTAGAGGATGGCGCCGACGTCGTTTACGGATCACGCTTTGCTGTGAGTAGTCGACGACGGGCCCTGTACTTCCGCCATACTCTTGGCAATCACATTCTTACCTTCTTAAGCAATCTCATCACCGAACTCAATTTGACCGACGTTGAGACCTGTTACAAGATGTTCCGAGCCCCGCTACTTAAGTCAATTCCGATCCGCTCAGACGACTTCGCGTTCGAGATCGAGATAACAGCAAAAATTTCAAAGCGTCATTGCCGCATCTACGAAGTACCTATTAGCTACCGAGGTCGAGCCTATAGCGAAGGCAAGAAGATCCGTTGGTGGGATGGACTTGTCGCACTGTCTACAATGGTCCGCTTCTGGTTCATAGACGACCTCTACAGAGCGGATAGTGTCGGTGTTTACCTCCTGCATCGACTTGAACGCACGCGGCGGTTCAGCGGGTGGCTTGCCGATGCGATACGCCCTTGGCTCGGTGACCGAGTGCTGGAAATTGAGGCGGGGCTTGGCGATATCATGCACCAACTCATTCCCCGCGATCGTTATGTCGCTAGTGATGTCAACAAGAACAACCTGAACTATCTCCGAAACCTAGCAGCGGCCAAGGCCCGCCTNGAGATTCAATCCGTCGACCTTGAAGTACCTTCGTCGTTCGATGCACACGAGGGAGCATTTGACACGGTGCTCTGCCTCAACGTACTCGAGCAGGTCGACGATCCAATGGTCGCGTTGCACAACCTCGCACGAGCAGTTAGGCCAGGCGGCCGAGTGGTGTTGTACGTACCCCAAGGGCAATTCTTGTACTCCAGGATTGATGAAGACCTAGGACATCGCTGTCGCTACGATCGGCAAATGTTGACCCAGGAACTTCAAAGTAGTGGATTCCTAGTCGAGCATCTCCAAGACTTTAATCGAACCGGAATGCTTGTGTGGTGGTGGAACGGTCGGGTTCTTCGACGCCGCGACTTCAGCCGGTGGCAGCTTAAGATTTTTGACTTGTTCATACCATTGTTTAAAGTTTTTGATCGATTCTTCCCGTGGCCAGGACTTGGGCTCATCGCGGTGGCTCGAAAAACTGAGAACGCCGGGTAAACCCACACAAACTTTAGTCTCTGTTTTAGGGTGACTACGCAGCAGGGGCTGGCGTTTCAGACAGTAGAGCCGACGCTAGAAACTCGGCAAACCCCTTACTGTTCGTTGACGCTGAAAGGCATCATCATNCCGGCGTCAAGGTGTTCTGCGATGTGGCAGTGCAGCATCCAGGTGCCAGGGTTGTCCAGGTCAGCGAGAATGTCGACGACTGATCCGACAGGCACAATGGCCGTGTCCTTCCATACCAGATTCTGATTCGGCACACCATCGATCGACAGCACGAGGTAGCGTTGCCCGTGCATGTGAACAGGATGGTTCATCGGGTGTATTGTCTCGGGATTGTTGAAAATCCTAATCTTCACGACATCACCGACGTTAAACCTCCACTCGATCTCCATATTCTCTTGGCCGGTATCAACATCGCGCAGAATCCACTCGACCTGTTCGGTGCTCGACAGCCAGTTCATCATCGGCATCGCGTCGTTCCACTCAAGTGGTGGCGAAAATAACCCAGCCTCGAATTCCAAAGCACGCATGATAGGCGTCGGCAGGTTTTGCACACGCAACGTCAACTCAAGTTGATGATCTGGCTCGCGTCCAAACGCATCACGGTAATTATCAATGTCGTTGATAACATCATCGTGTTGTCGCAGCGTCTTGAACTCCACTGACAGATCGTCAGCAGTTGGGGTGTCGCGGACGGTAACCCGACCAAGCGATTTCAGTTGGTAGTAGAACTCACCCATGAAATCATCGATCGCCTGTATTGAGTTAGTGAGTTCAACTTCACCCGGCTCATCAAACTGCACCTCCACCACATAACGCTCAGCAGGTGCGATCACCACACTTTCAACCCATTCCTCGCGCTCGAATTTACTCACATCGGACGCTACGACCTTCACGCGTGCTCCACCAAACACCATGTTAAAGGTCCGAGTGTTTGCCACGTTGGTGATATAGAACCTGACGACCTCACCACGGTCGACCTCTAGCTGATAATCGGTCGTCCCGTTAACAAGAAGCACGTTCCCAAATCGACCCATGAGGGCATGACTAGGAGCCGTATCGCCCCATGGAATCGGCCCCTGCTCATCCATCAGGAGATCATCGAGAATAATTACCTCTTCCCGGTTCACGGCGCCGTAGTAGTCGTTCTCGGGTGGTATCACCAGCATATTGCCGTAGAGGCCAAGGTCCTGCTGGAGGTCCTCTCGCATGTGCGGGTGGTACCAGTAAATGCCGGTATCGCGAAAGTAGAGTTCATATGTGAATGACTGACCGACTAACACCGGCGGCTGCGTCACGTCGGGAACCCCGTCGAATCGATTATCGAGCCGTAAGCCGTGCCAGTGCACGGTCGTCGGCATCTCAATCTCATTTGTAAAATTAATGATGACTGTCGAGCCGCGATCGCCCTTAATAAGCGGGCCCGGGTATTGACCGTTGTAGCCATACATCAAGAAGGTTTTGCCATTGATCGTGCGCTGAACGATCGACGCTGTAAGATCGAGCGTTTCGCCGTCGTCCATTTCAACGATTTCGCCGGGGCGTGCTTCCGGAAAACCGGTTGGGTCCATATCACCCATGACCATAAACGGTCCAACACTTGGTACGGCGTTCTCGATACCCGGGAGCGGTGGCATCGGTGCGTCCATCGGCGGCATCCGCCAAGCGACATTGCCATCGCCGAGTACCTCGACTGGGCCCATGTGCATCATGCCCATGTGACCTTGCTCGCCCATCTGTTCCATGGATTCCATCTGCCCTGCGTCCTGTTCATCCAGCAACATGGATGTCTTGACCTGCGAGGGGTCGGGAGTATGCCCCGGCTGTGCAGAGAGGCCGGGAAGACTATCGAGGCAGGAACCAGCCAGTAGAAATAGGCCGGTCCAAAGCGACCGCTGGCGAATACTCACTTGAAGCCGTACTTCAGGCAGGTCTCGTTCTCAAACGGACCGTGGCCAGCCAGGGTGTGCATCATGCTTGAACGGGACATCCCACGCATTACCACCGGTCCGAGCCACCGCGCCGTCGGTTCAGTCGAAGGCTCAAGCGTTAAGACCACGAGAAATTTATTCCAAGTGACACGTGCCGAGGCAACCTGGCCTTCCTCAATCACACCGAGCCGAACAACGTCTTGGAGATCGGGTGCCACCGCCCAGGCTGTGTAGGCACCCCGACGAGGCGCCTTAATCCGATCAATCGACAGTGATAGGTCATAAACGTAGCTACCACTCGGTGAGACGGCGACACCAAACGGGGACCGTGCAAAGTTGACCATGCCAGTGCCAACAGCCCGACCAGTACCCGGCACGCGGCGCGTCGTTACCATCTCAATGCCGTAGTACTGCGACGGTAGTAGCGGTGCGGAAATGATCGCACTACACGGGGACAGGCTGCTAATCGTTCCACTGGCGGTCGACGGCACGGCCGCAGCCAGCGATATGCCCACTGCAGCCGCAAAAACCATCGGCAGAACTATGGCTCGAAGGAAGCTCATCGGCTACCACCCGGACTGAACGAAATCTCGCCAAGGTCCTCATCCCACTTCTGTGCACTCGAGATATCCGGCATACCCCAATCAGCACCGTTCCAACCCGAGAACCCTTCCATCCGAAAGGCCCAGAAGCCGGTCGTCATATCGCTCACCACGATCAGGCCATCAGCGTTACGCACATCGACCCCAAAGGCGCCGTTACACATCTCACAGCGGACCTTGCTCGGTGGGCCGGTGTAGGTATCGTAGTAGCCCACCGTCACAGGGTCCTCAGGGTCCATCAGACTGAAGATTTGTAGCCCGTCGAGGTAGCCCGACACGAAAACATACGGCCAGCGGATCTCGTGGTTGTGCACGAGATGTTGCCAATCGGCCGTCCAGGCCGATATCGGCCTATTGATGTTCTTAACCTCGCCCTCGAAGGCCGGCTCAAGGTCAAAGATCCGAAGCGGTGCGTATTGATACTCCGTCTCTGCTACAACGTAACGACCGTCTGGCGTTGGCGTGAAGGTGTGTCCACGAGTAACACCGCTTATGCCCAGTAACGTAACAAGTAGTTCGGGCTCTTCTAGGTCGGTAATGTTGTAGATGAAATACCCGCCCGTACCGCCACCATAGAAACGATCTTCTCCGGTGTCAGGATGATAGCCGGCGTAAAAGTCATGATAGCCGCGACGGTCACTTGCCGAATCGCCCGTCGGAATCTTCGCCACAAGCGCATCGTCCATGAAACCGTCAACGACGTGACCCAAGTCATATACATGCGCGAACGGCCCAGACACCGTGGCGATCAAGAGGACGCGACCATTACTGTGCTTATAGACAAAGATGTTGTGGAATCCACCAGGCGTATCGGGCGATCGGATCCGTGCCACTTCTGTCACAGTTGTCGGATCGGGTAGACCAGTCACATCGAGCACAACGCCACCCAGATCGGGATTAGGGCCACCTTGTTGAAACTGCAGCGACTGGACGACGTAGTAACGGTCATTCCACTTGAAGTGCTTCACGTCCATCCCACCCGTGCCAAGATGGAGGTCCTGGTCTTCGATCCGCCAGGAGTACACAAGTTCCGGTTTCGTCGGATCGTGTAAATCGATGATGTCAATCCCTTTGCCACCCTCGAAGCCATAAACCATCCGACCGACATAGGCATAAGGCCGGTCAACCTCCTGCTCAATGTCGATGTCCGACACGCTCAAGCGCGGACCAAGCGGTAAGTGCGATAGCACAGTAATGTTGTCACTTCCAGGCTTCTCAGCGGTCCACTGCGCGGCGGCATCACGCGCTGGGAGACATACGGTCAGCATTGTCCCGGCTATGGTGACGGACCAGACGAACTTACTGTAAGTAGTCATCAAACTCCCTTGCTGGATCTTCGATAGAAACGACTTCTAGCTGGTGGCCCCCAGAATATGACACAAAAACTCATTCTATAGTACGGGACTCAAAGAGTATCTCTCCATGGTCGCAGAGGAGGCCAGCCCAAAAAAACAGCCCTATTTCATTGGTGAAGACTGACCAAAATACGTCGATTTGTCCCAAAAAACACGCGCACTGGAAATAATTACCCGCACGTACGGGCGTGCCACTAGAAGTGCCCGCCAGTTATGACCAGCTTCTGACTCAGTGTGTCATCGCATACATCAGGACATTAATTCCGACTGCGTAGGCGTCAATTGAAAAGCGGTGGAAATATTCAGCGTCCTCGCCCTCCCGCTCCCAGCCATCGGCAATGTCGGTGTTATGGGTCATGAGCACCATTAGCCGACCTTGCTCATCAGAAATACCACGAAAATGCGGTTCTGCCGACCTGACACCACGCTCAGACGTCGTAACGCCACCACTCCGCCGCCAGTGCTGAATCGACGGAATTTGCGGAAATCCTTCTAAATCGAACAGTCCGCTGAAAATCGGGTGATCCAAAGAAAGGTCAGTGATTGGGTACTGGGACGATGGCAGCGCTTTGCGGATTTCGCCCCTCCAGGTGTCCCACGCAGCCGGGCCCCAGAAATCGTCTACCCAGAGGAAACCTCCTTGTTCCAGATAGCGTCGTAGACCCCCTGCTTCATCGTCAGTGAAGAACACCGTACCAACGTCGGACATGAAGACAAACGGGTAGTCGAAAAGCTCGGGGTCGGTCAGACGTACAACTACGTGGTTCGGGTCACCATGAGGGTCAAGACTGACCGGCGTCGTTGTCAACTCCGACAGCCGTATCATGAAGTTAGCGTCGGACAATGGATAATCGGTGCTCCATCCATAGCCACCTGGCTCACGACGGTAACTCTGAAACATCACCCGCGCGAAGGCAAAGGCACGATCCGTCTTCACCGCAGTTGGGAAGCGTGGTGGTCCACCCCGCCATCGTCGGCCCCACTGAGTTTCGGCTGCGCTCACCGTGAGCGCCAACAGTCCCGCAGCTACCAGACCACAAGTCCAACGGAAATAGGGAGTGTGCCCGCGGGTAAATCCTGAGCTAGCAGCCATCCCGATGCCTTTCGGTTGCGGCAGATGGGCCCATCTTACGGCATCAACGGTTAGAACGTTGCTTTAACTGTCCAAGAAAGTTTCCTAGTGCTCGTTAGGAATCACACTGAAAAATCGAAGACAGGCACACCCTACGTTTCACCACCGGGATAAGCCTCGATAGGAGTCTTCAGGATACCGATTCCTTCGATCTCAATCTCGACAACGTCACCGGCTTTCAGAAACTCACCCCGCTCAGCACCGGTACCCGATGGCGTGCCAGTGGCGATGACATCCCCCGGATAAAGCATCAAAATTGAGGTGGTAAACCGGATAAGGTGCTCTTGGGGCCAAATGAGATCGGCCGTCGTTTGGTCCTGCATCAGTTCGCCATTGACCTTGGTGGTCACGCGGAGGTTTGCGGGATCTGGAATGAATTCCTTGGGCACGATGAATGGACCGAACGGCGCACCACGATTCGTGCTCTTGCCGTCGAACCAATTCACGCCAGGAAACATTGAGCCCTCGCCGCGTGACCTGCCACCACGGTCGCTTACGTCGTACATGATGCTGTAGCCGAACACGTAGTCATCAGCCTCCTCAGCTGACACTAGATAAGCCGGTTTGCCGATGATCACTGCCATCTCCCCTTCCCAGTCAATCTGGTCGCGGCCTGGCGGAATAAAGTAGGGCTCGCCCGGATCGATGATGCCGGAGCGTGGGGACTTCGCAAACATAATCGGGGCGTCACGGGCTGGGTCGATTTCAGCGATGCGCGAGGGGTCGAAGCCACCGCCGCTACCACCAGACCCCGCTTCATCCGTTGCACCAGACACACCATCGACGTCGTCAGGATTCTCTCCGCTCGGCGCCGCAGCCATCCCCTCGGCATGGGCCCTGTAGTTCGCTGCAACCGACAACACATTCCACGGATATTTGATCGGTGCTGTGATCCTCACAGCACCGATGGCATGCACAAAAGGCAGCGTCGCATCGGCGCCCTCTTGGAAGAAATTGGCGATCTGATACAACCGCGCCGAAGTCGTCTCGTAATTTTCAATCAGAGCGCGCATCTCGTTAGGCAGCACCATCGCTTCAAGTCCAGCTTCTGCCACAAGATACTTACCGGCACTAGTCAATTCGAGAATCTGCTCACCGAGCACCATTCCAACAGCCGTGGCGCCCATATCCGTTAACTCGAACGTCGCTAGCTTGAATGGGGTGTCGGGTAGGTCGGAAATCTGTTCTGTGGTTGACGTGCAGGCCGACGTGAACACGAGTACTAACGCGCAAAAAAGGGTTGAAAGACTGGCCCTCCCATGGTTCGTTTTTGTGGCCATACAGATCTCCTCTCTACACAGTGGCTGTTAGCTACGGTAGGGGCACGACTCCCACGAGCCCTTGTTCCACCAGCGCCTGGTTAAATTCGACGAGAGTACCATTTCGAACACCGTCCATTTGCAGTTTGTAAGTGTCGAGCAGTTCTTTGTAGTTTTCGAGCACCTCAAGTTGCTGCGTGGTCGGTGGAAAGTCCGTTTGCCCGACATAGCCGGCAAGACTGCTTAGTTTCGCCAACAATTGGCGTGGCCAACGGATCGAATCTTGGCGCGCTGAGCCACCCGACAGCCGTTGATCACTTAGCTTCATCTCAATTGCAAGCAACTGCTCATCCAAAGACTTAGCAGCATCAATAATTAAATCATTCTCAG
>PAWT01000006.1 GCA_002714165.1 Acidobacteriota bacterium
GGGCTGACGTCACACAGCGTCCTATCCAAGGATTAACACAGTGTATTCGTCGAGCAGCGGTAAGACTACGTCGGCGCCCTCGGAAGGCAACGGCAAGATTGCCCATGTGATGTGAGGGACTGAACGACGACAAAATCAACTATTGATTTTAATCCGGCAGTAGATGTGAGAGTTTTTCTTTCGGTGGGATGATGTCGCTCACCAGGTCAGCGACAAGGGGCTTATTTTTCAATGGGTATACCGTTGCGCCAGCTTCTGTCAGTCGGTAGGTGCACGCATAGACAGTTTTGTCATCGACCCTTACCAGACATTCCTTGCAGGTGTTGGCATTTGTGCAGCTGTAACGAATCGCTAAGGAGGCGTCGACGTTTGCACGTACCCAAATCAGCGCGTCGAGCAGCGACATTCCAGAGTGGTAAGGAACATCGAAGGTAGTGAGTTTGCACTCGCTGGATGTCGTGCCGCGCTGAACTTGGATCCTTACGCTGGTTGTTAGGTCTTGAGTCATGGGGTGCCCGACTTCATTGTACGGCTACGCTGCCAGTGATTCGCGGTGTTCGATGCTGTAGTCCGATCACTAAATGGTGTTCCTGATCCGGGTCGGTATTTTCATAATCGGAACGTTGGTGTGCGCCGCGGCTCTCGGTACGAGTGAGCGCACCCAAAGCGATCGTCTCTGCAACCAACAACGAAGCCCCGAGATCATGCCATTCCCTAAGGCACGGGATATATTCATCGTCCGCAGGCACGTAAAGTTGTGCAACTTCATCGCGTAGATGCCTGATCCGGTTCAGTGCCTTGGTGAGTCCGGTGCCATTACGCAACAGGCCGACATCTTCCCATAATGTTTTCTGAAGTTCAGTCAGTACACGTCCAAGGGTACCTGGATTAGCAGGATCACGATGATCGTTGAGGTCGCTCGCTTGCGTGTTGGACCATTCGTCTCGCCATAGGAATTCACCGTCGCGGTAGTGTGCTGCAAAACGACCGGCCCGTTCACCAAATACGAATGCCTCTGAAATAGCGTTACCAGACAGACGGTTGGCTCCATTTGCGCCACCTACCGCTTCACCGGCTGCATAGAGTCCTTCAATATTTGTTTGCATCTGTTCGTTTACGCGTATTCCACCCATGTGATAGTGCGCGATTGGCGCCACCTCGACCGGCGCAGTGCAAAGATCAATGCCATTATTCTTTAGGCGATCGATGACCGGCCCAAATGCCGATCGTAGTTGAGTTTCTGGGATATGCTCGAAGCTAAGATAAGCACCCCCCGCTGGGGAACCGCGACCGGACGCCACCTCGCGTAATATGGCGAAAGATGCCTCGTCACGTGGCGCGCTATAGGTGCCCGAGTCACTAAGCCCGTAGTTCTCCGCAAATTCCTGGCGCTGACCATTAAGTAAGCGTCCCCCAAGTTTGTAGCGAAACGGATCCCACATGATCGGATCCATACCAACGAGCCGAGGTGCTAGATGGCCTATCGGAAAAAACTGGACAAATTCCATGTCGATCAAATCTGCGCCAGCTTGAAGTGCGAGCGCGTAAGCATCGCCACCCATGTTGAGCGATGCGCTGTTACGGTCAAATAGGCGAGTTAGTCCGCCAGCTGCCAGGATGACGGATTTGGCAGCAATACTGACGCGGCGCCCAGTATCTATTTCAATCCCAATTGCGCCGCACACACGCTGGTCTTGGTGTTTGAGTTCGATAATTGTGACACCGCTTAAACGATCGACTCCGCTGGACTGTATAACCTGTTTGCGCAAGGTGCCGGAGACAGCTGGTCCGGTGTTGAGAAAGTCAACATAGACGCAGCGCGGTTGGCGATGCCCTGGAGCTGTGACCTGCCGGATGAGACCATTTTCCCTAGCCCAACCGACATTCCAGGCGTCCATCTCACGGATACGTTCAGGCGCTTCTTGGCACAAAACGCGTGCCAAAGTAGGATCACATAGATTTCGGCCTGATTTGAGGGTGTCTTCCAAATGTACAGACCAGTGGTCATCGGTTTGCGAGCCGATCGCCGCTGCCACGGTCATTTGGGCCATAACGGTGGCGCCACCGCGCCCGATGATACTTTTGTCGACCAATAGCACCGAGGCGCCGTTGCGTGCAGCAGATATAGCAGCGTACATACCGGCAGCNCCNGCTCCAACAATGAGGATATCGCGTTGAATATCAGCAGACATAAAGAAATCTTTGGTAACTTAGGTATTCAGCACCCGATTAACTCGGACGCTGACCCCGCCTGGTGGGAGGAGATGCAGAAGCTAACGGCGCTCAGCCAGGCTGAGTTAAAACTGTACTATATAAGCCTGAGAAAAGCCTATAAAACTTAGCGAAAAATATCCAAAACTCTAATTTATATAGCACAGCTTTTCGCTATGTCCTTAGTCGTAACAATCACTTAGACCAATTTATCCCTCGGCCTTCTAAGCCGTAGCTTGCAGGTTCGAAACCAGTCCGGGGAGCCAATACCCAGAACCGGCCTCTATGCCATAGCGTTCAAATATGAAGAAAGATATTTGCCCGTACCCATGCATCCGAATCGCTGGAAACAAATCGCCCCGCACACTGTCTCCGATCTTACTGTGCAGTGACGCTCAGTTGTCACTGGCCGGTAAATGTTTCATGCGCTTTCTGAGTCTACTGGTTTTGTCATAGTCAACGGCGAATAGTTCTGGTGTTAAGTCCAGAACCACGCCATAAGTATCACGCGCTTTTTCCACCGTCACCCACCCCTTGCGCACATCCTGCCGGACACGCTCTGGATCACGGTCTAAAGGTTCACCAAAGCCGCCCCCACCGGCAATCANTGCCTCCAACGCTTGTCCCGGGTGAATCTGGAATATCCCCACCATCGGGAGTTCCTGGATTCGNTCGNTAGCGNTATCCAGAATATAGCCGCGATTGCCAGCGCCGCTTNTGCCACCGAGAACGCCCTTTGGGGGAAACACCTTACCATCGCCAAAGCCGGCTACGGCGGTTGACTTGTCTCGGGCACGGATGACCACACGACCACCGGGGCCGCCATTGAATTCTCCCGCGCCCGCGGAATCAGCAACGATCTGGGCACCACATTCAAACAAGTGTGGATGACCTTTTTCCCACAGTTCAACTGACGTGGTCCAGGCGTTACCCATGCATGCACCGATCATCCACGTTACCCAGCCGTCGTACCCCTTTACGCCAGGGCCACCGCCCGCAAGCGCGCCGGCCGTGACAGCCTGATCTACGTATGGTGCGTCGTTGTATCGAGAATCCTTACCAGACAGGACAGGCTCGCCCCAGTTGACGTAGCCGCCCTCTGCTCCACCTTTGGCCGAATCAATCTTTGCCATCAGTGCGATGGCGCAGCTGGCCATTCTATCCGCGGTGAACGTGGTTGCTACAGAAGTACCAACGGGAAAAGTGGGGATGCCGGCAACACTCGATTCGTTCAACGTAAACTTCACCCGTTCGAACGCGCCGCTATTGTGGGGCAATGTCGGATCCAGACACCAAAAGATACCTTCCAATACCGATGCCTTGGTCGTCGCTTCGGTAAGATTGATGCCCGCCTCAAACTGATCTGGATTGTCAGTCAAGTCAACAAGTAGAACACCCTCGTCGTGGTCGATCGTCAGCTCAATGCGAACCGTGATGCCCTCGGGCGCAAACGGCAGTGGATCCATAGTGGTTTCATTTTTCCACGTGCCTTCAGGTAGCGTCCTGATTTCCTCTAGCATCCTTCGGTCTCCGTAGTCCATCCACTCGTCGATAAATTGTTCGATGGTCGCGGCACCGTATTTGTCGATCATAGCTGCCAAACGTTTTTCTGCGACTCGAGTTGACCCAACCGCGGCCACAAAATCGCCATACCACTGTTCCGGTACCCTGATATTCGCCATGCCCATCCTGACCATATCGGGCAGGTCTTTGTAGTTTCGTTGTACCCTGACACAAGGCCAGTGCAGACCTTCCTCATAGACATCCTTGGCCAAAGGCAGGTAAACAGTTGGTATCGGCGCACCGGTATCGGCCTGGTGGGCACGCAACAGCACCCAGAATATCAGCCTGTCACCATGGAATACGGGTGTGCAAAATGTGAAGTCCGCATGGTGCCCGGAGCCGTGAAATGGACTGTTGTTGAGAAAACAATCTCCCGGCGCAATATCGTCAAACAAATCGGCAATTGGTGCCGCCGCCATATTCGAGGTAAGAACATGAATCGGGAGCCCTTGAGCGATACTGACTAACCGACTATTGCTGTCGCAGATTGATGCTGACAGATCCCGCGACTGAACCACAGCCGACCGCGAGCTCTGGATACAAACCTGCATCGCCTCGCTTACCACTGCATCGAAGCGATTGGCCAGAGTGGCAAAGACGATTGGATCCAGTTTCTGGTTAGCCGTGTTTTCAGTTTGTGTCATGCATCGGTTCCTGCTGCTTCATAACCGACATCGATAAGATAGTTACCCAACCCAGTCACTGTCGCTTGCGAGTGCTCCGGTATAACCACCGTGGTCTGCAGTTCTTCTATGATTGCTGGCCCACGAACCCGGTTGCCACGGCGTAATCTGTCACCAGCGTAAATCGGGGTACTCACAAATGCTTTTCTTTCGATGCAGTATGCATCTCGCCAACCTTTAATCGATGTACTGCCGTCCTCAACTCCAGTTTCCGCTTTGGCCTGTGAAAGTTGAGAGCGTGATCCTATTGCCTTCACCATAAAACTGACACACTCGACTGGGTGTTCGACCTTAAACCCGTATCGTTCTTCATGCGCCGCGTGGAACAGGTTGACCAGCTGTTCCAGTCGTTTGGGAGTAACCCGGTTCCACGGCAATAGAAAGTCCAGTTCCCATGCTTGATAGGGGTATCGTGCCGACACGGAGAATTCCAGCCTGCACTTGTCAGGCGCAATGTTGGCCCGCGTGAGAAACTGTAGCCCATCCTCCTCCAACTCTGTAATTGCCTTGTTGACACCCGTGAAATCAAAGTCCCTGCTACTGGTCACCATACCCCGTGCCCTTTGATAAATGATGTCGCCAATCAGCATGCCATAGGCGCATAGCCCGGCGGCCATTCGGGGGATCAATATCCTGGCAATACCAAGTTCCTGAGCCATCGGCACGATGTGGGTACCGCAAGCCCCTCCACCACCGATTAGCAGGCATGTCCGCGGGTCAATGCCGCGCCGGGTAGTCACTTCTTCCAGACCCTTGACCATCGATTGGTTAGCAACAACGTAGATGAGGGCCGCAGTCTCGACAACACCAATGCCTGCAACACTCACTAACCTGTCCTTGATTGCGTCGCTGGCAAGTTCTGGAGCAATGTCCATTTCACCGCCGAGGAAATAGTCCGGGTTGATGTAGCCCAACACCACGTCCGCATCAGTGACCGTTGGCTGGTCGCCGCCAAACCCATAGCACGCTGGACCAGGAGAAGCGCCAGCACTGGTCGGTCCGACATGCAACAGGCCCCCAGTATCAACCCAGGCAATACTGCCGCCACCCGCCCCTATGCTGTTCACTTCAACACACGGCAGATTGTAGTGGTAAGGACCCACACGGTTAACACTGGTTGATGCGATGCGCCCCTCTACAGTCAACGATGCATCGAAGGTGGTCCCTCCCATATCGCACACCAGCACGTTGTTGCCCAAACCCTCCTGTTCGGCAAGATACAAGCCTGCTGCCGGACCCATGCTGGGACCACTTTTGATCGCGCAAATGGGTAAAGCCGCTAATTCATCGGCCTTCATAACCCCACCATTGGAATTAGTCATCAACAGATCCTGCTGGTATCCCTGTTCGGTGAGAGCCCGTCCTAGCTCGTAAACATAATTTGAAAAGCTCGGTTTGAGTGAAGCATCGATCGCCGTGGTGGAGGTTCGTTCATACTCGCGTATGACAGGGTTTACTCTGCTACTCACGGAGCAAGGAGTTCCTGGTGATTCCTCTCCAACGATAGCTGCGATGCGGTTCTCATGATCGGGATTGACATGTGACCACAGAGTGCAAATTGCAAAGGACTCGACATTCCATTGCTTAAGCTTGCTGACTGCCGCTCGAACCTGATCCTCATCAAGGTCGGTTTCAACACCCCCTTCTGCGTTAATTCTTCCGGCTACCCCAACCGTCAGGTAGCGTGGAATAAAAGGCTCGGGGTAAGCCATGTGCGAGCGGAACATATCCTCCGTGGACTTGCCTTTTGAGCCCAATCCAACGGTGAGCAGGTCTTCGAAACCCTGGTTGATGATCAAGCCGGTTTTCGCCACTTTACTGGTGAGCACTGCGTTGGTCGCCATGGTGGTGCCAACAATCAGCGCCTCGGTATTGTGAAGAAAGTCTGTTAATGCGTACCCGTAGTGATCAGCCGCAAGTTTTACGGCGTTCATAATCCCTTCAACTGGTGCGCCCGGTACTGAGGTTGCTTTGAACAGTTGCACGTTCTCCGTCTCATCGGCTACCACGAGGTCGGTAAACGTACCCCCCATATCTACTGCAACTGTAAACATATTGCTTCTTAATTCCGTTCGGCTCAGCGAAGTTTCTGATTGTAACGAGCGACCGTAAATCGGAGCAAATGCGCCGCAACGGTAGTTCGCCAGATATTCATACGCGACGCTATGTTGCTAAGTTTGTCTTGCCTGTTTAATGTGGCTCTGTCTGCAAGCCACTTTCCTCTGTTTATTGTTAACGCAAAGAGGATGGATTGCCATAGCACATGCAAAATGGCTTATACGGTGCAAGCCATACCAGGATTTGAAGTTCTACCTATCGGGAGCACAACAATATGCACCCAACGCTGAATACAGAAGGTACCGGGTTGCTGGTGGTCGATATGCAAAATGCGTTCTGTCATGAGCATGGATCGTTCGCCACGGCTATGGAACTTGACATCAGTGCATTACGGGGTGCCATTCCAGGATGCCAACANCTGATCTCACTCGCTCGAAAATATCTGATGCCAATAACGTTCACCCGCTATATTTACAAGCCCGACTATTCGGATGGTGGAATTCTTGCGCGCGACCTAATGCCCGGCATCATGGAGGTCGGTTCGCTTAAACAAGGTACCTGGGATATTGAAGTTCTTGATGAACTGAATGTACTGGCGGTTGACAATATACTCGACAAAAACCGTCCGAGTTGCTACTACAACACGGCGCTAGGCTACTGGTTAAATAAACACGCAATCGAAAATGTGATTGTCTGTGGGGTGACCACGAGCATCTGTGTGGAAACAACGGCCAGGGACCTAAGCCAGGAAGACTACCGGGTTTTTATTGTCGAAGATGCAGTCGGCGAACTTGAACAAGACCGGCACGAGATCGCCCTCAAAACACTTGCGTTTGGATTTGGCTGGGTGGTGTCGGTCAATGACATAGCGTCTGCATTATCCCAACCGGATGCGGCTTGATACCCTGGGTTTTCATTGGAACCCCAAAGCGGCTGGACTCAATGGCGCTAATGCCAGGTCCGGCGCCGGTTGTTCATTTTTCTGTCGCAGTCACTTTGAACAGGCAGTTGACATTTCCTTGCGCGGCACACTGTGATTCAAATGACACGAAATGTTTTTCCTGCCCGAGACTTTCGCTAACCCAGGCGAGCGCACCTGGAAACCAACCCGCAAACGCGTAACAANNTTTGTCACCGGNTGCCTGANCGTGGTGCAAGACAAAACAGGAGTGGGAAACTCGTACCTCGCCTGAATAGGTTGTTTCATCGATACCCAAGCCATCAAATTGGGCCCAGCCCCGCAGGGACAATCTTCGCATGTAGTGGTGAAATACCTCCATGCCGGTCAGTCCGTGCCGAGTCGATTCATGCTCACACCAGCTATAGGCCGATTGAAAGCCGCTGTTGAACAATAACCCGGCATACTTATCGCGGCCAAGCGCTTGTTCCAGTTCAACATGATTGTTGATAAAGAAGTGTCGTGGAACATAGAGCATCGGGAGACCATCTGTCTCCCATACGCCGGTGCTGGCATTGACGTCGATTGGAACTTCAGGTTTCGGCATAACCCACTCAATTCCATACCTCGTCAAGCAGCTGCAACCAGTTCTTCCCCATGACCTTGTGAATNCGGCCGTGCGTCCAGCCTGCTTTTTCCATCGCAGCAGTCAGATTGGGAAAATCCNCTATCCGCCTCATCCCGTGCGGATTAATGATGTCNCCAAACTCGGTCAATCGCCGCGCATAACCCTTGTCGAGCGTAATCCAATCAAAAAATGATTGCTCATGNCCCTGAGTGAAATCGGTGCCAATCCCGACCCGCTCCTCGCCCACTACGTTGATCACGTGTTCAATCGCTTCAACATAGTCATCGACAGTGGAGTCCGTACCTCTTTTTAGGAAGGCGGGAAACATGGTAACGCCAACGAATCCACCATGCTCGACGATGAAGCGCAGTTCATCGTCCGACTTATTTCTGGGATGTTGCTTGAGGGCGGACGGCAGACAATGGCTGTAAGCGACCGGTTTTCCAGACTCGANGATCGCGTCTTTCGAGGTTGTAGAGCCGACGTGGCTGAGATCAATCAAGATCCCGACGCGGTTCATTTCCGCGATCACTTCACGACCGAAATCACTCAGCCCACCATCACTGCTTTCATAGCATCCTGAACCAACCAGGTTCTGGGTGTTATACGCCAGTTGTGCAATGCCCACGCCGGCATCCTTGAACAACTGTATGTATCCCAGCTGATCCTCAAAAGCCGACACGTTTTGAAAGCCGAGGACAATCCCAGTCCTATTGCCGTCTTTGGCTTTATAGATGTCGTCAACACTGCGGACTTTCACCACCAAGTCATGGTTTTCCTTAAAGAGAACATTCATGCGGGCAATGTTTTTCATCGTGTCTGTAAAACCTTCCCATACGCAGCAGGTGCAGTTGGCAGCCGTGAGCCCGCCAACCCGCATATCTTCAAACAGTGCCCGTTGCCAGTGGGCAACAATCAATCCGTCAAATACCACCATCTCGTCATGTAGCGTATTCATTCAGTGCTCTGCAATCATCATCTTAAAGTTCAGGTTAACTATAACCGGGTTATTGTTCCGCCCACGATGCCGCCACGAACAGNAACTNTTGTGATTTCTTTCGTTACCAGCGTATTCTATCAAGCGAGGCGTGACTCGCGCAGTTCGAACGTTGGCGGAGAGCTAAGACAGACTTGCCAGAATCGACTCCTGCCAGGTTGTGCCCGGCACCACCGATAAGTACGGATTACAGCCGCACGACCGGACATCCGTGAGGAGGAGATCATGGCCAGTGGAGTGAATTTGCCAAACGTCAGCCAAGTGCTCGATATAGCCGACGACTTTGGCCTCGAATTAACCCAGGAAGATGCAGAGAGTTACTGCACACTGCTGCAAGGTGCAGTTAAATCCTACCGTCGTATCGATCAAATGGTCGAGTATCGACCCCCTGTCAAATACCCACGTAGTCCTGGGTATCGGCCAGCACCAGAAGACAATCCGTGCAACGGCTGGTATTGGAAGAGCCGCATTGAAGGTGCCCCGAATGGGCCACTCCNTGGAAAGACCGTAGGCGTCAAGGATGCGATCTGTGTCGCTGGGGTACCCATGATGAACGGTAGCCGCATTCTTGAAGGATTTATGCCTGATATTGATGCGACTGTTGTGACTCGCCTTCTGGATGCCGGTGCGACCATCCTCGGAAAGACCAACAGCGAAGATTGTTGTTTTTCCGGCAGCGGGCACACTTGCGCGATGGGTCCGGTCGGCAATCCTTACCAACCGGATCATGCACCGGGTGGCTCTTCGAACGGTAGCGCGGTCGTACTCGCCACANATCAAGCGGATCTCGCACTCGGCGGTGACCAGGGCGGATCGATCCGCATGCCCGCTGCCTGGAGCGGAGTGGTCGGGCATAAACCAAGTTATGGGCTCGTGCCCTATACCGGTTGCATGATGATCGAGATGACGCTCGACCATGTCGGACCAATGGCAAATAGTGTTGAGGACGTAGCGGCCATGTTGTCAGCGATTGCTGGGCCCGATCATCTGGATCCACGCCAACGGGGTGTTATTCCAGAAGACTTCGTGAACGATTATCTGCCTGCAATCGACAAGGGTATTGATGGATTGAGAATAGCCATTGTCAAAGAAGGATTCGAACAAGCGCCGTGGACAGATCTGGGTCTGGGCGGCAGTGAAGAGGCGGTCGATGAAAGCGTCCGCGCAGCAGCAAAACGTCTCGGTGCCCTCGGAGCTTCTGTCGAAGAGGTATCGATTCCGATGCACATTGACGGCGCTTACATTTTTACTGCCATCATCCGTGAAGGTGCGACGGATTTCATGGTCAAGGGCTACAACACAGGNACCAACTGGCAGGGCTTNTACAANACGGGCCTGCTCGATGCGGTGGCCCGGGGGTTTAATTCCCGCCCCAACGATCTACCGGTCACCGTCAAGACCGTTATGCTGATGGGAGAGTACATGAAGCGTTACTACCATGGGCGTTATTACGCCAAGGCCCAGAATCTTCGCGCCTCTCTGGTGAAAGCCTACGATGATGTGCTTTCTGATTACGATGTGCTGTTGATGCCNACGATTCCATTTCAGGCNACTGNAATGCCCTCACCCGACTGTTCAATTATTGAGAATATGAGCCACGCCTTGAACATGACAAACAACACATGCCAGTTCAATGTGACGGGGCANCCGGCGATCAGCGTGCCCTGTGGCATGGAGGGTGGGCTGCCTGTCGGATGCATGCTCATTGGGCGCCATTTTGATGACCTCACCGTGTTACAGGTGGCTGACACGCTGGAGAAATCCGGCAACTGGAAATCCTTTTGATTAANATGGTTAATAAGACGTGGCACATGACGCGAGCACACAACCGACGCACATGTCACGCCGTTGTANTNGACGATGACACTGCTGGTGGNGACCTAAGNCAAACCAATGCTCATGGTTTTAAATCTACCAATTCGATCGATTGTCATGTGCCGACGGACCACGTGACTACCGATTATCAATTGCTGTAGTATGGAATCTCTTATAACAACTGCTAATGTNTGGTTATAGGATTTACCCNGAGCAATATCGAGAATAATCATGTTGCACTTGCGCATGAAACAAAGGTAAGGGAGGAGTGATAAATGTTTCATAATNCAAAGAAGGTTGTAGCTGGTTTAACTCTGGTTGTCGGCTTGTCCGCTTTTGCGNTGNCACCNTCCCANGCCGCNGANGTGGACTGCATGGCGCCACCGCCNTCNGACCAGAACTTAACGTTGATNGCCGCNTATGCGGCGAGTCCGCCTGCAGTGGACGAAGTGGCTTTCTCGATGGAAGTNGAAAATATCCTGTACAACACCTACGGTGGTGACCTGATGCAGTATGTGTCGGTCTGGTATCCAGAACACAAGACCTGCGGTGCAGGCACGTACCTGGAAGGTGAAAAACAGGTNACCGGTCGTTGGGCAGAAAGCTGGGCGTCATCTGACAACGGAACCGTCTGGCGATTCAAACTTCGCAAGGGAATTAAGAGTCATGTCGGAAACGAGATGACCTGCGAAGATCACCGCTGGTCCTGGGAACGCGCCTACGAAATGAAATCGGTGAAGTATTTCTTCACCAAGGTGATGGGAATTGNNAAACACGAAGACGTTAGCTGNCCCGATCCCTACACNGTTCAATTCAAGATCAAGGCCGNGAATCCACTNTTTCTGCANATGCTGGCGATGAATTACTACGGCGGCNNTTTTGATTCAACTGAAGCACGCAAACACGCAACAGCCGATGATCCGTGGGCGAAAGCGTGGTTAAGGAACAATACGGCCGGCTTTGGTGCCTATCATCTGGCCAAGCACATTCCCGGCCAGGAACTGATTCTGGAACGTAATCCTAACTTTCAACCGCGTCCGGCAGTAGCTAAGGTGATCGCGAAAATCGTACCGGATTCGGCGACCCGTCTTGCACTGCTCAAGCGTGGCAAGGTTGACTATGCAATGCGCCTTAGACAGCGGGAATACAACGAAGTGATGAAGGACTCCAAGTTGCAGGTGGCGTATCATCCGGGCAACTACATTCCCTATTTCGGTATGGTTCAAACCAACGAAATCATGGCCAAGCCGGCCGTTCGTCGGGCGCTTGCATGGGCTATTCCGTACAAGGATATTCACCAGAAGGTGTACTTTGGTGGCGGTCATCAGATTAAGTCGATTACCCCGAAGATCTATCCGAACTACACCGAAAAGTTCTGGCCCTACGAGACCGATCTTGACAAAGCCAAGAAGTTGCTTGCTGAAGCGGGTTACCCGAATGGCTTTGATATGACGATTTCCTACGACAAGGCCATCTCGGAGATGGAAGAAGCCTGTACGCTNATTAAAAGTAATTTCGACAAGATCGGAATTCGCGCACAGTTGCAGGGACTACCGTCAGCGGTTTATTCAGACACGAAGTTTAGCCGTAAACAGATGGCGCACTGTGACAACTTTCAATGGCCATGGGTGGCAGACACGGGTTATACCGCTTGGGTCTACCTGACCCATCCGAAAGACAGCGTGATGAATGCCGTCAAAAATGATCATCAGGAACTGAACAAGTTGACTGAAGATATACTGATTACTCAGTACGGCCCCGAGCGCCTGAAGATGGACATGCGGATTCAGGAAATTGCAGGGACAGAGGTGCCTTGGATTTTTCTCGTCAATCCCGGCTGGCGCGAAGCAATGAAGGGTGAATGGAAAAACTTTTCCTGGTATCCCGACAACAATATTCACTACGAACGTCTCTACAAATAACGTCGTTACAATCTAGTTTTTGTTCGACAGGTTCTGCGGGCGGACACAAGGTTTTTCTTGTGCCCGCCCGTAGCGCGTCGCGATATTACTGTTAGTCGTCGCTGGACACTGTGCGTGGAGATTGCGTCGCAAAATGCGCATATTTAGATACACCGCTCGCCGGATAGCGCTGCTTCCTTTGCAGCTTCTTATCGTGTCGCTGATCGTGTTTTTCCTGGTTCGCCAAATGCCCGGTGAACCTACATTTCTCTACACCGGGCCGTTCGCCACGACTGAGCGAGTAGCAGAGGTTCGCAGCCAACTGGGCCTAGACGAGCCAATCTATGTTCAGTACACGAAGTACATGCAAAGACTGGTCCAGGGAGATCTCGGNATGTCGCACCGGACGTCTCAGCCGGTTATGAAAGATCTCAGGCAGCGGTTGCCTGCCACTATGGAGTTGATTCTCTTTGCGGTTATATTTTCTGTCGTTATTGGGGTTCCGCTGGGCGTATATACGGCGATACGTAATAGCGGGGTANTGTACAGGGTGGTCTATGTGTACGGAATGATGGCTGGGGCCTTGCCGGATTTCTGGTTTGCACTGATCGCGATTTTTGTTTTCTTCTACTCATTTGACCTGTTACCAGGTCCAATTGGGCGCCTAGACTTGATGGTATCCCAACCCGAAACAATCACGGGCATGTACACCTTTGACTCGATCGTGACCGCAAACTGGGAGGCTTTGGCATCATCGTCCGCGCAATTATTTCTGCCTGTCTTGACGCTTGTGTTCGTGTTCATGCCACTGGTACTGAAAAATGCGCATTCCGCAATGGAAGACATGCTGAACTCAGAATTTGTCACCTTTGCCCGTGCAGCCGGACTTTCCAAAATGATGCAGTGGCGTTATGCCCTGCGTAACGCCATGCCGCCAGTGATCACAGTGACCGGAATTTTGACCTGGTTTCTTCTCGGTGGAGCGGTTTTGGTCGAGACTGTCTTTGCCTGGGGCGGTCTCGGACAATATGCAGTCCAGTCTGTGGTTAACTCCGACTACGCAGCACTTCAAGGTGTTGTGCTGTTTTCTGCGATCTTTACGATGCTGGTCTTTCTGGTTGTTGACTTAGCTTATTTTGCGGTAGATCCGCGGATAAAATAATTTTTCCGGTCACAGTGAATGAACGAATTACAGGCATCATTTGACACGAGCGCTGGTGTCACATCTACGCCTGCTAAAACTGGCAAACTACGGGAGTTTGGACGCTTTGTTATACAGCGACCGGCAGTTTTGATCGGATTAATCATCGTTTCCATCAGCTTCTTCCTCGCGATATTCGGACCCTATATCGGTCCTTATCCGACAGAAACTGCATTACCAGGCGCGCCGCTGCAGTCACCATCGTTTAAACATGTCATGGGTACCGATGTGTCGAACATGGACATATTCTCCCGCGTTATTGCGGCACCTCGAATCGATCTCACGATCGCGTTGGTATCCACGGCTATTGCCTTCACTTTTGGACTAATACTCGGTGTGATTTCCGGATTTTTTGCCACCGGTAAAGGCACGGCCCGTCTTGCCAGTGAAATCATCATGCGCGGAGCTGACATTATTCAAGCGTTTCCAGTCTTTATTTTCGCCTTGGCGCTGGTCGGATTTCGCGGCCCCGGGGCGATTAATGTCATCGCNGCGCTGGCTTTCCTGAATATCCCCTTTTTCCTTCGCATCACCCGCGGTGCCGTGCTGCAGGTCCGCGAGCGACCGTTTATTGAAGCGGCTCGATGCGCGGGCAATTCGGAGTGGAGAATCGCTTTCTTTCACATATTACCCAATGCGTTAACACCCCCGCTTGCCAACATTTCTCCGACTATCGGATTTTCCATATTGTTGACCTCCGGTCTTAGTTTTGTTGGAGCCGGGGTACCCGTACCCACGCCCGAATGGGGATCGATGATCGCGATCGGTGCACCCAACATGATGACAGGGCAATGGTGGACAGCGCTGTTTCCCGGTCTCGCACTCGGGATTACGGTCTTCGGATTCGCACTGGCCGGTGACGGACTGAAGGAGTTTCTCGACCCGGTGAAGAAATCCTAGGCGATGGCAACACTACTCGATATCCGAAAACTTTCCGTGTCTACCATCGAAGAACGGACACGCACCCCGATTTTGAGCGATATACACCTGGCAATTGAACCGGGCCAGACGATTGGTGTCGTTGGAGAATCGGGATCGGGCAAGACGGTTCTCGTCCGCTCTATCCTTGGCCTCATTGAGTACCCGCTGGCTGTCGACGAAGGGCAGGTTTATTTCCAAGGCGTCGACCTGGCTGGTCTTGCCGAACAGGATCTCGAGAAAATTCGCGGTCGCGATATCGCGTTGACAACCGCTGAACCGCGCAAGCACCTTAACCCATTGATTTCGATAGGTACGCAGCTGGTTAACGTGATTCGTGCTCATCGTGATATCTCGCGCAAAGATGCGCTCGATGTCGCTGTTGACCTGCTGAAGTCGGTCGGCATTCCAGATCCAGAATTGCGCCTCACGGGCTATCCGCACGAGATGAGTGGTGGTATGTGCCAGAGAATCATCATTGCAATGGCGTTGGCCCATGAAACCAAAATTCTGTTGGTCGATGAACCCACCGCGGGCCTCGACGTAACCATTTCGCGACAGATTCTCGACTTGATTCAAGAATTCATTAAGAAACGCGACCTTGCGGTACTGCTTGTTTCGCGAGACCTTGGAGTAATCGCACACTATTGTGATCAGGTCGCCATCATGTACGCAGGGCGAATTGTCGAAAAAGCGCTAATAGCGAATTTTTTCTCCAACCCCATTCATCCCTACAGCAAACAATTACTCCGTTCCGCTGCTGCAGCCCGTGANCAGCAGGCAACTGATCAACGCATGTCAAGTCTATCGCCACCTGCAACGGTGGGCTGTGCCTATGCGCCGCGGTGCAATCTTGTTGAGTCGCGCTGCGAAGATGGCCTGGTTGATCTCGAGGTTCAGGAGAGCGACCACCTGGTACGCTGCCTGCGTCATGATGAAATTGCTCGCGGCCTGGTCTCGAACTGATGAGCGATTTGCTACTCGAGGTCAGTGGGCTGGTTAAGCATTTTCCTTTGACTCGCACAAAAACAGTGCGTGCGGTGAACGACGTGTCATTTTCCATTCGAAAAGGGGAGGCCCTGGCACTGGTGGGCGAGAGCGGTTCCGGAAAAACAACAACGGGACGCTGCATTCTGCGTCTGATCGAACCAACACAAGGCACCCTTGTCTTCGATGGCCATGATATCGGTAAGATGGAACCAGCTACCTTTCGCGCATTGCGACCCCGAATACAGATGGTGTTCCAGGAGCCTTATGATTCTTTGAATCCTCGAATGCGGATTGCNAACATCATTGAAGAACCACTGCGCTTGGCTGGCGGCCTGACCGACAAGGAGCGACGCCATCGCGTTGAAGAAATGATTGAATTGGTGCGTTTAGAGCCGCACTCGATTGGCCAATTCCCGCATCAATTCAGCGCTGGGCAACAACAACGTATCGGTATAGCACGCGCCCTTGTTACCAAGCCAGACCTGGTTGTCCTCGATGAGCCGACATCAGCACTGGATGTATCGGTTCGCGCGGAAATTCTCGACCTCTTATCCGACCTTCAGCATGAACTCGGTATTGCCTACCTGTTCATCAGTCACGACCTGACCGCGGTTAGGCGTGTCTGTGACCGGGTTGCGATCATGTATTTGGNNAAAATTGTCGAATCCGNTGCGACAGAAGAAATATTTGAAAAACCGCTGCATCCCTACAGCCGGGCTTTACTGTCGTCAGTTCTGTATCCGGATCCAACAATCCAACTATCCAGATTCACACTGGAAGGAGAAATCCCAAGTCCCATCGATCTGCCCACAGGATGTCACCTACACCAACGCTGCCCGTGGGTTAAGCCGCAATGCCTGGAGGCATATCCGCCAGTCGATACGTACGGGTCTAGCCGGCAGGTTGCATGCTATTTCGCAGAAGATATGGCCACGTTGAATACGTAGCCAGTCAATTTATTCAAATATCTGGGTAATCATAAGCCATTACCGATCGGGGGTTGGCATCAAACTGAGAGATAAATTATGCATGATCAATCGAAAATGAAATTGTTGGCAGTCGACAACCTGTGTCAATGGGCTGACCTTCCGTTTGACAGGTCACGCCAACGCACCCTCGCGAAGGTCCTGCCTAGCTTTCAGGATCGAGCTCGGAGTCTTGAGCAGGTTGATGTCGATGGCGTCGAGTATGCGTTCCAGCAACCGCTAGACATCGAATCATGAATGATCTCGACCTGGACGGACTAACCGTGGTCCGGGCGGCTCGACTGCTGAGGACGCAGAAAATTTCCGCGCTTGAATTGACTCGTGCGTGTTTAGCACGAATTGAACGACTGCAGCCGACGGTCAACGCGTTTATCACCATCACCGCAGACCATGCTCTTCGCCAGGCGCGGCGCGCCGATCGGGAGATCAGGAAGGGTAACTACCGCGGCGCGCTGCATGGAATTCCGGTCTCGGTGAAAGATCTGTATTCAACCAAAGGCATTCGAACCACAGCAGGCTCACTTATCCTGATGGACCACGTGCCCACGGCCAACGCAACCACTGTAGCCCGCTTGGAGAAGGCTGGCACGGTGTTGATTGGAAAAAACAATCTACACGAATGGGCCTGTGGAGTCAGTAC
>PAWT01000007.1 GCA_002714165.1 Acidobacteriota bacterium
GACGACGTATTAACGGTCATTCCACTTGAAGTGATTCACGTCCATCCCACCCGTACCAAGATGGAGGTCTTGGTCTTCGATCCGCCAGGAGTACACAAGTTCCGGTTTCGTCGGATCGTGTAAATCGATAATGTCAATCCCTTTGCCACCCTCGAGGCCATAAACCATCCGACCGACATAGGCATAAGGCCGGTCGACCTCCTGCTCAATATCGATGTCCGACACGCTCAAGCGCGGACCGAGCGGTAAGTGCGATAGCACAGTAATGTTGTCACTTCCAGGCTTCTCAGCGGTCCACTGCGCGGCGGCATCACGCGCTGGGAGACATACGGTCAGCATTGTCCCGGCTATGGTGACGGACCAGACGAACTTACTGTAAGTAGTCATCAAACTCCCTTGCTGGATCTTCGATAGAAACGACTTCTAGCTGGTGGCCCCCAGAATATGACACAAAAACTCATTCTATAGTACGGGACTCAAAGAGTATCTCTCCATGGTCGCAGAGGAGGCCAGCCCAAAAAAACAGCCCTATTTCATTGGTGAAGACTGACCAAAATACGTCGATTTGTCCCAAAAAACACGCGCACTGGAAATAATTACCCGCACGTACGGGCGGGCCACTAGAAGTGCCCGCCAGTTATGACCAGCTTCTGACTCAGTGTGTCATCGCATACATCAGGACATTAATTCCGACTGCGTAGGCGTCAATTGAAAAGCGGTGGAAATATTCAGCGTCCTCGCCCTCCCGCTCCCAGCCATCGGCAATGTCGGTGTTATGGGTCATGAGCACCATTAGCCGACCTTGCTCATCAGAAATACCACGAAAATGCGGTTCTGCCGACCTGACACCACGCTCAGACGTCGTAACGCCACCACTCCGCCGCCAGTGCTGAATCGACGGAATTTGCGGAAATCCTTCTAAATCGAACAGTCCGCTGAAAATCGGGTGATCCAAAGAAAGGTCAGTGATTGGGTACTGGGACGATGGCAGCGCTTTGCGGATTTCGCCCCTCCAGGTGTCCCACGCAGCCGGGCCCCAGAAATCGTCTACCCAGAGGAAACCTCCTTGTTCCAGATAGCGTCGTAGACCCCCTGCTTCATCGTCAGTGAAGAACACCGTACCAACGTCGGACATGAAGACAAACGGGTAGTCGAAAAGCTCGGGGTCGGTCAGACGTACAACTACGTGGTTCGGGTCACCATGAGGGTCAAGACTGACCGGCGTCGTTGTCAACTCCGACAGCCGTATCATGAAGTTAGCGTCGGACAATGGATAATCGGTGCTCCATCCATAGCCACCTGGCTCACGACGGTAACTCTGAAACATCACCCGCGCGAAGGCAAAGGCACGATCCGTCTTCACCGCAGTTGGGAAGCGTGGTGGTCCACCCCGCCATCGTCGGCCCCACTGAGTTTCGGCTGCGCTCACCGTGAGCGCCAACAGTCCCGCAGCTACCAGACCACAAGTCCAACGGAAATAGGGAGTGTGCCCGCGGGTAAATCCTGAGCTAGCAGCCATCCCGATGCCTTTCGGTTGCGGCAGATGGGCCCATCTTACGGCATCAACGGTTAGAACGTTGCTTTAACTGTCCAAGAAAGTTTCCTAGTGCTCGTTAGGAATCACACTGAAAAATCGAAGACAGGCACACCCTACGTTTCACCACCGGGATAAGCCTCGATAGGAGTCTTCAGGATACCGATTCCTTCGATCTCAATCTCGACAACGTCACCGGCTTTCAGAAACTCACCCCGCTCAGCACCGGTACCCGATGGTGTGCCAGTGGCGATGACATCCCCCGGATAAAGCATCAAAATTGAGGTGGTAAACCGGATAAGGTGCTCTTGGGGCCAAATGAGATCGGCCGTCGTTTGGTCCTGCATCAGTTCGCCATTGACCTTGGTGGTCACGCGGAGGTTTGCGGGATCTGGAATGAATTCCTTGGGCACGATGAATGGACCGAACGGCGCACCACGATTCGTGCTCTTGCCGTCGAACCAATTCACGCCAGGAAACATCGCACCCGCGCCTCGTGACCTGCCACCACGGTCGCTTACGTCGTACATGATGCTGTAGCCGAACACGTAGTCATCAGCCTCCTCAGCTGACACTAGATAAGCCGGTTTGCCGATGATCACTGCCATCTCCCCTTCCCAGTCAATCTGGTCGCGGCCTGGCGGAATAAAGTAGGGCTCACCCGGATCGATGATGCCGGAGCGTGGAGACTTCGCAAACATAACCGGGGCGTCACGGGCTGGGTCGATTTCAGCGATGCGCGAGGGGTCGAAGCCACCGCCGCTACCACCAGACCCCGCTTCATCCGTTGCACCAGACACACCATCGACGTCGTCAGGATTCTCTCCGCTCGGCGCCGCAGCCATCCCCTCGGCATGGGCCCTGTAGTTCGCTGCAACCGACAACACGTTCCACGGATATTTGATCGGTGCTGTGATCCTCACAGCACCGATGGCATGCACAAAAGGCAGCGTCGCATCGGCGCCCTCTTGGAAGAAATTGGCGATCTGATACAACCGCGCCGAAGTCGTCTCGTAATTTTCAATCAGAGCGCGCATCTCGTTAGGCAGTACCATCGCTTCAAGTCCAGCTTCTGCCACAAGATACTTACCGGCACTAGTCAATTCGAGAATCTGCTCACCGAGCACCATTCCAACAGCCGTGGCGCCCATATCCGTTAACTCGAACGTCGCTAGCTTGAATGGGGTGTCGGGTAGGTCGGAAATCTGTTCTGTGGTTGACGTGCAGGCCGACGTGAACACGAGTACTAACGCGCAAAAAAGGGTTGAAAGACTGGCCCTCCCATGGTTCGTTTTTGTGGCCATACAGATCTCCTCTCTACACAGTGGCTGTTAGCTACGGTAGGGGCACGACTCCCACGAGCCCTTGTTCCTCCAGCGCCTGGTTAAATTCGACGAGAGTACCATTTCGAACACCGTCCATTTGCAGTTTGTAAGTGTCGAGCAGTTCTTTGTAGTTTTCGAGCACCTCAAGTTGCTGCGTGGTCGGTGGAAAGTCCGTTTGCCCGACATAGCCGGCAAGACTGCTTAGTTTCGCCAACAATTGGCGTGGCCAACGGATCGAATCTTGGCNCGCTGAGCCACCCGACAGCCGTTGATCACTTAGCTTCATCTCAATTGCAAGCAACTGCTCATCCAAAGACCTGNCTGCATCAATAATTAAATCATTCTCAGGTTGTTCGCGCATCCGCCGACTAATATCGGCAATCTGTTCACGAACTGACTCGATCTCGTTGATGAGCAATACAGCGTCATTTAGTATTTCTCGTAGATCAACAAGCAACGCCATCTGGGCTGCGATGTCTTCCTCAGAGCCCGCCGAGTGCGGGTCCTTGAGAACCGTGAGTGATTGAATGAGTTCAGTGTCGCCCAGTGTGAGCCTGACAGTGTATAGGCCAGGCGGCGCGAGAATGGCGACGCGGCTACCATCGCCGACCGGCCGTAATCCTCGGTCGGAATCAGCACGCACGTGCGAGTGCTCAAAAGCAGGCATCCGCAGTTGTGGTTCATCAGTGCGGTCGTAGCGGAGATCCCAATGGACGCGGTTGATACCTGCCGCGGACGGCAGCCCCGANAATGATCGCACTACTTTTCCATCCGCATCGAGAATTGTAATGTGTAAGTTCTCGTCATCACCAAGTCCATTTGGCAGATAGTAATGCAGTCCTGCGCCGTAGGACGGATTGGTGCCGGCTCCAGAATCCTCTGGCTGGTTCATCGTGCTCTCTCGGGTACGGAACCGGTAGGTTGGCCGAGGCTCGAACAGATGCACGGTCATGTCGAGTACCTCTGAGTTAATCTTTTGCAGTGGTGTAATGTCATCAAGAATCCAGAAACCTCGTCCGTAGGTCCCGACCACCAAATCATTGAAATGTGGCTGAATCGTCAACCAGTGAACAGGTGCATGAGGTAGGTTGGTTTGTAACGGTAGCCACCGGGAACCATCGTCGAACGATACGTAGACGCCGTTTTCGGTGCCAGCATAAAGTAGCCCTGGCCTGACTGGGTCCTCCCGGACAACGTGGACACTACTAAAAACGCTGGCAGGGATATTACTGTTAATCGGTATCCAGCTACTGCCATAGTCAGTGGTCTTATAGATGTACGGGTGAAAATCGTTTACCTGATGAAAGTCCACACTAATGTAAGCGGTGCCGGCATCGTGACTCGACGGTTCGATGTTACTCACCGTTCCCCACGGCGGTAGATCGGGAATGTTGGCAGTGACATTGTCCCAGTGATCGCCTCCATTGCGCGTCACATGAACTAATCCGTCGTTTGAGCCGGTCCAGATTAATCCCTCTTCAAGGGATGATTCGCTAATAGCAAATAGCACCGCGGCGTAAGTCGGACTCACGTCCTCGGCCGTCAGGCCACCCGTCTTCTGTTGTTTACTCTTGTCGTTGGTCGTCAGGTCAGGACTTATCATCCGCCAGTTCTGTCCACCATCAGTCGTCATATGCACGTACTGGCTGCCAACATACACTCGGTTGTGGTCGTGTGGTGAAATGGCAATCGGAAAGGTCCATTGAAAGCGGTACAGCAGATCCGCTGCAGCCCAACCCTCCGNATTATCCGGCCAGACACTGACGTTGCGTGCGTGTCCGGTCTTGAGATCGTAGCGCTCAAGAATGCCATCGTAGCAACCTGACCACACGATGTCGTTTTCCACTGGGTCGGGAATGGCAAAACCTGATTCACAACCGCCCACCGAGTGCATGAGGCCAATCGGGATGCCGTTCGATTGGAGACTATTACTCGGGACCCGTGCTGATGGACCGTCTTGGCGGTTGCCATAGACATAGTAGGGAACTTGGTTGTCGGTGTAAGCGTGGTACATCTGAGCGATCGGCAAACGAGGCCGCCACCAACTCTGACCACGGGTTGTTGAAATGGACGCACCACCGTCGTGGCCGACGATCATTCGATCGGGTAGCAGGGGGTCGATCCACATATCGTGATTGTCGAAACCCCCCGTACCACGTTCAGTCGTGATGCCCCCATCAAGTGAAACCGAGTGACGCGTCGACATGAAGTGGATCTCGTCACGGTCGTCTGGGGCAACAGCTGCCCGTGTGTAGTAGAGCGGTCGCTGCGCGAGGGCATGGTCCGCGTTCACCATCCGCCACTGCCCTCCTCCATCGTCTGAGCGCCAGAGCACACCTTCGTGATCGTCCAACTCCGCATAATCAGCGTTGGAGTTAGTCTCGATGAGCGCGTAGATACGGTTCGAGTCGTCTGGTGTCATCGCCAAGCCGATCTTGCCGATCGGCTTGGCGGGGAGACCGGCACCAGTGAGTTCCTCCCAGGTTGCGCCGCCNTCGCGCGATGTCCAAAGACCNCTTCCAGGNCCNCCGCTCTCNCGNCCCCACGTTTGTATTANTANCTGCCACATACCCGCAAAGAGGATCCTGGGGTTGTTCGGGTCCATCACNATNTCCGAAGCCCCGGTATGTTCATCGACGAACANNANGTGTTCCCACGTCTCACCGCCGTCAGTCGTGCGAAACACACCACGGGCNTGCTGGGGNCCGTAGCTGTGGCCCATGGCCGCGGCGAAAACAATGTCCGGGTTGGTTGGGTGGATCACGATCCGGCCAATGCGGCCTGTTGCATCTAATCCCATATGCCGCCATGTCTTGCCAGCGTCAATGGATTTGTAGATGCCGTTGCCGTGCGAAATGTTACTGCGGATGAATGTTTCACCTGTGCCCGCCCAGATAACGTTCGGATTCACCGTTTCGACCGCCAAAGAACCAATCGATGCTGCTGGCTGGTCATCGAAAACCGGTTCCCAGTGGATGCCGCCGTCTACAGACTTGAAGATCCCGCCCGAAGCAGCACCGATGTAGTAGACATTAGGATCTCCCGGCACGCCGACCACGGCACTGACCCTATTGCCGACTGGACCGATGTGGCGATACTCAAGGGCAGTGAATATCGTCGGGTCGTATTCTGTGGGCTGCTGTGCAACCCCCTGCGACGCTCCGAAATGTACCAATGGAAGGCCGAAGGCAACTAGACGAAGGAACGGCACTATGTGCGACATCGAGTTTCTCCGAATCGAAAATGGGGTGAGTGGCCTACTATACTCGGACCTCCGCGNAACGCAGCAACTATCAATGATGCGGCAGAGGCACCTTTCCGTAGTCGACGATCTGCTTCACCTGTTAGAGGACTTCCCGTTTAGGTAACGGCCGGTTCAGAATCCTCAAGGTGGTGTTGGTCCTCACCCTCGACTTAGCGGAAGTGAAAGATTTTGATTCAAAACAGCATTTGTTTCGTAGTTGACCCGCAACCCTCACATGACGGATCCTGAGGCATCGTGCGTAGCGTTGTAATAGCGATCGTCCTNCTACTGTTTACGGCTTTCCCATCCAGGGCCCAATCGGAGTCTCCAAAACTTGTCGTGCTTCTGGTTGTCGACCAGATGCGAGCTGACTACCTCGATCGGTTTCAGCATCATTGGACTTCTGGCCTGAAACGTTTAATCGACGAAGGGGCCTGGTTCCGCCAAGCAGCCTATCCATACTTCCAGACGAACACCTGTGTCGGCCATGCCACCATCGCAACGGGAAGTCTGCCAGAAACCCATGGCATCATCGGCAACAATTGGTACGACCGTGCCGAGGGACGTCTCCGAGCCTGTGCTGACAACTCTGATTCACCGCTTATAAGTTATGACGACCCGGTAGAAGCTACCCTGGGTCCAGATAACTTGATGGTTCCGACACTCAGTGATGAGTTACGGGTCCAGGCCTCGGCACGTGTCGTGAGCCTGTCGATGAAACCTCGGGTGGCGGTGATGTTGGCTGGGCATGGTGCTGATGTCGCGCTCTGGCGGCAGGGCACCGCTTGGGTTACGTCGACCGCCTACAGTCGTGAACCTGTGGCCTTTATCGAACAATTCCTTGACGCCAATCCGGTCGCTAATGACCTAGGTAAGGTTTGGACTCGGGCGCTGCCNNAAAACCTGTATCTGTTTTCTGGNTCCGTTGACGTGAGTCGTCCGTTTGAAGGATGGAACACTGGATTGCCACACACCCTGATTGGCCTGAGCGACCGCCCTGATCTGCTCTTCTACGAGAAATGGGAGGCCAGTCCTCGGTCCAATGATTACCTAGGGCAACTAGCAGACACCGCCGTCGACGCATTGGACCTTGGCCAACGGGAAGCAACCGATTACTTGGCTCTCGGCCTCTCAGCTCTGGACGGGGCGGGTCATCGCTTCGGCCCACAGAGTCACGAGGTGCAAGACGTTCTCATTCAGTTAGACCGGATGCTAGGTCATCTCTTCGATAAATTGGACGCTACCGTGGGCTCTGATCGTTACGTTGTTGCGTTAACAGGCGACCACGGTGTGGTGCCGATTCCTGAGCGCCGAGCACGATTGGCCGATGCCGGCCGCATCCCGGCGCAGCAGATCATTGACGCTGCTGAAACGGCAATCCGCGTCCAGCTTGGACCGGGTCGCCACGTCGCCAGGTTCGAAGAGCAGGACCTCTATTTGGAGCCCAACATATATGCGCGTCTTCTGGACCAGAAGGGCGCGCTCGAGCACGTCGCCGACGCTATCCGAGCCGTGGAGGGCGTGGCTGATGTTTTTCGTGGGGACACAATCCGGGAGCGACGCAATTCAGGGAATGCCGTCGAACGTGCTTTGGCTAGAAACTATTACCCAGGACGGAGCGGGGATCTCCTGGTCGTGCCGCGGCCCTACTGGACAACATCAGTCTATGCATCCGGCCACGGCACCAGCTATGGCTACGACACCCGTGTCCCCATTCTTCTGATGGGCGATCAGATCACCCCAGGGCACTATTTAGCTGAAGTTACTCCGGCTGACATTACACCAACACTAGCAGCAATCGCGGGGGTGACGCTCGCACGTACCGATGGACGCGTCCTTACCGAGGCACTCGACAATTATTAGCTCCTCACACGCCGGTGCCGAANAACTGTCCGCGCCCTCATCCCCGGTCACCAAAGACCAGGCAAGCTTGCGAGACATCCGAAGTAATCAGTTGGCCATCTCGGTCAGCAGTTGATGAATCCGCTCAAGTCCACCACGAACATACTCGGGTGGCAACCCGAAGCTGATCCGCAGGTGCCGGTCGACGTTGAAGTGATCACCTGGTGCAACAAGCACGCTTTTTTCTTTGATCAAGCGTTCGACGAAGGTTGTGGAGTTTACCTCTAGTTCATAACGGGGAAACGCGATTGCCGCGGCGCCGGGCGGTACGATCGATAATAAATCGCCGTGCGACTGCATCCACTCTTCGAAAATCGTATAACCGCGCCGGATATAGTCGCGTGTACGCTGTAACAGTTTCGATCGCACCTCGGGAGATAAGGCCACTGCAGCAAGTTGGTTCGAGAGAGTAGCTACACTGATCGTCAGGTACTCGTGACGAGCCCACGCCTCATCGACCTCAGTGGGTGGCCCAANAATCCATCCCACCCTTAATCCNGGNAAACCACACGCTTTACTCAGGCTNTTATTAGCGAAGACCTTATCGTAACGTCCCCAAAATGAAGGNGTTTGCTCGTCGGTTAGGCGCTCGGCGCCACTATAGACCTCGTCAGCTAATATCCAGGCACCGACTCGATCCGCCGCCGCAACAACNGCGTCCATTTCAGCTGACGACATAATGTGACCGGTCGGGTTGTTTGGATTACACACGGCTATCAGCTTCGTGCGNTCTGTCACAGCATGACTGAGTGAGTCAACGTCGAGTTCCCATTTCCGGTCGCTTGACAAGTCAAATGTCCGAACAACCATGCCAAGGTTCTGCGCTGCACCCCAAACCTGTAGATAGTTCGGGGTCATGACCGCAATTTCGTCACCTGGTTCGACTAGTGTCTGCAACGAGAGAAGGTTGGCTTCAATACACCCGACTGTGACNAGGACGTTCTCCGAAGTCGCGCCCGGGTAGAGCGCAGCAATCCGCTCACGCAGTTCCGGTATACCGTTGGCCTGTGAGTAGAAAAGCTTGGTCGACAGGAGTTGCTCCACCTGTTCCGGCTCGGGAATCAGTTCGCGCACCGACGCCGGATGCACGCCACTCTCAGACAGATTGTACTCAACCTGGTTTTCCCACTTCGACAACAATCGTTCCATTACAAAAGGTTGGAATTTTGACATTCAGCGAACTCCACTACNGNCTGTNCTTCTGAGCCTTAGTGCTCCTTAACCTCTACTTCTACGGTGTCATCCGCGTGGATTCATNGAGNGTTGAACATGCACGACCGCTATTGTGTTCCACGCTATTTCTGCAAGACCANCGCCTGCGGACTCAACCCAATGTATTCACTCTAGCCCCGTATAGGAAGAATTATAGTTGGTCTTAGTTTTCTGGTCGCGAAACGATAGAATCAGCCTGCTTCACAGCCATAGGAGGTCTCGATGCGTCTGACCCCAGTCCGGATAGCGCTCCACTTCGGCGTTTGGTTCCTCTGTGTAACAGTTCCAGCATTTTCAACTGCGCAAACAACTCACGAGTTTAGCGCGACCACTTATTACAACACGTTCTCGTTCGACCACCCTGTGGCCTTACGGATCAGCCCTGGGGACCGCGTTGTGACTAAAACGATCGACGCGCGCGGTGGCGACGAAAATGGAAGGCAGGTTGCTCGAGGCCCAAATCCGCAAATTGGCCCGTTTTACGTCGAAGGCGCCGAACCAGGAGATGTCCTTGTTGTGAAATTGGAGAAGATCGAACCGAATCGGGACACTGCGTTCTCAAGTTCGATATTGGCTCCCTACGCTGTCGACCCGGCATTCTTGCGATATGANGCACTCCAAGAACAGCAAACGGAAGTCTGGGAGCTCGATCTTGTGGAGCGTATGGCGCGACCGACGACNNCAGCTTCACGGGAACAAGGCATTGAGATTCCCTTTCGGCCAATGCTCGGCTGCGTGGCCGTCGCACCGCCTCGAAAGGAAGCCGTCTNGACTGCAACCCCAGGCGAATTTGGTGGAAATCTTGANTACTNCGGAATGGTCGCAGGAGTCGCAGTAATGCTCCCGGTGTCTGAACCTGGGGCTTTACTNTTCATCGGTGACGGTCATGCACGGCAGGGAGAGGGTGAGGTCGTCGGCAATGCCCTTGAGGTCTCGATGGACGTTGAATTCTCTGTCGAACTAATCAAAGCCAAGAAGATTGGCTGGCCACGCATTGAAACGGATGAATACATCATTGTCCTCGGCAGCGCACGTCCGTTACTGCANGCACTGCAGCATGCAACCACCGAATTGCAGCGCTGGCTCATGACCGATTANGGATACGATGAGCGGGGCTCGTCACTACTGATGGGTCACGTACTCGAATACGAGGTCGTTCAGGTTGTAGACCCACACTTCACGATCGCGGCAAAAATTCGCAAGGAGTTCCTGCAGTAAAGCGTGTCGACGTCGGTTCTTTACTTTTTCGGCGGTTGTCAGAAGTCAGGGGTCGGTAGCGGTTTAAGTGGGCTAGCTTTCGGTTTCTAGCTGCTCTGCACACTTCGAAATGTAATCTCTCTGCTCTTCGTTCATTGGTGCGCCGGCAACGCCGGCTTGCCAAGTAACACGCGCCTCAGAAGTACGGTTAAGTGCAGCCAGAGCGCATCCCTTCCAATACAAGGCCTTGGCCTCGCGTGGTCGTGACGGACGTCCAACGTGTAGGTGTTCNGGGTAGGTCAGGGCCGCCTCAAAATCATCCAAGGCCCGGAGCGCATCACCATNTTTTAGTCGTTCACGACCTCGTTCGACGTGAGCACCAACAAAAACCAGCCAATTATCAATATCACCTTCCCAGTTCGAGTAGGTCGCGGTCTCAAGCACGTCTAGCGACTCATCACATTGGTGCTCGTCAAGATAGGCGCGTGCCAACACTGTTGTCACATCATTCCGGAGAGACGGCGCTGGGGACATGCTTTTCAAGAGTGAGATCGCTTCCCGACGGTGCCCGAGAGCAATGAGGACGTTCGCAAGATCGCGATGCATCACCTGATCAGATGGCCTGGCCACGACACCCTGACGAAACCAGTCAGCCGCATCGCTTAAGACACCCTGTCGCTTCCAGGCATCAATTCCAAGATTTCTAAACGCCACGCTTAACGTCTGATTCTGTTGCACGGCTTGTTTCCAGTGCCGCACCGCATCATCTAGCCGTCCTAGCCCAGCAAGTAGGTTGCCAAGATACAGGTGGGCTCTTGCATCAGCGGGTTGTCGTTCAATTGCGTACTCAAGGATAGGTAAGGCGTCGACCTGCGAAGGAAAAACATAATCATCGCAAGTGGTCTGGGCGCGGTGGAGCCACTCTGTTGCCGTGTCATCTTTGCCTGCACGAGCCGTGTAGTAAGCAACGTGGTATAGCGGCAATGGGCGCACCACCTCGTTGAGGGGGCCCTCAATGAGCGTTGCGCGTAGCATGCTGGTCGCATCGTCAAAAAGTCCAAGGTCGGCAAGACACAGACCAAGTTCTAGGTAAGCAAATTCGAACTCACCAAGAAAGGTGCGTGTCTCTGTCGCGAATCGTTTCCAGTCACCACCATCTACCATTGCCACCACAGCGCGCGGCACTAAACGGGCGTTACCCTCAGCGATTACCTTTTTCGCTAAACTCCTTGCACGAATTGACTCACCTGAGAAGTGCATCGCGAGCATCATCCATTCAAACAGCCGGACTCGGTCCAGATCGCCCAGTTCGTATGCCGTGCTAAACGTCGTGAAAGCTTCCTGAAACGCACCCTGTCGCATCTTTGCGCGGGCAGCAACGCCCAGCCCAAGCGATTCAGTGTCCCGGTGAGCTGAAGCCCTGATTCCACATGCGAACGCATCGTCACTCCGGTCCTGTCTAAGACGGACAATGCCCCGTAAGTACCAAGTTGGGCCATCGTCTGGTTTTCTCGCCAGGGCACTCGCCAACCGTTCGTCAGCAACTTCGTAAAGCCCCGCCTGTACATCCAGTCTCGCAAGGGCAACGAGGGCCCTAACATGCGAGGGCTCTGACTCACTCGCCCGCCTGTACCACGTCCTGGCATTAACACGGTCCATCAACCGGTCGAACTCAACGCCACGCTCGTGCATGTCGTCGGCACTCTTGGGCTCGGGCCACTCGCCATGCAATTCCGTCGGAATCTGCACATCTGGAATCTCCAGTGGCGACTGGTACTCCACGAGTAGCCTGCCGTCTGCAGCGGTAACCTGCACATCAACCAAGGATTCTGCCTCTAAGCTCAAATCAATCTGCACTGGGGTGTCCGGAGTCAGATCCACATAGTTAGCCAAAAGCGAGCTGGTATTTCGTTTGACCTCAAACCGAGCGCCTGGGTATGCTGAAGTCGCAGCAACTTTGAACTGGACTTTCCCATCACGAGCGGTGCGCTCAACCGCAATATCCTTGGTTGCGTACTCGAAACCCGTTCCCAAACCAGCCACGGGATACCACCACTCCTGCCANGCGACTTGTTGACCCGGNCCGAGGACAGCGTAGTCAGTCTGCGTTCGNAGCGGTCCACTTTGCACCTCNATATAGGAACTCGCATCGTCCGTGAGCGCNGTCTGGCTCATTCTTCCAGCATCCGACTGNCCCCAAGTCCAAGCTTTNTTACCAGGCACGACNTGATGGTTNGCACACTGCACCACACCGTAGTCCTCCCTGAGGTCNTAAANACCGAAGAAATCGAATGGNCACGAGTAGGCAAATACAGGCGTCGCGTCAGGATAGTTCTTCAGCCACCGCAGGTCGCGATTCTGATAGAACGGCCACGGGAAGAAGCGATCGTGATCACTNGCAGCCTTCATCGGATAACAGAACCGCGTCCCTGACGTGTTCCGAATGGCCGTGTTGTTCCAGAAGTAATAGCTGTGTGGAAAATCAGTCGGGTTAAAGATGGTCACCTGCTCGTCGATACACGCGCGGCCCGGGTGAAGCGTAAACCTGACCTCCCATCCCGTGCGGAAGTTCAGTTCTGTGTAGCCAATTACGAACGAAGCCGAACCATCAGGATGTTCCACAGTTAAGACATCGACCGGGGAATAACTCGTCACGGTATGGCTCTGTGGACCACGATTCCACTCAATGCCACCGGAAAACCAAGCGCCGCGTAAAGCAATCAGCCCGGGTTTAATTACTCTGTTTCGGTAGAACATTTCGCGGTTTCGAATCTTGTCGTAGACCGAAAGAATCCTCCCGCCAAGAGAAGGAATGCACATCGCTCGNATGTATTCGTTCTCTANAAAGAGTGCTTGATANGTCTTGTCCACCCTCGTCCGGGAGAGATGATCCTGCATGGGGTACGGGTAGATAAGCGTACCTTCGAGTTCAAAAAATCTGGGGTTTACATCTTCGGGATGCAGCGGGTACGTCGGAATGACGACCTGGTCGGCCCAAGTTGTGACGGCAGCCATGTTCGTAGACGCTTTCTAGAAACTGCGACGTCAGTTACTTCACAGCCTTGCTATCTCGCAGGCGAGCAATTTCGTCATCATCGTAGCCCGCCTCGTGGAGAACCGCGTCCGTATGCTGGCCGAGAAGCGGCGCAGGCTGACCGGCTACNGTGGGGGTCTCAGAGAACTTGAGNGGTGAGCCTAGTGTCTTGATTGTGCCAAGGGTTGGGTGTTCGGTCTCTACCACCATCCCCCTGGCCTGAATTTGTGAATCCCTTACAACGGCCGCGTAGTCGTTGATCGGNCCGCAGGGGATATCGTGTGCCTCAAACAAATCAAGCCAGTGGCGACAGGATTCCTTTTCCGTAATTCCCTGGATTTGNTGTGCTAGGGCCTCCCGATTTCTGACCCGGGCGGTATCGTCAGCGTAGTCAGCATCATCGGCCCATGTTGGATGGCCCAGAAGGTCACACAGCCTTCGGAAAATTCGATCATTGGCACCACCGAGCGTAATGTAACCGTCTAGGCACCGGATCGCCTGGTATGGAGCACTCATCCGATGGGCCGAACCGAGCGGACCCGGCACCCCCACGCCAGAAAAATATTCTGTCGCTTCCCATACCGAGAGTGCTACGCCGGCCTCAACAAGCGAGGTGTCGATATATTGGCCGCGCCCAGTCCTCACGGCGCGGTGGTATAGGGCCGCCAAGATCCCCGATGCCGCAAAGAGCGCTGCGCCAAGATCGGTAATAGGTACACCAGCCTTAACCGGAATTCTCCCTGGCTCACCTGTAACCGAAATGATGCCAGAAACACCCTGTGCTACGAGGTCGAATCCCCCTCGGTTAGCCTTTGGTCCGGTCTGCCCGTACCCGGAAATCGAGGCATAGATGAGCCCAGGGTTCTGGNTCGCGAGCCGAGGGTAGTCCAGCCCAAGNCGGGCCATNACNCCTGGACGGAAATTCTCAATTAGGACGTCGGCTGACGCNGCCAGCCGTTNAAAAACACCNNGTCCNTCGGTCGATTTGAGGTCGATAACCACNCCCCGCTTCCCTCGGTTGACNGCATTGAAGCTAGGACTGTCGGCGGTGCTTGCNCCGGCCATCCGCCGGGAGGAGTCGCCCNCGGGTGGTTCGACCTTGATCACATCGGCACCCATGTCGCACAGTAGCATCGCGCAGTACGGCCCGGCCATCACCTGGGTGACGTCGAGGACGCGGATATCGTCAAGAGCACCGTTACTGGGCATCGTCAATACTCTAACCGCAGGAGCCACTCATCGTGTCTACATCTCACACAATCTTCGAAATAGTCGGCCCAATCGCCACCTTGACCTTTAATCGTCCGGATGTGCGAAATGCCATGACTTGGAGCATGTATCAAGCCTTGATCGACGCGTGTGACACCCTTGACAGCACTAAAAGTATCCGCACGCTCGTATTAAAAGGCGCCGGTGGCCAAGCCTTCGTATCTGGGACCGACATCGGCCAGTTCCGGGAGTTCGAGTCGCCTCGTGACGGTGTGAACTACGAACACCGGCTTGACGAGGTAATGGACCGCCTCGAACGGGTCACGAAGCCAACCATCGCTCAAATCGAAGGCGCGGCCACTGGCGGTGGCTGCGCAATCGCATTGGCCTGCGACTTGCGCTACTGCACACCTGAATCGAGATTCGGGATACCAATTGCCAAAACACTTGGTAATTGTTTATCCATCGCCAACCACGCTCGCTTACTCGATCTGATCGGACCTGCAAGAGTAAAGGAGATGATCTTCACGGGGCGACTGATTAACGCGACCGAGGCAGCGGGGCTGGGTCTTGTCAACCGGGTGGTTGAAGCGCACCACCTAGCACAATCGGTGCGTGAAGTTGCCGCAGCCATTGCTGAAAACGCACCTCTAACCATCATGGCCACAAAGGAGATCACCCGCAGGATTCAAGCTAGCCGTCGACCCGACCCGGCTGATGGACGCGAATTGATTGAACTCTGTTACGCAAGTGACGATTTTGCCGAAGGCATCGAGTCGTTCTTGGCAAAACGGCCACCGCAGTGGACTGGGCAATAGATTTCTATTCTTATACTCACCGCGCCGGCTGTTACTAGGCTCCACAGAAGGCGGTGACGATTCAGGGAGCTTTACTGAATGCCAATCTCCAGAACGGTGAAGAGCAGATAACAGTAAGCTGCACCAACAATCGTCATCGACAAACCCCAAGCCATTAACTTATTAAATAAGGCGCGCGGGTCTTCGGTCTTTGGCGCGGCGGCCATGCAGAGAGCACCCAAGGTCGAAAGTGCCGACACATCGACAAGGTGACCGCCGACATTCATCGCTGACGCGATTGCGATCGGCTCAACTCCACCCAGTAAGTTGGCAAGCCCTGGAACCGTCGGTAGCATCGCCGGTAAGACGACGCCAGAAGTGCTGCTGTAAATCGAAATGAAGCCCGTCGAAAAGGCAATGACCGCCGTTACTGAATCCGGCGTCGACATGCCAGCCAGTAGTTGGGTAAAGAGGGCGAGGCCGCCGGTCTCGTCGAGCAATGAGATCAGTACGGTCACACCGCAGACCATCATGATGACACGCCACGGTATCAGATTTACTGCTTTCAATTCATCGCCTACCTTGAACAGCGATAGCAGAATGGCTCCCATAAAAGCACCCATCCCGATATTTATTCCAAAGAAGATGACACCGACAATAAGTGCAAAGATGACACCCATCGTCACGTAGTGGTTCCGGTCAAAGCTCCAGTCGTTGGCCGCCTCGGTATCAGGGTTACCCGGAACTTCAATCTCCTCACTGTGGCGCCTCCTTATCAGCTTCATACCACCCAATAGGAAATACGCGCCGAAGGCGATTACCGTATGCGCCACCATGTTGTTGAGGTAGTTATGCCACTCGAACCCGGCAAGCCCAACATCGGCCATGATGCCATTGACGATGATACCGGTAGGTGCGATAGGCGATAGCGAACCGGCGTTGGCACCGTTTCCGACCATTATCGCGACCAAAAACGCGGGTATGCGGACTTGCCCCGCCACCGCCATCGCCATGGGCGCAATGATTGCGGTCGCGGCAATGTTGCCGGGGCCGATTGAGGCAAGCACGAAGGCTAACGCGAAGAACATCATCGGTATGACACCTGCGTTGCCGCGGCAGTACAGCACGGCTCGGCGAGCGATTCGGTCGAGGGTGCCGTTTGCCTGAGCCTGTGAAAACAACAACGTCACACCGGCCAGCGTTAGAAACAAGCGGGTTGGGAAACCCGCCATGACCTGATTTGCGTCAATGCCGGCGTAGAGACCCACTAACCAAGCCAGAGCAATGGCCAGAAAACCCACGTGTAGCCGGATCGTGCAACTAACAACGATAGTGACTAATAGGGCAAGTAACGAAATGGTAGCGACGTCCATCAAATAGGTCCTTAAAGCCTCAAGGAAAAAGCGCGACGAGTATATCAAGGTGCTGGCATTCAGCGGATTTGCCCCGCGAGTTGACATGTCGTGTTCTGAGGATCGGAGGTGTCGGGTTTCTAGGTCGTTACGAGCGAGTCGAAGTACAGTGGTCACATGCCGAAAGTGACACGACACTCCGCGCATCCGATTGCGGAGCGTCTTGCTCAGGAACTCGACGGCGACGTTCGCTTCGATCCGATGACCCGCGAGTTGTTTTCCACCGATGCGAGCAGTTACCGAATCGTTCCGATCGGCGTTGTGTTTCCGAAGCACTTCGAGGATGTCCAGCGCATCGTCGACCTGACGGCACGCGACCAGATTGCGCTCCTGCCTCGGGGAGGTGGTACCAGCCTGGGCGGCCAAACGGTCGGTGAGGCAGTGGTCATCGACTTTTCCAAGTACATGCATCAAGTACTTGAAATCAACTTGGAGGAAGCTTGGGCACGAATCCAGCCTGGGGTCGTACTCGACAACTTCAATAGTCTCCTGCAACCGACCGGCTTCATGTTCGGCCCTGAAGTGTCGCCATCTTCGCAAGCCACACTGGGTGGCATGGTGGGTAATAACTCATGCGGTTCGCGGTCGATCCAATACGGCAAAATGGTGGATCATGTCGTCGAACTCCGAGGTGTTCTCGCAAGCGGTTCAGTATTTACTTTTGGGCGTTTATCGCAGGCTGAACTTGCAACCACGCTACAGAAAGACACTGAGACTGCTCGGATCATCCGCGCCGTGAATGACCTGGCAATTACCCATCGTGACGAAATCGATCAGCGTTTTCCAAAGATTCAGCGTCGTGTCGCCGGTTACAACCTGGATGAGCTTGGGCTCCGAAACGGGTTCAATCTGGCCGGATTGCTCGTTGGGTCAGAGGGCACGCTCGCCATCAACACCGAAGCACGCGTGCAACTCGTCCGAAAGCCTAAGCATGCTGTGCTTGGCGTGTGCCATTTCAAAACATTCTCGGATTCAATGCACGCTTCAGCGTCCATCGTCACATTGGAGCCCTCTGCCATTGAACTCAGTGACAAGTTATTGATCGACTTGGCACGCGAGTCACCACTCCATCGAGACAAGCTTCACTTTGTCCACGGTAACCCCGAAGCACTGTTAATTGTTGAATTCGCTGGCGAGGAACTCAGCCAACTGAATAAGAAACTTGACACTCTCTCTGTTCTGATGCGTGACCTCGGATTCGGCGACAACGTCGTTAGGGTGACTGAACCTGTACGGTGCGCGGAAGTGTGGGCGGTGCGTAAGGCTGGACTCGGGCTCTTAGGTAGCGTAAAGGGGGGGGCGAAGCCAGTCGCCTTCGTGGAAGACACCGCGGTCGCACCCGAGCAATTGCCGGAGTTCACGGCCGCGTTTAGAGAAGTGCTCGATAGGTACGGCGTTCGGGCGGCTTTCTATGGCCATGCTTCGGTCGGTTGCCTTCACGTTCGGCCAATGCTCGACTTACGAAAGGCAGAGGACGTCGGAAAATACCGCGCGATCGCTGAAGAAGTTACTGAACTAACCATGAAATTCGGTGGCACACACTCTGGCGAACACGGTGAGGGACTCGCGCGATCTGAGTTCAACCCGAAGGTGTTCGGCGAGACACTCTATGCGGCGTTCCGGGAAGTGAAAGCGGCGTTCGACCCGCATGGCCGGATGAACCCAGGCAAGAAGGTTGATGCACCGCCGATGGACAAGAATCTTCGATACGGCGCCGCTTACACAACTGCTTTCCCAGTGCCTATTCTTGACTATGCCGAATTCGGAGGAATGGACTCGGCCATTGAAATGTGCAACGGAAACGCTCGGTGTCGGAAATCGGAAGTGGGAACCATGTGTCCTTCCTACATGGTGACACTCGATGAAATGCATTCAACGCGCGGCCGCGCCAACGCACTCCGTGCGGCGATCTCTGGGGGATTACCAACCGAAAGCCTGTACTCCGACGAGATGCACGAGGTGATGGAGCTCTGCATCGGGTGTAAGGCCTGTAAGCTCGAATGCCCGTCGCAAGTCGACATGGCTAAGCACAAGTACGAGTTCCAGGTGCAATATCACGCTAGGACTGGCGTGCCGCTACGCACGTTAGCGCTGGGTCATGCCCATGCCATGGCGGCGATCGGGTCGGCCCTTGCACCGTTGTCAAATCTTGGTCAGTGGGGTCCGCTGCGATGGTTGACCAACACTGTCCTCGGTCTGGACAGCCGCCGGTCGCTTCCTCGTTTCCGGCGTGACACGTTCTGGCGCTGGTGGCAGCAGCAATCCGCAACTACCCAAGCGCATTCACCTAAAACTGTTGTTCTTCTGGCTGACACCTTCACGAATTACTACGAGCCTGCAGTGGCGATTGACGCGGTACGGGTACTTGAGGCAGCAGGCTACACCGTCGTGGTACCTAAACCCACGTGTTGCGGTCGACCACAGATCTCGAAAGGACTGCACGCACCCGCGATCGATGCCGCGCGCGCCACTGTCACACAATTGCTGCCTTATCTCGATCGCGGCGTCCCGATTCTCGGCCTTGAACCCTCCTGCCTACTCACTTTCCGCGACGAATACCCAAGTTTGTTGCAGTCGGAAGAATCGAAGACACTCGCAGCTGGGTCTTGGCTCGTGGAGGAGTTTCTCGCAAATGAAGCGGCGGCAGGGCACCTGACGCTCAACCTACGTTCAAGAGACTCAGAAGTCCTTCTGCATGGCCATTGTCATCAGAAGGCGATCGCGACAACACGCGCAACTCGTGCCGCACTTGACTTAATTCCCGACCTCACGGTATCTGAGATCGATTCGGGGTGCTGCGGCATGGCCGGTTCATTCGGTTATGAAGCCGGTCATTACGACCTGTCGGCGGCTATGGCCGAGCGTGTCCTCGCTCCGCGCATCAGAGCAGCCTCACAAGACACCACCATCGTCGCCAATGGAACGTCCTGCCGCCACCAGATCGCCGACCTGACAGGCCGGACCGCCTTACACGTGGTACAAGTTCTTGCCCGAGCTCTCAACACGAGCGGCTGATCAGACATGATACGCTCCCCATTGGATTAGAGTTCTGCAACGTGGCTGGTATCACCTATTCACTCGTCGCACCACACACGCCCAGGATGGGCGTCGAGGACAAAGCACCAGACTTCGTCCGCGCACTCATTAATAGTCAGAAGGAAATGGGCGAAGTGGTCCGCGCGACAAAACCCGATGTTCTTATCATCAACTCAGCGCACTGGGTTTGCACGTTTAACTGGCACGTGACGTGCCAGGCTGAACATATTGGGCACTGCGTTGCCGATGAAGCTCCCGAGTTGATCGACGGTGTGCCGTATCGCTGGCGAGGTGACGCTGAAATGGGCCGCGCGATTTTGAGCGAATTCGAGGCAGACAGCATTCCGGGCGCTCCCAATGAAAGCAAACATTTCCAGTGGGACTATGGGTCGTGGGTGCCAGCAAAATATCTCGACCCGGACGCTAAACTCGCAGTTGTCCTGGTCGGGACTGTTCCCAGTTCCGACATCGACGAATGCCTAAAAGCTGGGACCGCCATCCGGCGGGCCGCTGAAGGGCTCGGGCGGCGGGCAATCTTCGCGGCCAGTTGCGCATTTTCACACGAGCTTGTGCGGGGACCTACTGAGTGGCCGACCCGCGATCGACAACAACTTGACCATGAGTTTATCCAAATGCTTACGTCGGGACGGATCGCAGAGGCGAAGAGCTGGTTCAAAGAGTACAACGACGCGGTTGTCGGTGAGATGGGCGGCCGTAACCTCGCAACATTCCTCGGTTGCCTTGATGAAACATCGGCGCGCGCCTACACCGGGAAGCAGTACGGTCCCTACACACAGTCGTCAGGTAGCGGTAACGCCAACATTGCACTCTGGCAGACGTAGTCACTAACTGCCGGTCGGCCAGTTCTTACTTCTCTGGTATCGAGGGGGCGAGACGACAACCAAGAATTGCAACTTCTTCGGAAAGGAATGCCATGAGTGTGCAAGAAGATTATGAAAAGGTTTATACCGAGCTAATTGGGTTTGTCCCGCCACGTATTCAACAACGTATTCGCCTTGGTCTTGAGGTCGATCCTGAGTTACTACGCCAGACTGAGCAGATTCGTCAGACTGCGATGTACCCGAAATGTTTCGACGTAAAGACAGCTCAGTTGATTCTAGTGGGCATCCTGCTAGCGCACTTGGCTCCTGCGGCTGAGTTCCACGCGCGCGCGGCCAAACGTGCTGGGGCATCCAAGGAAGAACTGCACGCCGTGGCTGGGCTGACATTTCTATTTCGTGGCCTGCCGGCGTTCAATCTGGCATCTGAGATCATCAATAAAATCTTCGACGAAGAGGCTGCATAAGAGCGTATTAGGCCCATGAAGCATTTGGTCCAGGCACTCACAGTCGAATGGGCTCACTGTGACGCTGCCGGCATCGTCTTTTATCCTCACTTCTATATCTGGTTCGACCAGGCCACCGAGCGGCTCTTTGCAGCCAATGAGTTGACCTACGCCGCGCTACGTAAGCGCGGTATTCTTGGAATGCCGTTACTCGAAACCGGCGCACGCTACGAAAACCCGTGTCAACTCGGCGAACCACTCACGATGGACACGTGGGTCGAGAAATGGCAGCGGAAGACACTGTTGGTCAAGCACCGCGTCACCCACGCTGATGGGCGGTTAGCGTTAGAGGGTTTCGAACTCCGGGCTTGGGTTGTCGACGCGCCTGATTCAGCGCGCGGGATGCGGGCCGATCCGATTCCCTCCGATATTATTGCTCTCTTCGACGATTAAGCCAGAAAGCTCGTTATACTGGTTTCTTGCACGCTTCAGGAAGACACGAATGCGAGGGAAAAATTTATGACGCAGGTCAACCACAAGACCGATCCATTTGACCGGCGAGATCGCTACGAAGCACTTATGGACGTCGTCCGGACACGGATGACGAACCGGGCGTTCGCAGCTCACGACATCCCTACCGAACATTTCGAACTGATTCTCGAGGCCGCGAGGCATGGGCCTTCCGGTGCCAACTGCCAACCGTGGCACTACATCGTAGTCCGTGATTCCGCCAAAAAGACTGCGATCGGAGACCTTTTCGTTGAAGAGCAACAGACGCGCGCCAAACTGAAGATGGGCTTCCCGACACCTAACTATACCGGGATGCGGACTGCGCCAGGGTTTATCGCAATCGCTGCGGACTTTCGCTTCATTCAGGCGTTTCCGGTTCTCTCTGACGACTCAGCTCAGGCACAGATGTATGAAGAGAACGCCGAACGCATTTTGCTTCAAAGTGTCGCCGCCTCAACGATGTCAGCACACCTCGCTGCCGCCTCGCTTGGCTATGCCGTCTGGTGGGTCACAGCGATCGGACAAGCGCGCATTCAGGANGTNGTGAAACCGATGCTTGGCGTGCCAAAAGCGCTATCGCTCGTTGACATCATGTGTTTNGGCCCACCACTCAAGCCATCTTACAAGCGCTGGAAGAAACAACTAAACCAGATTATGAACTGGGACCGCTTCGACCCTGCCAACGCTATGTCCGACGAGCAGGTCAAGCTTTGGATTAAGAATACCCGACACAAAGTTATGTACAAGGACGAGTCAAAGATCGACTAACGGGTGAATTAGTAATGTCGCAACAGTTCCACTCAACGGGTGCGGTTGCGCCCGTAGGAATACCAAGCGTCGACACGCGAGTCGTCGGAACAGCCGCGGTGCTATTTGCGACCGGCATGGTCTACCTCACTCGGACCGTGCACATACAACAGGCCATGTTGTTTCTGGTCGGCGGTGTTATCGGTTTACTTCTTTATCACGCCTCGTTTGGGTTCACGTCGTCATGGCGGGTGTTTATCGCTGATCGTCGCGGCACCGGTTTGCGAGCACAGATGCTCATGCTGGCCGCGGCCTGTCTCCTGTTCTTCCCAGTNCTGGCATCGGGTACACCAATTTTCACTGATTCGGTCCGTGGGAATGTCGACCCACTGGGTTTGTCAGTTGCAGCCGGCGCATTTCTGTTTGGTATCGGCATGCAACTTGGTGGCGGTTGAGCGTCCGGTACCCTCTTTGCCGCCGGTGGCGGCAACACACGCACAGTCATCACACTTGGGGCCTTCGTCGTTGGCTCAACCTTTGGTGCGGTGCACGAACACTGGTGGAAGGCGCTGCCCGATCTCCCAGCAGTATCACTGCTCACGAACTTCGGTCTGATCGGTGGACTCGCAATAAGTTTCGCGATGTTCGGAGTCGTGGTAGCCATCACACTGATTGCGGAACGTCAGCGGCATGGACAGNTNAGGTGGTCCGAAAAGGAAGAAGACCCGAGACNGCACGGGGTTGCTCGTGTCCTGAGGGGGCCTTGGCCGCTGGTCGTTGGCGCTATCGGTTTAGCACTCGCCAACTTTGCTACGCTGGCCCTAGCTGGACGACCCTGGGGGGTGACCTCGGGGTTCGCGCTCTGGGGGTCAAAAATGGCCGGGGTGATCGGATTTGACCCGGCGTCTTGGCCCTACTGGTCGTCACCCTCAAGAGCCGTGGCGCTCGAAAACAGTTTAGTCACCGACATCACAACGGTCATGAACATCGGAATCATCCTTGGCGCGATGGCGGCGGCCGGGTGCGCCGGACGCTTCGGTTCGGTGTGGCATATTCCGCGACGGTCACTTGTCGCGGCTATTTTGGGGGGCTTACTGCTGGGTTANGGTGCCCGACANGCCTATGGGTGCAATATCGGCGCGTACTTTAGCGNGATTGCCTCAGGTAGTCTCCATGGCTGGCTCTGGCTGGTGGCAGCTTTCTGNGGAGGNATCCTCGGCACGCGGNTGCGNCCANTGTTTGGTCTCACCGTCGAGCGAACCGAANGAAGCTGCTAAACAATNNTTTCGTNTTGAGCGTTGAACTNGCTAGGANGACCGCTTATCGACAACCCGATGCGCCTTCGCGTGGGTATCNCATGGTGGGAGCGTATCCGGGGGAAGAAGCTCAAGTTTCGACCTCACGCGCACAGCAGCAGACAGTGCTTGGCGGAGTCGCTTCTCTAGCTCTGCCTTAGCGTTTTCCTCAATACCTGGCCTCATCTCAGCACGGATGGTCAGTGTCGGCAACGTCCCGCTGCCCCCAATGACGATCTCGTACTCGTGCCCCAATTCGTCGAAACTGCGCACGACACCCTCGANCGCGGATGGGTAAAGATTTGCGCCGCGAAACCAAATCATGTCATCGACGCGACCCTCAATCGCATCACGCAAACGAGTACCCGTGAATCCGCACGCACAGGCATCGTCGGTAGCCAGCCTCGCAATATCCCGCGTCCGATAACGTAGCAGCGGCTGCGTGTCGCCAACTAGATTCGTGTACACAACCTCACCAGGTTCACCAGGAGAGACGGGCTTGCCCGAATCAGGGTCGACGATTTCAGTAATCACCAGGTCGCTGGCAATGTGCAGTGCAGTGGAGTGCCGACAACCTCCACCGAGAGGGAAAATTTCAGTCATGCCGTAGCCGTCATTGACGAACGTGCCCCAGCCGTCCATTAGGCGTTTGCGGGTCGCGGCCACTGCTGCACCTGGCTCGCCGACAGACAGGACAACCCTAATTCCCAATCCTGGCAGGTTAATGCCGATTTCCTGAGCAAGGTCGATTAGATACAAGAGATACGAAGCTGTGCCGTTCACACTCGTCGGACGGATCTCTTCCATAAGCCGAAGCTTTGTCTTTGAATCAAGTAAGCCGGCCAGCACAACCATCGCTCCAGCACGCGCGGCACCTTCGGCCCCCGCCGTCGGTCCCATCAAACCATCCACCGGTCCCAGGGTCATCGTAATGTCACCAGGTCCCACACGTGGGTTCCGTTGAAACCTGTCGAGCACGTAACCCCAGTCGCGGCCTGAAAAGACTCGCCGCAGCGGACGACCTGTCGTACCAGACGTCGTCATGAATTTTGTCAGCCGTTTATGATCGGCGCCAACATAGGACCCGAACGGTGGATGCTCGGCCTGGTCCGTTTGTAGTTCTTCCTTGGTGCAGAACGGCAAACTTCCAAGATCTTCGAGACCGCTGATATCAGCCGGGACAACGCCGGCCTGATCGAATTTTCGCCGCCAGAATGGCGTCGCGTCGTACACGTAGGCAACCATCTCCCGCAACCGCTCAGCTTGAAGCGCGCGAAGCTCAGCCGGCGTCAAGCGTTCTAGGCTGGGGTCTAGCACCGTATAGTCGGGAAGCATGACCATCACTGAATTACCTTGAAGTAAACAACGTGCAACGTTCCGGATTAATGGTCAGCCAAACTCGCTCGCTGACGCCTACAGAACTAGCCGACGGCACCTGTGCTCGGATCGTTGTACCCGCCGCCGTGAGATGGCCGGTGGGCCTCGACATCAACTACACCGGGGCGGAATCGAATCTCGCTCACCAGGCTGAGGAACCAATTCACCGCCAACCGGCCGGAACAGCCGCTTATGCGGCACCGGCAACCCATAGAGTCGTGCGGCGTTACCGCCAAGAATAAGGTTGAGGTCATCCTGCACGATGTCGAGACGTAGGAGTTGTTTCAAGCTCCAACCCCACACATCCACCTGATGTCTAACGAGGGGTTCCTTCCGAAGCTGAACAGCATAGGCTGGAGGTTGGTTCCCGTATTGCGCATGGAACGGGATGCTAGCACCCCAATCACAGCCCCAAAGCAGTTTTTCTGGACCGATGTTCGGGTCGAGCAAGGCCTTCATGTACATGTCAGTCCACCACAACCCGGTCTCAAGGTAGACATTGTCATGGGCTGCCGCAACGGTCATCGCTTCCTCGACGAATCGCTGCGACCACCAACCTTGCAGGCCGCCGTGGTCAAGCACGATAGGCACCTCGGGATATTCGGCTGCCAGGTCGGTAGCCCAAATCGGATTAAGCGACTCGGGCCAAAAATGATGCGTGAGTGAATAGCCCATTACGACGCCGGTATGGATACGTGCAACGGATTTATGTTTCTTCGCAACGTCCATAATCGGGCGGATCTGGTCCATCCGTTCCGTCTGGCCGAGTGTCCGCTTGTTCGTGTGATCTGCCGGCATCCCTTCACCCAGCCCGACGAACTTGCCCGTCGACAGCAGTTCGTCAATTTCCTCCGCCGCCGCCTGAGGAGTCCATTCGATCTCACCCTTCCGCGCCTTCCGCTGCGTCTCCATGGCGGTACACACAGCCACGAACTTGTCGGGGTGTCGCTCGACAACTTCCAGATTGAGCGCATTTGTCATGCCAAACGCCGGAAGCAATACGCACATGTCAACGTCATAGCAATCCATGTCGTATAGGAGTCGAGCAGAATTATCGTAAGGCGTCAGGCCCCGCATAACACGTCCAAGGTCGCTGTAGCGCGCCTTGCTGGTATCCAGCTTCGCTTTCGCAAACTCGGGGCCTGCCGCGAACCGCTGAGCATGCACGTGAGTATCAACAATGAATCGACCAAGCTTCATGCAGGTCTCCTCCCGAACGGGTGGTCAACGCCGCGGGAACCGCGGCCAACCGAATCTTACCGCTGCTGCCTAACCTTTCCAACCACAGCTATAATCGGCCCTTCGGCTACGCTTGCNATGTCAGAACTCGACCTNTGCTTCCTCACCGCCACCGAGCTNGCTGGACGTATAGCTACNAAGAATGTNTCAGCACGCGAGGTGATGACCGCTCATCTAGANCAGATCGAACNTGTGAATCCAAAAGTCAACGCCATCGTAACGCTCGTGGCCGAGCAGGCNATGGCNGCCGCCGNGAAAGCCGACGAGGCACTCGCCCNTGACGAGTCAGTCGGTCCACTACACGGGATACCGGTTGCGCACAAAGATTTGATACCGACTAGGGGCATTCGGACCACGCTCGGCTCACGCGTGTTNGCNGACCAAATACCGNATCACGACGGACTGATCGTTGAGCGCTTGCGTGACGCCGGTGCGCTNACGATCGGCAAGACNAACACNCCGGAATTCGGNGCNGGATCCCAAACATTCAACGAAGTTTTCGGCGCAACANGGAACCCNTACGACNTNACCAAGACGTGCGGTGGGAGNAGTGGCGGTGCGGCGGNCGCAGTTGCTACCGGAATGACACCTATCGCCGATGGAACGGACTTCGGNGGTTCACTNCGGAATCCCGCCGGATTTTGTAACGTCGTTGGGCTCAGGCCGTCAGCGGGGCGGGTACCAGTATGGCCAACGCCGGCTCCGGAGTTTCGGCTTGACGTACAGGGACCAATGGCNCGAACGGTGGAGGATGTTGCATTGATGTTGAGTGTGATCGCTGGTCCCGATGCGCGTTCGCCGATCGCACTACCTGAGCCAGGCTTGTCTTTCAGACAATCCCTCATCCGCGATTTCAGTGGTACACGCGTCGCATGGAGCCGTTCGNTGGGTGGTCTACCAATGGATGGTCGCGTCACCGCCGTCGTAGANCCAAATCGAGCAATGTTTGAGACACTCGGGTGTCAAGTTGACGACGCAGAACCCGACCTGTCAGATGCGGATGAAATCTTCCGCGTCTGGCGAGCCTGGTACTACGAGGTCGCATTCGGGAAGCTGCTTGACTCACATCGTGCTGTCCTCAAAGACACCGTCNTTTGGAATATCGAAGAAGGCCGCCGGCTCAATGCTCAACAGCTCGATCGAGCTACGGTCGCCTGGACGAAGTTGGCTCAACGTGTCGAGGAATTTTTTGCGACGTTCGCGTTTCTGGTACTTCCGGTGAGCCAGGTGCCGCCGTTTGATGTCAACACCCCTTACGTCACTGAGATCAATGGCGAGGTGCTTCAGACTTATCTTGACTGGATGCGGTCGTGCTACTTCATCTCGGTTACCGGACTCCCAGCAATTGCAGTGCCCTGCGGCTTCACAAACACTGGTTTGCCGGTAGGCATCCAGATTGTAGGGCGGCCCGAAGATGATTTTGGTTTACTCCAGCTTGCTTACGCGTTCGAACAAATGACGGGCGTAGGCCAACACCGGCCTGCGATCGCCGGAGCTGGGTGAAGGTGGCTCGTTGGGACCACGCATGTATCTCTGTCCGATGTGAATAAGGTCCTAAGAATTGCGCTGCCAAACCCTCGAGACAGCGAAGTATCAAATTCACTCCGGGGGCGGCCGTAGGTCAAAGATTGAATTGGCGACCTCTAAGCCCTCACGGTGAATCTCGACCTCAGCAAGGATATCGGCGATCACTCCGGGATACTGAGAGCCAACGTCGAATCGTTCCGCGGGATCTTCGCCGAGGTGGTAGAGCAGCGGCGGGTCGTGCTCCTTACGTGCTGGTGGCTCGCCGTACGAACCCTCCGTAATAAAGTGAGCCTTGAACATCCCTTTGCGCATGGCATACAACTCATCGGCTCGGNAGTAAGGCATGGTGTTCCGAGGGCTTGCGCCGGTCTGAAGCAGCACCGGTGTCAAATCGAAACTATCGATTGGTCTGTCAACTGGGACTGCACCGTCAGTCAATGTAATCGCCGTTGTGAAGACGTCGAGCGTTGATCCTATTTCGTGAACCGTTGCCGGCGAAATTGTGCCTGGCCACCAGAAGATTGCTGGCACACGCATTCCGCCCTCAAAAGTCGTGGCCTTGCCTTGCTGTAAGAGACCGGCCGAACCACCCTGCTGTTTGTAGACGAGCCATGGACCATTGTCGCTGGTAAACAGCACGATGGTTTGCTTGTCCAGTCCTTGTAGGCGCAACGTGCTAAGAATTTGTCCGACGCTCCAATCAATTTCTTCGATCACGTCGCCATAAAGGCCGGCTGCACTCGCATCAACGAACGTCTCGTCCGTGAACAGTGGAACGTGCGGCATGGTGTAGGGCAGATACAGAAAGAATGGTTGTTCTTGGTTCGCCTCGATGAATCCCTGCGCTTCCTCGGTATAACGGCGCGTCAGCTGAGTCTGATCCGCAGGCAGCTGGATAACTTCGTCGTTGCGCATGAGCGGGACGTTCCAGTATTCACTTTTTGGCTCGAGAAAAATCGACGCCAAAAACGGGGCGTCGCGGTTAGTCGTCTGCTGCATGTCNTTGGAATACGGTAGACCAAGCCATTGGTCGAACCCGTGAGCCATAGGAAGATAGGCTGGTAAATGGCCAAGGTGCCACTTCCCAAAGATGCNCGTGGCATAGCCGCGCGCGCCGAGTGCCTCAGCCAGTGTNGTCTCATCNGCGCTNATGCCGCTNGGGGTGTCNGGAAAGAGAACGCGGGTGCGTTCCCTCGTGCCATACATGCCACTACGAACTGGCAATCGCCCAGTTAGCAATGCAGCCCGGCTTGGCGAGCAGACCGGAGCACCAACGTAGAAGTTAGTCCATTTCTGCCCTTCCGCTGCCATCTGATCGAGATTGGGGGTCCGGATTGTCGGATGCCCATAAACACCCAAGTCGCCATATCCAAGGTCGTCGGCGAAAAGAATCACCACGTTCGGCGGTCGTTCTCCAACTGCCGCTGGCTCATCCGGAACCGCCGAGCAGCCGGTAACCATTAGAAGNGCGGACACNCCAACTGTAACTCGCGCTCTAAACGTCCAAGTCAGCATCAATAAGGTTCCCACGGAAGGACCGTGATTATAGCTCGTTCTGGGGTATCCGATGTCACGAAGGACAGTGCGGAATAATTCATCGGGGATGCTCTTCACTGNGCGAAGGAATCTCCTCTACCTCTTATGACTGGCATGGTACGGGACGGCCCTGTANGTGCTCCTCTGGCACACAGCCCACTTCAGTTGCTTGCGTTGCAAGGATCAGACCACTAGACTGCAGACGTAGCGGCACCAGCCGGCGTCTTACGACGGTAAATTCGAAACATTTTCAAATGGTGACGCGTTCATGCATCGTTAGCGGCCCTGCTCGCATTGCAATGCGGACCGATGTCCGTGACATTATCTCGTTTCTAGACCAGAACCATCGGTGTCGATTACCACACGAGAACTGACGCTACTAGATGCGCTGATGCTAAACATCGGCGTTATGCTGGCCGCGGCCCTCTTCGTGATCCCAGGAGTCGTGATCAGCAACACCGGCACGGCTTGGTTGTCAGCCCTCGCATGGCTAACTGCTGGCGCGATTACGTGGTGTGGTGCGGCAACCTTCTCGGAACTCGGCGCGCGCTACCCGCAGGCGGGCGGACCCTACGTCTTTCTTGGGCAAGCATATTCCCCACTTTGGGGGTTTCTTTTCGGTTGGACACTGCTGGTGGTCATCCAGCCAGCCTCGATCGCCGCCTTAGCCATCGCGGGCATGACCTACGTGGGCGCCCTGACTCCACTCAGTCCAGTGATAACAACAGGCGGTGCGGTCGCGCTAATCTTGGGATTGTCGATTTGGAATGCGGCAGGCCTTCGTCGCAGCGCCGCAATCCAAAGTGTCTTGACGGTCGTCAAGCTCGTGTTACTGACCATGATTGTTGTCGGTTTTTTCTGGTACGGCGGCGATGGAATGGATACCTTTCGTGCGCCGTTTCCTGACGCGACTCTGACCCGCACCGTCGCCGGCTTTGGTGCGGCCGTGGCCGCGGCACTCTGGGCGTTCAGTGGCTGGACCGGGGTGACATTGGTTGGCGGCGAACTCCGAAACCCGTCAGTTACCCTTCCTCGTGCCATGTCCTATTCCGTGATTGCCACGACTGTGCTCGCCTTGCTACTAACCTCTGGGGTTCTTTGGGCACTTCCGCCAATTGCCGCGTTCGACTCGCAACGGATTGTGGCCGACGCTGCGACACACGTATTCGGCAGTGTCGGTAGCCTGGTAGTTACATTGGCAGTTATCGCCTCCTGCCTGGCCGCGGTCAACGGCTTACTCTTCTCGGGTGCGCGCGTTACCTACGCTTTGGCTCGTGATGGCCTCTTCGCGAACTGGGCCGCGACGGTCAATGAGCAGAAGGTGCCAGGTAATGCACTGTTATGTCAGGGCATCTGGGCCAGTTTCCTGACCTTGACGGGCCGTTATGAACAACTTTTCACCTACGTCGTGGTGGCCGTGTGGCTTTTCTATATGCTTGGTGCGTTCGCCGTAGTTATCCTTCGGTATCGTCATCAAAATGACTCTCGACCTCACGAAGTCGCTGGCTACCCATATATTCCGGTGATTTTTGGCACTGTCGCCTGGGCGTTAGTTTTGCAAACTCTGTGGAGCCATCCATGGGACGCAATTATCGGAACCAGCCTTGTGCTAACTGGTATACCCGCGTTTTGGTACTGGAGTAGACGCACAAACAGGGACGTGTAGTCTCTTGCGACCAGATCGGCTATTGTTTGCGGCATTAGCTGGGACAATATCGTTTTCACTTGAGCGGCTGCGGGTCAANGGTATGTTTGGTGGGCCGTGGCAGCGTTCGTGATCTAGCTAAGGTAATTGGTAACAGACGGCGGGTTAAAGGAGCAAGACATGGGTACGTTTGTAATCAGTCCGCATATGCGGCTCCAAGAATGGGTCGCTCACGACCAGGGCTACTTCACCGAAGAAGGCCTCAAGTATGAATTCAAGAAACGGCCAAAAGGGAATTTCTCGGTGAAATCCGCCGACCGATTACCCAAGGATCAGATTCGTGGAGCTTATCAAAGTATCGAATCGGGCCTGCGGCAGACGACCGACGTGAGCTGTGCGTGCCACTGGACCATCAATATGGCTGCTGCCGCTGGACATGGCAAACTCTGGGGTGAAGCCTATTCGGTCACACCATCAGGCATTTACGTATCAGAAGAGTCGAATATCAGACGGCCTGAAGACTTGGCGAACGTGCCGATTTCCGTTGGCTATCAGTCAGGCAGTCACTACTCAACCATGCAGGCTTTGGAGCCATTCTTACGGCAAGAGGAAATCTCGCTCCATTTTGGCGGCATGCTGTTTCAGCGACTAGAGTTGCTCGTTGACAGTGAGGTGCCGGCAGCGGGGCTGTTCGGTGGACCGCTGTATCTTGCTGAGCAACTCGGCTTTCGAAAGATTCTCGACACAACGTTCATGGTTGCAGCGCTTGTTCCGAACGGCACCAATGAAGATGATGTTAGAAAGTACTACCGTGCATTGAAGCGTGCGCAGGCAGACATCGACCTTCATCCAGAACGGTACACACACTTCTACAAAAAGTTCTTTCCGCCCCGGTGGCACGACGTNATGGACGTGAGGAGGTTCGGCCCGGGCGAACGGATTGTGTTCTTACCCTACGACCGACGTATTTTCGACAGTACGCAGCGCTGGGTGGCAGACCGTGGCATCTTTGAAACAGGTTTGGAAGATCGCCAGGGTTACGCTTGCTCCGTGGCGGGTGAATTGACGTCTAGTGCAGACGCCTGAAAAAACCCTGAAGTCCGTGTAAANCTCTTACCGGCANTCTGTTNANTGACCATCGTGTCCAACATCGTNGCTATTGACTGAAAGAGTTGGCTATGAGTAATCGCTTCACCCGAGTGTTTCGCGAAATACAGTCAGAAATAAAAGGCCCTGACGGCAAGATGTACTACGGATGGTGGAATGTTGCNGCNGTNTTCCCNTGTGTCATTTTTATATTCTCCACTGCGAATATGATGCTCCAGTTGATGTATCCGGCAGTTGAGAGTGCACTGAATCNGACCCGAGCCGAAGTCGTGTCGATTTATTCAGTGAAGTCCGGCACCGCGGCCATTGTGGCATTCGGTGCTGGCTTTCTAATTGATCGTTGGGGCGTCAAAACTATTTTGTACCTCTGTGCAACCATGACCATGCTGGGCTTTGTTTTCTTCCATTTCNTTGATGGGAAATGGATGTGGTGGCTTGCTGGAATCCCGCTNGGGTTCTCCTCNATTCCNCTNCTCTTNGCNACNAAGACNTTGGTTGCCCGCTGGTTTAATCGNCGANTAGGTTTGGCGCTNGGNNTGGCAGCGAGCGCAACGAGCATCTCCGGCATGGTATTCCCTGTGTTTTTTGCTTGGTTGATTCAAACCTACGGCTGGAACAATGGGCTCCCTATCATGAGTCTCGCGATCCTTTTCGTNGTNTTCCCAGTCGTGTACTACGTAGTGAAGGATAACCCCACACAGGAAGAGGTCAGTCGCGAATTTGGTAGTGAAGCTGCCAAACCGCGCTCGTTCGTCAAAGGTCGGCTAATTGAAGAAACCCAGGGCGACACTGGGTCCAGNTTTTCGAACATATTGAGGAATCCAGTGTTTTGGNTACTTTGTGTCGTGCAGTTCTTCATTGGATTCGTAGATCAGGGGTTCACTCAAAACGTAACACCATTTCTTGTGAGAGACCTAAATTTCACATTGTATGCGGTGGCTTCCACCGTGAGTTTGTCGTTCGTCTTGGGCTTTTCGTCAAAGATCTTTTTCGGTTGGTTCTTCGACCGGTATTCACTCAAAGGGATTTCCTTCTGCTACGTGATGATCGCGTTCTACATCTCACTCGCCTTCGGAATACAGGGACTGGTCACCCTGATCATCTTCCAGCTAGCACGGGGATTTGCGCACGGGGGCGTTCTGATGGAAGAACCAGTGGTCGCGAAACACACTTTTGGTCCGGGTCATCTGGGAAAAATTCTCGGAACGTTTAGCTCCATAACAGCGCTTGGCTTAATGCTTGGTCCGATCACGGTCGGTTGGTGGTATGGACAGGCTGGTGGCACATATTATCCAGCTTTCTTGACCTTAGTCGGCATCATGCTTGCCTGCGCAGCAGCCATGTTCTTGATTAAACCGGTGTACCGCCTGCAACAATTGGCGGCGAAAGATTCGCCAACGTAGTAGTTAACCGGATTAGGAGCCGTCGACCGCTGACCAGCCGGTCCAGCCAGGGCCACGAACCACGCGTCCAGGCGTTGCGCCGGTGTGCTCGCCGTCTCGCAGCACCTGTGTGCCGTTTACCCAGACATGCACCATACCTGTGGCATATTGGTGCGGGTCCTCGTAGGTCGCGTGATCTTGGATTTTGTCCGGGTCAAAAGCGACAACGTCTGCAAAGTAGCCCGCGGTAAGTTGGCCCCGATCGCGGATCCGCAGGTTCCCGGCAGGCAGCGACGTCAGTTTACGGATAGCTTCTTCCAGGGAAATGATCCGTTCGTTGCGGACGTAGCGTCCCAGTAGCCGCGCAAAATTGCCATACGCACGCGGATGCGTTGAGGAATTCAAAAAGATTCCTTCGGAGGCGTACGAGCCAGCATCCGAACAATAGCTAACCCATGGCAGGCTAATTTGCCGAGCGACGTTCTCTTCCGACATCAAGAAGTAAACGACCTGCACACGGCTACCATCTTCAACGACCAGGTCCATCGCAGTATCGGACACCGACGTTCCACGTCCCGCCGCTACCTCAGCCAGGGTCTGGCCGATGTATTCACGTAGACCAGGGTTCTTGAAACCGACTAGAAGTGTCCCCTCAGCACCAGCTGCCAGCAGTAGGTTCTCCCACTCGTTGGTCGGCGTCGTCATCTCCTGTCGCACGCGGTCGCGGATAACCGGATCCTGAAGCCGTTCGACCCAAGCGTTGTAGCCACCTTCCTGCACCCATGGCGGCATTCCAGCATCCAAGCCGGTCGAACCGGCCGTGTAGGTGTACATGTTGGCGGTGATCTCGAGCCCCTCACTGCGCGCTGCTTCCACCCGCTCGATTACATCGCCAAGCTTGTCCCAGTTGGATTGGCCGGCGGCTTTCAGGTGATAAATCTCGGCTCGTATTCCACTTTCACGCGCGATTCTCAGTAGTTCATCAACTGACTCAAGCAGCGCGTTGCCTTCACTGCGCATATGCGAGATGTATAGCCCGCCGTACTCGGCAGCGACCTTCGTTAGCTCAATTAATTCGTCCGTCTGTGCGTAGAAGCCCGGCGAATAAATAAGCGATGAGCCGATGCCGATAGCACCTTCCTCCATTGCCTGCCGCACTAAGCCACGCATACGATCAAGCTCATCCGCAGTCGGCGGACGGTCCTCGTAACCAACCTCGTGAACTCGAAGTGTCGTGGCACCGACAAACGATGCGATATTCGGCGATACTCCCTTACCCGCAAGGTGTTCGAGATAATCACCGAGCGTCGTCCATTCAACATCAAACCTAATGTCGCCTTGACTCGTTACCTCTAAGGTCTTCATCTGATCCGTCAAGGGACCGCCTGAAACACCCTCACCAAAAACTTCCAGGGTCACTCCCTGCCGGATGTCGCCCTGAGACCGGCCGTCTTCCAATAACGCCTCACCGGCCCAGCTCAGCATGTTGATAAAGCCAGGCGCGACCACAAGACCCGAGACATCCACCTCAATCACACCACGCGAATCGCTCAAATCACCAACAGCAGTGATCCGGTCGTCGTTAATCGCAAGATCGCCGACATAGCTGGGGGCCCCTATACCGTCAACGATTGTGCCGTTACGAAGAATTAGTTCGTATTCTGGTGGTGAGGTGCAGGCTCCAAGAATGACGAAGGCAACGATAGGCAGGCCAGACCGGAACATGAGTCCTCTCTTCACTTGTTGGTGTTAGCAGTCCTTCAACTTCAATAACTTAGCGGCATTAGCTCGATAGACCTTGTCGCGATCGGTATCGCTCAAATCGAGCCCGTCGATGATTTTAATTGTCTCTCTTATATACATCGGCCCCTTCTCGGGATCGAATGGCGAGTCGGAAGCGAAAACGACATGGTCGACACCGAAGAAGTCAAGACCACAAACTGTTGCCGCGCGGGCGCCGAAAACCGCTGTGTCGGCATAGAACATTCGGAAATAGTCAATTGGCCGTTTTTTCAGCCTTTCGAGTACCGCGGCCAAATTTTGACCCGACGTACGACTACCTAGTTGGTCCCAGCCAGGTCCAACGCGACCCTCAAAGTACGGCACCATGCCTCCCATGTGATGCGTGATGATCTTAAGTGACGGGTAGTCGTCGAAGAGGCCTTCGAAAACGATTCTGGCCATAGCAGCGCTCGTCTCATACGGCCAGCCAAATGTCCACCAAATCTCGTACTTTGAACTCGTCTCAGTCAAGTAGTCCGTGAAGTTCGCTCCACGCGCTGGATGCACCCATATCGGCAGGTCATGCTCGACCATGGCGCTAAAGAGCGGTCGGATCTCAGGCGCAGTTAATGGTTGTCCATTAACATTCGTGAACACCTGAACCCCACAGGCGCCGAGGTCATTAACGGCGCGGTGGGCTTCGGCCACAATCTCGTCGGGTGCATTCATCGCGAGGGAAGCAACGAACCCTGGAAAGCGATCGGGGTATCGGCGTACCAGGTCAGCCATCCCGTCGTTAGCAGCCTGAGCCAGTTGAACCGAGACCTCCGGACCACCCAACACTTCAAGTGGTGGTGAGGCAAGGGAAAGGATTTGTCGGTAGTCGGGACCGAACTGATCCATCACGCGAAATCGCTCATCGAGGTCCACCAGCATCGGAATGCCCCTGACCCGTTGCCCGATATCTTTGAAATCACCAGCGACTTGCATCATTAGCTTATGAAATGGTTCGGGAAAGATATGATTAAAGATGTCTATTTTCTGCATAGTTTTTTCCGACCTAGTGTGATTTTGTTACTTCCAGCCGTAGACCTCTAGTGTGGTACGCCCTTGCCGAAGGGTGGCTGTGATCGCAGCCTCTTTTTTCTCCCTCGCCCGCGCCGCAGCAAGAACTTCCTGTATTGAGTCACGGGCAAGAACGACCACGCCGTCGGCATCCCCAACAACTAGGTCTCCAGAGGTGACCGTAATATCACCTACCACGATTGGTTGACCCACATGTCCAGCAACATCAGCCACTTTGGTCGTACCGCGAATTGCCCGGCCGCACGCAAAGACCGGAAAGCCCGAAGTGGCAAGCTCGTCACCATCTCGCACACAGCCTTCAATGACCAGGCCCCCGAGCCCACTAGCGAGCGAGGCTGCCGTCATAATTCCACCCCAGTAACCAAACTCGTGAGCTCCACCGACGGTCACCACTAGGACCTCGCCCGACCGGGCTTGGGCGATCGCCCGGTGCAGCCAGAGATTGTCTCCCGGCGCTCCCTGAACGGTGAGCGCGGGACCACACACTCGCATCGAGTCCACCAGGGGTTTGATTACGTGTGGGAGCGCACCGGTTTGTCCTGCAGCTTCGTGGAGTGTCGCTGAAGAGAAAACCGCTGCTTCCGCGACCAAGGCACCGTCCACTTGCTCTTCGCGACCGTTCATAACTAGGTGGCCTTTCGACGCTGGAGCTCGAAATATTTGAACTGTTTCCGAGCTTCGTCAAGACGCATGCCGTTCTCAACCGCTGCCCGGATCCGGTCCTCGGCCTCTTCGATCTCTTTCGCCAGAGCGACGACTTCAGCCTCCCGCGACCGCGGCACCGCAACTACACCGTCGGCATCACCGAGAAGCAAATCGCCAGGAGACACTTTTGTACCACCGATCAAGACCGGCACGTCCATCGCATCAAGCTGTACGCGATCCTTGCCAGTACGCATCGACCAACCCCGACTAAATATTGGGTACTGCAACTCAAGACTCAGCGAGATATCGCGACAATGTCCGTCGATGACACTGCCACCGACTCGGCGTCGATGCGCAACAAACGTCAGGATATCGCCCCAAACTGTCATGTCTGGACGTCCGGCGTTGTCGATAACCACCACCTCACCCTCGGGTACGTCGTCGATGTAATCACCGACCGAGCCGGGTTCGCCAACGACAGGCACAGTTCGCATTGTGAACGCGCGACCACATAACCGAAACTCTGGCGCAAGAGGCTTAATTCCCAGGCACTGACTACCGATGCCCAACCGGTCGAGCGCGTCGCTTACCGTCGTTGCCGAAAGGTTCTTCAATTCCGATAACACAGAATCCATACTCCCCACCTTCATTCGCTCGACCGCCGTCGATCGAGCATGGACTCGTAGTTACCATCCATGACACGACTGACCGGTGTACCGGTTCGCACTGCAGTTGTTAACCTTGCTTCGCGCGCGGCGATCGACTCAGCGATTTCTAAAACTTCCGAACTTTGGGCAGCGTCGACGAATACCACTCCACTTCCGTCTGCAATTACGAGATCGCCGGGCTTTACATCAACGCCGCCAACCACAATTGGTTCATTCCACATATGCTCGGTCACACGTCCACGTGCCGTGCGCGGAACCACCGAGCGCGCAAATACCGGGTAGTTAAGATCCCGACTATCGTCAACGTCACGTACTGCTCCGTCTACAATGGTGCCTGAGATACCACGCTGACTGGCGGCCGTTGACAGTAATCCACCCCAGCCGGCAGCATCCTGACGGCTGTGATGCTCAACAACAATTACATCATTAGAGGTGCCGGCCTCAATGGCAGCACTGCACAGATGGCGACTCGCCACAACCTCACCAGCCGGGCCCAGCTTAACCGGTATGACTCGGCCCACGATTCGGCGCTCCGCGGAGACCCGCTGGATTCCAATAACCGCGCCCGGTAGACCCAATTGGTCCAGCGCATCAGAGACCGCACAGGTGTCCAAAGAGCGAAGACGGACCACCTCAGCGTCAGACGGCATAATAGAGCTTTCTCCTCCTAAAACAGCCGACACCGGCCCGTGCCAGGCTGTTAATAGATCATTCTCTCTTGACAGCAACAATTTTTCACATAAATTATCCGCTGGGTGCAGGCTGGCCGCCCCGGGCTTCTCCAGCAGTTCCACTACAGCCAATGGATCGGAGTCGAATTATGAGAGTTATCGATACACACGCGCATGTCACCGCTCCGCAGGAGCTTTATGCGTACAAGGCCGGCCTACTCGCACATCGCGGCGCCCACGGACGCGGGAGAATCAGCGTGTCTGATGAACAGATTCTCGCTGCACTAAATGCGCCGACATTTCGTACCGTGTCTCATCTCGAACAGTTGAAGCAGGTCGGCACCGACATGCAACTTGTCTCTCCGCGACCGTACACGATGATGCACAGTGAGAAACCCGAAAAACTTGTTCGGTGGTACATCGAAGAAACCAACAACATCATCCACCGACAGTGCGAACTCTTGCCTGACACTTTCCGGGGCGTCGCTGGGTTACCGCAGAACATGGGCGTGGGTGTGGAAAACTCGCTGAGCGAGCTGGAGCGTTGCGTCAAAGAACTAGGTTTCGTCGGTTGCTTGATCAACCCTGACCCCAACGAAGGGCAGGGACCGACCCCTCCTGGTCTCGGTGACGAATATTGGTATCCGCTCTACGCCAAGCTCGTCGAGTTGGATGTCCCAGCACTCGTACATTCTGCCGGTTGCCGGAGTCCGCGTGAACCGTACTCGCTACACTTCATCAACGAAGAGAGCATCGCGATTGTCTCGTTGCTCAGTTCGACCGTATTCGATGATTTTCCCAAGCTGAGGCTAATCGTCTCACACGGAGGTGGCGCCATTCCTTATCAGATTGGCCGATACCGAGCGATGTGGTCGAGACGCAAGAGCGTCGCTTTTGAAGATGAGCTTCGTAAACTCTATTTCGACACGTGTCTGTACACGCAGGAATCACTCGATCTGCTCTTCAAATGGGTCGGACCGGACCGGTGCATGTTCGGCTCAGAGAAACCTGGAATTGGTACAGCTAAAGATCCGAAAACAGGTGAATGGATTGACGATGTGAAGAAGAAGATCGACGCAATTGACTGGCTGAGTGAGTCCGATCGGCAACGGATTTTTGAAGGCACTGCCACTGAGGTCTACAAGCTGAAGTTCTAAACCGAAGGCGCGTAGGACCTCAGTCGCCGATTTTTAACTACTATGTCCGAATCGAGCCTCGGTCGTGCACCGGATGGACCGGCCGATGTCACTTCGTCCGGCCACAAGACAACTATTGGGATTGCTGGCGCAATCACCGCTGCGGTCCTCGTATTATTGCTGCCGAGTCCCGCCAATCTACCACCAGAAGCCCAGCGGCTTGGGGCCATCTTCTTAGCAGCTATCATTCTGTGGGCGACGGAGGCGCTTCCGATCGCCGTTACAGCACTGCTTGTCATCGTTCTGCAGCCGCTCCTTCGTGTCGCCGAACTCGATGTTGCGTTCAAGGCGTTCGTGAGTCCGGTTTTCTTTTTCGTGCTAGCGATGTTCTGCATCGCGGCAGCAGTAACCAACGCTGGCCTTGACCGGCGGTTTGCGTACTGGTTACTCGCACGTGCAGGCACTGACAGTCGGCGGGTGGTTATCGCACTCATCGTTGGAACTGCGGCTACGTCGATGTTTATCTCCGACGTTCCCGCATGCGCCATTTTCATGAGCATTGGTCTCGGTGTTATGTCGAGGTTGAATCTCGAACCTGGCAAGTCAGCGATTGGTAAGGCAATCATGGTGGGCATACCGATCGGATCGCTCATCGGGGGCGTGACCACACCTGCTGGTAGCTCGGTAAATATCCTCGGCCTTCACTTCATCGAAGAATTCGGCAACGTTACCGTTTCGTTCGTCGAGTGGATGGCGATCGGAATACCAATGTCCGTAGGCCTTGTGCCAGTTGCATGCTGGGCAATATTGCGGTGCTTTCCACCTGAGATTCCGACGATTGGTGACGCGGGCTTGATAGAGCGTGAGCGGGCAGAACTTGGACCGATGTCGGCACCTGAACGGAAAACGGTCACCTTGCTGGCAACGATGATGGTGCTCTGGATTGCGGGTAGCTGGATCGAATTTCTCGACGTACTCACCGTTGGCTTAGGCGGCGCGATTGTAATGTTTTTCCCAGGCATACAACTGCTGACCTGGAAACAGGCCGAGCGCGCGACCGGTTGGGACACCATGCTGATGATCGGTGGAGTGACGTCGCTCGGCACTGCCTCAGTCAATACCGGGTTGGCCACTTGGCTCGTAGGCCTAGCGCTCGGTGGGGTCACTAACTGGCACATCGTCTTTGTGCTCCTTGCCATTAGCGCGTTCACGGTGGTCATTCACCTAGCGCTGCCGATTGGTCCAGTAGTCAATGCGGTCGTTATTCCACCAATCGCGCTACTCGCCATCGGCGCCGACGTAAACCCCGCGCTCTATGCACTACCTGTTGCATTCACCGCCTCATGCGCGTTCCTGCTACCGCTCGATGCAGTAGCACTCTTGACTTATTCGAGAGGCTACTACCGGATGCACGAGATGCTGGCCCCAGGTGTACTGGTCAGCGCGGTGTGGGTCATCTGGATGACGGTGATCATGCTCGTCGTTGGGCCTTTCCTTGGATTCATTTAAACAGTCAAGCCGGCCGAGGAGTTTCTTATGAAAACACTGTTCGTCTTGGCGGCCGTGTGCGCCGCTCTTGCCTTTGGTTCGCCGTTGTTTGCACAATCGGATGCTCCCCCACTTCCAGGAATCAGTCTGAGTCTTGACGAAATTAAGGCACAGATGTTTCACGTCAGTGCCGGCCGACGCCTAAAACCCAAATCGTGGCCGGGAGGTAATCAAGTTGCTGTCGCCCTGAGCTTTGATGTCGACAATGCCTCAGCAACCCTCTCGCGGGGCAATCTCAATTCTGAGGTTATCTCGCGCGGCGAGTATGGTGCAGTGGACGGCCTGCCGCGCCTCTTGCGCATGCTGGAACGACAGAATATCCCTGCCTCTTTCTTCATTCCGGCTGTCAGTCACCTTTTACATCCGCAGATGGTCGAAAGCATCTTGGGCTACAAGGTCCACGAGATCGGGGTCCACGGCTGGATTCACGAACTACTACCGTTGCTGGACGACCAAGAGGAAGAGCAGCGCCTGCTTGACCAAGCGATCGATACACTCACAGTAGCAATTGGTAAGCGGCCGGTCGGGTATCGTGCACCCTCGTGGCAGTTTAGCAACTACACGATGGAGCAGATCAAGGATGCCGGCTTTCTCTACGACAGCTCGCTTATGGCGAGTGACGATGCGTATGAGATTCTGATTGACGGTGAGCCGAGCGGAGTTGTAGAGCTGCCAATTGAGCGAATCCTTGACGACTTCCCGTATTTCGGGGGTAACACAAACGGTTCCTTACCCGCACCCGAACTAATGATTAAGGTGTTCCGGAGCGAGTTTGACGTAGCCTGGAAGGAGGGAGGATTGTTTGTTCTCACGATGCATCCGCACATCATGGGCCACCGTTCCCGCGTGGCAGCCCTAGAGGGGTTAATCCGTCATATGAAAGTCAAGGGTGGTGTCTGGTTTGCCACGCACGAACAGGTTGCCCGATACGTGAAGGAGTCTGGTAATTAGTGAATGACCCCTGTGGACGTTAGTCAGAATTGCACCGAGCCCGATATACTCTAGGGCTTCCGGCGTTGACCGGTGAACGGATTACAAAGACGTTAACACTAGATTCTGAAGTATAGACGGGATCATTCCAAGGAATTCTCTCGTGCCCATTCGGTCGATTAGGATGTCGCTTTCGTGACTAATCCGAATGTAAACATGCTCTTTCAGTCCACCTTTGAATGTTGGTTTCAGTAACGACGCGATTGATGCACGGTAATGGTTCTCCACTCGTTGTAGTGCTTCACTGCTGCTTGGTCTTCTCAAGTGTGGCGCATGCGGCTGCACAGGCTGTTCCTGTCTCTGCTGATTCCGGGCAGGACAATGTCAAGGTGAATATCGATGGCCCGCCGCCGCCGATCCCACCAGCTATGGTCGCACGTGATGAACAGGGGCGTGTGACGCTTCGTGCGGTGAGACTCGACGAATCACTCAGTATCGACGGGCGGCTCGACGAGGACATCTACACCCGCGTGCCGAGTATTGGGGGCTTCGTCCAGCAAGAACCGAGCGAGGGTGAGCCGCCGACCCAAGACACCAACATCTGGGTGTTTTTTGACGATACAACGTTCTATTTTTCCGTGCGCAATTGGGATTCCGAACCAGAACGAATCGTGGCAAAGGAAATGCGTCGAGGGAATTTGGGGATCGCCAGAGATGACACGATTACGCTGACACTCGACACTTTCTATGACCGGCGCAATGGGTATTACTTTGAGACCAACGTCCTCGGAGGCGTGTACGAGGCACTCGTAACTGACGAACGCTCTGAGAATGAGGACTGGGATACGGCCTGGGAGACGCGGTCTGCCTTTTTCGATGGCGGTTGGAGCATTGAAATGGCGATCCCATTCAAATCGCTTCGTTACCCGGGAGACGGTCCGCAGGTCTGGGGCATCAACGTCAGGCGAAAGCTGATTCGCTACGAGGAAATCTCATTACTAAGTCCAATCCCGGCGTCGTACGGACGTGTTGGCATCTGGAAATTTTCGTCGTCCGCTACGCTCGTCGGGCTTGAGACACCGTCAGCCTCAACCAACCTCGAACTGAAGCCTTACGGCATCTCTACGGTCATGACCGACCATGCCGCAACGCCGTCGTTCGCCAATACTTTGGAAGGCGACGCTGGTATAGATGTCAAGTACGGCCTAACGAAAGGATTGACCGCCGACCTCACCTACAACACCGACTTCGCTCAGGTAGAAGTAGATGAGATGCAGGTGAACCTGACACGGTTCGGATTATTCTTTCCAGAAAAGCGTTCGTTCTTTCTTGAAGGTCGAGACATTTTTTATTTTGGGGGAGCAGGACCGAGATTCTCCAGCCTGCCATCGGGCGACACACCACTCCTGTTCTTTAGCCGAAGAATCGGTCTGAACCAAGGACAGCCAATTCCCATTCTCGGCGGCGGGCGAGTGACGGGCCGGACCGGGCGCTATGCGGTTGGACTCTTAAACATCCAGACTGATGATGGTCCCACGAACACCGTTAAGACGACAAACTTCTCTGTCGTCCGACTGAAACGAGACATTTTCAACCGCAGCACAGTCGGTGTGATCGCTACCCACCGCTCAAAGGCACTTGATGGGCCCGGGTCGAACTCGGTCTATGGTCTCGATACCCGACTTGCGTTCTTTTCGAACTTCTTCATTGACGCCTACTACGCCCAGACACGGACCCAGGGGCGGACTGGCGACGAAGCCAGCTACCGCACAAGAGTCGAAAACAACGGCGACCGATACGGATTCGTCGTTGAGCATCTCAAGGTAGGGAAAGACTTTAACCCCGAGATCGGATTCATGCGCCGAGAGAATTTCCGGCGTAACTTCGGGCAGGTTCGCTTCAGCCCGAGACACATCTCAAGCAATGTGGTGCGGAAATACACTCTTCAAGCGAGCCTTGAATACACTACTTCCGCCTCAACTGGCGCGCTCGAGACTCGTGAAGCGATCGCCAGATTCGATCTTCAGTTTGAAAACGGCGAACGGTTGCGTAACCATTACTCACGTCAGTATGAGTTCCTGACTGAGCCATTTACGATCGCTAGCGGGGTCGTAATTCCCGTAGGCGGCTATGACTTTGAGACGGTGGTGTCCCGGTACACAATCGGTCAACAACGACTAATCTCCGGTAGCGTAGGCTTTCAGGCCGGCACGTTCTATGGTGGTAAACGCTCGGAAGTCAGCTTCAGTGGACGCATGAAGTTGGGAACGAAGTTCGGAATCGAGCCGAGCTGGTCTGTGAATTTCATCGACCTGCCGCAAGGTCAATTCGAGACAAAGATCGGACGACTACGTGCGGTTGTTACGATGACGCCCCGAATGTTCGTCGAAGCACTAGCGCAGTACAGCACGAATGGAGATTCCGTGGGCACGAACGTGCGCTACCGATGGGAGTATCAGCCAGGAAGCGATTTCTTTGTTGTCTACACCGAAACCCGTGACACGCTAGTGGGTGGGTTTCCCGGGCTTGTCAACCGTGGCTTCGCGGTTAAGGTCACCCGGCAGATCCGGTTTTAGCCTGTCCTAGCCGCGTGCGGCAAATCCAGTTACATAGGCGGTTAGGTAGAAGCGAGAGGGAATTTTTCGGCCTGGACAGTGACCCGGCTTGTCTTACCCCGCCCGGCCAGCCAGGGCTGCCGCGCGCGCGACCAGTTTTGTTCGACTCGAATTGATTGCTGCCTCGTTGCGCTCACGCCGTGCCACCATTTGCGCTTGCCGACGTCTTTGCTCCAGCGCGCGATACTTCGGCATGAGCGGCTTGCGTGGTTGCTGATGTAGATTGTCGAGCAGGTCGTCTGAAAGTCCATCCAGAACGACCCGTTTTTGCCTACGTTGTGCTATCCGTTTTCGCTGCATTTGAGTGTGATAGCAGCGGAAGCAGAGACTACGATACAAGTCCGCTCCGTTCCCACTCTGGTTTTGGATCATCACCGGGAAGTCCTGGCAGATTACACAAACCGACCTGTCTCCATGGAGCGTAGCCGCGACCCCGAGGGGCTCGTGGGGCTTAAGGTTCGAGCCGGCCGAGTACGCCAACTCCAGCTGGTGTGTTGCCGGCCTGACTGGCTGTCGCGTCCCCAAATCGACCGTGCACTCACCGGCAACACTGTGAAAAACAGCTGCTCCAAGTTGGTTCTTAATCCTCATAACTTTCCCCCTCTCAGTTAACGCAACTATAGCCAGAGGGTGTGACAGGGTAGGTCGCGCCTTTTCTTCGCCCACAACAAGTGAGTACAATTTAGGAATCTTCAGGCCAATGGAGGCCTGTCCGGAGGATGGAACTCATGACTGGGTCGGTGGAAACATTCCAATTCCAAGCTGAAACCAAGCAGTTGCTCGATATTGTGATCCACTCGCTTTACTCCCAAAAGGAAATCTTTTTGAGGGAGTTGATATCGAACGCCTCGGACGCCCTGGACCGGGTCCGGCTCGAGGCCCTGACGAATCAAGATCTCCTGGCCGCTGACGAGACCCTCGAAATCCGCTTAGTAACCGATTCGAACGCCAGGACCCTCAGCATCGAAGACAACGGGATTGGGATGACCCGAGCCGAGGTCGCTGAGAACATCGGGACAATCGCGAAGTCCGGAACTCGTGAGCTTGTCGAACGGCTTCAATCGGCTCAATCGGGTGATGCAGCACAACTCATCGGTCAATTCGGTGTTGGCTTTTATTCAGTGTTTATGGTGGCTGACCGTATCACGCTAATCACACGCCGGGCCGGTGAGGAAACAGCGACGCGCTGGTCGTCAAGTGGAGATGGCAAATACGAACTCGCTAACGATAACCGCTTCTCGCGCGGTACAACGGTCACCCTCCACCTGAAGCCGGTGGATGCCGAGCACGGCATCAGCGATTTTACGGACCCCTCAGTCCTACAGGGCCTAGTGAAGCGGTACTCCGACTTTGTTAGTTATCCCATTAAGGCAACGGTCCCTGAGCCCGGCGCGGATGCCAGCGCGGCACCCGAGGAGCGCACCATTAATTCAATGCAGCCGATCTGGACAAAGCCGGCAAGCGAGGTGAAGGACGAAGAGTTCGCGGAGTTCTATCGCCATGTCGCGCGCGATTGGGGTGAGCCGTTAGATCGCCTGTCACTCCGGGCCGAGGGCCGCCTTGAATATCAGACGTTACTTTTTTTCCCGAAGCATGCGCCGTTCGATTTGTATTTCCGGGACCAGCAGTTCGGTCTCCAACTCTACGTGCGCAGAGTGCTGATCATGGACCGCTGCCAGAACTTACTGCCCCCCTACCTCCGCTTCGTCAAGGGCATAGTCGATTCAGCCGATCTACCACTCAACGTATCACGTGAAATGATTCAGCAAGATCGACACATCAGCCAGATGCAAAATTGGCTTAGCCGAAAGGTTTTGGAACATCTACAACAGATGCTCGACTCTGATCGCGACAAATATAAGACTTTGTGGGGAGAGTTCGGTGCAGTCTTGAAAGAAGGCGTGGCTGGAGATGGAGATGTCAAGGATCGCTTGCTACCACTGCTACTGTTCCAGTCATCGAACGACCCGGTTGCTCTAACTACACTTGATGAATATGTCACCCGAATGAAACCGGAACAGACAGAAATCTATTACTTGACCGGCGAATCACGAGCAGTCGTTGAACACTCGCCGCACCTCGAAGCGTTCCAGGCTAAGGCCTATGAGGTGCTTTATTTGGTGGACCCAGTAGACGAATTGGTCGCCGAACGTGTTCAAGACTTTGGCGGGAAACCAGTCAAATCGATCGGGAAGGGCACGGTGGAATTGGGCAGCGAGGACGATCGGAAGCAGGCTGAAGCAAACCTGAGTGAACAGCGGAAGCAGTTCGCTAGCCTTCTAGAATTTCTGCAGACAACACTGGACGATGCGGTTAAGGAAGTACGGCTGTCCACCCGGCTAATAGCTTCACCGGTTTGTCTTGTTGGCGCTGATGATGACATCAGCCCCACGCTCGAACGGATGCTTCGGCGAAGTCAGGGCACTGGCGCAGGCACACAACAGAAAAGAATTCTTGAGCTTAATCCGAAACATGCAATCACCTCTAAGCTACAGGAACGATTCGAGGCTGACCAGAGTGATCCGCTACTTGTGGACTACGCGCATTTGCTGCTCGGTTATGCGTTGCTAGCCGAAGGTTCTGACCTCCCTGATCCATCGCGGTTTAACAAGAGTATCGGGGACCTGATGGTGAGCGGCCTGTGATCGCTGGCCCTAGTTGCTACGCTTTGGGTTCTACACCGGAACAGAGCCTAGGATTAGTTTTGCTGAAGTGGCACTACACAGGGGCGGGCACTGGTGACGTGACGGCTTTTTAAGGCTCTGAATCATGCCGCGAAGCAACGAAGTCATCCGGCAATGGAATATTCTTCGAGATCTCGAGGCGTCACGTCGCGGGACTATTGACGGCCTCGCGCGAAAGACGAATGTGACGACAAGAACAATCCGGCGCGATCTCATAGCCTTACAGACAGCCGGTTTTCCAATCTACGACGAAGTTATCGACGGTAAACGTTTCTGGAAACTCGACACGCAGCCCTTCAGGGACCTGTTCCCCGGGTTCAGCCTCCCCGAGCTCTACGCGCTTTATTTCAGCCGGGCTTTGCTTAAATGCCTCGCCGGTGCACCGTTCCAGAAAGACCTCACCACTGCCTTCGCTAAACTTGAGGCGGTCCTCCCTCGAAATACGCGGAAGTTCTTCGACCAGCTGCCGACCGTGCTTCAAGCAAGGACCGGACGACGCCGTGGCGGCAACGAGATCGATAAAACGATCGNNGGGCTGGTCACCGCCACGCTGGNGCAACGCCAGGCGACGATGCGTTACCACTCATTNTCAAGCAAGCGGACGAANNACTACCTGGTCGAGCCCTACCGACTCCTGCACTTCCAGGGCGGATTCTATCTATTCGCCTACGTGTCGGAGTACAACGAAATGCGCACGTTCGCGGTCGAGCGGATCCAACACTTGTCGCTGCTTGAGACGACCTTCGAGCCGTCGCAGGAGCTGTCCTCTGAGCTTTTTGCGCACTCCCTCGGTATGATGCAAGGACCCCCGCAACACATCGAAGTCGAGTTTACGGCGGAGCGGGCCCCTTACGTGCGCGAGGTCGAATGGCACGNGTCGCAGCAGGTGGCAGACCAACCCAACGGCTCGCTTCGGCTATCGCTCGAGGTGTGCATCGACCAACCGCTTCGAAACTGGATCCTTAGCTTTGGCGCGAGCGCCCGCGTCCTCGCACCANCGGACTTGGNAGCTGAGATCGCGGCGGAGCTCANGCGGGCTCGTGCGGGATACAAAACGAGTTCTTCCAAGCGTTGAGGAACCTGGGGCCCAAGGCGGAAACAGGAGCCCCAAGAACAATTAGGAAAACGACGTTGCGCTCTCCCCATCAATCCCGATAGCCTGANCGAAGAGGATACGCCTAACTGGAGGATTCATGAAGCGCTGGTCTCACCTACTCGTCCTTATTCCGTTCCTGATGATTCCGACCATCACCCCGGCACAGGAATCCGCCACACCGACGCCCGAAAGTGTCATCGGCTGGGCTCCATGTGCCGACTACAAACTCGCAACTTATGAACAGATTGCCGAGTACTTTCACGTGCTAGACAAGGCGACCGACCGGATGCAGCTCGTGGACATTGGTGAAACTGCTGAAGGCCGTACACAGCTCATGGCGATCATTTCGTCGGAAAGCAATATGCAGAATCTGGCTCGATATAAAGAGATCTCGCAACAACTGGCACGAGCGCGTGTCAGCGGAGACGAGGCACAGGCATTGGTTGATGAGGGGAAGGCGATTGTTTGGATCGATTTTGGTCTGCATTCAACTGAGGTAGCGCACGGGCAGACCGCGCCGTGGATGGCCTACAAGGCAGTGACGGAAGAGACCGAGGAAATGCAGGTCATTCGCGACAACGTCATTTTCTTACTTGTCCCAAATATGAATCCCGACGGTACAACGTTGGTAGCCGAATGGTACATGCAACACGTCGGTACCCAGTATGAGGGAGCACCACTCCCAGAGCTTTACCAGAAGTATGTTGGCCACGANAACAACCGCGACTGGTTCATGTTTAACCAGCCCGAGAGCCAGAACATCGGTCGGCAGGTGTACCACGAATGGTTTCCTCAAATTATCTACAACCAACATCAATCTGGACCGTTTCCATCCCGCATCTTCATTCCGCCATTTGCTGAACCGGTGAATCCGAATATTCCCCCACTCGTTATGCGTGGCATCAATGCCATCGGCTCGGCCATGGGTCGCCGTTTTGATCAAGAGGGTAAGACGGGTGTGGTTTCCCGCGTCGGTTTCGATACCTGGTGGAACGGTGGGATGCGCACAGCACCATACTTTCACAACATGGTGGGCATTCTCACCGAGACGTCGCATACCTCGCCAGCCCCCACCGTCTACGACCCGGCCACCTTTCCAGCCACTTTTGGTAACGGTGAGTCAACGACTGCACCTTCAGCGTTCTACCCGAACCCTTATATGGGCGGTGAGTGGCACCTGCGCGACAGTTGTGAGTACATGCTAACTGGCTCTATGGCGGTCCTCGACATCGGAGCCAAGCGTCGTGCCGAGTGGCTCTCCAACATTTATCAGATGGGCCGCGAAGCAATCGCCGATGGCGAAGACGAGACTTACGTCATCTCGGCCGACCAATGGGACCCAGGAACGGCGGCAAAACTAGTAAACGTTCTTCGGTGGGGCGCCATTGACGTGGAACAGGCGAACGCGCCTTTCATGCTCGATGGTGTGTCCTATCCGGCCGGTAGTTATGTCATACCGGGTGCCCAGCCATTCCGATCACATCTCACTGACTTGCTCACGCCACAGGTCTATCCCGATAGACGAATGTACCCGGGTGGGCCACCGGACCGGCCTTACGATGTTAGTGGCTGGACACTGCCGTATCAGATGGGCGTCAGCGTTCAGAAACATTCGGGACTTGGCGAACGNAGCACCCAGCTTGNGCTCGAGCAAGTGGAGCGGGCCTCTCCACCGAACGGGTCAGTTTCAGGACTCGCAACAGTGGCTTATGCGATCGACCCGAAAGCAAACGATGCCTTTACAGCAGTCAACCGTCTTCTGACCGCTGGGGAGAGCATTTCTCGCACAACCAGTGCCGAGAACATCGGCACCCGGCTATGGCCACCAGGAACGTTCTTAGTCGTTGCCGGTGATGATACGCATGCTCGCGTGGAAGACGCGGCGCGATCACTCGGGCTACGAGTTGCGGCGCTCACCGAGGCACCGCTGGCGGAGACCACACCACTCAGGCAGCCGCGGGTTGGGCTGTATCACGCCTGGGGCGGCAACATGGACGAGGGATGGACACGTTGGGTGCTCGAACAGTTCGAGTTTACCTACGACCGGTTGCACGATGCTGAGGTGCGCCTAGGGAACTTGCGCGCTAACTATGACGTAATTCTTCTACCCGACGCGTCTTACACGGGCATGCTCCACGGACTATCAACCGACCGAATGCCGCCTGAGTACTCCGGTGGNATGACCATCCGCGGCCTGGCGAACCTGTATGACTTCGTCGTGGAGGGCGGGACACTTGTCGCGATGGACTCAGCCACTGAATTACCNCTTGCAATCTTTGACCTACCCCTTCGCGAAGTAACGTCGGGACAATCCGACGCCGATTTTTTTATTCCGGGAACATTACTGCNCCTTAACGTCGACCACGAGCATCCGCTCGGTTACGGCATGCCAGAAGAAACAACGGCGTTTTTTTCCCGCAGTCCCGCGTTTGCGCTTGGCCGCCCGGTGAATCCTCGGGTTCGACGGGTAAGCGGCGCCCCCGAACCACCATCTTCGGTTAGAGCCGTAGCAACNTACCCAACAGAGGGTCTCCTAAAAAGTGGGTGGCTTCTGGGCGAGCATGTGCTCAGCGGACGTGCGGCTGTCGTGGAAGCCGATGTCGAAGCCGGCCGCGTGGTGCTACTCGGTTTCCGGACGCAGCACCGCGGTCAGCCACACGCCACGTTCAAATTGCTCTTCAATGCACTCTACCGAGGCGGAATGTGAAGTGNGTCGNGGTCNNCGNANGCGGANNCCGTGNGTNCTTACCCNAAGCCGCTNCGGAAGGNTAGAAATCANCGGNCAGAANCCGATGGTCGNTTGTCACGCTATCCGTCTAGCNCCCTCNCGNTTGACTGGTCCNAGATACACGTCGGACTTTAGTCCAGCGGAATNANGAAATGCGGCTTGCATGGCATCGCCGATCGCCTGAGCATCACGATCGCTNCCAGCGAACGCAAACATCGACGGACCTGACCCCGAGACCGAGCAGCCGAGCGCAGCCTTTGACAGTGCCGCTTTCTTGACATCGGCCAATCCGGGAATCAGATGCGCTCGGACTGGTTCTAGGAGTCTGTCGAGGATGCTCCGGCCAAATTGTGCGAGGTCTCCTCGATGAAGCGCGTCAACCAGCGCCGCGATATTCCCGAGGTTCGCCACTGCATCGTCAAGCGCATACGTCCGGCCGGCGGTGAGCTCACGCGCGGCTGCAGTCGACACCGAGCAGTGGGGATGAACGATAATGACTCGCAACTCTTTTGGAACGGGCAGGTTAATCAACTCCAGTGGGTCATAGCTGCGCACCAGCACAATCCCGCCAAGCAAGCTGGGTGCGACATTGTCAGCATGCGGTGTTCCAGATGCCACGCATTCACCTACCAGCGCACTCGCAACCAGGTCGTAACGTGACAGCGGCGCGTCGAAGAGTTCATTGACCGCGACGGCACCACCGACGGCACTCGCGCCTGAACTGCCCAGGCCGCTAGCCAGTGGCATCTGTTTATGAAGCCACAACCGAACACCGCGCTGGAGTGGCTCATCGGCTTCAAGACCATCAAGCCGACGCAGAACATCTGCGGCGGCTACACCAACAACATTTTTCTTAGGGTCGCGAGACAGGGCACCCCCATCACCCGTTACCTCGACAATCTCAACACCTGGTGTCTCGCTCAGTTCCGCTTCAACAATGTCACCGGGTTTTAGGAGCGCGAGCCCGAGCACATCGGGCCCTGGACCGAGATTCGATGTACTGGACGGAGCAAACACGCGTACGCGGTTATTCATCTCCGTTCAGAGTAACAAATCCGTTAACGGCTCCCACCAAGTTTTCGATTTCTTGGTTCGTGGCCCCACATCCTGGACTTTCTCAAAACCGCATCGTCATAGGGGGCCTGTTAACCCATTCGACTTCGATGTGGACATCGATACCTCCCTGGCCTCGGTCCTCCTAAGTCAATTTTTTGAAGTGCTTTACAGGTGATCTAGCCTCGGGATAGATGCCTTAGGGATATGGACGCGCCAAGGCTCAACGGTTCTAGGCGAACGTCGCTTTTGTTATTCCGCTAGCTTTCCAGGACAGGCTCGTTCTAGAATGCCAGGCTCTGTTGTTGTTTGCAGTAGCTGTTCTTAGTTGGTTAGGTTGGCAGCCCACCCGAGTGCCACGGCGGCACCGAAGAGGCAAGAAGCTCGTAAACAGTTATTGACGTAATCTGGCACCTTTAGGAGGCTTTTATGTCGCTCTCGCGTCGCGCGTTCTTTCGCAATTTAGGGGTCGACCGCGCCGACTCGGTTTCTCCAAATCTCATAGCGTCTCGTGGGCGTGAAGCGCTTGAATTGTGGCGGAACGGCCTGGACTATGAGGACGGGTTCCAAAACACGAGGATGACGGAAGGTGCCATCGTCATTTCCAGTAATGAAAACCCTTTAGGGCCTGGGCCGGCAGCTTACCAAGCGCTTCTTGATGGGCTCGACCAAACGGCTGGTCGCTACCCGACCAATTTCCGGCCGAGTCATCGAGACTTGATGCAGACCATCGCCAACAAGTATGGCGCTCGCCCGGAAAATATTACGCTCGGCACTGGCTCGGGGGAGATTCTCGAGAACGGGGCCCTAGCATTCACCAGTCCGGATAAGGCACTCGTCACAGCTGACCCGTCTTATCTACAGGCTGTCGGCGTAGCCAAGCGGCAGGGGCATGCTATACGCACAGTGTCACTTGACGCGAACTTACGGCTTGACTCAGAAGCTATTGCACGCGCAGCAAGTGGTGCCGGCTTAGTCTTTCTCTGCAATCCGAATAACCCGAGCTCGACCGTCATGTCAGCTTCCGATGTCGAAGCTCTCGTGGCTGAGGTCCGCCGGTCATCACCGGATACCTACATCCTGATCGACGAGGCGTATCACGATTATGTAACCGACCCGGCACACCAGACAGCGATTCCATTGGCGCTTCGAACGCCTAAGGTTTTCGTGGCGCGGACGTTCTCGAAGGCCTATGGCATGGCTGGCCTCCGGCTTGGCTACGCTATCGGTCAAGTGGAGACGATCGCGACCCTAGCGCAGTGGACGCATGTGTTTAATTCCAACAATCTAGCCAACGCGGCGGCTGTTGCCTCTCTCAACGACCCGCAACATGTCGAGCAGGAGCGCGCACGTAACAAGGAGGCGCGCGACTTCACGGTCGGAGTGTTCGCCGACCTCGGTTGCGAGGCTGCTGATTCACAGACGAACTTCCTGTTCGTTAACATCGGTCGTCCAGCGGCTGAGTTCCGTAACGCGTGCGCCGAGCACAACGTGGCCGTCGGTCGGGATTTTCCACCGATGGAAAAGACGCATGCCCGTGTTTCGATTGGCACAATCGGCGAAATGCGCCGAGCTGCTGAAGTCTTCAAGCAGGTACTGGCATAGAACACGGTGCCGCTAATGAGACAACAGATGACTAGACACTCTCTACCCGGACAGAAGCCGGGAATGCTTTCCAGTATCGAGGAGGACTCCATGTCGTTTTCGCGACGCGCATTTGTGAAGACTCTCGGGGTCGGAGGCGCAGCAGCGTTCTCTGGCGCCTACATCCCGAGAGCGTATGACTTGCCTTCGTTTTGGACGCCAACCTTGTTGGCACAGGAAGGCCCATTACTGCTGCACAACAACGAGAACCCACTGGGTCCAGGCGATAGGGTGCTCAACGCGATCCGCGAGCACATTGCGCCGGACGGCGGCCCAGTCGGCCGCTACCCGTTCGCGCTGATGCGTAACCTTGTGGAAGCAATTGCCCAGCGGTTCGAAGTTCAGCCTGGAAACGTGATTGTCGGCACCGGCTCGACCCAGGTGCTCCGGACAGCTGTCATGCGCTACACGAGTTCGAGCAAGCCGCTCGTGACGGCGACGCCAACTTACGAAGAGTGCACACAGTATGCCCAACTNCTCGGTCATGCCGTCGTCGAANTTGGNCTCAACGACCGGCTTATGCTCGACTTNGATGAGATGGCNGAAGCNGCCAANGGNGCNGGGATGGTNTTCCTGAACAACCCGAANAACCCGACGGCGACGGTNTATCCAGCCGATGAAATCAACGGATGCATCGACAAGATCCTGACNGCATCNCCCGACACNCGCATCCTCGTGGATGAGGCGTATCACGACTACGTGACCGACCCNCGTCACGAGACGCAGATNCCNCATGCTGTGCNGAACAATCGCATTCTGGCNGCGCGTACTTTCTCAAAGGCGCANGGTATGGCNGGTNTCNGGACNGGCTNNGGNNTNGCCCACGAGGACATGATCGGCGAGCTCAGGGAGTTCCANAGTGGCAACACAGTGAACACGCCTGGCATTATCGCCGGTAGCATCTCAATCCTCGACATACAGCGGCTCAACGAGGAGTCAGCCCGCAACACTGAAGCGCGCCAGTACACGATTGACTGGTTCAAGAACGCGGGCTTTGAGGCCACCGATTCACAGACCAACTTCATCTTTGTCAAGACCGGGATGAACGCGCAAGAATTCCGTGACGGCAATCGTGAGAATGGCGTATTGGTTGGTCGGAACTTCCCACCGTATTCGGAGGAGTGGGCGCGCATTTCCATCGGCACACTGGAGCAAATGGAGCAGGCAACCGAATCGTTCGCGAAGGTGCTCCGCGTCAACGCAACAGCGGCCGCCTAACCGTTTTACCAGACCCGGCGCATCGGACACCACGATGCGTCGGGTCGTTTCGTCTCCCGTCCCAGTGACCGCCGTCCTGTTTTAATATTCCTACGTGGTCCAATGACTGGCACGTCTCCAGGTGAGCTTAAACGCTCAATGACTCTCGTGCCTACGACGGCAATAGTCGTGGGCACGATCATTGGTGCATCCATCTTCGTGCAACCGTCGGAGATCACGGCACTGGTCCCGTCGCTCGGTGGCGTCGCGGCTATCTGGTTCGCAGCCGGCGTTCTGACATTTCTTGGTGCCCTGGTCTGTGCCGAGCTGGCCTCAGCTTTTTCACGTACGGGCGGTGTCTACGTTTTCCTGAACGAAACGTATTCGCCAGTGGTGGGTTTTTTGTGGGGTTGGGCGATGTTCTGGAGNATGCATTCCGGNATCCTCGCTGCTGTTGCCGTCGTCTTCGCCCGCTATGTNGCNTTCTTCGTGCCCCTCAGCGACNTCGGTATCCANCTCGTAGCCGCNGGGGCGATCCTCGTGCTCTCGGCGATCAACTATCNCGGTNTCAAGCACGGNAGCCAGTTGCAAACTNCCTTCACCGTTGGCAAGGTAGCCGCTATCGTCTTGATGATTACNGTAGGACTGGCNGTTGCNCCAGGCGATTCAGGTGGCGCAGCNCTTGCCGCGCCGCAGGCCGTCGACGGTGTCACCGNCGAGGTGTCNTGGACCGCGATTATCCAGGCNCTGATCGCTGGGCTGTTCGCATTCGGCGGGTGGCACATGGTGACCTATGCNGCGGGTGAAACCATCGACCCAACACGCAACATCCCGCGTGCNCTGCTTNTTGGNACCGTCATCGTCACGGTTTGCTACGTTGCGCTGAACGCAGTCTACATGTATGTCCTTCCACTTGACGTCGTCATCTCCTCGACACGGGTGGCTGCCGATGCGGCTGAGGCGTTGGTGGGGAACGTCGGCGGAGTTTTGATGTCGGGGTTGGTCATCTTCTCAACCTTTGGTGCCCTGAATGGCATTGTCTTGGCAGGCCCACGTGTCTATTACTCAATGGCGCAGGATGGTCTGCTCTTCCGCTGGGCCAGCCACACGCACCCAACGTTCCGGACCCCACATCTGGCGATCGTGCTGCAGGGTGTCTGGGCTGCGGTCCTTGTATTCACGGGTACCTACAGTCAACTCTTCTCCCGCGTCATCTATGTTGAGTGGATCTTCTTCGGACTGATGGGACTCGGCTTGTTCATCCTGCGCCGACGTCCCGACTATCGGCCCGCCTATCGTGTTCGCGGCTATGCTGTCATTGCTACTATTTTTGCCTTGGCATCCGCGATCATTGTGCTGAATCGTCTGATTACTGAACCGGTCGAGGCACTGTGGGGTTTAGCGATCGTGCTGCTCGGCGTACCGGTGTACTACTTTTGGCTGGCGCGACCGAAAGGAGCGTAGACCCTTTTCGTGGCTATCATCGATTTTCACAACCATTTCTATCCGCGGAGCTATCTCACCGCCGTCCGTAACGGCAAGAGCACCATAAAACATACGACCGACAATGACGGAAATCCGGTACTGCACTACCCCGGCGACTACAACGTCGTGGTCCCCGGGCATCGCGACGCCGACTTGCGTGGTCAAGTGCTGGCCGAGCATGGCATCGACACCCAAGTGCTCACGTTCACGTCTCCCGGGACTCATGTCGAAGCGCCTGAAACGGCTGTGGCGCTGGCAACGGAGGTCAACAATGACTTTGCCGAGATCGTGCGGTCGAAGTCACGGTTCACTGCGCTGGCCACGCTCCCGCTAAACCACCCGCAGGCGGCGAGCGTCGAGCTCGACCGGGCGATGACCCAACTCGGGTTCAAAGGCGCCATGCTCTTCAGCAATGTCAACGGCACGGCACTGAGTGACGAGTGCTACTGGCCGATGTACGAGAAGGCGAACGACCTGGACGCTGTGCTTTACATCCATCCCATTCACCCGGTGGGCGTTGAGGCGATGACTGAGTACTGGCTGATGCCGCTGCTCGGCTTCGTCTTCGACACGACCTTGGCCGCAGCCAAAATCGTCTTTAGTGGTGTGGCTGAGCGATTTCCGCGTATCACCTGGGTCCTCGCACACCTCGGCGGCACCGTGCCCTATCTGGCCGAGCGGCTCGACCGTGGTTTCTATGCGTTTGAGGACTGCCGCCAGCATATCGACCAACCGCCCAGCACCTACCTGAAACGTTTCTATTACGATACGGTGAATTTTGATTCGAAGGCGGTCCAACTCGCTATCGACTTTGCCGGTGTCAGCCACGTGATTGCCGGCAGTGACTATCCTCACAAGATAGGCAGCTTGCGAAAAATGCTCGACGGCATTGCCGGCCTGTCAATCTCCGACCAGGCACGAGCCGACATTTTAGGTAACAACACTGCTAAGCTGCTCGGTCCCTGAAGTGCGGAGGCGCTTCACGTTCTTTCCACACTGACCTGGAGTTTCCATCATGCGAAATCGTCCCCTGCTTTGGCTAGCCGTCCTAGTGCTCATTCCTGCCATCTCGATTGTTGCTCAACAATCGGCATCCACAACTCGACGCATCCCTCAGTTCGAGAACGACCACGTCAAGGTGTGGAAAAGTATTATCCTGCCGAATCAACCGCTCAGCATGCATCGTCACGAGCATTCCCGCGCGCTTATCGCCCTGACCGACGGGAATCTCGATATCGTGCAGAATTCTGGCGAGCGGGAAACGGTCCATTGGCAAGCGGGAAACGCTTACTGGCTCACGCACGATGAGCCCGGCACGCTACATGCCGACGTCAACAACTCTGGTCAACCGATCGAGGTCATCGTCGTGGAGTTGAAGAACGACCGATGAGCTATCAGCGAACGTGATTACGAGGTGGTTTGATACAGTGACCACGTGACCCGAACGTGGCGGCGCGGCGTGGTGGCCGGACTCGTAGTGGTTATGGCTGGAGCCGCGTGGTGGCAGCTGACGCGGACTAAATCCACGACCACGGCTAGCGGCGCTCTTCGCGGTGCAAACCTCCTGCTCGTCACGGTCGATACCCTACGAGCCGACCGGGTCGGCGTCTCCGGTCTGACCCCAACCCTCGACGCCCTTGGCGCACGCGGCCTCAGCTTTTCACACGCTTACGCCCACGCACCGGTCACGCTACCCTCTCACGCGTCGATCATGACAGGGCTCGCCCCGCCCGCCCACGGCGTGCGCGACAACGGGTCCTACCGCCTGGCAGAGGCGCGGACCACGCTCGCCGAAATTCTTCGCACTGCGGGCTATCGGACCGGTGCCTTCATCGGCGCGTTCGTGCTCGATGCCCGGTTCGGTCTGGCGCAGGGATTCGACGAGTATGACGATCGTTTCGATGAGGTCGCGACGTCGTTCGCCACGAACTTCGTCCAACGCCGAGCTCCGGAGGTCCTTCGTCGAGCCGGTGATTGGATTATGACGGTCCCCAACCAAGGTGGGACCCCTGTGGAGTCGACGCCGTGGTTTGCCTGGGCCCATCTTTTCGATCCCCACGATCCTTATGACGCCCCGGAACAATACGTATCCGAGCCGTATGACAACGAAGTTGCGTTTACTGACGCCGCTCTCGGTCATTTTTTTGCACGGCTCAGGCGGGCTGGCCTGCTTGACAACACCGTGGTCATCGTCACCGCTGACCACGGTGAAGGGTTGGGCGAACACGGTGAGGTGACCCACACCCTGTTCGCCTATGACACGACGCTCCGCGTCCCGCTCATCATCGCCGGTCCGGGCATTGCGCCGGCCGTGCGTGACGTGCCGGTGTCTCACATTGACCTTCTACCGACGGTGCTCGATTTGCTCGCGCTCGACCCCCCAGCCGGTCTGGCCGGACGGTCATTACGCATGGAACTCTCAGCGAACACTCCCGTGCCATTGATCTATTTTGAAGCATTGAACGCGAACCTAACGCGCAACTGGGCTCCGCTCACCGGTATCGTTGCTAACAGATGGAAGTTCATCGATTTACCGATCCCGGAGTTGTATAACCTCCAGGCAGACCCAGATGAAATGACCAATGTCTTCGTGCAGCAGGCCGCACAAGCCGGCCGCATGCAAGCCGACCTGGCCCCCCTTAAAACGCTCGGAGCCTCTGCGTCCACCCGCGTCCCCCTGGATAGCGAAGTTGAAGCTCGTTTGCGAGTGCTCGGCTACACCGCGAGCCGCGTGGGTCGCCAACCCCTCGAACAGGTATACACCGAGGCTGACGACCCAAAAACGCAACTTGACGTGCACCTCGCCTGGCGTGAGGTGCTTACCCAACTCGCGACCGTGCTGGTAGACCCTGCGGGTAAGCAGGATGCCCTTCAGATTCTCATGGCACAGATTGAGGAACACCCNCGATTCGCACCGGCATATACCGCAGCCGCGACACTCTTGATCGATCTGGGACGTTCGTCCGAGGCGGTTACCGTGTTGGATGCGGCGATTGCCCTCGGCTTCGATANCGACGCGGTTCGCGAGCGCCTCAGCCTTGCGTTGTTAAACGCCGGTGACCACACTCGCGCGGCTGGAATTCTCGAGACGCTTGTTGTCGTGGACGCACCGTGGGCGGATGACGTCAACCGCCTCGGGGTAGCCTATGGCGCATTGGGTCGTGTCGACGCTGCACGGACCCAATTCCGGCGGGCCCTAGAAATCGACGCCACCGCTGAAATTTGGAAAAACTTGGGGGTGATTGAACTGCAGGATGGCAATACGCCAGAAGCGATCCTCGCCTTCGAAGAGTCGACACGTGCGGACGCAGCCTATGTATCAGGCTGGCGACTTCTCGGTGCCGCGCTCAGACCGACTGACGTCGCCGGTGCACTCATCGCTTGGCGGCGGGTAGTCGACCTTGTCCCAGCAGACGCTGACGCTCTGCTTGACTTCGCGGCCCTCCTGGTCGAATCGGGCGCCCGAGAAGACGCGCGCCGTTACCTCGAACGCTACCTCGGAAATATCGGCACCGACGAAAATCCGACAGCCGTGCAGAGGGTCAGGCGTCGGCTTATCGCATTGGGAGACCGCTGAGCTGTAGTGCTTGTTCGACCAGACTCATCGGCTGAGAGGACTTGTAGCAACCGCTAATGGGACTCTAGAAGCGCATAATCGAGATAATGCCGACAGATTTTACTTAAGATGTTTATTTTCAAATACTTAGCAAATACTTCAGAAGATCCATTTTTCTGAATATCGCGTGTCGTAATGCCTCAAAAAACATAGGGTTTTTAAGAGATCCAAACAATTGAATACAAGTCCTGTTTTTTGGTGAATCTGGCCACAAGAAAAAGAAATGTGTCGTTTTTACGCCTATTATTGCGTGCTCTGAGATGGCCCGGCTTTTGCATATATATCTGTCGTGGTTCTGTCTATTTTTCTTGCGTTAGCACGGAAACGAGGCATAAAACCGCTTGATTTTATGGAATGTGGATTCAAATCGGCTCTTTCGTTTCATTCACGTTCGTTCGGCGTTTGTTCTTTTGAGGAGGAAAACTGCATGAAGAGAAAGTCGCTACTGCTCGTCGTTAGCGCGCTCCTGCTGTTTGGTGGGGCAACCGACGCGATGAGTCAGCAGTTTACGGGCTCGATGCGTGGCACCGTGTCTGACGCGCAGGGGATTATCCCCGGCGTGACGGTGACACTGACCAACGAGGGCACGACCGTAGCCCGTGAAACAACCACCAACTCCGTTGGTGAGTATACGTTCCCCGCTGTGACTCCAGGGACCTACTCGGTCCGCACGTCGCTGCCCGGTTACAAAACCTACGAGCAGCGTGGTATCTCAGTCGGCACCGCAACAGCCTTGACAATCGACTTAGTGCTAGAAGTTGGCACGGTCGAAGAAGAAATCACTGTCACGGCTGACGCCCCGCTCATCGAGACGTCAACCGCTTCGGTTGGCGACACGTTGGACCGGGAAATCTTAGAGACGCTGCCGGCCCCGGGCCGCAACGCCTTTTTGGTTGCAGTCACAATCCCGACGGTTACCCCGATCGGCGACCCGCAGTTCAACCGCCAGCAGGACCAGTCGAACGCCTCGCGTATTTCGCTAGGTGGCGGCGCCATTCGTAACAACAACTACCTGCTGGACGGGGTCCCGATTACCGAGCTGAACAACCGCGCGGTCCTGAACCCGACGATCGAAGCACTGTCCGACGTCAAAGTTCAGGTCCACACCTACGACGCTGAAATGGGTCGTACCGGTGGCGGCGTGTTCAACACGACCGGCCGGGTTGGCACCAACGAGTTCCACGGTAGCGGTTTCTACCAGACTCGTCCGGTGTGGGGGCAGAACCTCAACTACTTCGTCAACCTCAGTGGTGGAACGAAAGCGTCCAGTGGCTTGACCGACGCCTACTACAAATTGTATGGCGGCGGCATGGGCGGTCCGATTTTACAGAACCGGACCTTCTGGTGGTACGCGATGGAAGGCTATCGTTCCTTCACAACGCGGAACCAGACGCAGACCTGGCCAGGAACGAAGCAGCGTGTTGGTGACTTCTCCAATTCAACCATCAGTGGAGTTGCGACTCGCATCTGGAACCCGTGGTGCCGTGGCCTAACCACCGCGACCACACGGTGCCCAGCAACTGGTTCAGGTTCGATTGCTACACCTGAGTTCACCGGTGCTGTTATCCCGACGAGCCATGGGGCTCTGAGTCCAGTGGCGAAAAACATCACTGCTCTCTGGCCGACCACAACCGTTAGTGGCAAGGCTTACGATGGCACGATTGAAAATGGTGACAACAACGTGGCTGACACGTCGCGCACGATCGACAAAGCCGACATGTACACGTTCAAGGTGGAGCACAAGTTCACTGACAACTGGTCGCTCTCCGGGATGTATATTTACAACGCGACGGACGAACCGTCGTACTCATACATCCTCCCTGGCACTGCGAAAGACGACTTCTTCTCGTCCAGTGGTGCTTGGTATCTCGAGCGGCGGCCGCACGTGCTGGTGTTCAACAACACGAACATCCTGAACGACACCACCGTGCTCACCATGCGCTACGGATGGACTCGTTGGCTTGACGCCACAACGCCTGGCCTCTACGCGCCTGGCGCGGCTGGCCTCGGCTTCGATTCCTCTTACACGAGTGCCCTTGAGGCTTCGCTCGGCCAGAAGATGATCCCGCAGATCAACTTCGCTGGCGACGTCGGCTATTTCGACGTTGGCAAGAGCGCCGGTTCAACCGGTCGTGTGTGGAAGTCCCCGTTCGCGCTCAACGCGGCCATCTCGAAGTTGGCTGGTAGCCACAGCGTCAAAATCGGTGGCGACTTCCGCGAGATGGGCATCGCTACACCGACCCGGTATCGTCAAGCTGGTAGCTTCAGCTTTGACGAGCGGTTCACGTCGGACGGTTCAGGTACTGGCGGCCACGAGTTTGCTAGCTTCCTCTTGGGTGCCCCGCACTCCGGATATGTGGATGCTAACCGTGGCTTGATGGACCTGTATATTCGCTACTGGGCTGCATACATCCAGGATGACTGGCGTGTGAATTCGCGCTTCACGCTGAACTTCGGCGTGCGCGTGGACCACGAAGACGGCATGCGGGAGAAGCAGAACCGCTTCACCTACCGTCTGAACCGGACAATCCGGAGCCCGATCAACGACGCCGTGAACTCTAATGGCGTGACGGTTGAAACGGCCTTGGGTCGGACGATCAAGGGTGGCCTCGAGTTTGCTGGTGTCGGCGGAGCGCCGGAACAGCATTCGAACATGGAGGCTCTCCGAGTGTCACCTCGACTCGGAATGACCTACTCCCTCGACGACCGCACGGTCCTACGAGGCGGGTATGGGATGTTCTACGCGCCTTGGAACTTCTCGAACAGTAACCAAGGCCAGGTCGGGTTCACGCGAGCGACCTCGCTGAGCCAGTCCAGTCCCGGTGCTGAGCTTCCAATCACGGCACTTGACAACCCGTTCTCAAGCGGGCTGCAGTCGCCGGTGGGCTCTTCGCTAGGCCTTCTGACTGGTATCGGTGGCGGCGTCGCCTACGTGGACGACACCCAGACCTCTGGGCAGGTTCACCAGTACTCGGTCGACCTTCAGCGCGAAATCGGCAGCGATATGGCGTTGACAGTCGGTTACACCGGTGCGACTGGACGTGATATTGGCTATTGCGGGTCGAACAGCTCCTGCAGACCCAATATCAACCAGATCCGACCGGCTGCTGCCACGGCTGCCTTCCCAGGCGCCGGTGGATGGGACCCGGACGCGCTGCAAGCCAGCGTGGCCAACCCCTTCTACGGAGCCGCAGGCGCGGGCGAGTTCAAGACCCGTTCGACCATCTCGGCCGGACAGCTGATTAAGGACTTCCCGCAGTTCACGAATGTCNAAGTGTTGCAGANNAACNNGGGCGGAAAGCGCCAGTACAACGCATTGGTGTTCAAGCTCGACAAGCGGACCGGCTCCAGTGCCTGGGGCGGCCGTTTGAGCTACACCATGAGCAACACGAAAGACAACCAGTGGGGGCAGAGCAGTGGTTATGCCAGCCGAACGGCAACGCCGCAAGACGCCTTCAACATGAGTGTTGGTGAGTATGCATCAAGCATCTTCGACTCCCCGCACCGGGTCATCCTGGCTCCGATCATCAGGATCCCAGGGCCGGGCGAAGATACTGGCATAGCCAACCTCGTCTTAGGTGGCTGGACAATGTCCGCGGTCGTCGAACTGGTTAGTGGTGCTCCGCTCAACGCAGTTGCCAGTGGTGGGCTGACTTCCACCAACTGCGGCGGCGCGTGCGGCCGGCAACGACCCAACCATACTGGTGGATCCGCTAGCAGCTCTGGTGGTGACGCGGCTCGTGTCGCCTCGAAGGGACAAGAGTCCGCTCGCTGGTTCAACTCCGCTGCCTTCACCGATGCTGGTAAAGGCACGTTGGGATCCGCTCCGCGCACGATCACCGCAGATCGCTATCAGTTCCGNAAGAACATTGACATGGTCATTGCGAAGGATACTGAAATCGGTGCGGGCGCTGTAGCTCAGGTACGATTCGAGCTCCTGAATGTAACGAACACTGCAAAGTTCGGGGGAATTAGTTCGAATTCGTTTAACAGCTCGAGCTTTGGCCGTGTAACCCAGCAAGTTGGGTTCATGCGGATCTGGCAGATCAGCTTCCGTCTGACTTACTAGGACGGTAGTCAAACTGCCCGAGGAACAACTAAGGGGCGGCCTACGGGCCGCCCCTTTTTTTTAGATTTTCACAGACGTTTTTCCGCTGGTAACAAGTAAACAGCCCATCTGTGCGCTTGACAGNACAGCGGTTCTCGGCGATGGTGGCTGGTGACGAATTGTTGAAGAAAACAATGAAAAGTACTCGGTCTGTGGCGGTCGTGACGACGGGGGTCCTCGTAATCGGTATCCTCTCGTTTTCCCTGGCGGTCCCTGCCGCGCAGCAGGTCCAGCAGCTTCTTCACCAACGTCAGGAGCTTGACCAAACCCTATGGCAAGCTGAGGAACAGGCCCAGCACTACGAGCAGCGTATTGTCCGACTCTGGGACGAACTGCTTCGCAGTAATAACAAATACGAGATTCTGAAACGATTTCCACTGGCTACCCTGGTACTCGGCGAAGTCGAGAGGCGCGACTCACTGGCGCTTGGTATCACGCGTGCCCGGTTCGGACCAGCCCACCGTGAACTGTCGTCAGCGGCCTGGAAAGCGCGCCTAGACGACTTCGCGGAGCAGGGTTACGTGATTGATCAGACCGAGTGGCACCATAGTCGCTTTGTACCAGCCGAAGGTACCCGGTCCGCACAGTCTGAAGTGTCCGCCATCATCCACGCTGCACGCGAAGAGCCACCGCACCGCGTGATTCTCGAAGCAACGTTGGACATTACATGGTCCCCGCAGGTCGATGCACAGGACCTTCCGATCCCCGACCGGATCGTGGTGTCTCACCTCGACGTGCTGGAACGGCGGGCTCAGGCAGCCTTCCAGAAGGTGTTTGAATTCGCACGGACGGCGACCCGCTTTCCCTTGGAGCCGCTTATCGTTTACGACCTCGACGGGGATGGCCTATCGGAAATCATCCTAGGCGGTGCGAACTCAGTTCTGTGGAACCGTGGGGCGGGCCAGTTCGAAGTGGCACCGTTCCTTGACGACACAGACCACGTCTTCGCCGATGCAGCCATCCTCGCGGACTTTACGAACGACGGCTACGTCGACTTCATCGGGGTCGACATCGCACGCTACCCTCTCTTATTCGAAGGAAACGCGGAAGGGAAGTTCACAACCACCGGGCACCGGATTGTGGATGCCACATTCGAACAGCCCAAGTCGTTTACGGCCGGCGATGTTGATGGAGATGGCGACCTGGACCTCTTTATCGCCAACTACAAGAACGCATACGAGGGTGGCCAGATGCCGACTCCGTATTACGACGCCAATGATGGGCATCCCGCTTACTTACTCCGGAACGATGGCGACGGTAACTTCACTGACATGACGGAGACAGCTGGACTAACGGCCAAGCGATTCCGCCGAACCTACAGCAGCTCACTAGTCGACCTCGATGACGACGCCGACCAAGACCTCCTCGTGGTCAGCGACTTCGCTGGCTTCGATATGTACTTGAACGATGGCCATGGCCGGTTTACCGATGTCAGCGACCAGTTCGGGGAGCATCGGCATCTCTTCGGTATGTCGCACACGTTTGGCGATTATGACCTCGATGGAGCGATGGATTTTTACGTCATCGGGATGAGNTCAACGACCGCGCGGCGCCTNGAAANCCTCGGCATNGGNCCCTCGGATAAGCCCGAACATAACGCNCNNCGTGCGGCAATGGGCTACGGGAATCGCATGTTTCTCCGCCGCGGTGATGGCTACGAACTCGCGCCATTTAACGACCAAGTGGCCCGTAGCGGCTGGTCCTGGGGAACCTCAACCTTTGATTTCGATAACGACGGTGACCGAGACATCTTCGTCGCTAATGGTCATCTCAGTGGCAATAGCACCGCGGATTACTGCACAACCTTCTGGCGCCACGATATTTACACTGATGACTCGCAGGACAACGCCGCGCGAGAAAACATGTTTCAGTTCGTGATGTCGCCGTTACAAGAGACCGACATCTCGTGGAATGGCTATGAACATAAAGTGCTCTGGATGAACGAGGGGGATGGAACATTTACAAATGTCGCCTACCTCTTTGGGGTTGCGTTTGAGTACGACGGCCGTGCCGTAGTCACCGAGGACCTGGACGCCGATGGGAACGTCGACCTATTGGTCGTCGAATATAAGTCTGGCGGTGGTACAGGCGATAACAACGATTATCGACTCCACGTCTACCAAAATCGTCTAGCTGAGACCGGCAACTGGATCGGGGTCCACTTGCGGGATGCCGGTAACGGATTCTCAACGGTCGGCGCGAGGGTAACACTCGAGAGTAGTGCGGGGTTACACGTGGGGCGTATCGTGACCGGGGACTCCTACTCCGCCCAACACGCTGCGACTGTTCATTTCGGCCTCGGCCAGTTGACCGCGGTTGAGGCCATTACCGTGCAGTGGGCCAACGGGGCACAGCGCCGGATCGAGCGGCCAGTTATTAACCAATACATCACCGTAACACCCGAGCCATCGCCAGAAATCGGGTTCGAGTGAAGAGAGTCACGCTTGTCTGTGAGGAACGTGTCATGACCCATTTCGGAGGACGCAGGCGTCTGGTGGCCACTGCTGTAGGGCTTCTCATAACTGCTGCCCTTGTGGCGGCGCAACCTGGTTCTCAGACAGGTTCGTCAGCTCCTACCAGTGCCCAGCCATTTCTCGCTGCCCGGGCGCAACTGGATCAAACGGTGTGGGCTCCTGAAGTCCTCGCGCAACACTACGAGCGACGGTTTGTGCAGTTATGGGACCTCTTGTTGCAGGGAGATGACAAGTATGGTGCCTTGGCGAACTTTCCCTTCTCAACGCTCCGCTTTGGCCGACCGGCTGGTCAGGAGTCGCTCGACTTAGGCATTCGCCGCACGACCTACACCGGTACTGCCAGGAACCTATCACCTGAAGCCTGGGGGACGCTCCTTGATCGGTTCCAAAGCGAAGGGTATGCCATCGAACAAACAGAATGGCATCACAGCAGCTTCGAGCCACCGCAGGATGACCGTGCCGCCCAGTCAGAGGTCTCGGCGGTGATCCACGCCGTCCGCGAGAATCCACCCCATCGGGTGATCGTGCAGGCGAAGCTTTCGGTAACTTGGTCATCGCAGGTTGATGCGCAGGATGTCCCGATTCCAGACGTCATCGAGGTTGCTGACCTCCAGATTCTTGACCGGCAGGCCCCGTCGGCGTTCCGAGAAGTCTTTCAGGTGGCGAGTACAGCCACCCAACGCCCCTTGCAGCCACTTCTCGTCGAGGACCTCGACGGTGACGGCCGGTTAGAAATTGTGATGGGGGGACGGAATCGAGTGCTGTGGAACCGCGGACCTGGACAATTTGAATCAGCACCGTTTCTGAAGGATGACCATGCGATCGCTGACGCGGCGATCCTCGCTGACTTTACCGGGGATGGGCATCTGGATTTCGTGGCCGTCGACACTACGCTGTATCCATTGCTTTTCGAAGGCGATGCTAGAGGCCAATTCACCAAGCCCGCACAGCGACTTGCCGACGTCCAGTTCAAACACCCAAAGGTTTTCACGGCCAGCGACATTGACGCTGATGGAGACCTCGACCTCTTCATCGCCAACTACAAGAATTCCTACACAGACGGCCAGATGGCGTCACCGTACTACGATGCCAACGACGGCTATCCCGCGTATCTCTTCCGTAACGACGGCAACGGTGTTTTTCGTGACATCACCGAGGCGGCAGGGCTGGGCACCAAGCGTTTCCGCCGTACCTACAGCAGTTCGTTCGTGGACCTCGACGACGATACTGACATGGACCTAATCGTCATCAGCGACTTCGCTGGCCTTGACCTTTATTTNAATAATGGCCAAGGNCAGTTCACCGATGTGACAGACACCCTCGGGCGAGACCGACATCTATTCGGCATGTCGCACACGTTCGGTGACTACGACCTCGATGGTAATCTCGACCTCTACGTCACCGGTATGGGGTCAACCACCGCGAGACGTCTCGAGGGTATGGGGCTCGGACCGGATGATAAGCCAGAACATAACGATTTACGGTCCGCGATGGGNTATGGCAACCGAATGTTCGTCCGCCGTGGCGACAAGTTTGGCGTCGCAGCGTTCAATGATCAGATCGCCCAAAGTGGATGGTCGTGGGGCACTTCATCGTTCGATTTCGACAACGATGGCGATGAGGACATTTTCGTAGCGAACGGCCACATTAGTGGAAAGAGTATTCAGGACTATTGCACNGTCTTTTGGCGCCATGACATCTACACCGATGATTCCCAAGATAATGTCGGCCGGGNAAATATGTTCGATTTCGTGATGTCNCCGTTACANGANACCGNNATCTCNTGGAANGGCTATGAGCATAAAGTGCTCTGGATGAATGAAGNAGGNGCGCGCTTCACGAATGTCGCATATCTACTCGGGGTGGCCTTTGAGTATGACGCGCGCGCGGTCGTGACGGATGACCTTGACGGTGATGGCCACGTGGATCTTCTTGTGGTCGAATTCCTGTGGGAAACCGATAANCATACGTTGCACGTNTACCAAAATCGCCTCCCCGAAGCCGGGAACTGGATCGGCGTGCGGCTTCGCGAGGCTGGTCCCGGACTATCAACAATTGGAACCACAGTCACGCTACGAACCAAAGCAGGCTCCCAGATGAGACGCTTCGTCACTGGTGATTCATTCTCGGCACAACATTCGTCAACTGCCCACTTCGGGCTTGGCAGTCAAACCGAGGTTGAAGCAATCGAAGTGCGCTGGCCAAACGGCAGGATACGGCGGATTGATCGGCCAGTCATTAACCAGTACCTCACGGTGCAGCCGCCCGTCGGCACACATTGAGACTCGTCACCGGTCTAAGAACCTGCTCAACTAGCATTGCGGAAAGGTCCTACGGCCCAGCCGGGTTGGTGGCGGCCGAAGCTTGGAGGGAGACATGCGGATTATTCGGTTCCTCGATGGAGCAGGACAGGAGCACTTTGGCGCACAAGTGGACGACACCACGGCTAAGCTGTTTCGCGGCTCGCCGTTCGACGGNGGCACAATCACGGACCGGTCCGAGACTATCGCCAAGCTGCTCGCCCCTTGCTGTCCGCCGGCAATTTTTGCGATCGGACTCAACTACCGGCGGCACGCTGAGGAAGTAAAAGCCAAGATTCCAGAATATCCGGTCATTTTTCTCAAAGCTCCTGGATCGCTGCAGCATCCTGGTGGGCCGATCCGGCTGCCTCGGGTTGAGCCGACCGAGGTTGACTACGAAGCAGAGCTAACGGTCGTAATCGGCCGGGAGGCGAAGAACGTGTCCCGGGACGACGCATTAGCCTACGTCTTAGGTTACACGTGTGCTAACGATGTTTCTGGACGGCGCTGGCAAATCCACCGTGGTGGAACTCAGTGGTGTCGTGGGAAAAGTTTTGACACGTTCTGCCCCCTAGGACCAGCAATTGTCACAAAGGACGAAATTGCTAATCCGAACAGCTTGAGGCTCCGGACAACGGTCAACGATGAAGTCCTTCAGGACTGGAACACCGACGACATGATCTTCGATGTCCCTAGCCTCGTGAGCTTCGTCAGCGAAGACACCACATTACTCCCTGGTACCGTCATCCTCACCGGCACGCCGCATGGAGTTGGATTTACCCGGCGGCCGAAACGCTTTCTCCAGGCTGGCGACCGCGTCACCATCGAGATCGAGAAGATTGGTCGATTGGATAATCCGGTTGAGAATGAAGCGTGAGGGACGCCACCCTCTTCAGAGATACCGACCGTTTATGCGGACGCATTTTGTCCCTTGGTCTTATCGGGCGGCCACACGTTGCAGCAGCACGTCTAGCTGCTCTTGATATTCATCGCGTTTGGCGGGATTGGCACTCTGACCGTAGTAATCGATGAGTTGCTCGTAGGCCGGNACGAAGTANGGATTGTGGTGAAGNGCCGCTTCCCAGTGCGGCACGCCATCTGCTGNCCGGCCNGATACCGCGTGGAACAACCCAATGTTGAAGTGCGCTTCAGCATTTGTTGGNTTGACCTCAAGCTCACGCTCAAAGTANGGAAGAGCGAGTTCCCTGCGTCCCTGCGTCATCAGCGTGACGCCNAGATTATTGTTTGCCTTGGGTGTCNCCGGGTCAATCGCNAGGGCCATNCGATACTCCGCNGCCGCCTGACCCGGTTGGTCAAGTTCCTCAAGAATCCGCCCGACGTTCACGTGCGCGATGGGCGCATAGGCCGTGTCACGGGTCGCGCTGACCCAGAAGGTCAGTGGATCACGGAAGGTNGGCACGTGCCGCAAAGTAAGTACGCCGAAGACAATGNCCAGGACCACAAGGACNTANCGGGGTCCGGTCCACCGCCATTGATTACCCGCCAGNGAGGGCANNTGGGACAATCCAATCGCCAGTCCCAATAGCGGAACATAGGTCCTATGCTCATACGCCGGCAGGTTGGGGACCACTAACGGTGGCAACAAGAACAGAACAAACCAAGAGAGTGCGAACGCTATCCGGCGTGTCGGTAGCTGACGNAAAGTCACACCGAGTACGCCGACCGCCAGCACACCAAGCCCAAGGGCGCCCGGATCGACAGATGGCATTACATGGAGGCTCACCGGAAAAACAGCCTTGCCAAAATACACAAACAGCTGGGGAAGATTGCGCGCGAAGATCATCAACGCTTCACCCGGTGTCGCAGAGACTTCCCCACCGGCCAGCGCAAAGTGTCNGACGGCTATCCACACACCAGCTGCCCCAAAATAGCNCCACGGNAGCCATCGAACCTCTCGGTAAAAGGCCAATCGGTCATACCAAAGCCAAACGACCAACCCATACGCCGGCAGCAGTACTATGCCGGTCTCCTTGGTGAAGAGGGCAAGTGCGAACGTCACAAGATGGAGCCAAAACCCCCATGCCCGCTTATCCCGCACAGCTGCATCCAGACCGACCAAGGACAGCAAGGCAAAGATGGCGAGTAAAGAATCGTTCCGCCCGACGATCCAGCTGACTGTCTGCACCGTGAGTGGATGCACAGCAAACAGGAGTGCCGCTCCAAAGGCCGCGTAACGACNNGCGCCGAGACGCAGGGCTAACCCAAAGAGAAGTACAACAACAATCGCGTGCAAGATTAGGTTAGTGGCGTGATAGACCGCCTGGCCTCCACCATTGAACTGTGCGTCGACCATAAACGACAGCACTACCAGCGGCCGATAGTAAGTCTCAAGACTGCTTAGTTCACCGTCAACCTCAAAGTAACTCCGTAGAAAGACACGGGGTGCGTTGGACAGTTCTGACAGGAATGCCTGATTGCCAGCAATGAGGTCCGCATCGTCAGCCCGGACAAACCCGAAATCGACGGTCTGCCCGAACAGCAGTAGACACACCAGCACTAACACGCCACTTAGACCTACCAAGGCCAAGTTGCCGACCTTTACTGGCGCATCTAACGGTTGGGNAGTCCGTTGTCCGTCAGCCATAAGATGTGGTCCTATCTCTCAAAGCCTATCACCGGAGGCGGATTCCGCCTGCTGTGCACACCAGCGAACAAGACGGGAGGAAAGACCAGAATCGAAAGTCTGGACCTGGATTTGTCGTGTGAGTCGGAGACTGATGGTCTCAGAGCATGCCGAGCTGTAACTTGGCCGCGTCCGACATCCGCTCAGGGGTCCAAGCGGGCTCCCACACAACCTCAACACTTGCGTCGGTTACACCTTCGACGCTTGCGGTCTTTGTTTTCACTTCACCGGGCAAAATCTGCGCGGCTGGGCAATTTGGGGCAGTCAAGGTCATTGTGACCCGCACGTTATGNTCCGCGTCCACCACGACGTCATAGATCAACCCTAGTTCATAAATATTCACCGGGATCTCAGGGTCGAACACAGTTGATAACGCTTCAATGATCTTCGGCTTGAACTTGAGTGTCGCCAACGGGTCACCCACGACCTTCTTCGTAGCCTGAGCGGGGACTGGTGCATCGACCGGTGGAGTGTTGACCACCGATGGCGCTGAAGCGTCTATTGGTGAGTCTCCCTGTATCTTACTATCTTCATTGGCCTTATCAGTCGGCTGGGAGGGCAGGCGATCGTCATCAAGATCTAGAATATCCATTGTTACTCCGTCGTGGCGACCTTGTGGTCCGCCGCGATCGCCGCTCGCAAGGTGTGCCACGCCAGCACCGCGCACTTGACACGGGCTGGGTANGCTCGCACTCCTGCAAATACCGAGAGTTTCCCCAACGCGTCGGTGTCGGGCTCCGTCTCTGCGTCNGCCGTCACCATTTCTTGAAACCGTCCAGANAGTGTCCGAACTTCAGCGAGTGTCTTGCCCTTAACACTCTCAGTCATCAGGGACGCAGACGCTTTCGAGATGGCGCAACCGCTNCCGGTAAAGGCAATCTCGCAGATCACGTCGCCCTTNAGACCGAGATGTACGATGAGCTTATCGCCGCACAATGGATTATAGCCCTCTGCGCTACGCTCAGGTTCCTTGAGTTGCCCGAAGTTTCTCGGTCGCTTGTTATGGTCAAGTATGACCTCCTGATAGAGGTCGCGAAGATCAAACATTACGCAAGTACCCGGCGCACCTGTTCGAGCGCTACGACCAACGCGTCGATATCATTGCGCGTGTTGTACATCGCCAGTGAGGCTCGAGCTGTCGCTGGAATACCAAAGCGGTCCATGACCGGTTGAGTGCAATGGTGGCCTGTCCGGATNGCCACACCCTCTCGATCGACAATCGTNCCAATATCATGNGGATGTATGCCTTCCATTACGAAGGACAAAATGCTGGCCTTCTCCGGAGCCGTTCCGATCAGCTTGAGACCGGGAATCTGCTGGAGCGCGTCCGTCGCATACGCCAAAAGTTCGCGTTCATGGAGTGCNACTTGATCGAACCCAAGCCCGGTCAAATACTTGATGGCCGCACCGAGTCCTATAGCACCAGCGATATGGGGAGTTCCCGCCTCAAACTTGTATGGGATTTCGTTGTAGGTTGTCTTCTCAAACGTCACCGAACTGATCATATCGCCACCCCCCTGATAGGGTGGCATCTCCTCGAGATGTGCCGCTTTGCCGTAAAGTAACCCAATACCCGTCGGACCGTAGAGCTTATGCCCGGTTGCCACGTAGAAATCACAATCCAGAGCCTGTACATCCACAGGAAAGTGGTAGGCCGCCTGAGCACCGTCGAGTAACACCNCCGCACCGTGCTGGTGAGCGAGTTCCACAATACGGGAAACAGGATTGACCGTACCTAATGAATTAGACAGATGTACCGCTGCCACCAACTTTGTACGTGGTCCAACCAAGCGTTCGAACTCCTCCCAAATGAGTTCACCGTCGTCGGCTATCGGCACCACGCGTAGAACTGCGCCAGTTTGCTCGCAGAGCAGCTGCCACGGAACAATGTTCGAGTGATGCTCCATGCCAGTGATGACGACCTCATCGCCCTTCCCAATATGCCGGCGGCCAAAACTCTGCGCAACGAGGTTGATTCCTTCGGTAGCATTCCGTGTAAAGATCATCTCTCGAGTTTGGCGTGCGTTCAGGAACCGCTGAGCCGTGAGACGTGCCGCCTCGTGNGCCTGGGTCGCCNCCTCACTGAGGTAGTGAACCCCTCGATGTATGTTCGCGTTGTGCTCCGTGTAATACCGTGTGAGCGCATCGAGAACGACCTTGGGTTTCTGAGTAGTTGCTGCGTTATCAAGGTAAGCAAGACGACGACCTCGAACTTCCCGATCCAAAATTGGAAAATCCTGGCGGACGCGGCCCGCATCGAAACTCGGTGGGGAAGCGGTCGATGCCGAGGCTTGACTCACGCCGTCTCCCCAGTAGCAATGGTGGGCAACCGGTCAAGCAAGGTTCGACCAAGTTCCATTTGAATTGGTTTGTGACGGACTCGGTTCAGGACGTCGGTGGCAAAAGCCTGAATCAGGATTCGCCGAGCCTCCTCACGTCCCAGACCACGTGCTCTTAGGTAGAACAGTGCGTCTTCATCCAACTGACCGACCGTCGCCCCGTGGGTGCATTTCACGTCATCTGCAAAAATTTCGAGTTGCGGNTTAGTATTCACTTGCGCCCGCTCTGAGAGGAGCAGCGCCTTGTTCGACTGCTTCGCGTCAGTCTTTTGNGCATCCAGCCGAACGATAATCTTNCCGTTGAAGACCGCCCTGCCGTCACCATCCAGGATCCCTTTGTAGAGNTCGTGACTGGCACAATGCGGTGAAGCATGATCAATCGTGGTGTGGTTGTCGATGTGCTGTTTCNCTCCAGCTAGGTAGAGACCNTTNAGCGTGCACTCCGCACCCTCACCGTCCAGCACGACCCCAATATCGTTCCGCACCAGCGCTCCACCTAGCGTGATCGAATTCGATGTCACCACTGCATTCCGCGCAAGGCGCGCCTGCATGCCAGCCACATGATAGGACTGGAGACTCTCGCGCAGTATCTTGCAGTGATGAACGACGCTGCCAGCGCCAGCTTCAATCTGGGTTACGGCATTAGTGAAATACCCCGCATCGCGTAGACCTGCGTAGCTCTCAATAACACTCACCTGACTGTTATCACCCACGAGCAAGAGCACTCGTGGATGNGTTACCACCGCTTCTCCAGGTGCGGTTGAAATGAATACTACGTGTACCGGGTCCTTGAGAACGACGCCGTCGTCTATTCTAATGACTGCACCATCCTGCAGAAACGCCGTGTTGAGCGCCGAAAACGGCTGCTCGCCCTCCGTCCCCAAGCTGACCAAGTATGGCTCCGCTGCATCCAATCCAGTCGCTAATGCGTCACCGAGACATTGAACTGCCACGCCAGGTGGAAGTGCACCGGTTTCCGAGAGTGACACTGAAAGCCGGCCGTTGACGAATACCAGCAGAGGCCCCGGCAACTCCGGAATCAGAAAGCGTACGATCTGGTCAGTGGTAACTTCAGCGAGGGCACCCAATGCGTAGGGGCGAGTGGCGATCGGCGCAACACTCGTGAACNTCCAGTCCTCCATACGCGTCGTTGGAAATCCGAGACGACCAAAGTGCTCCATAGCCTTTTGCCGGAGCAACTTCAGAGGAGCCGAGACACCCTGCTTGTCCCCGCCATCCTGTAGGCGGTCAAAGTCCGCTTGGTAACCCTCGTACACCGCGGAGACTTCCATGGNGGACGTAGCGCTCACGCCTTGACCTCCTCGGGAGCAGAGTCGATCCACCCATAGCCCTTCTCCTCAAGCTCCAGCGCAAGCTCCTTACCTCCCGTTTTCACAATCCGACCACCCGAGAGCACGTGCACAAAATCAGGAACTATGTAATTGAGCATGCGCTGGTAGTGGGTGACGACGACCGTCGAGCGATCCGAGCTTCGCAGCGCGTTTACACCGTTCGCTACAACCTTCAACGCATCAATGTCGAGTCCGGAGTCGGTTTCATCAAGAATGGCGAGCTTCGGCTCGAGCACCGCCATTTGAAAAATTTCGTTGCGCTTTTTCTCGCCCCCTGAAAACCCGTCGTTCACGGGTCGGCTGAGAAGCTCCGGGCTCATCTCAAGCACAGCGAGCTGCTTTTTCACTAAGGTCATAAACTCTATTGCGTCGAGTTCGGGTTCTCCACGATGCTTTCGCACTTCGTTAAGCGCTGCCTTGAGAAGGTAAGCATTGTTGACACCGGGAATCTCAACCGGATACTGGAAAGCCAGAAAGACCCCAGCACGTGCACGTTCCTCGGGTTCCATATCTAGCAGATTCTCGTTTTGGTACAGCGCTGTACCGCTCGTCACGTCGTACTCAGTTCGTCCTGCTAAAATCCCCGCCAGCGTGCTCTTGCCAGAGCCGTTGGGCCCCATGATCGCGTGCACCTCTCCCGCATTCACCGACAAGTCAATACCACGCAGAATCTCCTTGCCACCTACACTGGCGTGTAGTCCCGTAATCTCCAACATCGCGTTGCCTCTATGACTCTGTAGAAATGATATGTCCGGATGGATAAAAGAATGGGTTCTCTTAGCGGGAAAGGGCTTGACCATCCGAAGTCCGCTTCGGAGCGCCACCGGGCCACTTCGGCGATCTAGCCGACGCTACCCTCCAGACTCACCCCAAGCAGCTTCTGCGCTTCCACTGCAAACTCCATAGGAAGCTCTCTAAAGACCTCTTTACAGAACCCACTCACGATCATATTCACCGCGTCCTCCGTCGACAGCCCTCGTTGTCGGCAGTAGAAAATCTGGTCTTCCCCGATTTTTGACGTGGATGCCTCGTGCTCGACCTGCGATGAAGTGTTGCGCACTTCCAAATACGGAAACGTGTGCGCACCGCAGCGGTCACCGATCAATAACGAGTCACATTGCGAATAGTTTCGCGCGTCGGTAGCACCTTTGCCAATCCGGACAAGCCCTCGGTAAGTGTTCTGGCCGTGCCCCGCGGAGATGCCTTTCGAGATGATCGTGCTCCTGGTGTTGCGACCAAGGTGCACCATCTTTGTACCGGTATCAGCCTGCTGCCGATTGTTCGTAACGGCAACCGAATAGAATTCACCGACCGAATTGTCGCCCTTGAGGATACAGCCGGGATACTTCCAGGTGATAGCCGAACCGGTCTCCACCTGCGTCCATGTAATCTTCGAATTACGCCCGGCGGCGATCCCACGTTTAGTGACGAAGTTGTAAATCCCGCCCTTGCCATCCTTATCACCCGGATACCANTTTTGGACCGTTGAGTACTTGATCGTGGCGTCGTCGAGCGCCACAAGCTCCACCACAGCAGCGTGTAGCTGGTTTTCGTCACGCATCGGTGCTGTGCACCCCTCAAGGTAACTTACCGAAGCACCTTCATCAGCAACAATCAGCGTTCGTTCGAACTGTCCTGTCGATGCGGCGTTGATCCGAAAGTAGGTCGACAGTTCCATTGGACACTTGACNCCCTTTGGAATGTAGGCAAAGGAGCCGTCGCTAAACACCGCCGAGTTCAGCGCCGAAAAAAAGTTGTCGGAGTGCGGCACGACTGTACCCAGGTACTTACGCACCAACTCGGGATGATCGCGAACCGCCTCAGAAAACGAGCAAAAGATGACACCGAGCTCGCNCAATTTCTCACGAAATGTCGTGGCAACAGAAACGCTGTCAAAAACTGCATCCACGGCAACACCAGACAGTAATTTCTGTTCCTCAAGGGGAATCCCAAGTTTTTCGAACGTGCTTCGGATTTCCGGATCCACCTCGTCCATGCTCTTGAGCGATGGCTTCTTTTTGGGAGCCGAATAGTAGCTAATCGCCTGGTAGTCGATTGGGTCGTAATGGACGTTTGACCAAGATGGTTCAACCATCGTTGTCCAGAGCCGATAGGCCCTGAGCCGCCACTCGAGAAGCCATTCGGGCTCTTCTTTCTTAGCCGAAATTANNCGAACNACNTCCTCGCTNAGTCCCTTTGGAATAGTGTCGGNCTCAACGTCAGTCACGAAGCCGTATTTGTAGTCCTGNNTCGCGAGTTGTTCAATCGCCTTCGTNGCTGTGCTCATCTGGTCTACTGNCGCTCAAGAAAACCGTCACAAGATAGGCCNCANGTCNGCCATATCTCNCACNAACCGCTCAATNAAAAATNCCGACCATTTTAGTCGTATATAGNTTTATACCACGGGGTCATGNTCTTGCCAACCCTTTCTCAAGCAGGACTTTAGGACTNCTGAANCAGAAAGNCTTTGGTCTCAATNGAGAGNAGGCGTGGTCATTNAAAGCNCGNACGGGACTGGTCCTCTTGGGTTCAGCAAGGACGTCTCTAGGAGCAAAATNGATGAGCTAGGACACTGTGCGCTCATGAGCTGGGAAGAGGGTGCTAATAGCCATGCCGACTACAAAGACCGCGATGGCTCCAACAACATTTAACCACAGGAACGAGATACTGCTGGTCACTGCAACGTAGGTTACCGTGACCATTCCACCAGCCAACCCCCAAACCGCTCCGGGCGATGTCGCCCGCCGCGTGCCCACAGCAAGGATGAACACACCAAGTAACGAACCATAAAAGAAGGACCCGAATCGATTTACCACCTCGATAAGTGACCCAAGGTTTGCGGCGTACACCGCCACGATGGAAGCAAAAAGTCCCCAGAAGCCAGTGACAATTTTCGATACGCGGAGGTAGTGCCGGTCAGATGCGTCGGTGCGAATGTGACGACGATACATATCGATTACGGTCGAGGTCGATAGCGAGTTTAGCTCGGCAGCAATGCTTGACATAGCTGCAGCAAAGATAGCGGCGACGATCAACCCGACCAGGCCGATCGGTAATTCGGTCGTGACAAAGGTTGGGAAAACATAGTTCACGTCATTGTAGGAATCATCGTGGGTGACTTCCTTCACCAGTGATACAGCCCGCCCACGAATCGTAGTCAAGCTCCGCTGATGTTCAACAAAGGCGGCCTCGGCCACCCTCGTCGCAGCGGGGTCGCCCGTCCGGCGTGCCGTTACCGCATCACGGACCGCAGTCCTCCGCACATCGAGCACGCTCTGAAACTCCGTGTCAAGCGCCGCCCACTCCGCCGCTCGAGAACTTGATTGCACCTCCGCTTCGTGTGCCGGGTTAAAAAGCATTGGTGGTGCTTGGAACAGGTAGAACGTGAACACGAGTACACCGGTTAGTAGGATCAGCGCTTGGAGCGGGATCTTCACGAATGCGCTCATCAGGAGTGAGCGTCGTCCTGCCTTGATTGACTCGGCGGTCAAATAGCGTTGCACCTGACTCTGGTCACATCCGAAGTAGCCAAGCATCAAGAAAAGCCCGCCGATCAACCCTGACCAGAACGTATAGGTCTCGTTCAGGTCGAACTGAAAGTCGATTGTAGTAAGTCGACCCGTCGCCCCCGCAATGTGGAGGGCCTCGCCGAGGCCAACATCTTCTGGTAGTCCCAAAACGAGTGCGAACACCACCGCCACCAGGCCGGCCACAATAACGACCATCTGTTTCACGTCGGCCCAAGTGACCGCTTGCACACCACCAAACATCGTATAAAGCGTCGTCGGCAACCCGATTGCAATAATCGTCAAGGTGAGGTTGAACCCGAGCACAATCGATAGGATCACTGCCGGCGCCGCGATAATTACACCAGCCTGCAGCCCCCGCGACATAAGGAACAGTAAGCTCGCGAGCGTCCTGGTACGCACGTCGAAGCGACGTTCGAGGTACTCGTAGGCCGTATANACTTTGGCTCGATAGAAAAACGGCACGAGCGTGAGTGACAAGATGATCATCGCAACCGGTAGGCCGAAGTAGAACTGCACGAAGCGCATGCCGTCGGCGTAACCTTGCCCCGTGGTCCCGACGAGTGTGATCGCGCTCATTTGGGTTGCCATGACGGTGAGGCCCACAGCCCACCACGGTAGTGAGCGGTTGGCTAGAAAGTAGCCCTCAATCGCTGAGGAGGCTTTAGTCCGCTTGAGGCCGTCGTAGACCACCCAGATTAGGTATGCCGCAACGATGAACCAGTCGACTAAATGCATGGGTTTATCGATGAACCGCGATCAGTTCGCGAAATACCAGCTGAAACCCCACAAGGCCAGTAAGACCAACGCCTCGACGACTAATACCGCCATGTAAGTGCGCGTCATTGGTCGTGCTGAGTTAGCCGCAGTCGGTAACCCATCCGTGTGGGTTGGGGAGGGGAAGTCGCTCATAGGACCCTACTTCGGTCACGCACCGTATTCATCCAGTGTCACCAGATGCGCGCATTAATTCAGTAGTGGAACATAAAAACAACTGTTTCGCACCCACTGCAAAAGCTTAAGTTGCATATTCCGGTGCGAATGGCAGGAAGCAGTATACCCTTGCCTCATCGTGGTCACTGCCCCTTACACACAGTCGGAAAACTGGGAAAATTTGTATTACTTTGCAGGGCGGTATTCTACGTAGCAGACAGGCTAGGAGGNGGCAGGTGACACTCATGACGGAGAACCACTCCCGACAGCACCTTCTAGCCAGCACGGTTGTCCTAGGATTAGTCGTTGCTCTAGGTTGGCAATTCGGCGGATATTTACCGGCTTTTGTGGCGTGGGTCGAAAGTGCGGGTGTCTGGGGCCCGGTTGTATTCGTCGTCGCGTACGCCACCGCAACGGTCGCTTTCATCCCCGGCTCGCTATTGACCCTTGCAGCGGGCGCCATCTTTGGTCTCGGCAATGGCACGGTCCTCGTATTGGTGGGCGCCACAATTGGTTCAGCTGGCGCTTTTCTGTTTTCCCGGCATGTCGCGAGGGCAGCAATCGAGCGACGGTTAGCACGCAATCCTCGTTTCGCCGAGTTCGANAGCATCGTGGGAGACGAGGGTTTCAAGATTGTTCTCTTACTCCGGCTGTCCCTGATATTCCCCTTCAACCTGCTCAACTACGCCCTAGGTCTAACCCGCGTCCGTTTCCGGGACTACGTTCTGGCGTCCGTGGGTATGCTCCCTGGCTCCCTCCTTTACACCTATTACGGGAAACTTGCCGGCGACGTGGCCATGCTTACTGGCGACGGCCCGGTCGAGGGAGAGACTTCTTACTACTTAGTCCTGGTGCTAGGACTGACCGCAATAATCTTTTTAACCAGCCTAATTACGCGCATCGCCTCCAGGGCCCTCCACCGAGGCACAGGCAAATAGTCACCACCCCTGCTGAACTTATTCGCGACCCCCGACCGTCCAAGGCGGTCCGTCTGTCTCCAGCTAGTGTCCACATTTGGGCGTTTCGGATCTCAGNAGGGCCCTATCTGAAGTATTTTTCCTGGTTCTAGGCTTGCGCGCTCCTCGGCCTCCATATAAAATTTCGTGATTGATGGCCTGTGGACCCTGCGGATCTGCGGGCTGAATCGGCGGGNTAACCACCAGCCTCTGCTCNCTATCACGACCCAGGACGCCGCACGACGCAGAAAGGAGTCACGACGTTGGACAACGTGACGACAGCCGGGCACGCGCACGCGGAACATGAGCACGAACTAGGTTTCTGGCAGAAGTATTTTTTCTCCCAAGACCATAAGGTGATCGGCATCCAATACACCGTCACCGCACTCGTGTTCCTGCTTTTTGGCTTTTTCTTGATGATGATCATGCGCTGGCAGCTTGCGTATCCTGGCCAGCCCATACCCGTCATCGGCGGACTGATGGGGGACGCCAACGCACCGGGCGGAATTATGTTGCCCGAGTTCTACAACCAGTTGGGTGCAATGCACGGCACGATCATGGTGTTTCTTGGTGTCGTGCCATTGGCAGTTGGTGGTTTTGGAAATTTCGTGGTTCCACTCCAGATTGGCGCGCCTGATATGGCGTTTCCCAAGCTGAACATGGCAAGCTACTGGGTCTTTCTCGTCGGTGGATTGGTTATGTTCGCTAGTTTCTTTGCACCGGGCGGCGCGGCTAACTCGGGTTNGACGTCCTACGTGCCTCTGTCGGTGATCGCCACGCAAGGCCAGACGTGGTGGTTAATCGGAATGACGTTTCTCATCACCTCATCCCTACTCGGCGCGATTAACTTCATCGTTACAATGGTGCAGTTACGTGCACCTGGCCTGACTTGGATGCGGTTGCCGTTTTTTGTCTGGACTCAACTCGTTACAGCTTTTCTCCTGCTACTGGCCTTCCCACCGCTCGAAGCAGCCGCGTTCCTACAACTCATGGATCGCGTTGCCGGCACAAGCTTCTTTCTGCCGAGCGGCTTAGTGGTGAGCGGTCAAGCGCTCGAAGTGAGCGGGGGTGGCAGTGCCTTACTATGGCAGCACCTCTTCTGGTTCCTAGCGCATCCTGAAGTCTACGTGCTGATACTCCCAGCAATGGGCATCGTGGCCGAAGTCATCGCCAACAATACGCGAAAACCGCTCTGGGGTTATCGTCCGATGGTTTATTCGCTGGTCTTCCTCGGCTTTATGTCGTTCATTGTATGGGCGCATCACATGTTCCTGACGGGCATGGGAACAATGATCAGCGCGTTCTTCCAAACGACGACGATGATCATTTCGATCCCCTCCATTATCATTCTCTCGGCACTGTTCATCTCGCTCTACGGAGCCTCGATTCGATTCACAACGCCGATGTTGTTTGCGTTGGCGTTTCTACCGATGTTCGGCATCGGCGGGCTGACNGGACTACCGCTAGGCCTAGCTNTATCGGATATTCATCTNCACGACACGCTCTACGTCATAGGACATTTCCACTACGTCGTGGCCCCAGGCACAATCTTNGCNTTGTTCGCAGGCATCTACTACTGGTTCCCCAAGGCTACCGGTCGCAANATGAATGATGTNCTGGGGANAATCCACTTCTGGGGCTCGNTNGTCTNTATGAATGGNGTCTTNATGCCGATGATGATCCAAGGGTTGGCAGGCATGAACCGCCGGATGTATGACGGCGGCATCGGGTATCAACACGTGCAAGATGTCTTGCACTGGAACAGTTTTATGTCATTCTCCGCTTGGGGACTCGGCCTCTTCCAGATCTTCTTCATCATCAACTTCTTTATGAGTATCCGGAGAGGCGAGAAGACGAACAATAACCCGTGGGAGGCAACCACCCTTGAATGGGAAACACCTTCACCACCTCCGCACGGCAATTTTCTTTCACCGCCAGAAGTGCACCGCGGTCCGTATGAGTACAGTGTGCCCGGCGCAGCAACTGATTTTACGCCGCAGGGTCAGCGGTCGTAGCTAGGGAGCAGACACCGCGATGGAAATTCCATATACCGTCAACACTCGGGCCGATACCGGGGTGAACAACGTGAAGCTCGGCATCTGGCTGTTCTTAGCGTCTGAGGTCATGCTCTTCGGCGGCCTCTTTTCCTCTTACGTTCTGTTGCGAGTTGGCGCTGAGCCTGGAACGTGGCCACTCGGGGCTGAGATTCTGAGCATACCGCTTGCAACCTTCAATACCGTTGTGCTGATCACTTCATCGGTCACTATGGTCATGGCTTGGGCGTCACTAAAATTAGGGGATCTAGGTAAATACAGGCTGTATATGGGTTCGACCGTCGGTCTTGCACTTGTCTTTCTGGTCGTTAAGATGTTCGAGTACGCCGACAAGTTCTCACACCATTTATATCCGTCCGAAAGCACCTTTCTAGGCATCTATTTCTTGATTACTGGCTTGCACGGATTGCACATCGTGGGTGGAATAATCGTCAATAGCTACTTTTTAGTCCCCGGCATCAAAATGTGGCACACCGCGCCGGAGCGTTTTACGAACCGCATCGAGGCAGCTGGCCTCTATTGGCACTTCGTCGACTTAGTATGGATTTTCCTGTTTCCAGTGCTGTATCTGCTCTGAAGAGTGTGATGGTGTTGCGCCTGACGGCCGACATCGACGAAGGGGAAACGAATGAGTGTGGATTCTGCTGAAGACATTAAGAAACACGTCAAGGTCTACATCATGGTGTTCGTTGCACTGATGGTCTTGACGGTCGTTACGGTGGGCGTGGCCTACCTTACCCTGACAGTTCCGGTTGCCATCACCGTTGCACTAATTATCGCAACGATTAAGAGTTCGCTGGTGGCGAACTATTTCATGCACTTGGCNGCGGAGAANTCGGCAATCTACTGGACCTTGTTAGTNACAGCAGCCTGTTTCCTNGTGCTGATGTTCGTGCCGCTATTCGCGGTCCTCGATAGCATCGGCCGCTAGGGGTGTTGATGTCTCTAAGAACTATTCACATCTTGTTTATCGTCGCCTCAATCCTACTAGCGGTTTTCATGGGAATTTGGGCCATTGTGGCGTTCAGGTCACCACTAGGGTCTAGCGGCCATTTAGCAACAGGACTTGTCTCGTGCCTTGTAGCGATGGGATTGAGCCTGTACGCGGTCAGCTTCGTCCGGAAGACGCGGCGGATCGGCATCGAGTGATAGTTCATGGATTTAATGGTTAAGGGNGTGGAGCAGAAAATGATGCTGACGCGGGCTTTCCGCACACTGGTGGTAATCGGCGCATTGCTTTTGTTAGCTGATAACTCAGCGGCTTGGGCCTGTGCGGTTTGTTTTGGCGCCGCTGATTCACCGATGACACAGGGAATGAACATGGCGATTCTCNTAATGCTNGGAATTCTNGCCTGCGTCGCCACAGGATTCGTGATGTTCTTCATTCGCTTGTTCAAACTGTCACGCGCGAGCGTGGGCCGGGACCTCCAGGTGCAACNNNCNGCCNGCNTGGAAGGGAGCTATTAGATGCAAGAGTTGCTGGGATTGCCGCCACANGCGTCCGCACACGCTGCCGATGTCGACCANCTCATCGTCCTGGTGCATTGGATTATGGCCATCCTGTTCGTTGGTTGGGGCGCTTTCTTCCTTTACACCTTGGTCCGCTTCAGGCAGTCAAGGAATGCAAAGGCAGACTACGTAGGCGTGAAGAGTCACAACTCGAGTTACCTGGAAATCGCGGTGGCTGTCATNGAAGCGGTGCTCCTCATTGGTTTCGCCATTCCCGCCTGGGCAACGCGGGTAGGAGACCCACCAGCTGACCGTCCCCCAACTCTCGTACGCGTGGTGGCTAAGCAATTTGAGTGGCATATTCAATACCCGGGCGCCGACGGTATGTTTGGTCGCACTACAAACGACCTCATTTCACCAACGAATGCTATCGGCTTGGACCGTAGTGACCCATNGGCGGTTGATGATCTCTATACGATTAANCAGCTCAACNTACCGGTCGACACCCCTGTNCTCGTGCACCTCTCCACGCAGGACGTCATCCACAGCTTCGGTATTTCGTCCATGCGGGTAAAACAGGACGCAATCCCTGGCCAAGAGATCCCCGTCTGGTTCGAACCGACCATGACCGGTGACTTCGAAATCAACTGNTCCCAGTTGTGCGGGCTNGGGCACTACCGGATGCGTGGATTCGTCAAGNTTCAGACCCAAACTGAATTCCAAGCCTGGTTCCAAGAGGAAATGGCGTTTCAGGGCGCAAACTAGAACCTAGCAGATCAAGACAAAAAAGTTGCGGCACACATTCCACTGCGTGGCGCAGCGCGCTGGGAAGCATTGGGGCCTTGCGACAAGGCTTTGGCGTTTNCTCTTGGCTCCACGCTAGCTCGGAATGCCCGACTCAACGCGAAAATCGTAGCTTCGCAGTACTAACTCACCGATCCGATCCAGCGGCGTTTCTACACGAATGGCCACAGCGATCCAACCTGTGCGGGCAAGGCGAGTGGATTTGTGGGGTCTGACATAAGGCAGCCGAAGGACCTCGTCCGCCACAAATTCAGGTAGCTTCATCTCAAGTGAGATGATGCGCGGCTTCCGAGTAAGAACGAAAGCTATGCGATCGTTATATCTGTAGGTAAGTCCGCGCCTCTTCGGCTTTTCACGAATCCCAGGAAAATCGCGTAGTAACTCTTGCAACTGTTCGAATCGTGCGGCCAGCGCCGACTGGTATGGNGTGACTGTCTTCGGTAGCTGCACGATTTCTGGCTTCATCAGACCAGCTAATCTCCCACAGCGTTCAAGAATCAGAGTTCCAGCCAGCGTAAGCGTAGTNAGTTGGTAATCACTGAGAGCGAGCTGAGCGTCATAGCCGCGCCTGCCCAGATAGGACTGATGAGTAGTCCCGTGAGCGGATACAGAATACCGGCGGCCACGGGCACACCCACGGCGTTGTAAACAAAAGCCAAAAACAGGTTCTGACGAATGTTGCGGAGGGTCCCTCGGCTGAGTCGCCGCGCACGTGCAATCGCTCGGAGGTCNCCTTTTACAAGTGTGATTCCAGCCGATTCCATGGCTACATCAGTACCAGTGCCCATCGCAATCCCAACCGTAGCCTCAGCAAGTGCCGGAGCGTCGTTAATGCCGTCGCCGGCCATTGCAACCGTGTGACCGTCTGCCTGCAGTTCGGCGATGATTTGCCGCTTCGCATCTGGGAGAACACCGGCCCTGAACTCCTTGATGCCCAAAGTAGCAGCAACTGCTTGCGCNGTTAGTGCATTGTCGCCAGTAACCATNACCAGNCGAAGGCCATCTTGNCGTAACAGTTCAAGGGCTTCCGGAGTTGACGATTTCACTGGGTCGGNAACACCAAGAAGGCCTACAGCATGACCATTGACCGCTANGAACATGACNGTTTGACCATTACGNCGAACAGCATCAGCACGAGCAGACAGCAACCCGATGTCNATCGCGNGTTCGGCTAGTAATTCNCGGGTNCCAAGGGCGACTTGTTGACCATTAATTGATCCAGTTACCCCACACCCTGGCACAGCCTGAAAATCAATCGCTGTGGGTAACGATAAGCCATCCATACGTGCACGCGCCAACACCGCTGAGGCCAGGGGATGCTCACTGGCCTGTTCCAGTGCAGCCGAAAGCCGAACAACCTCAATTTCTGTAAAACCGTTGATTGCATAAACGTCGACAACCTTCGGCCGCCCCTCGGTTAGCGTGCCAGTTTTGTCCACCACTAATGTGTCAACGCGTTCCAGTGCCTCGAGTGCTTCAGCGTTCTTGATAAGAACACCTGCGCTCGCGCCGCGCCCGGTACCCACCATGATCGCCATCGGGGTAGCCAAGCCGAGCGCGCACGGGCACGCGATGATAAGGACGGCGACTGCGCTAACTAGAGCCAGTGCAAAACGAGGTTCTGGCCCCCAGAGTCCCCAGCCGATGAATGCTGCAATTGATACCCCTACCACGCTTGGCACGAAGTACGTAGCTAAGCGGTCCGCAACCCGCTGTATTGGTGCTCGGCTACGCTGAGCGTCGGTCACTGTTCGCACTATCTGTGCTAAAAGCGTGTCACTGCCAACTCGTTCCGCGAGCATCGTAAGCGCGCCCGTTCCGTTGATCGTGGCACCGATAAGTGACGCCTTCGCCGACTTCTCTATTGGAATCGACTCCCCGGTAACCATTGACTCGTCAACGGAGCTCGTCCCATCGACGACCACTCCGTCAACCGGAATCCTCTCACCAGGACGAATCCGTAGTAAATCGCCGACCCGCACTAGTGAAAGTGGGATGTCTCTCTCACTCCCATCGCGGAGCACGCGCGCGGTCTTCGGTGTCAGACCGAGTAGTGCGCGAATCGCAGCCCCCGTCTGACTGCGTGCACGCCCCTCAAGCATTTGCCCCAACAAGACGAGCACGGTGATCGCCACCGCTGTATCGAAGTATGGCTCAACGCCGGCTTCGCCATGGAATCCATTGGGAAACCACTCCGGCATTACTGTTGCAACAAGGCTGTAGAGGTAGGACGACCCGACGCCGAGCGCGATCAGCGTAAACATGTTTGGGTTGACGTTCACAATTGACATCCATGCTCGCTGGTAGAACGGCCAGCCAGCCCAAAGTACAACGGGTGAGGCAAGTATCAATTGCAGCCAGTTGTTCATCCGGCTACCGGTAACACCCAACACGCTCAAACTGAACACCATCTCACCCATGGCTAGTAACAACACCGGCAATCCGAGTGCAACACCCAACCAAAAACGCCGAGTAATATTGATGGCCTCGGGGTCTGGTGGCTCTTCGACCGAAATAACTAGGGGTTCTAGTGCCATGCCGCATCGCGGACAGGCCCCTGGCCGGTCCTCAGACACCTCAGGGTCCATTGGACAAATGTAGCTACCCGCTGCGGAAACGGCCTCCACTTCTGACTGTTCCCCTGGCGGCTTTAGGTACTGTTCTGGGTCAGCAAGAAACTTATCGCGACAGTGGCCGCAGCAGAACCCATAGTGGCTTCCGGCGTACTCAGTAATGTGGGGTGTGGCCGCTAAGTCGACTGACATCCCACAAACAGGATCATGTCCATTCATTGGCATTTCTCACGCACTGGGTCCATCATACTCTGCAGCCGCATCGCCTTGCGTAGTTTCCAAGGGCACCCCTGCTCGTGCATCTGCTCGCAGGGATGTGTACGATATACGTGGGTGAAAGTTGAAAGCAGTTCTCCGCCGTCTATTCGCGCGCAGCCTCGCTAGGCTAGACCTACACGAAGTCCTACACCGACGGGTCGGTCTAACAGGATCGTTCTTGACCGTGGACGATGATGCGATCGATCTCCGCCAGGTCGAGCGCATCATCGTAATCGCGATTGGCAAGGCGGCGGGGTCGATGACCGCATCGGTCGCGAAACTCCTAGCTCCGCGAACGTTCGACGGCATCATCGTCACTACGAACGCATCCAAAACATCGATTCCTGGCTGTGAGTGGTACATCGGAGGGCATCCGCTACCTAATACGCGCAGCTTTGACGCAGGCGCTGCAGTGATAAATTGCCTCAAACAGGTAGGCCCTAGGGACCTGGTCATTTATCTGCTCTCAGGAGGAGGCTCCGCGCTCTTCGAACAGCCAATTGACGGACTCAACCTAGAGGACACTAAAGCGTTGAACAAGTTACTGGTAACTGCCGGACCCGCGATCGCTGACGTCAACGTCGTCCGGAAACACGTATCGCGTGTCAAAGGTGGCCAACTGACCGCACTCGCTGGACAGGCACAACAACTGACGTTCTACGTTTCTGACGTGCCCGATAACGATCCCTCGCTAATCGCCTCTGGGCCGACCATGCCAGACCCATCAACCGTAGCTGACTGCCACGCAATTCTGAAAAACACAAAGTTATTCGATCAGATGCCGATCGCCGTGAGGAAACTCTTCGAAAATGATCAGATCCCTGAAACACCGAAGCCGGGATCGCCAGAATTCTCGACAAGTCGATGGTACCGCTTATTAGGGTCAACCGAAGCGGTAAAAACGATGGCGGATGAAACGCGGGCTCTCGGGTGGCAAGTAATGATTGATGTTGCAGTGCGTGATAACTGGCCACTTGAGCGCACTGTTGAGCATTTGCTCACAGCGGTCGACCACGTTCGTCAAGCGCACCCACTAAGTCCAGTGGCCATTGTCAACGGAGGTGAGTTTTCTTGCCCGGTCACAAACCCGCTTGGTCTCGGAGGTCGGAATCAGGCGTTTGTTCTGGCTTGCGTACCGCGGATTGCTGGACGGTCGATAGCGGTGCTAAGTGCTGGCACTGATGGAATCGATGGCTCATCCCCAGCTGCAGGTGCCGTTGCTGACGGCGAGTCGCTCTCCCGTGCAGAGCGCACTGGACTCCACCACGACACCTATCTCCGTCGTGCTGACTCACACCAGTTCTTCGAACAGCTCGGAGACACGATCACCACTGGACCAACTGGCCACAACGTCCGTGATCTCAGGCTGCTTGTCGCTTGGTAGAGTGATTACACGATCCCGTTCGTTACTTGAATAGATCATCAAAGGCCTGCTTGGCACTCGATGGACCCCTCGTGGAATGGGTCTGGCGCTCCACGGTCACTCGTGGTTCATAGTAGGTACAGTTGTTCAGACCATCCTTTGGAGTAATACGGGCAGTCACCGGCTCTGAACATTCAAAGCGACTGCTGGGGTCGAACCAAGCACATTGTGCACAAGTGTGCAGTGCTGAACCACACCGAGAACAAGTCGCGCCATCACCAATCGGCTGATCCAGTAGACCTCCACATTTCGCGCAGCGGATTACATCGTGAAATGCAGGCATGTTCGNCGCCTTTGGTCTCAACGGAAGTTGGCCGCGAGCCTCTCCGGACTTCGGCTTGGAACCAGAACGTTTAGACCGCGATGGAGACGGTTCGTCGTCTTGGTAGCCGCGTTGCTTGTACTTGCGGTCGCTCATCGTTCACCCTTCCTGTTGTCACGGTGAAGCTGTAACACTTATGGGGAACCTAGCTGCACTCTCTATCATCCCGCATCATCGTTTCATTTTTCATACAACTCAAGTGAGAAATGCCTAAGAATTTCTTGATAGTTCTGTCGTGTTTCTGATGTCCCTGGGGTGTAATCTCCGACCAAGCCAGGACCCGAAGCCTTACGCTAGTTGCCAAAGACGAGATATGATGGACAGAGTGATTCAATGCCCATACGGGCTGAGGTGTGCCCATGATTCCTAGAATGCCGATCGTCGTCGCAGGAGTGTTGCTCTTTCTGGTAGTGCCATCCTTCGCCGGCTTCTACACCAATTGGCTGTGGTTTGAGCAGNTCGGTTTCGACCAGNTCTTTATTCGCACACTAGCCTCGAAGGTAATCCTCGGCGGTGTTGTCTTTGCAATTGCTTTTAGCGTGCTTCTCAGCGGACTGAAATATGCGCTACGGGACATGACTAAGCCCTACCTGACGCTCGGGGGCGGACCAGAGGTGAAACCGTTAGTCATCGACCGGAAAGGGCTCCAGTTGATCGTGGCCGGAGTGTCCGGGCTCGCAGCGCTGTTCATGGGAGGGTTTGCATCCAGCCAGTGGATGGTTTGGCTTCAGTATCAGCACGCCACGCCTTTCGGTGAGGTAGACCCACTGCTCGGCCGGGACGTCGCTTTCTATGTGTTCCAACTGCCGTTTCTCGACTTTGTTCGGAATCTGCTTGTCAGCGTTGTCGTTCTGAGTCTCGCCGGCGCCACGGCGGTATATATTTTGTCAGGTGCGGTCGGTTTTGAGCCACAAGTTGGTCTTAAGATTAGTCGGCGGGCGCGCCAGCACCTATCGCTACTCATCGCCTCGCTTCTGCTACTACTAGCATGGGGCGCCTCACTTGATATACCTCGAACATTATTGACGCCAGCGGGTGTTATCCAAGGTGCGTCCTACGCCGATGTCGACGCCCGGATACCGATGTTGCACGTCCTTGTTGCAGTGGCCCTGCTCGGTGCTAGCTTGGCGACCTACCAAGCATTCTCACCGAAACAGTGGCCGGTGCCGCTTGCAGTTGTCTTGTATATCGCTGTGTCAGCAGGTGGAACTGGTTACGGTGCCCTTATTCAGCGGATCGTTGTCACGCCGAATGAACAGGAAAGAGAGGCCCCCTTCATCGAGTGGAACGTCGCCGCCACTCGGAAGGCATTTGCGCTCGAGGGTATTGACGCGCGAGAACTTTCCGGCGATGCGACACTCACACGAAGTGATATTGACGCAAATCCTGAAACGATTAACAACGTTAGACTGTGGGATCACGGACCGTTGCTGGACACGTTCGGACAGATTCAAGCCATCCGCTCGTACTACGATTTCGCTAATGTCGACAACGACCGCTATGTAATTAACGGCGAATATCGCCAGACCATGCTCTCAAGCCGGGAGCTCAACTCAAGCAGTTTATCCAACCGCTCGTGGCCGAATGAGCGACTGGTATTCACACACGGGTACGGTGTGGCCCTTGGCCCAGTGAATCAGGTTACAGCCGAAGGTCTACCGGTGCTCTTCCTCAAGGATCTCCCGACGAGTTCAGAGGTTGATCTGTCGGTCGAGGAACCGAGCGTCTATTTCGGCGAGCTATCGAACGACTATGTGATCGTCAACACCGACACACGAGAATTTCACTACCCAGAGGGTGATGACAACGTCTACAGCGAATACAAGGGTGAGAGTGGCATCCCAATCGGCGGGCTGTTCAATAAGTTGTTGTTCAGTCTCCGCTTCCGCGCGTTCAACGTGCTNATCAGCAAGCAGCTGACNGCNGATAGTCGGATCCTCATCCACCGGAATATCAGCGANCGCGNANANNCGATCGCGAACTTTGCGNNCCTGNTGTACGACCGNGATCCGTATATGGTGATCTCAGAAGGCCAGTTGTNCTGGATTCTTGATGCCTACACCANAACNAACAACTATCCCTATTCNACTCAGGCAANGCAGTCTNTCAACTATATCCGNAACTCAGTGAAGATCGTCATCGATGCGTATGACGGGACCGTTACCTATTATCTGGCTGACGCTGACGACCCAATCGCGGCAACAATCAGCAAGATCTTTCCAGACTTGTTCACGCCCATCGAGGCGATGTCGGCCGACCTTCGTAGCCATGTCCGTTATCCCCAGGACATCTTCACGCTGCAAACAGAAATGTTCTCGACTTATCACATGACCAATCCGGCAGTCTTTTACAACAAGGAAGACCAGTGGGATGTGCCGGCGATCGAAAGTGACGGACGCACAGCCGTGATGGAGCCGTACTACACCATCATGAAACTGCCGGGCGAGCAGGACGCCGAATTCATTCAGATGCTGCCGTTTACACCACGTCGGAAGAACAATCTTGCAGCGTGGATGGTCGCACGGAGCGATGGAGAACACTACGGCAAGCTAATGGTGTTCCAGTTCCCTAAACAGAAGCTCATTTTTGGCCCACAGCAGATCGTCTCTCGAATTAACCAAGACGAAGAAATTTCACCACAGATCACCCTCTGGAACCAGCAGGGTTCACAAGTAATTCAAGGCACGCTCCTAGTCGTGCCGATCGAGGAGTCGCTACTCTATATCCGACCACTCTACCTACGGGCGGCCGACGGGCAGATTCCCGAACTCAAGCGCGTTATTCTCGCTTATCAGAACGAGATCGTGATGGAAGAAACTCTCGCTTTGGCGCTNAACCGTNTGTTTGGCGTNNGCGCTCCCNANNNGCTCCTAGCNNCNACNACNNCNGGCNNCCTTNNNGTTGGNNCCTCCNANCNNACCTCGNCAGAGACNGCACTTGANCCNTCGATNGGCATTNCGANNCTGTTGTCNGANGCNCTNCAGCAACTTGAACGGGCNCTTGAGGCAANCCGNNNNGNGGATTGGAGCCGCTTCGGTTCTGAACTTAACCAGCTTCATCAATTNTTGGAGCAAAATTCAACCTCGGGCGGTGGGTAGAGATTCAACTGCTCTTAATCGGACGCTCGCTGAGTCGTTTGACCCACCTCGACAGTCCGTTTTACATCATTGCTCCCGTCCAGGGTGCATGATGTTAAAATCCGCNCCTGACCTATCAGGAGGGGCTAATGACATCCGGGCAAACCAAACTTTTTTTGTGCACTCTGGCCGGTCTGGCACTGACCGGTTGCGTGGAACCAGCGGTTGAACCCGTACCAGGCCTTAAGGCCTTCGCCGGTGCACGTATTATCGACGGCAANGGCACCACGATCGAGAATGGCATTCTAGTCGTCCGAGACGGTCGTATCGAAGCGGTCGGAGCGTCCGACTCTGTGTCCATACCGGCTGGTGCCGAACAACTTGACCTAACGGGCCGAACGATCATTCCGGGTTTCATTAATAGTCACGGTCACGTCGGCGCTACTAGGGGACTCGAGTCAGACCCTGAGTTGTACACCCGTGGTAACTTGCTGCATCAGTTGGGACTGTATGCCCGCTACGGCGTCACCACGGTCTTTAGTCTCGGCGGCGATGATCAGGCAGGTGTCACTCTCCGCGATGAACAGGATTTATCACTCGATCGAACTCGGCTCTTCGTTGCTGGCCCGGTTGTTAACGGCGCAACGGCGGAAGATGTTGAGCCCCTCGTCGACGAAATCGCCGAAATGGGAGCCGACATCATCAAGATCCGTGTCGACGATAATCTCGGCTCTACCACTAAGATGCCAGAAGAGGCGTGGCGTGCTGTGATTGAACGAGCACACGAACATGGCCTACGAGTAGCTGCGCACGTGTTCTATCTGGATGATGCGAAAAAGCTAGTCGAGGCCAACGTCGACTTTCTCGCCCACAGTGTTCGGGACACGGACGTCGACCAGGAACTGATTGACGGCATGCTTGAGCGAGACGTGTGCCTAAGTCCAACACTGATGCGCGAGGTTTCAACATTCGTTTACGAATCACGGCCTGACTTCTTCGACGACCCCTTCTTCCTTCAGGCCACCGACCCCAATGTGATCGCTGGGCTCGAGGATCCCGTTCGCCAAGCTCGGATTCAAGATAGCGAGAGTGCTCAAGGGTATAAAGCAGCGCTTGAAGTGGCAATGCGGAATGTCAAAGCGCTGTCTGACGCTGGTGTGCGCCTCGCATTCGGCACCGACACAGGTCCGGTCGGCCGCTTCCAGGGTTATTTCGAACAGCTCGAACTCGAGCGGATGGTTGAAGCCGGCTTAACTCCTTTACAGGCACTCGTTTCTGCTACTGGTGACGCCGCGGGGTGCATGGAGGTTAGCGAGGACCTGGGCACTCTGGCGATGGGCAACTGGGCCGATTTCGTGGTGCTGTCGGCGAACCCGCTGGACGATATCCTTAACACGCGNTCGATTGAATCAGTTTGGATTGCAGGAAATCTTGTCCCAACCGTCGGCTGAGTGGCTTCTTCAATTGCTGCCGAACGAGGTCTCGTTCACGGTTAAGGAGGCCGGGGCGCGTAAATCTTTCTCAGAAGGACTCGTGAATCCTAGAAACTTTTGTTGTCTCTTCATCTACCCATATCCCTAAACTCAGGGATAACCCAAGGAGACATCGGAAACAGTGACGGCAAGGCGATCAGTCGCGGTTGCGTTGTACTGTGCACTTGCCAAAGACCCTTTCTACCGTACGATCGCAGGCGCCCAGCATCGAGACACACCGGCTTTCAAAACTGCACTTGTGCAGTATTTCGAATACGCCTTGGACGAAGCTGAGGCAATCGGTAAGTTGGTCGTGGACGAAGGGCAGCTCGGTGCCGCCGCTTGGTTTCTCCCGATAGCGCCCGAAATCACGCAGGAGGCAAAAATCCGGAAAGAACGAACGCTTCACGAAGTGCTTAGCGAAGCCGGACTGGTCACCTATCAACGGATTACTGAATTTATGAGCCAGCGGTCACGGGTCTGCATCCCGGCGGATGCATGGTATCTGTCAATTGTTGGCATCACACCGAAAGCACAAGGGAAGGGGCTGGGGCGAAAATTGCTCGAGCCGACGCTCACCGAAGCTGACGAGGCNAAGGCCGTCTGTTATCTTGAAACGTTCAGCATGCGCAACGTAACGTTCTACACTCGGCTTGGGTTCAACGTTATTGGTATGCCCCACGAACCAACAACCGGGGCCCACTATGCAATCATGGTGCGTCGCCCAAGCCCTGATTCTTCCAATATCGCTCCAGACCAAGCCAGCACAATCTGAGCGGCACTGCGTCCTCGTAGTGGCGGGCCGTCGTTTCAGGCAACCGTTGGCGAAGCAACTTCGAGACGGCAGTTGTAAAACTTGAGAGCCCATCCTCGCGGGATTCCTGAGCTACGATCCGTCTAGCGATCTCGNCCAACTCGGCGAGATGGTCCACAAACGTACGCATATGGTTCACTACNTCAGTATGTGGACCGAAATGCGTCAGAAATAAGGTATTAGCTCGCCAGCGTTCGATTACCTCGACGCTCGTGCGCCAAGCCGCTAGGTCGAGGTCGGGGGGTGGTGTTGGAGGCAGTACATAAGGCGAAGGACCCACACGAATACCAGCTGTGTCACCGACAAANGCGATGCCACTNTCGCGGTCAAAATAACTAACATGATGACGTGCGTGGCCTGGCGTGTAGGCTACTTCCAGTTCCCGCTCCCCAATTCGAATCCGCTCACCGCCCATAAGGCCGCGTAGGTTGGTTTCTGGTACAGCTTTGAATTCTCCCCACAATTGTTCGAGTTCATCGACCCAAATTTGTCGAGCACTCGCAATCAGACGNGCTGGGTCGGCCATGTGACTGACCCCAGTCNCGTGAACATAGACAGTAATTTNTGGATTCTCGTTCACGATCGCCCCAGTGGCTCCAGCGTGATCGAAATGGATGTGAGTCAGAAGGATCGCNCGAATGTCGGAGACAGCAATGCCATNCCGCCTCAGCTCNGACCCAAGCGTCTCCAAGGTCGCAGCTGGTCCTGGATCAACTATAGCGGCGCCGAAACTGCCGTGCAGCACGCCTGCCGCGATCACTTCCGATTGACCTTGGAAATGCAAGTCGATGTAACCAATATCGCGCGTCAGTCGATTCATGATTCGTGGGTGTATAAAAACGAATTTGACGACGCTATCTTACTACGCCGATCTGTGCACCGTGGTCTAACGGACAACTGCTTGACGTCATTAGATCGCTCCCATAGGCTGGTCGAAGAAACTCTACAAAACCGACGATGCCATACAATGAAGAACCTGGCGGTCAAACGCGGGAGCGAGTCCGGTCGGTCTCAAAAGAGCCACCTCGGTATCGTGTGCTCCTTCACAACGATGATTACACCACTATGGAGTTCGTTGTGAAAGTGTTGGAGTCGGTGTTCCATAGGTCCCCCGCTGAGGCCTACCGAATCATGATGCAAGTGCATCTCCAGGGCCAAGGGCTCTGCGGCATCTATCCCTACGACGTCGCCGAGACCAGGGCCATTACGGCACAGGACCTCGCCCGTCACGAGGGCTTTCCGCTACAAACATCCATCGAGAAAGAATGAGGAATCTCTCNCTATGTTCAGTGCATCGCTCGAGTTAATTCTNAGNATTGCGTATCGAGAGGCCGAATCGAGNCGCCACGCGGACCTCACACTGGAACATCTCCTNTANGCACTTGCACACGACGTCGAGGCTGAAAGAATCATGCAAGCCTGTGGCGCTGATTTACCAGCACTTCGCCACGATCTTGACAACTATTTACAGCGTGAGACTGAGCGGCTTCCAAGACACAGTCCTGGGGAGCCGGTTCAGACGCTGGCCTTTCGNCGGGTCTTACAAACAGCAGTGCTGCATGTACAGAGTGCTGGTAAAGACGAAGTTCACTCGGGCGATGTACTCGCTGCAATCCTTCAACAAGCCAGTTGCTTCGCAGCGGAGCAATTGCTCGCGCAGGGCGTCACCAGACTCGATGTGCTGAACTACATCTCTCACGGTATCGCCAAGGTTCCACTCGCGCCAAACCGTGACGGCGTCACGCCGGACCAGACCGTCCACGCCGGTGCGGAAGATGATGCGCCGACCGTACAGCGGGATCCCCTGGCAGCTTTCACTGTGAATCTTTCCGAGCGTGCAGCTGCCGGCCAAGTCGATCCCCTTATCGGACGNTCCGTNGAGNTGCAACGNACAATGGAGGTTCTCTGTCGGCGCCGAAAGAATAATCCGGTTTTTGTCGGTGACGCTGGGGTAGGTAAAACAGCCCTGGCCGAGGGACTCGCCGCGCGATTGCTTGACACGACGGNCCCAGCACCACTTCAGGGAGCCGAGATCTTTTCACTCGATACGACGGCGCTCCTTGCAGGAACTCGTTTCCGGGGCGACTTTGAAGAACGCTTCAAAGCGGTACTGGCCTCGCTGCGTCAGCACGCGAAGCCCATCCTTTTCATCGATGAGGTGCACGCCACGGTTGGCGCGGGCGCAACAACCGGTGGCACTTTGGACCTCGCAACTCTTATCAAGCCAGTGCTCAGCGCCGGNGAAGTTCGAGTGATCGGATCGACCACNATTGAAGATTTTAAGCATATCGAGAAGGACCGTGCGTTGGCTCGCCGGTTGCAGAAAATCACAATCGACGAACCCAGTCCCGAAGAAGCTATAAAGATTCTGAAGGGCCTGCATGCACGCTATGCCGAACATCACGGCATCAAATACACAGACGCCGCACTCACGACAGCAGTAAAGCTTGCGGGACGCCATCTTCGCGACATCCGACTCCCTGACAGCGCAATTGACGTTCTCGACGAGGCGGGTGCCATGCTTAGGCTGCGCTGCACCGAGACACAACCCGAGGGCAACGAAGATCGCGCTGCCACCCCGACAGAGAAAATGGTGACGGCGGCAGACATCGAGCATGTGGTCGCCCGAATGGCAAGAATCCCTGAGCAACAAGCCTCGGCGTCCGACAAAGAACGTCTCCGTACGCTGGAGGAAGCACTGCAACGGGTCGTCTTCGGGCAGGACGATGCAGTTGCAGCGATTGCCAAAGCAATTAAGCGTTCCCGCGCTGGCCTCGGACAACCAGAGCGGCCAGCCGGCTGTTTCCTGTTCACCGGACCTACCGGGGTAGGAAAGACCGAGTTAGCGAAGCAGTTGGCTATCCATCTGGGCAACGAATTCCTCCGTTATGACATGAGTGAGTACATGGAAAAACATTCCGTTGCTCGACTGATCGGAGCGCCACCAGGTTACGTAGGCTTCGAACAGGGGGGGCTGTTAGTTGACGCACTTAGAAGCCATCCCTACGCCGTTGTGCTTCTCGACGAAATCGAGAAAGCCCATCAAGATCTGTTAAACATCCTTTTACAGGTGATGGACCATGCAACACTAACCGACAGCACTGGCCGGAAAGCTGACTTCCGGCAGGTCGTGCTAATCATGACGTCTAACGCTGGCTCCCGGGAAATGAGCGCCGGTGCTATTGGATTTAGCGGGGGACGATCGAAGGCGGTGCGAGGTCGGATCAAAGCAGCTATCGAGCGGATCTTTAGCCCTGAGTTCCGTAACCGGCTCGACACGACTGTAACCTTTGGGGCACTCACACCAGACGTGATGGAAATGATTGTCGAGAAATTTATCCTTCAACTCGAAGCGCAGCTCGCGGAGCGGCGTGTGGCAATCACCCTTGAAACAGGNGCGCGCCAGTGGCTTGCCACAAAGGGTTATGACCCGGTTTACGGGGCTCGTCCGCTCGCTCGAGTCATTCAGNCAGAGGTTAGAGACCGTCTCACTGAGGAAATCTTGTTCGGCCAGTTGGAAACCGGNGGCACTGTCCGGATTAGCTTGGCNGATGGAGACGGCCCTCTCAAGTTCGCGTTCGAGCCGAGCGCTAAGCCTTCGCAGACTGCCAACGCNGTCGCAGGCNCAGAAACGGTCGGCTAATTAAGATGGTTCAGTTGACCACCACCNAATTCCGATCCCANTTTCCNCTGTTGACACAACGCACTTATGTAAACAGTTGCTCTCAGGGTGCCNTGTCNACAGANGTACNCGCCGCAATNCANCAGTTCCTCGANTCATGGAACAGGGAGGGTTCGCCNTGGGAAGCNTGGNTTGGTGAGGTTGAGCNGCTACGCTCTAGATTCGCGGCCTTGATCGGCGCGGCCAGCGATGANGTGGCAGTTTTACCTAGCGCTTCAATAGGCATTAATGCAATAGCTAGTGCCCTTATGTTTGATGGNNCGCGCCGCCAGGTTGTGATGGGTAGATTTGAGTTCCCCACTATGGCGCAGATCTGGCTTGCGCAGCAGCAGCGTGGAGCAAAGATTCAATGGGTAGAAACCGAGAACGAAGGGCTGTCAGTCGACTCGTACGCGCGCACAATCGATGAACGGACACTGATTGTCCCTGCAACGCACGTATGCTTCCGAAATGGGCATAAGACTGATATTGCTGGCCTGGCCACGTTATGCCAACGACAGGGTGCGTATCTCTTTCTCGATGATTATCAGCACACTGGTACAGGACCGATCGACGTGCGGTCGCTGGGCATCGACTTTATGGTTACCGGAGCACTTAAATATTTGCTGGGCCCATCCGGTGTAGCCTTCCTGTATGTTCGCCGTGATCTTATTGACCGCTTAGTGCCTACGATGACGGGATGGTTCGGCCGGCTAGACCCGTTCGCCTTCAGCATCGACGAACTTGATTGGTCACCGTCGGCACGTAAGTTCGAATCAGGCACACCTATGATTCCGAACGTATATGGCGCCCAAGCTGGGCTCAAGTTGCTTGGTGCGATTGGGGTGGAAACCATTGAGCGAGAGATTGCCAGCTTAACTGCCAGGCTGATCGCCTGGGCAGATGACGCCGGTGTTGAGGTCATAACACCATCGGAGTCGACGCGTCGAGGACCACTCGTTGTTCTACGCTCAGTCGATGCGGTGACCTTGGTAGCGCGACTCGCCGCACGCGGCGTAATTGCCTCGTCCCGCGACGAAGGTATACGAATTTCCTTCCACGGATATAACACGCAAGAGGACCTCGATTCAGTAATTGCCTCGCTGGAAGCTGAATCAGCCATGCTCAAGCGTTCAAGGTTTAGCCAGACGCTAGGNGGTNAGTAGNAATGCCAACACTAGGTGGCGGATGTCGGGTCATCGAACCCAACGAGGGACAAATTAGCCNGGAGGGTACTAGACGGCGTCGGTGGACAGTGGGTGCAGCGGTAGNTGCCGCNCGCGACATCGANCAGTCGGTCAGCCAATTCGATAAAGGCCTCTCTCCGGGTCAANTAAATCCCACNAGCGAGGAGGTTCATTATGTCTCGGCAGGATCAGGCACCTGTTACGTTGATGGATACGGTTACCAAGTCAAGATTGGCTCCGCTGTTTACGTAGCACCAGGTAAAGAGTGTTGCTTCGACACACCGACAGGCGACCTTGAAGTCGTGAGCGTCTGCTGCCCTCAGATTCGTGACTCGCGTTTCGACCTCCCAGCAAACACATGCCCAGCCGCCCCCGGGGAGACCAAGCCCGAAGTCGTCGTGCACCAAGACAACCGAAAGTCTATTCCAACGGGTGACCGATGGTTCAAGTTACTCGTCGACAANNGTATCGGCTGCCAACACGTTACGCAGTTNCTCGGANNCATTCCCAAGTCCGAGGCTCCAGNACATCATCACACTTACGAAGAAGCGATTTATATCGTTGAAGGANGCGGNGTGCTGTGGGCTAANGGNAAAGAGNCNNCGGTCGCGCCCGGCAGTTGTATCTACCTTCCCAGACAGGTTAAGCATTCAATGAAGAANNTAGAAGACACGCCTATTCGCCTGATGGGAGTATTTCATCCGTCTGGTAGCCCGGCCACTAGTTATGATGAGTAACACATAATCAGTCAATTCAACGTTATCTTTGCAAGACGTGCTAGGTGAGAGGTAACTAGTAAGTATTGAGCGTCACGAACCAACAACCCTAAACTCNGGAGAATCTTATGAGGATGATCGATCGCCGGCGATTCCTGCATTTTGGTGCGGNGAGTGGTGTGTTTGGCCTTACGACGAGCCGAGCTGAGCAAGCGGCAGTAGCATCATCGCAACCACAGGCCTCAAGCGAACAAAGTGTAAAGCTCTACGGCGACGGTCTCGGATTAACTCCGGACGATTCAGTCAAGCTCTTAACGCGCCTTGCTGAGGGAGGAGAAGGGATCCATGCAGATTCTTATTCCAATGGTGGAGTCGTCGAGGAACTAGAGCAGGCTTTCGCCTCGGCACTTGGAAAAGAACGAGCTGTCTTCATGCCAACTGGCACACTGGCCAATCACCTAGCTGTTCGGATGCTCGCTGGTGGGCCTAGCCGGGCAATCGTCCAGGCGGAGAGCCATCTTTACAACGATACCGGTGACACCGTCCAGACCCTAAGTAACATCCAGCTGGTCCCGTTAGCCCCTGGCCGCGCAACTTTCACGTTGGATGACGTAAGGATGCTGCTTGATCGCACCTCCAGTGGGCGAGTTGCCACACCCGTATCAGTTATTTCAATCGAATCACCAGTGCGGAGAAAGTCGGGTGAGATCTTTGACGAAACCGAGATGGATAAAATCACAGCATTTGCTCGGCAGAACGGTATCCGTACACACCTNGACGGCGCACGGATTTTNCTACAAACCGGCTTCGGNGGACGGTCTGCNGCNGATTACGCCANGCCNTTTGATACCGTCTACGTCTCGCTCTANAAGTACTTCAACGCGCCATCAGGTGCNATNCTGGCTGGGCCGAGTGCCTTNCTGGACCAAATGTTCCATACGCGGCGTATGTTTGGCGGNGGCCTTNCCCATGTGTGGCCTTTCGCAGCGATCGCACTACACTATTTCCGGGGGTTCCCCGAGCGCTACGCACGAGCTGTTCATGTATCAAATGAATGGAAGCAGCTAATCAGCAAGCACGACGCTTTTTCCATTAAACCAATCCCAGCAGGCACGAACCTTTTCTTGCTTCAAGTGAGGTATCCAGACCTCGACTTGTTCCGTAATAAGCTCGCGCACCAGGATGTGCGTCTCCCAGCACCACTCGGTGATGGTTCTGGCTTCAGGCTAGGTATCAACGAATCATGGGGCCGCATAACCTCATCCGATCTGGCCGGTATGTTTGTGCAAGCAGTTGAAGCATGAACCTTAAAGTCCACCGTATGACATCTGAATCAGGTATTCTTGAGTCATGCTGACTCTAATGCTGGCGCTGCACTCGTTGATCCGATGGGCCGCGATCGCGTTTGGATTCGTGATCGTCATCCGGGCATTGTCCGGTATGTCAAAGGGAAGTTTCGAAGATGCCGACGGAAGGTTCGGCCGATTGTTCGCCATTTCGCTCGATGTCCAAATGCTCGTCGGTATACTCATGTATCTCTTCTTCAGCACCATCACGACATCGGCATTCGAGAACCTCGGAAGCGCGATGAGTAACTCGGTAACACGCTTTTGGATTGTTGAGCATCCGACGATGATGCTCGCAGCTCTTGTGTTCGCGCATATCGGCGTCGTCCGAGTGCGTAAAGCGCCCGAAGCGAAGGCGAAACACCGCACTGGATTGATCTTTTTCGGAATCGCCATGCTACTGATCCTGGTCGGGACACCTTGGCCGTTCTCGTTGGCAGCAAGACCGATTCTGCCGTTCCTGTAACCCTAAAACGGATATAAAGGTTGCGAGTTCAGGGAAGATCTCTCTGTCCCGATGGGGTGTTGTGTCGCGCTCAACCCTAGGGATCGCGAACTAGTCAGGCGTTGGTCATGTCAGCGAAGTCGGTGGGTAGTGCTTCGAGATGCTCCCGAACACGGGCAAGGAACTGGAAGGCGGCCATGCCATCACTTGCACGGTGGTCGAAGGTAAGTGACATCATCATGACCGGCCTGATTGTGATGGCTTCATCGACCACAACCGGCCGCTTAATTACAGCACCGAGGCCAAGAATCGCCACCTCGGGCTGATTCAGAATGGGCGTGCCGGTGAGGCCTCCGAAAATACCGGGATTCGTCAGTGTGAAAGTGCCACCCTGTACATCTTCTGGCGTGAGACGGTGAGACCTTGCACGCACAGCTAATTCTTTTATCGACTTGGCAAACCCTGCGAGAGACCTCTCTTCAGCCTTGCGGATCACCGGTACAATTAGCTCACCTGACTCAGGCAGCGCAACGGCGATTCCAAGATTAACCGACGGCTTCAACACGATCTCGTCGCCAACAACCGAGGCGTTCAATGCGCGAAATTCCCCAAGAGCTTTAACCGCCGCCTCTGCAACAAGCGCGGTATAAGTGAGCGGTGCACCCACGCTCGCCTCAAAACGTTGACCGGCCGTTTCCATCAGTTCAGCAGCCCGCGACATGTCGCACTCAACAATGGCCGTTGCGTGGGGGCTGATCCTCGTGGACCAACTCATGTGGCGCGCGATCTTCTTACGTACCGCCGACATCTGTATCCGCTCATCTCCGTCCTGCGGTTGATACAGATACTCCTTTGGAGGGCTTCCCGCGGAGTTATCCGACTCTAAGGGCGAGGTTGCTTGTTGGCGAATATACTGCTCGACGTCGCGCTTTGTCACACGACCACCGTGGCCAGAACCTCGTAACGTCGCCAATGTGTCGAGCGACATACCACAGCGCTCTGCGGTCTTAAGAACGGCTGGGCTAAACGAATGTGACGGGGTCGTCGATGCAGACGGTCCGTCGGCCTTCTCGGATTCTCGCCTGAAGGAAATCACCTGAGACGATTGCGCTGCCCGAAAATGGCCATCCGGCTCATCCCCCTTCTTTCCGTCCGGTTGGCCTATGTCGGCCTTCGATTGCATGCCTTCCCCGGGGGAGGCAGCTTTCACATCCTCTCCGGATTCAGTAATCACCGCCACAGGCGTTCCAATGTCGACCGTTTCGCCCTCCTTCACGAGAATCTCGGTTAACGTCCCCGCCGCAGGAGCCGGCACCTCAGTGTCAACCTTATCGGTCGTGATTTCAAAGAGAGGTTCATCACGGTCAACAGAGTCGCCAACCTTTTTCAACCACTTAATGATTGTGCCTTCGGCGATCGACTCCCCCATTTGGGGCATTACTATTTCAATCATGATGCTGGAAGCAGACCCATCTATGTCGGGTTAGTACTCCAAAACGTTCTTAGCGGCAGTATAGATCTTTTCCTCGGTCGGAAGCATCGCATCCTCTAGTGACGCCGCGTAGGGAGACGGAACGTCCAATGCGCCCACTCGTGTCACCGGCGCGTCAAGCACATCAAATGCCTCCTGCGCGATGATCGCCGCCACCTCACCACCGAAACCACCGGTGAGCTGTGCTTCATGGACGACCAGTGCGCGTGAGGTTTTTCGCACGCTCGCTAGAAACGTGTCCCGGTCCAGCGGGCATAGGCTGCGCAGATCGACAACCTCGCATTCGGCACCCTCGCGCGATAATCGCTCGGCCACCGCCAACGACTCGTGAACCATTGCACCATATGTTACAACTGTTAAATCTGTTCCCTCTCTTTTGACGTCGGCGACGCCTATCGGAACCACGTAGTCCTCATCCGGCACGTCCTCCTTGATCCTGCGGTAGAGGTGCTTGTGTTCAAAGTAGATCACTGGGTTGTTGTCTCGGATTGCTGCAATCAGCAATCCCTTAGCATCGTAGGGCGTTGAAGGCTGAACCACCTTCAAGCCTGGCACATGCGTGAACCACGCTTCAGGGTTCTGTGAATGGTAGGGTCCACCACGAAAGCCACCCCCCGCAGGACCGCGGAAGACAACTGGCATCGGTATGCCCCAACGGTAGTAGTTCTTCGCGGCGTAGTTGACAATTTGATCGAACGCACAGGCAATGAAATCAGCAAACTGAAACTCGACAACCGGCCGGAGGCCCTCAACGGCTGCTCCACACGCTGCACCGGTAAAGCCACTTTCGCTGATCGGCGTATCGATTACGCGATCTTCACCAAACTCATCCAGGAAGCCAACGGTTACTTTGAAGGCCCCGCCAAAAACCGCAATATCCTCACCAAGGAGAATCACGTTGTCATCGCGCCTCATCTCGTCGCGCAATGCCTGACTGATCGCCTCGAGGTAGGTGATAACAGCCATAGGATTACCTCACGGTGCGAAGAGCCGGTCTGTCACGCTGTCGGGCGATGCCTCAGGCTGTGCCTCGGCCCACACCACCGCATCCTCAATCGTCTGGACGCATTCATTGTTGATCGCTCGCACCTCAGCCTCGTCTAGCCCACCGGCCCCAGACAGGTACTCAGCGAACAATCGCAGCGGGTCACGCCTCTCCCAAAACTCTCGTAAGTCAGCACTGACATAGCCCATGTCGTCGTGCTCGCCGTGCCCGCGAGCACGAAACGTCTTGAACTCAACCAGATAGGGTCCATTGCCAGCACGCGCGTGGTCAATCGCTCGCCTGGCCACGCGTCTAACTTCGAAGATGTCGTTGCCGAAGGCAATCTCTGACGGAATATTGAAGGCCGGTGCACGGTCGGCCACATTCTCAACCGGCATTTGTTTTTCAATGGTGGTCGAATAAGCAAAGCAGTTATTTTCCACAACGACGACCAAGGGCAATTTGTGAATGGCCGCAAAGTTCAAGCCTTCGTAAAAATCACCAGGACTGGTGGCTCCATCGCCAGTAAAAGCGATATAAACCCGCGGCTGCTTTCTGATTTTAAAGGCAAGTGCGAACCCTGCCCCAGACGGGATCCAGGAAGCCATCGAACCGTTATGGTAGGGCGCGATGCCGTACTGCCGAATGTCGGCAAGGAACAGGCCAAGTTCGCGGCCGTGCGACGGGGGTACATCGCGGCCCAGCCATCGGGCGATAACGTGTTTCGGCTCGACGCCACGTAAAAACCATCCTGCCAGACCACGTGCGACTGTCGAGAAGTAGTCGTCCCGCTCAAGGAGACTGACAACACCAGTACAAATTGCTTCCTGACCGATCGCCAGATAGACAGCGCCGACGATCTTTCCCTGGCGGTAGAGGGCGGCCAGTTTCTGGTCGCAAGCACGAGCCAGTCGCATCGTCCGGTACCAGGCCGCCAGTTGGTCCCGTGAGATGGTTTCGTCGGTTGCGATCGAGGTCCTGTCAAGTGCCGGATCTAGAAAAATCTTGGACTTCGACATAATTACCACCAGTCACTGACTGTTACCCGCCGTCGTGACTAGGGTTCCCTGGTCGTCATACACATCAACGGGGCCGAAAGAGGTTAGCACGTCAGAGATCCGCTCACCATCACCAACAGCAACAATGTGTAGCCGATCGGCATCGAGATACTTCAGCGCAACTTCCCGTACTTGCTCGCGTGTTACCGACATAATTCGTTCGGGATACCGTTCCCAATAATCGTCTGGTAGGTCGTAGAGATGACGGACGACGGAATTGCCGAGCAAGGTGCTCGGCGACTCGAGAGAAAGCGCAAAGCTCGCAATAATCGATCTCTTGGCATCCTGGAATTCTTGTTCGGGAACCACTTCATCGCGGATTCTCTTCAACTCTCGGAGCAACTCGGCCAAAGCATCTCCGGTTACTTCAGTACGTACCTCAGTGGAAGCCTCCCAATCACCGCGATACCGCAGCGCCGTGAAGGAACTGTAAGCGCCATAGGTGTAGCCTTTGTCCTCACGCAGGTTCATAAATAGACGTCCTGTCGCACCGCCTCCTAGAATCTGATTCATCACGGTCAGAACGTCGTAGTCTTGACTAGTGCGTTTAATTGCCTGTGTACCAACAACAAGATTCGTTTGGACAGATGCAGCACGGTTGATTAAGTAGAGCTTCGACGGACCGATGGCTTCAGGGTCTTGTACCGTCGGCCGTGGTCTCTCTGTTCGAGCCCACGCACCGAGGTACTTCTCGACCAAGGTGCGCGCATCAACCATTGAGATATCGCCGGCCATAGCAAACACGGCATGGTCGGGAATATAGTGCGTTCGGTGAAAGCTGAGCAGGTCGTCACGCGTGGTCCTGTCGAGTGTCTCCGGTGTCGCCGAGGTTCGGCCAGCAGGATGGTTGCCATAAATGGCTCCATTGAGGCGTTCGACCGCCAGAAAGCCTGGCCGAGTCCTTTGCTGCATTAAACCAGCCCGCTCACGGTCTTTAAACANAGCGAGCTCCTCCTCNGGAAAGGAAGGCCGGAGTAGAACGTCGGCNGCTAGGGCCATCGNCTGTTCGAGGTGCTCCGTGAGGCTCGAACCGNTCATGCTCGTGGCCTGTANCGACATGTCCGTGGAGATGGNCAAACGAGANGCATGGGTCTCAAGCGCTTCGGCTATTTCCACTGAAGAAAGGTTCTCCGTACCTTCCCGNAACAGTGACGCCGTAAAACTGGCCAGACCCGCGTGNTCGGGAGGATCGTAGTAGCCACCAGCTCCGATCAGAATCATCTGAAACGANACGANCGGNACACGCCGATCTTCGAGCACCATCAGATGTAAGCCATTATCAAGNTCGGCTTCCTCGGCCCNCGGTAAATTAACTTGGAGGATTTCGTCGGAGACCGGTGCCAAGCCCTTGACCTCGGCACCGACGATTGACTGAGTCTGTAACTCCTTGGCCTGCAGGTGAGCGCCTACCAGCGACACAGCCACCGACAACATGCATCCCAGTACGACGTGGGACCGCCGTACGCACATCAAAAATTCTCCTGCCCCAGAACCTGGTCTGTTTGCGCACCAGCTGGCCTCGGGACCGTGATAATGACCGACCTGTTAGTTTCGTTGANATAAGTGTTCGCCACCCGTCGTAGGTCTTCCGCTGAGACAGCTCCGACGCGCTCAGCGCGTGAGTTAATAAGCGAGGGGTCGTCATAGAAGAGTGCATACCGTGACAGAATGATGGCGCGCTGCAGTGAACTCCCCAAACTTGAAACAAACGACCGCCGTGCGCCATTGCGTGCCTTGGCGAGCTCCCAGTCCTCGACAGGTTCAACCTTGATCCGCTCGATTTGGCTGTAGATGGCTGTTTCGAGCGCGCCGATGTCTGCACCGGGTGCGGCGATGCCGACCAACCGGAACAGGCTCGGACCACGGTTGCTGACCGCAAACGCACCAACGTTTACGCCAAGCTGGGTATCCCGGACNATGGCTTGGTATAGTCGCGAGCTCCGCCCAGACGACAGTACGGTCGCGAGCACACTGAGAGCATCGTGATCAGCAGTCAGGCTCTTCGGAATGTGATACGCGACATCAATGCGCGCTAAACGAGCCAGCGGATCATCGTAGCTTGCCCGGCGCTCCTCAGTCTGCGGTAACTCTGTCAGATCCACAGTGGGNGGTTCGGGCTGGCGTGGAATCCGNNCAAAGTACTGCNGAACCTTCTCGAGTGCCACTTCGGCNTCAATGTCACCAACGAGCGCAAGAACAGCNTTGTTCGGCGCATANTAGGTCCGGAAGAACGACGCTATGTCCACCACAGTAGCCGCNGTNAGGTCAGTCATTGATCCAATTGTCGAGTGTGAGTAGGCGAAATTGCTATAAGCCAGTTCATCGATTGTCTCGAACGTGTGCCCGTAGGGTTGGTTGTCAATCCTGAGCCTGCGCTCCTCCTGTACCGCTTGGCGCTGGTTATCAAGATTTTCCTGGGTAATATCGAGCGAGGCCATCCGATCGGCCTCAAGGAATAAGCCGAGGTCGAGTTGGTTTGAAGGAAGCCGTTCAAAATAAAGAGTTCGATCCTTATCGGTCGTTCCATTGACNTCGCCNCCGTTGTTGGCGATGAGCAGGAAGTGCTCGCCATCGCCGACNTTCTCTGACCCTTCGAACATCATGTGCTCGAAAAGATGGGCGAACCCAGTGAGCCCCCGGCGCTCGTTACGTGAACCAACGTCGTAATTTACAGCGATCGAGATCACCGGCGCCACGTGGTCTTCTGCGATGATTACTCGTAGGCCATTTTGAAGTGTTGTGTCCGTGAACTCGACGGTCTGACCAACCACACCGGTTCCTAAACCGAAAATCCCCGTCGCGATTATGACCGCTTGCCAGTTCCATCGCGTGCATCTCAGCATGCGTTTCTCCTGCAAGACCTAGCTTCACCGAGTCTGTCAACCACTACACACCTACGATGGTCGAAGCCTTCACCGCGTCATCCACTCCCANCACGATCGTCGCCATCGGATGGCCTTCGATCACGGAACCATAGGCATGGTCGACGTTGATACCTGCATTGGCCATCATTCGCCCGACCGTCTTTAGNACACCAGGGCCGTTCGGTACTTCCAAGTACAAAGCCTGCCGTGTTTCAACGTCGTGGTGCTGATCGCGGAGCACGCCCTCCGCGTGGATGTGGTTATCAACCACTAGGCGGAGTAAGCCANCAGCATCGAGNCTGAACGCAAGAATATTGACTTGNTCATCCGACAGAAGCTGGCACACATTAGTCAGTGCGCCGGGATTGTTTGGGAGTCGCAGGGACAGTTCGGTTCGGACGGCCATAGTGTTCCCTAAAACAACGGTGTAATCCTACGATCATACCCGCCTTCACGACCAAGTGATACTAGTGTCTTGAGAACTCGTACGCGCGTAGGCGCTGCTAGCTATGAACTAAGGGGATGCGCTAGGATCGGATTCCTATGACAGCTGCCACATCAACCATCCAAGTCGCCAGTCGCGTCCACGGGTTCTCCTACGCCATTCGGAGCATCGTAGCGGAGGCCAAGAAAGTTGAGGCAGTCGGCACGCGTGTCCGGTACCTGAACATTGGTGATCCGATTCCGTTCGGGTTTAAGACTCCCCAGCATCTCCTCGATGCCGTCCAGCGCGCGATGCACGACGGACTGAATGGCTACACATCGTCTCCAGGTATAGAGCCAGCACGTGAAGCGGTGGCCGAGGATTTCGCGGGCCGTGGCCTCAAGATTCCGGCCGACCGTGTGTTACTTACCATGGGAACGTCTGAAGGAATTGAGCTGGCACTTACTGCGTTAGTGAACGCTGGTGAGGAAGTGCTCGTGCCGGTCCCAACCTATCCACTCTATACCGCTGTGCTCGCCAAACTGGGTGCGAATGCTGCGTATTATCAAACCGATCCAAATAATAACTGGATGCCAGATCTCGATCACATCGAGAGTCTTATCGGGCCTAGCACGAGGGCGCTAGTGGTGATTAATCCGAACAACCCAACGGGGGCTGTGTACTCGGACAGTACGCGTCGCAAACTTCTGGAACTGGCAAATCGTCACAGTTTGCTTCTACTAGCGGACGAAGTTTATGCCGATCTCGCATACGATGGTCCAATCTCACCAATCGGCAGTCTCGACCCAGAGGCACCTGTTATTTCCTTTTCATCGTTGTCAAAAGCCTACCTAGCGCCTGGATGGCGAGCGGGTTGGATGGCCGTAGGTACCAGCGATCGACTCGACGACCTCTTGGCCGCAATCAAGAAACTGGCCGACGGCCGGCTATGCAGTACAGCTCCGATGCAGGCAGCGATCACTGCGGCTTTAACCCAGAAGAAGTCGGATCAGGACACTTTTCGCGCCGCCCTGCGCGAGCGCGCCGAGCTGACAACCGCAAGGTTGAATGCCATTGATGGCATATCGTGCGTGGCGCCAACCGCTGCGTTCTATGCTGTCCCACAGATTACCCTGCCACCAAACAAGACCGACGAGGACTATGTCCTTGGCTTGCTACGATCGACCGGGGTGCTGTGCGTTCACGGCTCAGGCTTTGGCTTGCCACCTGGCGACGGTTTCATGCGTGTCGTTTTTCTTGCGAACCCTAAAGAGTTGAACGAGATCTACGACTTGATTGATTCGTTCACGAGCGAGTTCCTGAGTGCGTAAAGGATGTGAACCAGTCGCGATTGAAATGCCGAAAGAGACCAGCTGGATTCCTTGAATCAGATCTGTTCTCTGCCTAAGTTTACCTGCACGTTTTGGGGACCGGTCGGCTCAGTTTTCATCGACGATGCGGGCTAGCGCTTCGAAGTCCTGATTCACGTCGACCCTGCTCAGTGATCCGGTTAGAGGTACTCGCACTTCGGTCACACGGTCGGTCACGCTGACAACAACGTTCTGAGAACCACCGGTTGTGTAGCGAAGTCTAACAGTCACCGGAACATCATAGAGCTCGTCAGTCCGTTGCTCGAATCGCAGTTTAACTACTGAAGCGCCCTCGTTATCGGGAACTGTTTCCACCCTATAAGTGAAAGCAAGATCAGGGAGGCCGGTAGAATGAATGTAGCGATCAAAAAAACGAGTCAGTGGAACGCTCGATACTTGCTCGAACGCCAGCCGAAGATCCTCAGTTCCGGCCTTCTGATACTGCCGGTCGGTGTAAAAGCGGCGCACTCCTTGAAAGAATACCTCGTNCCCTAAAAGGCGATGGAGCATGTGCAGCACCATCGCGCCCTTGTTGTAGACAAGGGCGCGAAAAATGCGTCTGTCTCCCTGGATATGCCCAAGCCGGTAGCCTAGATAGACAGGGCCTTGGTCGGACTGCTGCATCGCCCATTCGCGCATCTGCCGCATAATCCCCCGAAACACATTGTCACCTTGGGAATGCCTAGCGTGTAGCGCGGCAAAATACTGCGCGAAGCCCTCACTCAGCCACTGCTCGTGGTAATTGTTCCATCCAACAGCCTGTCCCCACCACTGGTGAGCGAGTTCGTGCGCGAGAAAAAAGTCTGGCGCGTCGATAAAGTAGACCGGATCACGGCGCCATAACAGATTACTAGCTTGCATTGGCTCATTAATCATTGAGATGTGTGCCGGACTGTGACCNCCAGGCAGCTCACTCTCGACCATGGCTACGGTCAGGCTTTCATAGGGAATATCGCCGATGAGGGAAGTGTAAAAGCTTAAAATCGCCTTGGCTCGCTCAGATAGTGATCGAGCGGCACGACGCTGTCGGGGATTTGCCTCGACTGATAATGCAATTCGATTCTGTTTGGAAGCGATGGTGGACATTGGTAGCTGGACTTCCTCCGATGCGACTTGCACGAATCCGCTCATTAAAGCTGCCAAATACCGGATCGGCTGCTCGGCCTCAAAGACGTACTCCTTGGACCCGTCAGGCATTCCTTCCGACTCTTCGCCGTATAGCTCACGTGGAGCACCACTCCGGTGACCACTGGCTACGGCCTCGAAATCGGGTGGTACGGTGATACGAATCGTAGCCGGCGCAAAATCAGTCACTAGCGACTGGGGATACCAAAAACTCCGGCTACTGTATAAGTAGTGCGGTTGGGGCCCTGAGCGGATGGTTGGGTGCACAAAACGTGACGAGTCTAAGAGAGAGAGATTGCGAGGCACAATTGACTGGTGATCCACGGTTTCGGCCGGCAATTCGCCGTTGTAGTCAATAGTCAGTGTAACTTCATCACCGGCCGCGATTGACTCCGGTAGACTCAGGATCATCGTGTTCTGACCTGGCGTACGAATTGGGAATAGCCGTCCGACCCCCTCGGCAGTAACCGATTCAACTGCAAGTTCATCGGCTAGCCGGATCGAAAATAACGACAGGTCGCGCACGGCGCGCATGGCTAATGTGGCGCGTCCCTCCACCCAGTCGTGCCTCGGTAGAAACATCACATCGAGGTCGTAGTTCTCGATGTCATAGTCAATTAGATCGTCCTCGCTGTAGAAGCGGCCACGTGTCAACAGCTTCTCGCTTGACGCGTAGACCGAAATATTGCGCTGCCCTTCACGATCGAAAAGTTGAATGTCCTCGGCCTTGCGATCCGATTTAACATAAGTCAGCTGGTCGTAGTGCGGCGTATCTAATTCGATGAGCAAATCTCGCTCATTCGGTAACACCCACCAAGCTTCAGCACTTAGATCGCCGATGTCGACAAGATACGATTCCGGTGCGTACTGGTCGAATACTTCCTGGGCTCTTTCGTAATCACGCAGGCCAACAGTACGCTCCATAAGTGCTTGCTGCGGCACGAGCGCATCGAAGTCACTAGGGTTCACTCGGATAAAAGCACTAGTGAACGTAGTTCTCAGCGCTTCGTCACCAGAGAAGAGTCGGAGTTGCCCCTGCTCCACGGATGTAGTTGGAGTGAAATCCATCTCACCTTCGCCCTGTAGCACTAGAGCCGTGATTCCCTGTCCGGTATCGGCGACGAACGCCATTCCTTGAGGCAACGTCAGCGTCAAGTCGGTCGTCGAAATTGTGAGATTCCGAACGATGTACTGACGTTCGGGATGGAGTTCGAGACGGAAAAGACCACCAACTTGTGTTAGCCGTTGCTGTCCGACAATCCGCCATTCAGGTCCGTCTCGAAAAGATTGACCTGTCAACGGATCAATGTCTCGCCTCACATTGAGAAGCCAAGTAGCGACGTTCCCTGACAGCCGTTGCTCACGGAAGACTTCAAGCAGCACGGCATACCCTTGTCCTTCGGGTACATCGGATAACGGTAGACGTCCCAGTTCTTTGATCGTCACGTTGGTCACACCCGCCAAGATGTTCTGCCTGACGAACTGCCGGGCGCTGGGCTGAGCAGCCAGAGAGGGTGACAACATCGCCAAGTAGGCGATCGCGCGGCCGGAAATAATGGTTCGTTCAAGCTGCTGGTAGAACTGGTTAAGGGGAAGAGCGGCGACTCCGGGTGTCTGCGCACGAGCAGCTTCGTTGGCTCCAAGTACGACACAGATCGCTAAAACGGCCGCAAAACAGAGATTCGTTCGTAGGTAATTCACCATGAAAAGCTAATTGTCCGTCAGTGATCTTGCTAACACTTTTGCTCCAGTCACTAAATCGTTCCGATACCGCGGGAGGGAAACTAGTTTTAGTCTACCATCGGATAGACAGCACCCCTTAATAGACTCTAGGTAGAGCCTTCACTCCCAACACAGCCTTGTGGCCGTCTGGTACAATGAACCACTGGGTAGGCTGATGCCTAATCTCACGATGGATGGGCATCCTAACTCCGCACCTTCGCCAGCCGGCACCGGCAGGCGCTGACAACGAAGATGAAGAATATCAACTGTACGGTCAAGATAGTTGCCGTAGGAACGCTCCTCTCCTTAGCAGCAGTGGCGTCAGCCCAGCAGCCACCGGAGGTCCAGATTGAAACGCTGGTCGCTGCCGAGGGCGCGGCGGCGGGAACGACCCTACGTGTCGCCGTCCGGGCCTACTTAGCACCAGGCTTTCACGTAAATTCGAACAAGCCCCTTGAGGATTTTCTCATTCCCACCGCGCTAATACTCTCGCCTCCCGATGGGATTGCCGTGGCAGAGATTACGTATCCCGAAGCTGGCCTACTTGAGCAGCAGGGCGCAGAAATACCACTAGCTGTCTTCGAAGAGCGCTTCGCTATAGGCGTTCTTCTCACACTAGCCAATGACCTGCCGGTGGGGACCTACACGGTGCCAGGCACACTCCGCTACCAAGCATGTGACGAAACGATGTGTTACATGCCAACGACGGCAGCCTTCGAGTGGAACTTNCGGGTCTGGCCTGAGAGTATGACCGGCGGTGCGCAGCACTCCGATGTCCTCGACGGCATCATGTTCGGCGGTGAGAATACCGTTGTGCCGGACAGCGGAAGCGCCGTCTTCGAAGTACCCGCGTGGGACACACCGAGCGTTTTCGAAACCGACGACGTTGTCACCATGCTTCACGATTTTGAGATTCTCGGCACGACAGGCGGCTACCTCGACTCAGAGGACTTTCTGAGCTTCGTCAGCGCCGCTGAAGCGGGAGAAGCTCGTCTGGGCTGGTTTGAAGGGCGCGGGCCGTTAACCATCCTAGTGCTCATTCTCATTGGCGGGCTCGCACTCAATTTAACACCCTGTGTACTACCAATGATTCCGATTAATATCGCCATCATTGGAGCCGGGGCTCGAGCCGGCTCGCGTGTGCGTGGCCTGTTGCTTGGCTCCACGTACGGTGCGGCTATGGCTGTCGTCTACGGGGCGCTCGGGCTAATCGTCATCCTCACCGCTGGCACTTTTGGCACAATCAACGCATCACCCTGGTTCAATATCAGTATCGCGCTGCTTTTCGTAGTACTAGCGCTCGCTATGTTTGATGTAATAACTATCGATTTTTCCAGCCTTCAATCAAAATTANGGATTGGCAACAACCCAAATGGGTCTTTCCTGACCGCGTTCGGCATGGGTTCGGTGGCTGCCTTGCTAGCCGGCGCTTGTGTGGCACCGGTTGTCATTCAGGTCATCCTGTTCTCAAGTGATTTGTACGCCTCGGGTATGAACGTAGCGCTGCTGCTTCCGTTTTGCCTTGGTGTTGGTATGGCTCTGCCATGGCCGATCGCCGGAGCCGGTCTTTCNTTCCTGCCCAAACCAGGCGTGTGGACCGTCCATGTCAAGCATGCCTTTGGCATCTTTATCTTGGCCACCGCTGCCTACTACGGATACGTCGCCTATGGAATCTTCGAAAATCGTTTGGTCGACGCGCGGCAGGTAACGAGCAGTGTCGAAGAAAAGCTCGGAGAAGGTTGGTACGGGTCAATGCAAGCAGGACTCGAAGCAGCTCACGCTGAGAATAANTTTGTGCTTGTTGACCTGTGGGCCACTTGGTGCAAGAACTGTCTCACAATGGACCAAACCACGCTAAAGGACCCCGACGTCACAGCGGAGTTAGATGCCTACGTAAAGATCAAATTCCAGGCCGAGGACCCAAGCAGTTCNCCCGCCAAAGAGGTCATGGGTCGCTTTAAGAGTATCGGCCTACCAACCTACGTAATTCTTCGCCCAACCAACCTCGACGGNATAGGGGCTTCCGCCACACAGTAGGCGCCCGGACATCCGGTGCGCGGTGGATAGACCACACTTGGTAGTACACCCATCTCAAATACCAAGTTCGTCACTACATCTCCAAATTTCAAATGTAGCTGTTCAGTCCTTTCCGGAAGCCTTCACCAGGCTTGGCTCCCCGAGCTTATTAGTNAAGGATCTGCAACATCTGCAAANATTTNGTGCTAAATAGNAGATTCTCGTGCANAAAANTACAAANNGTCTCTATTTCCTTGCACAATNTACAATATTTCGAGTACATTCTGTCCTTTTGGAGTTTCCGCTTAGAGCCTCTTGTGCGCGTGGAGAGACTAGCTCCACGCAGGACAAACCAGTGGAAGGAGCGTCCAGTGAGCACCACGGATCCTGCCGGTCACAGCATCGACAAAGCCAGCATTCAGAAAAAGGTCAAACGCGAGAACGTAAAGTTCATGCGTCTACAATTCACCGACATCCTCGGCGCAATTAAGAATGTGGAGGTCCCTGACAGGCAGTTCGACGACGCGCTTGACGGGAAAATCATGTTTGACGGTTCATCGATCGAGGGATTTGTGCGAATTGAAGAGTCCGACATGTACCTGAAGCCGGACCTGAAGACGTTTCAAGTCATTCCGTGGGAGAGTTCATCCGGCGACAAGGTCGGTCGCCTTATTTGTGACATNTACAAACCNAATAGCAAAACAAGAACACCCGAGCCNTTCGACGGCTGTCCGAGAACAGCGTTACGACGCGTTGTGNAAATGGCTGCAAAGCTCGGGTTTGAAATGAAGGCAGGACCCGAGCCAGAGTTTTTTCTGTTCCAAACTCTTAACGGTAATCCAACAACCGAAACCCATGATACAGGCGGGTATTTTGACCTCACGCCTGTCGACTTAGGCGAAGACGTACGCCGGCAGATCGTTCTGGTGCTCGAGAAAATGGGGTTTCACGTGGAAGCGGCGCACCACGAAGTNGCAGCCGGACAGCATGAGGTTGATTTCAGATACGACGATGTCATGGCGACAGCCGATAGCATTAGCACCTTCAGGTTTGTGGTAAAGAACGTAGCGATGCAAAATGGACTTCACGCCACGTTTATGCCAAAACCAATCCACGGCATCAATGGTTCAGGAATGCACTGCCACCAATCGATGTTCAAGAATGGTAAGAACGCTTTTTACGACAAGAAAGCGGAGTGGAACCTAAGCAAGACGTGNCTGTATTACATTGGGGGCCTTCTGCAGCATGCCAAGGGGTTCTGTGCGATCACAAATCCGCTCGTCAATTCCTACAAGCGGTTGGTGCCCGGCTACGAAGCACCGACGAACCTCGCGTGGTCAGAGAAAAATCGAAGCCCGCTCATCCGCGTGCCAGCTTCGCGTGGAAATGGAACCCGCATTGAACTCCGCATGCCGGATCCGGCGTGCAATCCGTACCTCGCCCTGGCTGTGATGTTGCGCGCGGGACTTGATGGAATCGAGAATAAAATTGAACCACCTGCGCCCGTCGATAAGAACATCTACGAGATGAGCCACCGTGAACGTCGAAAGGCAAAGATCGACGAACTGCCAGGTGACTTGAGCCGGGCTCTGGACGCACTGGAAAAAGACTCGTTGATGCAAGATACGCTCGGCGATCACATTTTCAAGAAGTTTATCGAAGCNAAGCGATCAGAATGGCACGATTACACTACGCAGGTCACGCCCTGGGAAACACAGCGATATTTGACTTCATACTGAGCGACCACCAGGTGTCGTTTTTCTAGTGTTTAACTGGGAATCTAAGACGTTGAGTTCCTAGCTGCTGGCTAACGTGGGCCGAGGCCCCGGAGGGGGGCAGGAAGGTCACTCGGCCGTGAATGGTCAATTCGGCTTATACTTAGGTGTTTTTCGAAACTCCGGCTGGCGTGTACTTCTCGAATCTTCATCGATATAAGAATTGAATGGAACCTCTATCACTACCACTCAACTACACGCAAATTGAACGAATCCTCCCACATCGGTATCCCTTCCTGTTGGTCGATCGCATCATCGAATTTGAAGAGGACACACGCATCGTTGGCATCAAGAACGTTTCGCTCAACGAACGTTACNTAGCACACCACCATGGTGAGGAACCAGTGCTCCCACCAATGATCCTCACCGAGGCAGTGGCCCAAGTTGGCGCCATCTTAATTCTGGCCAAGCCTGAGAATCGGGGAAAGTTACTCGTTTTTAGGGGTATTGAGCGTGTGCGGTATCACAGACCGGTCCACCCAGGCGATGTCGTGCGGATCGAGGCATCGGTCGTTCGGCTCCGTAGTCGGGTCGGTCAACTGAGCGGCACCGCTAGGGTGAATGATGAGATTGTACTCGAGGGATCGATGACTTTTGCCCTTGGCCCTCCGTCCAAGGGAGGTTAATTGGTCACTCCGAGCAACCGCGCGATTNTAGACCTCCGCCGTTCAACCAGTGAACCAAACTCCCTTGACCTGTGGTGTGGCCAGGATTTTTCGCTAGTGGGTTAACTTGAGACAATTCGTCGCCCCGAACCTTATTTCAGGAAGTCGAACGTACCTCGGCCCAGCCAGGCGCCACCGTCAACCGTAATCGTCTCACCAACAACGTAGCTAGCACGAGACGAGCAAAGAAACGCCACAACCTCAGCGATCTCTTGGGGCTGCGCCCATCGTCGGAGTGGGACCATTTGGGTGATCCGGTCGACAGCCTCTGGGGTAGACCAGAGTTGCCGTGCCGCCCCGGGGGACTCAACTGGGCCAGGCGCCACAGCATTGACACGAATACCGTGATGGGCCCACTCCACGCCCAAGGTTTGGGTCATGGACTGGACACCCGCTTTGGCAGCTGCCGAGTGTATCGTCCCAACGCTGCCAGTCCAGACGTAGTTTGCCAGCACTGACACTATTGCACCCGCGGAGCCACGGTCGATTAAATGCCGGCCAACGGCGCGAGCACAATAAAAGCTGCCGTTCAGAACGATCCCAACAACTGCGTTCCAGCCATTGGGGGAGAGTTCTTCAGCCCTGCAAATAAAATTTCCAGCAGCGTTGTTAACAAGAATGTCGACACGACCAAATTCGGCCACCGCACGCTCCACCAAGGCATCGACCTGCTCCGGGTCCCGAACGTCGGTTGGTACTGTCAGGACCGGCACTCCATCACCTTGTAGCGCACGCGCTCCAGCAGCCAAATGATCCGTGTTGCGGCTAGCTATGACGACCGCGGCGCCATCCACGCCTAAGCGACGAGCAATTGCCAGACCAATCCCAGTGCCACCACCCGTTACAACAGCGACCTTGTCAGCGAGGAGACGGTCCGAGGGCATGCTCGGGGAGTCTAGCACGCTAGTCTGCATGAAACCCGCCGAGAGGCTTGAATCCGAACGGTGATAGAATGGCCGGCATGTCTTCCAAACGATCGCGCAAGGTGGTGGGGTGGCGACGGACCAATTTGATGCTCGGCGTGGTGGTTGCTGGGGTTGTGACCGTGGCGTGGTGGATTTCACCGTCACCCGAAACGTCAGCCAACTCAGTGGTTTCCCCGACCGAAGCGCCGGTCACTAGCGCTGGCTTCCCACCAATGCAAACCTCATCCCGAGACCAGGCGTCGCAGCGTGGGCCAGTAATGAGGCTTCCATCGTCGAATCTTCCGCCTCTCCCAAGGCTTCAGTTCCCACCTCCGAGGCCAATGGAAGTTATTCGAGCCGTTTATACCTTCGCGGCGAACCATCCTGAGGTGCTCTCGTACGTTCCATGCTATTGCGGCTGCGAAAATTTTGGCCACGGCGACAACCACGATTGCTTTGTCGCAGATCGCAATGCTGAGGGGAAAGTGGCATGGGAAGCCCACGGCATGGGTTGAGCGATCTGTATCGATGTCGCGCGTGACGCGATGACCATGCATGAAGCCGGCAGTTCCCTTACGAACATTCGGGAGACCATTGAGCAAAACTACAGTCCGCATTTCATGACCCAGACTCCGACACCGCCTGTCCCCTAGCCCTTACTGGTCGCTGTGGCGCGCCGAGCTTCAACAGCTAAGCGTAGTGTTCGACGCCGCTCGGGTGCCGAGCCGCCCGTGTCACGGACACGCTCCCCTAAGTCTGTTCGGAAATCTGCTCAGAAGAGTGCCCACGGCCCATCTGCAACCGCCTCCTTTACTCGACTCTTTGAAGTTCTGCCCCAAGGCTTTTATAGCGGCACGATCACCGGAAACACTACGAAAACGCTGGCTACTAATCCGCACCTCAAACTAATGTTCGGCTATCCAACCCAAACGTCCTACACCAAAGTGAAACCGTTTGATGCTGGCCGGGTCGTTGACACCGAAGCGTTCGAAACATTTCTTGAGCGGCTAAAGCGCGATGGCGCTGTCATTAACTATTTGCTGTCACTGCGACGGGCTGACCGAACGCCCATGTGGGTCGAGGTTACGGCTCACGCCGAACCAAAGCAGGGCAAGACACTACTCATCCATGCACATATGCGTGACGTCAGCGACAAGAAGAAATCGGACGAGCAGGAACGAGAGCGTTCCCAGCAAGTTCATAAAGAGGAAATTAAGGCTTACGCTCGGCGAGTAATGTCTGGGGTCGCTCACGAGGTAAATAACCCACTGGCAACGATCCTGACTTGGTCAGAGCGATTAGCTGAACAGTCGGTTGATGATGTGGTCCAACGCGGTCTGGACACGATTCATTCAGAATCTGAGCGCGCTGCGGAAATTATTCGAAAACTTTCGAATTTCAGTGACAACCGACAGGCAACGCAAGCAATGGTTAATGTCAACCAGGTTATCAGAGAAACAATGTCACTCCGCACCTACCAACAGCGTGTCTCCAACATTAAGGTCACCTATGCACTAGCCTCTGGTCTGCCTCAAGTGTGGTTTGACGCTGGTCAACTCAAGCAGGTGTTGCTCAACCTGGTGATAAATGCCGAGCATGTATTAGAAGAGCGTGGCCGGGGCGAACTCGTTATTCGGACCTTGTACAACACCGCCGAAAAATGCGTGGTACTGGAACTGAGCGATGACGGTCCCGGGGTGCCTGACGAGATTCAGGCTAGCATCTTTGATGCGTTCGTCACGACAAAGGATGTGGGGAAAGGCACCGGCCTCGGCCTCACAATGGCTCAAGCAATTATGCAGGATCACGGGGGCCGGATTGCGTTGACTTCAGCCCCCAACGAAGGAGCAACATTCCGTTTGGAATTCCCGGAATTCTCTCGCTTACCGGTGAACGCTCATCAGACTGAAACACCGTCGACCAAAAGAGAGACGAACATTGGTGGCGGTGCGGCAGTTCTTCTTGTAGAGGACGACCCGGCCCTAGCTACAGTGGTGGCTGAGGCCCTTACCGAAAAGGGTTACCGCGTTGACCGCGCGGGAGACGGCGAAGAGGCTCTGACCTGCATAGCCGAACGTACTTATGACCTCGTAATTTGTGACCTGAAAATGCCGCGTCTGGACGGCGCAGCATTCTTCCGAGCAGCCGCTACAACCACGCCAAACCTAAAGAACCGCTTGGTCTTTACAACAGGGGACGTGGTCGGAGAAAACACTGAACAGTTTCTTAATGAAGTCGGCTGCCCCTGTCTTCGCAAGCCATTCCGCCTCACCGAGCTGTTCAAGGTGGCCCAAGAAGTACTATCCTGAGCGAAGATCGGCGGTCACCTAGCCACGGCAGTGGGCGGTGAAGTGGTGCCTGCCCGCGGCCGGTGTTCGATCAACTGATTGGCCTTCGGGCTGCGTCGCTTCGGATAGGGTAGCACCACACCCCTTGGGGCGCTACGAGAGGCCCGGGTTGCCCGCTTGGGCATATTTTGGACGAGCACAGCGCCAAGCGCGTTGGCAGCTGCAGCGTCGGATTCGAATTCTTGAGCCAGGGCTTTACGTAATTTATTAATCGCTCGCGTGTGAAGCTGCGAGACCCGAGATTCGTTCACGCCGATCTCTGTCCCGATCCGTTTCATCGTTACCTCGCCGTAGTAATACATCCCGATTACCTTCCGCTCACGTGGCGGAAGGGATTTGATGGCCGCACGTACCCGACTCTTGACCTCACCCTGTTCCACGGCTTTGTCCGGCGACGGCGGTTTCGAAGGCACCATAACTGGCGGCAAGCTAGCTTGATCGATATCCTCAGATGTCGCCAAAGGCGACGTGGATTCGATGGTGTTGATTCGCACGATTGTCTGCCCAAGGCGGGCTTCATCAGAACCGACGCGAGCGGCCAGGTCAGCCAAGGAGGGCTCGCCGCCCAGTTCCCGTCGGAGGGCCTCGCGTGCGGCCTCAAGTTCACGTCGCACACGGCGGATCCCGCGAGGCCACGCATCGCGCCGTAGCGCGTCGATCATCGCTCCCCGTACTCGGCGTTCCGCGAACGTCTCGAACTTGATGCCTCGGCTCGCGTCGAACCGTTGGGCAGCATCAATGAGGCCAATCATTCCATCCTGCACCAGGTCTCCAACATCAATCGAGTGCGGCATCGACGCTGCAACACGACGGGCCAGTGCCTTGACGAACGGCACGCCATTCTCGATACGATTCTGCTGATCCGTAGTAGCAATCTGCTGCGTCATCTCAAATCTCCCCCAAGCCACAGCGTTGAGTAGCGGCGGTCGAAAGTGCGCCGTCCACACTTCAGCGCATGCAGTGGCAATGCTTTATGTCGCAACAGTGGTACCAACTAGAAGAATATGTAACGAATATTCAAGATATATCTATAAAGTGAAGAAAAATAGACTCTTATAGTTTTATATGACTGTGAAAGACGGAGAAATTATGTAGAGATCTTACGAATTAGAGCCATACAATTGACATTAATAAGAGATGTCGTCAATTAAATGACAATTGTGGGGTGAAAAAATATTTCGGCAAGCACCTCTCAAGAGGCCTGGAACGCAGTGAACGACTCAGTTTTGAAACGTGGTCTTACTCGGGAGTCTTCAGCTTAGACTGTATCGCTCTCGCCGTACTTAGAGCCTCGAACACGCCCTCTTCGATCCGCGTCGCGCGTGATCGGCTCTTCTCGTCCGTAGCCTTCTCTTTGAGAAGTTCAGCATTGGAGAGAATAACTCCGAGATGATTATTCAGGTCGTGAAACAGTCGGCGGAAATCGGTCGGCTCGTCCACATGTATCCCTTTTCGATGTGGGCCTGAAGCACGGCCGCCCCGGTCACTGAGCGTCTTGCTCAGGCCTCTTTTCGGTCGGCCTGCGGCCAAACCGGGCCCTTTGAGACACCAGCTGGCTCCCGCCAGAGCGTATCGGTGAAAATACGAATCGAACCGCCAGCCGTTCGGACGTACTCGACCTTGCCACTGGAGATCCAGTTGTAGATCGTCCGGCGGCTAACGCCCACCAGTTCGCACGCCTTCATAATCGAAATGGCTTTTCGGTCAATAATCATGGTTTTACTCGCTGGCGTGCGGAGCAGCCCAACACACTGAGCGGTGATTCCGCCTCGCCTACCAACCCACCCTGCTCACTCACACTCCTTAGGGTCTATCGGCTTTGCGACCATCGGCCTGTAGGCGAACATTTGGGCTATCTTGACCTAGGAGTTGCGGAGTGTCAAAATGTCGTCGCCTCTCTAAATGACTGAAAAAGAAGCACATTTACTCATCGTTGAAGACGAAGAGGCGCTCCGTGAAGTGTATGCCGAGGGCCTCTCAGACCGTGGCTACACGGTGACGCAGGCCGAAACTGGTGAGCTGGCGCTGGCGAAACTTCGCGAGTTTGCCTTCGACGTAGTTGTTACAGACCTGAAGCTTCCAGGCGCTGTGGATGGCACTCAGGTGCTCAAGGCAGCTGTTGAGCGGTATCCCAAAATTCACGTCATAGTCATGACTGCGCATGAGGCTGTGTTCCCTGAGTTTAAGAAAGCAGTCGAGACTATGCCGAACGGCAAGGGCACCTTCCTCACTAAACCATTTCCATTCGAGCACTTGGTGCATGTTCTCAAAAAGGAACTCGAAACCGAAAAGAGATTTGACGACTCCCAAAAGGAGATTGATGACTTACGCAGACAAGTCAATGAGCGTTACCAATTCGGCAACCTGATCGGGTGCAGCCGAGTTATGCGTAATCTAGTTGACCTCTTAAAGACCGTCGCACCAACCAACAGCACCGTGTTGATCACCGGCGAGACCGGTACCGGTAAAGAGCTCGCGGCCCGCGCCATCCATCAAAACAGCCCGCGTCACGCGCATCGGTTTGTTGCGATTAACTGTGGCGCTATTCCTGAAACTCTTCTTGAGGCAGAACTATTTGGCCACGTGCGGGGTGCGTTCACCGGCGCCATAGAGTCTCGGCCGGGCCGGATTGAGCAAGCACAAAAGGGCACCCTGTTCCTCGATGAGATCAGCACGATGAGTGCGGCGCTTCAGGCTAAACTCCTTCGCGTATTGCAGGAGCGCGAACTGGAACGGATCGGTGACATTCGGCAGATTAAAATCGACGTTCGGGTTGTCGCAGCAACAAATTCCGACCTAACCCAACGTGTGGCTGATGGGGAGTTTCGCGAGGACCTGTTCTATCGATTAAATGTCATTCCGGTTACCCTCCCACCACTCCGGGACCGCCAGGATGATATCCCGTTACTGACAGACCATTTTCTCCAACGAATCGGGCGCGAACTAGTGCCGCCACGTCCACAGGTCAAACCCACAGAGGAGGCAAGACGGCAGCTAAAGGCTTATCACTGGCCGGGAAACATCAGGCAACTCGAGAATGTCATCGAGCGAGCACTCACCCTAAACCAGGGTCGCTCCCAGATTGAGGTCGGCGATCTGCCGAAGGAAATTCAGGCGGCTCCTAATTCGTTGGAAAACTTCCAGGTTACGGTTCCTGACGACGGCCTTGATTTCAGTCTCTCTATCCATAAGATCGAGCGGCAAATCATCCGGCAGGCGCTGGAGAAATCTGGCGGTAATAAACGCCGCGCCGCTGACCTACTTAAGCTCAAGCGCACAACCCTTATTGAAAAGATGAAGCGGTTGCACACCTGAGGAAATCTACATGCCGCCACGCTACGCCTACTGGACGATTGTGCTCGATACTGGCGTTCGAACTTCATTTCGATCAGCGACACGAAATGAGCTGGTCACAACCTTGCACCAAATCAGAAGAAAAGACCCGAAAGCCGAACTCAAATGGTTCGCACAGGGTCGCCTATGGGAATCGCCGACCGAGGCGCAAGCGGCACGGGTGCGGCGTTCCACGAAGTTCACCAAATTGGCCCGCAACCCTAAGGCTACAAGAGAGGTTATGAAGAGAAAAGACGGACCAAGCCGACCTGAGCCGACCAACGGAAAGCACTCACGGAATCGGTGAGCGACGTAAGCCTGGATTCAATTACTGTCGGGACAAAAAAACACTATCAGACGGCTGTGGATCGATCTATCGGCGGAAGAAAGAAAGTGTGAATCGTTCGGCGAAGACCAGCAATTGACTCAACCGCGTTGATTTCCTTCCTGAGATGGGAACCATTCTCGCACCCTTTTGTATACCAAGCGCCGAGCGCACGAAGTTTGTTAATCACCCACCGGTCACGACCGCGGGCCGTCGAAGTTTCGCCAGTTAATGGCAGCCTGTGACGGAATCCTTCCGCTTCCCCAACTCCCTCACCGAGCAGTAGGTCCAAGTAGTCCAGTAGGAAATGACCCTTTTTCTCAAATGTGACCTGACGGGGTGCATTGCCGGTGGAGAGGTCTGCTGCTTGTGCAAAAATCCATGGATTCCGGAGAGCGCCGCGTCCAACAAGAACGCCGCTCACAGCGCTCTCATTAAGTCTTTCAAGAAGCTGGGCTGGCTCAACACAATCTCCACTACCGAAAACCGGGATGTTAACTGAACGCGCGACGTCGCTAATAAGGCCCCAGTCAGACCGACCGGAGTAGGACTGCCTCGCTGTTCGCCCGTGAACCGTGATTGCTGACGCACCTACGCCTTCGACTCTCCGGGCCAACTCCTGCGCGTTGAGTTCCTCCTCATTCCAACCACTCCGCATCTTAACCGTCACTGGTATTTTCACAGCCCGCACCATCCTTTCGACAATGGTCGCTGCGTGCTTCGGATCACGCATGAGGCTGCAACCCGCATTATGTTTTGCGATTTTTGGGACCGGACAGCCCATATTCACATCTACGATGTCCGCACCTAATGACTCCAAGATCTGCGCTGAAGCGGCCATCTTAGCTGGATCGCCGCCAAACACCTGAATCGATACCGGACGTTCTTCTTCTGTGTACTCAGCGAATTCGAGCGTGCGGCCAATGCCGCGTACGAGTCCTTCGGAACTGACCATCTCTGTCACAACGAGGCCGCATCCACGCTGCCGCTTTACCAAGCGTCGGAACGCTGTGTCAGTCATCCCCGCCATCGGTGCCAATCCAAACGGCAGCGTTAAAGTCACTTCGCCGATTCGCAGCTGCGCCATTTGTTCCATCGCCTCAGTATGGCCGAACATCAGCAGCATCTACAACGACACTGACAGCCTGTTTAATCAAGTCCACAGAAAGTATCAACCTAGCCTGAGCACTCTTACGCAGTAGACGTCCAATGACCCCCATAAGCGGGCCATGGATCACTTCGACCATCATTCCTTCGTGAATGAGTGGACAGGGATCGTATTGCATGTCGCTTTCTACGAGCTTCCGGATACTCGAAATTTCCTGGTTCGTGATCGGGGCAGGTACTCCGTCGAACGAAACAATGTTCACGACGCCCGAACACTTCAGCACAGTGATTCGTGCAGAAGTGTCGAACTTAGCAAAACAATAGCCGGGAAATAACGGCCAGGCTAACTTCTTCTTCCGGTCCTTCCAGCGACTCCACCGTGTATATGTTGGTAGAAATACGTCAATGCTCTTCTGTTGAAGCTGCTCACGTACAGATTGCTCGTGTCGAGAGCGAGTCCACACTGCATACCAAGCTGGCTCTAAAGAACATGAGTCCTCAACGGAACCACGTGCTGAAGGAGCGGTTGGCGAATTACCCATTGATAGCAAGTGGCTGGACACAGCGGGCAGGGGCCACCGACTCATTAATCTGTGGTCGCGGCCGCCCGGATAGCGGCTATACGCGCTTCGTACACTTCACGGAGGCCATCGCTCTTCCACTCAATAATCGCGTTGGCATAAAGCTCTTCCATGAACCCATTGAACGCAACCTGTCGGCGCTCACTGAAGACCCTGTTGGCGATATCGCTACGTACATCCTCAAACGGTTGAAACGAGGCCGGTGTGGCTGATTCGAGTTTAAACATCTGGTAGCCAATCGCCGTCCGTATCGGCTCAGTCACGTCACCGGGCGCCAAATCCTTTAGCAACTCCATTACAGCCGGTGCGAGTTCATCGTCGTTTAGCGGGCCAATCAGGCCACCATTCGCCTTTGACGGCGCGTCTGAAACCCTAGCCACCACATTCGAGAATGGCTCACCAGCAACTACGCTGGCACGAGCATCGTTAGCCTTCCCTTCAAGACCTGCCTCGGCTGCGTTGGTCTGAGCGCCGTCAGGGGCTGCGATCAGAATCTCCCGTNGCGTGATCTGTCCTGGTATACGAAACTCGTCTGGATTCGCGTTGTAGTACTCGCGCGCCTCAGTATCCGTCATCGAGACCTTGTTAGTAACTTCGATCCGNTGGACATTCGAAACAATGAATTGCCGCTCCATTGCACGCCTGAGGTCTGCCGCTGTCATGCCTTCTTGAGCCAAAACTTCGTTCCACTCCTCGTCACTTTCGATATTGTTCTGTGTTTTGACGTTCTCAACAATGTCAGCGAATCTTTCGTCATCCATCACCATGCCGAGTTCACGCCCGTGCTGCACGAGCAGTAGCTCATCAATTGCATCAACAATGAGCTGTGGCATTGCTTGATCCAGTAAATCTTGCATTTCGGCGTCGGTCNNGTCCTCGTCCAGATTGCCTTGCTCGCGCTGTCGCCGCAGCAGTTGAACCTGGCGTTCCTCCAGCTCGGTCTTGGTAATAATCGCGCCGTTGACCTTGACGAGAACCTGCTCCAAAACAATGTTCTGNGCCGCCGGTGCGCCATCCAAAACCACGACAGCTGCCACTGCGGCCCATATGACCAAGCCACGTGTACCGCTACACTTTCTCATAAGCGCCTCAAAAGAAATGTCTTAGACACAAACATCTTAGCTGATCTCAGTTGTTGATCCCAATTCAGCCAGCACGCCGGTGACACGAGAAAAGATGCCGCTTGGGGAAAGCGCNTCCTCAGCTGAACTGTCCCTCCGGTTGGGTCGTAACGAGGNGTTACCGGTCCTCTCCCGGCCTGCCCACCAGGGTTCAGAAGTGGTCAGTTGCGCATCACTAGAATCGGCGGCGGCGCTCAAGTCAATTTTCAGGAGGCCAGGTGGAACCAGTGTCACATCTGAGTGCTCCTCTACCATCTCCAAAACTCGAGCAGAATCCACGACCATCTGAGGTCGGAATTTCACGACGACTGTATTGTGATCACGTTCGATCGACTCAACGCCCAGCGCATCGGCACGGACNCGNAGNCGACCGTAGTCGNCAAGAGTCAAAATGGACGCGGGTAGAAGGCCGTAACGATCATGCAACTCNGATAGAATCTGCGNTAAATCATCTTCGCTCTTTGCNCCTGCCACGCGGCGGTANACNGTCAATCGTTGCGTCATGTCTGGTATGTAGTTCTGATCGATTCGCAGGTCAATCTTCAAGTTAACGGCTGCCCGCCTCTCGTCAAAAATCTCTTCGCCTTTCAATCGACTCACCATCTCTTCCAGTAACTTGATGTACATCTCAAACCCGATCGCTTCAATGTGCCCGCTCTGTTCACCACCGAGCAGGTTGCCAGCTCCCCTAATCTCCAAATCCAGCGCAGCGACCCTAAACCCGCTACCGAGATCGCTGAACTCTCGAATCGCTGCCAAGCGTTTACGTGCAACCGCCGACAGTGCGTCAGCATGGGGTACAAGCAAGTAGGCGTAAGCTCGGCGATCTGACCGACCGATCCGGCCTCGCAACTGGTAGAGTTGTGCCAAACCAAAGTGATCGGCCTGATTAATAATTAGAGTGTTGGCNTTTGGTAGGTCAAGACCATTTTCGATGATCGTGGTTGTTACAAGCACGTCGCATTTGCGATCAATAAAACTCACCATGCATCGCTCAAGANCGTCCTCACTCATTTGGCCGTGCGCAACAGCCACCTTGACATTCGGCACGAGTCGCGTCACAAGTTCAGCGATCGAATAGATCGATTCAATGCGGTTGTGCACGAAATAGACCTGTCCACCGCGCTCGACCTCGTGACGGATCGCCTCTGCGATCAAAGTGCGGTCGAATCTGGCGACATTGGTCTGNATCGCCAATCGATTCTTTGGGGGAGTTTCAATCAGCGACATGTCGCGAATGCCGACGAGGGACATGTTGAGCGTCCTAGGAATTGGTGTTGCCGTCAGTGTTAGGACATCGACCCTCCGGCGTAANTGTTTGAGTCGTTCCTTATGAGCTACGCCGAAACGTTGCTCCTCATCAACAATAAGCAACCCTAGGTCGCGAAACGTCACATCCCTCGAGAGCAAACGATGGGTGCCAACAACTATGTCAACCCTCCCAGTTGCTGCGTGACTAATAACTGTCTTTTGTTCTTGCCGAGTTCTGAACCGGCTCAGCAACTCAATCGTGACGGGAAACGCTGCAAACCGTTCTGTGAGCGTCCTGACATGCTGGAAAGCTAAGACGGTTGTGGGCGCCAGCAGCGCGACCTGCTTCCCCTCCATGACTGCTTTGAATGCGGCNCGGACAGCGACTTCCGTCTTTCCGTACCCAACATCACCNCATAGCAGACGGTCCATAGGNGTCGGAGCCTCCATGTCGTGTTTGATGTCNGCNACNGCTGTGGCTTGNTCAGCAGTTAGTTCATATNGGAAGGCGTCCTCGAATTCACGNTGCCAATGCGAATCTTCGCCGAAGGCGTGGCCCGGNATGGTTTTGCGCGCGGCGTAAAGCTTNAGGAGNTCCTCCGCCATGTCACGCATCGCCTTCTTGACTCGTGTCTTCGCACGTTCCCAAGTTGTTCCCCCTAACCGATCAAGCGACGGTCGGCTTCCTCCGGTGTACTTCTGGATTAAATCGAGTTGCTCCACCGGCACGAATAGCTTCGTGGCCTCCGCATATTGGAGTTCCATAAATTCCTGCATTGCACCGCCAACTTCAAGCTGGCGGAGACCAACGAATACACCAACACCGTGTTCCACGTGCACGACATAATCGTCGACCTTAAGGTCACGAAAATCGGTGAGGAACACCTGCGGGAGGGAGCGCCGGCGCTCGGACGTTTGTCTAGGCTCATCGAACACGTCGGCTTCGGCATAGANCTGGANTCCNGCATCAGCCAACCTAAATCCACGCGATAACTGACCNACAGTGACTATAACGGCCGGTCTACTCGNCGGCTGATGGGCGNCGGCANTTACCGCTGAAAGCCCNTGGTCGGTCAGTAGTTCAACAGCACGGTTCAAGGTGCCANCGGTTGTTGCNACGAANAACACCAGTTCGCCCTGTGTNTGNGCACNTNGGACATCCGTTATCCAGTCCGCAAGGCGGCCTCGNTACTCGATCACTGGTTGACAGGCAATGTGNACAGAATCNCCCACNGATGTCTTGTAATCAAGGGCNTTGAGNNAAACCGCGGTTCGTAGCCGTTGTGTAATATCGTCGGGGTTNGCNACGAGCTGTTCCAGNGCTCTCGGTGCCTCACCGCGTGTTTTTGCATCNTCAAATGCGGTGNCTAATCGCTGATATGCNGTCGTCAACTGCGNATTGACTTCTTCTGGCTCGGAAGTAAGCAGGCGATANTCATNTNTTGNNAAATACTCGAACACCGAGACAGACGGAGGCTCCTCCTCTAATGTTTCTGGATTGTTNTCGTCATCAAAGCGTTCTCGAATTGGGGTTATCGCAACACGACTGACCTCTCCTATTGAGCGCTGTGTTGCTTCGTCATAGCGCCTTATTGACTCAATCATGTCTCCGATAAACTCGACACGCAGAGGGTGGTCGTCTGCGGCAGGAAAAAGGTCGACTATGCCGCCTCTGACACAAAACTCACCGTGGCCATCAACGGGGTCTTGGCGAACAAAACCTCCACGAAGAAGGCGATCGCCGAGTAACGTTGGCGACGTCTCGTCCCCCGGAGCAAGTTGAATCGACGCATCCAGCATTACCGCTGGAGCACTCACACGAGGGAGAAGCGCTTCAACTGAGGCCACGACAATCCGAGCCTCGCCTCGCACCAATGCCGAGAGAGCAGCAGCCCGTGCCGAGGTGACCTCGAGGTGCGGCGCTAATCCGCGATACGGATCGACCTCCAGCGATGGAAACGGAAAAATTGCAAGTTCGGCCTCGGTGGCCGAGAGCCCCTCCAGTGACGCGAAGAAGAACCTGGTGTCAGATGTCATCGGGTCGACATCGGCATCGGTCGGTACGACAAGGAGGCTCACCGTTTGACGTCGTGTGGTGGCCACCGTGAATAGGGCACAAGCCGAACTCGTCAACCCAGTAATGGCGGTAGCGTTAATCTTGGTATCAAGCTGCTCGAGTGCGGTCTTGAGCATCGCCCGCACCGAAAGCGATTGGGGGGTCGAGGGAATCACGATCAAATCAGCGAAGAAGATGAACCCCCGATGTTAGCACGCGGGAGCCAAGAAAACCGCAAGGTGGGTCGCGGTCTTCCATTTGGCACTGAGGACTAAAAGTGGAGTTTCGAATGCAAGGAACGGATGCGGCTCACGATTGCCGTCGTAGAGTGGCCCTGCTCAATGTCGACACGCACAACCCGTCCGCCCAGAGCCTCAACTGTTTCACGTCCGACAATCTGGTCGGCCATCCAGTCAGCGCCTTTCACAAGCACATCGGGCTGCAGCTGCGCAATGAGTTCCTCAGGCGTTGGCTCCTCAAAGATAACGACCGCGTCAACGGAGGCTAGCGCTTCCAGCACTTCCGCACGCTCGGTTGCTGGCACAATGGGCCTTCCTGGCCCCTTGATCGACCGCACGGATGTGTCACCGTTAAGCCCAACGATCAGAAGGTCGCCTTCCGCGGCTGCCTTCCTGAGATAACGCACATGCCCAGGGTGGACCAAGTCGAAAACGCCATTCGTGAAGGCTATGGATCCACCTGCTGCACGTGTTTGGTTAATTAGGTCGATCACTTCGTCGGGTATCATCGGCACCATAGAGGTCTTATCTAGTCGAGATATCCCGTGAAACGGATGTTGTCTGGAAACTTCCAACGATGGCGCGGGCGGAAGATTCCTATGTCATTAGTACGCGATTTAACGCGAAAGGTATGCAATAAGCGGTGATAGTCATACGGATATCCGTCACGCTTGTGCACTGCAACGTCAAGTTTGTAGGTACCTGCGACCAGATCAAGACTGTCAATGGTAAAAACAATTTCTCCTTCACCATCCATACGTTCGGAGGTCAACTTCTCAAGAGCCGTGTTGGTACCGTAACAGCACACACCCTCAGCATTAAATAAACCAATCCCGAATACGAAGTCACCTACCGGCTTCGCAGCCCGGACACGCACCCGGATGGACATCCGTGCACCGCAGGGAAAAACGTGCGAGGGTTGGTCATCATCACCCACCATCGAGACTTCCACGATTTCAACCTCGCGTGACCCCCAGCGGCCCTCGGTGGCCTGGAACATGTCAGGTGGATGGTCATCATCGGTGGGTGGTCCGGCCGTTCTCGNCTGCTCCCTCGTCTTTGCATCGGCAGAGGCTATTTGCCGCTCTTCCGCCTTCTCCACGTCAACTAAATACGCATCGACAACCCGGGTTGGATCGCCGGTCGCACGGATCCGCCCGTCGTCTAACCACACAGCCTCGTCGCAAAGTCGCTCCACNAGATCCAGNGAGTGAGTTACCAGTAGGANGGTCTTNCCTCNNCGACGAAACTCGGCAAATTTATCAAGACACTTATGGGTNAAACTCTGATCGCCAACCGCCAGNACTTCATCAATCAGTAACACGTCCGGGTCNACATGGATTGCCACNGCGAATCCGAGTCGCATATACATGCCTGACGAGTAGGTTTTCACTGGNGCGTCAATGAANTCTTCTAGCTCNGCGAACTCTACAATCTCGTCGAACTTNCTNGTGANCTCCCGTTTTGACAGGCCTANCATGATGCCGTTAATNAAGACGTTCTCCCGCCCACTGATCTCAGGATGGAANCCAGCTCCGAGTTCAATCAGCGCTGAAATGCGCCCGTCGACTCGGACCGTGCCCAACGTCGGCTTAGCGATACCGGCGACCAATTTCAACAAGGTGCTCTTTCCCGATCCATTCGAACCGATCACCCCCACCGTCCGCCCTTTCTCTACAGTNAGCGACACGTCCTGAAGGGCGGAAAATGTTTCGTGAGGTCGAAGGTCAGAGATCAGGCTACCCGACAACAGAGCGCTCTTCAGCGTGGCGAATTGCCGGCGACGNTTAAATCGGCGGTAGACCTTAGACACTCCTTCGACTGCGATTACGTTCGTCACCTCCACCCTCTCATACCTCTTCGGCAAACGAGTCGCGTAGCCTGTCGAACAGAAAATATCCCAGGAGAAACAATACGATTGACATGCCGCCCAAGGCTAGCAGCCACTTCCAATGTCCGAACGGCCCATCGTAGAACAAGATCTCCTGATANGAGATGACCAAATGCGTGAACGGGTTCAGGTCCAGTAGGACCTTGCCACTCGGCGGAGCTAATGACATCGGATAGATAATNGGCGTGGCGAAAAACCAGAAGGTCATCAGGTTTCCTAAGATATCTTTTAGGTCACGAAAGTGGACCGTTAGCGACGCCACAATCAGCGCTAAGCCAAGTGTAAAGAAAAGCTGTACAAGCACGACAACCGGCAACCAGAGTAATTCCAACGGACGGACTGGCACCGCGAAGTACACCAGCGCAGCAGCAATTATCGGTAGCCCTAGTAAGAAATGGATCATGTTCGCGAGAACAGTAACAACCGGCAGCACTTCAGCAGGAAACAGCACCTTCTTGATCAAATTGCCGCCTGCGATCAGCACATTCGACGCCTCCAGTACGGATGACGAAAACCATGTCCAAGGCANAAGACCGCAAAACATGAACAACGCGTAGGGCTCAATGTCGATCGGGCGGATGCCTGGGAGAACGACGCTGAAGACAAACCAGTAGACCAATAGAAGCAGAAGGGGATTGATAAAAGACCAAAAAAANCCAAGAACCGATCCCCGGTAGCGCGCCTTGAGCTCACGGGCCACCAGGCTTTGAATGAGGCTTCGGTGGCGAAGTAAGCGAACCAGGTTATGCAGCATCGACCTGAAGCACTAGCGTAGTGATGTTGTCGGGTCCGCCGCCAGCATTAGCTGCCTCGACCAACGATTTACAGATATCAGAAAGTGGACCGTCCTGTTCCAACAGTNCATGGATTTTCTCGTCGATTGTTACCGAAGACAGACCGTCCGAACAGAGCAGTAGGCGATCACCGACTTTAAGCGAACACGCAGTGATATCGACGGTCGCATCATCACCGCCTGACAGCGCTCGTGTGACCACATTCCGCCAAGGATGCTGCCGAGCCGCAGACGGTGTTAACGCCCCCGCACGCACTTGCTCCTCCACCCATGAATGATCTGCAGTTAACTGGTTCAACTCGCCGNCACGAAGCAGATAGACCCGACTGTCCCCGACATGTCCGACCACGGCTTCTCTACTTTTCGCAAGGACCGCCGAGGCCGTAGTAGCCATCCCACGCAGTCCCTGCGAGGCCTCCACCCTCTTGGCAATCGTCCGATTCGCGAACTGAAATGCCGCAGTCATTCGGTTGGCATCAGCACTAAGTGCATTATCGAAAGGAACGGGCCAAGTATCGTCTGGGTTGGTAACCTTGGTCTGATCAATAACTGCCTCGATGGTTTCCACGGCAATTCGTGATGCGATTTCACCGCCCACATGGCCACCCATTCCGTCGGCCACTAGAAACAGCCCCAAATCGGGTCTCGCACAGTGGTTGTCTTCGTTGGTGGCACGGCGAAGCCCGAGGTCTGAAACAACGGCCCATGCAACGTTCATGTAGATGTCTGGGCCTAAATGATAGCCGACTTCGGACCAAGGCCGAAGACTAGCTGCGGACCTAGGCGCGTGCAGCGACCTGTATTCGAACGAGTGACCGGAGCAACGAGAGGCGCGCTCGCTCGACATCAATGTCCAAGGACCGCCCGGCCAGCCGGTTCTCAGCACGTTGCTTGGCCAACCGCGAACGCTCAACGTCGATCTCCTCAGCGCGCTCAGCTACCTTTGCAAGCACTGTGACACGGTCGGGCTGGACCTCGACGAACCCTGAGAGGATCGAAATAAATGACCGTTCTTGATTCGCACGAAACCAGAGTTGCCCAACATCCATCATCGTCGCTAGAAGCGGAGTGTGCCCGGGTAAAACATCAAAATACCCTTCCGCGCCAGGAATGTGCACCTCGTCAACCAACTGGCTGACCAGCGACCTGTCTGGGGTNACNACCTCGAGTGTGAGTTGTGATGGNAATACCATGGNGTCCCTACACGACGCGCCCTACCTCAGGCACTNTTCATCTTTTCAGCTTTCTCGATTGCCTCGGCAACNGTTCCCACGAGATAGAACGCCTGCTCCGGCAGGTCATCATGTTNNCCCTCAACAATCGCCTTAAAGTCACGGACNGTGTCAGCAATCGGCACGTACTTACCGGNCAGACCTGTGAATTGCTCAGCCACGAAGAACGGCTGGGATAGGAACCTTTGTATCTTNCGCGCACGTGACACTGTCAGCTTGTCATCCTCCGACAACTCGTCAATCCCTAGGATGGCGATGATGTCCTGTAGGTCNTTGTAGCGCTGCAGGANCTGCTTCACCTGACGGGCAACTTCATAATGCTCCTCGCCAATAATCCGCGCATCCAGAATGCGTGAAGTCGAGGCTAGCGGATCAACGGCCGGGTAAATACCAAGTTCGGCAATTGATCGTGAGAGGTTTGTCGTCGCATCAAGGTGAGCAAAGGTCGTCGCCGGCGCCGGGTCGGTGTAGTCGTCGGCCGGTACATAAATAGCTTGTACTGANGTAATCGAGCCTTTTTTNGTNGAGGTAATCCGCTCCTGGAGTTCACCCATCTCAGTCAAAAGAGTTGGCTGATAGCCNACCGCCGACGGCATGCGGCCCAACAACGCTGAGACCTCCGACCCAGCTTGGGTGAACCGGAAAATGTTATCAATGAAGAGGAGGACATCCTTGTTCTCTTCATCTCGGAAGTACTCCGCCACAGTCAGCGCGCTCAGACCAACCCGGAGCCGCGCGCCCGGGGGTTCGGTCATCTGACCGTACACTAAGGCAGCCCGTGACTTGTCAGGCTCGTCGATGTTGATAACGCCACTTTCCTGCATCTCAAGCCATAGGTCGTTACCCTCACGCGTTCGTTCGCCGACTCCGCCAAACACCGAAACGCCGCCGTGCTTCAGCGCAATATTATGGATAAGCTCCATAATGATGACGGTCTTGCCAACACCGGCGCCGCCGAACAGGCCGATCTTGCCGCCAACCAAGTACGGCTCCAACAAGTCAATGACCTTGATCCCGGTCTCAAACATCTCAAGTTCGGTTGATTGATCCTCAAGAGTTGGCGCCGGTCGGTGAATCGGCCAACGTTCGGTCGCCTCAATCGGCCTGTCAGGAAAGTCAACGGGCTCACCAAGTACATTTAGCACCCGGCCGAGGGTCTTCGGCCCAACAGGCACGGTGATTTGTTCACCAAGGTCGACCACCTGCATGCCCCGTTGCATTCCATCAGTCGGCTTCATGGCCACAGCACGTACTCGGTTCTCACCAAGGTGTTGCTCAACTTCAGCAACGACGTCAATCTCGGCGCCAGCGCCATCTTTTTCGTGAGATCGGATCCGGATCGCGTTGTAAATCGCCGGCAGTTGCCCACCCTCAAATTCAACATCAACAACAGGTCCAATGATCTGNACCACTTTGCCGNTNTTCTGTTCNACNGTCACTNCATTCGCCATGTGTCTTGNTCCCTCTACAGCGCCTCGGCTCCCGACACAACCTCGATTATCTCGCGCGTGATGGCCGCCTGACGTACTTTGTTCATATAGATTGTCAACTGTTCGATAAGCTCACCAGAATTCTTCGTCGCCGCATCCATGGCGGTCATGCGAGCTGCGTGCTCGGCCGCNGCGGATTCCAGGAGCGCCCGGTAAATCTGTATCTCTACATGGTGGGGAATCAGCTTGCTGAAAATCTCCTGTGCCGCCGGCTCGTAGAGGTAGTCGATGAGCAACTCGGTCTTCGCCGTATCATGGTCCATTGGAGCGACCGGTTCGGTGGTCATGTCATCGGGCACAAGCCGTCCGATGGGCAGTAAACGTTCGACGACGACACGCTGCTGTAACACTGACTTAAACTCGTTGTAAACGAGATACACCGTGTCAACCTTCTCGTTCATGTACTCGTCGATCGCGGTCTCGGCAATCGCCTGTGAGTCTTTGGATGACAGCTTGGCGAAAAGGTTTACGAGTTCATACCTGACGTCGAAACCACGACGATTGAAAAAGTCTCGGCCTTTTCGGCCCACCAGCCCAAGCGCCACTTCCCGATCCGGGTCCTCTACCGCGAACCTCTCGGCGGTCTTGATGATGTTGGTGTTGAAACTACCGCAGAGTCCTTTGTCAGCCGTGATTACGAATATCAGGGTTCGACCCGCTGTAACAGCGTGTTCCCTTAAAAGGGGGTGCGCCGATGGCTCAACACGTGTTGCCATGTCGTTGAGCACGCGAAGCATATGGTGCGCAAACGGGCGGGCACCCAGAATCTGGTCCTGCGCCCGGCGAAGTTTCGACGCCGCGACCATTTTCATGGCCTTGGTGATCTGCTGCGTTGACTTAACGGCACGAACACGGCGGCGGACGTCAAGAAGGGAAGGCATCGATCAAGCTGCCTCAGTTTTCCTATTGGCCACAAAGTCGGCTGTAAACTCTTTGATGNCNGCGGTNAGATCNGTTTTGAGCTGTTCGTCTANCTGCNNNTTCTCTCGAATCGCNGCGCAAANAGCACNATGNCGTGTTTCGACAAACCGATAGAGNTCTCGTTCNAACTTTTGAACATCGGTCACNGCTATATCATCGAGNAACCCNGTGGTGCCAGCAAAGATAATCATTATCTGCTGCTCGACAGCCAGTGGCTCATACTGNGGTTGCTTGAGNAGTTCGACTAGTCGCTGCCCCCGCGANAGCTGNGNCNGAGTCGCTTTGTCTAGCTCGCTACCAAACTGTGCAAAGGCNGCCAGNTCTCGATACTGCGCGAGGTCNAGCCGAAGNGTGCCGGCCACTTGGCGCATTGCNTTGACTTGCGCNGNCCCNCCGACTCGCGAAACAGAGTTGCCNACATTGATNGCCGGCCGCACNCCTTGGTGAAACAGATCGCTCTCAAGAAAGATCTGGCCGTCGGTGATTGAGATAACGTTGGTTGGAATNTAGGCNGAAAGATCGCCNGCTTGGGTCTCAATGATAGGCAGGGCAGTCANAGANCCGCCNCCCTGTGTGTCNNTCATCTTNGCCGCCCTCTCAAGNAACCGNGAGTGCAGATAGAAAACNTCACCCGGGTAGGCTTCACGGCCAGGCGGTCGACGCAGAAGCAAGGAGATCTCGCGGTAGGCCTGCGCGTGCTTTGATAAATCNTCATAGANACAGAGGGCGTGTCGTCCNGAATCTCGGAAGTGCTCNCCGATTGAGCATGCNGCNTACGGACTAACAAAAAGCAACGNTGCNGGNTCCGAAGCAGCTGCAGCNACAACGATNGTGTAGGNCATCGCNCCCGCGTCNTNAAGGGTCTTAACGACTTGGGCGATNGTGGACTGTTTCTGCCCAATTGCGTTATAGATGCAAATAACGCCGGTGTCCTTCTGATTAATGATTGTGTCAACGGCTACAGCNGTTTTACCAGTCTGGCGGTCACCAATAATCAATTCTCGCTGGCCTCTGCCGATCGGAATCATGGCGTCGATCGCCTTTAGACCAGTTTGCAGTGGCTCACGAACCGGTTGGCGATCNACCACGCCAGGGGCGATTTGTTCGATAGGCCGGTACTGATTGCTCGTAATCGGNCCTTTGCCATCAATTGGCTGGCCCAGAGCGTTGATAACACGGCCCAACATCTCATCACCTACCGGCACCGAAATAATCCGNCCGGTGCGTTTCACGGNGTCGCCCTCGCGGATCTNGGTNTAGTCGCCGAGCAANACAGCACCAACNCTTGATTCTTCGAGGTTAAGCGCGATGCCNAAAACTCCGTGAGAAAACTCCAACATTTCACCAGCCATNACNCTTTCAACACCGTGCAGCCTTGCAATGCCGTCGCCGANNGCAANTACGGTGCCGACCTCNCTCACGTCGACGTTGACCGCGTAGTTCCCTATTTGATCGCGTATTATTTTAGAAATTTCTTCAGCTTTGATATCCATCAGGTTCCACTCTCTAGTTGCTCTCTCAGCCGTTCAAGCTGGGTTGCAACACTACCGTCGTAAACGGTACTACTGACCTTTGCCACGACGCCACCGATGATTGATGGATCGACCCGTGCATCAATCAACACCTGTTTTCCGGTCACCTCCCCAAGCCGTTGGGCAATCGCGTCGCGCCGATCGGCTGATAGTTTCACCGCTGTCGTGACCTCAGCGCGTACGATCTGCAACCGGTCTTGCACACGGGCTCGAAAAGCCGAGAGGATTTCCTGGACCAAGTTCATCCGGTCACGTGCAGCCAGTAGATCTAGCAATCTTGTGACCGCGGCTGACACATTCTTGTTATGCCTTAGAACCGCGGTCACAGCAGCCTGCTTGTGCGAAGACGGCACGGATGGGTTTATGAGCGCCTCCTGCAACGAGGGGTGGACTTCCAGCAAGGTGACAAACTCCTCTAAATCGCGCTCAGCGGTCGAGGGCTCCTCGTCCTTGTCTCTAACCGTCACCTCAAACAACGCGCGTGCATAACGTCCTGCGATAACCCGTTCAGTCATTTTCTTTCAACAACCTTCGGTGCTGGTTTTAGCACCCGGTTATCAACCGGGTCGTACTTGGTCAACGTACCGGTCAACAAGTCTCAGCTGGTCTGCCGCTGACAGATTATCTTGAATCCGCTGCGCCGCCACTCGCGTGGCTAACGCGGCCGCGTGCTGCGTCAGCTGCTGCTTCGCGACCCGTAACTGGAGGGCCAACTCTCTACGACTTTCCTCGATCAGCCTCTGACGAGCCGCCTCGGTCGACTCTCGCAGCCGTTTCTCCTCAGCAGCAACCTCCTCCTGGCCGNGCACCCGAAGCGTCTCCAGCTCATCAGGAAGGGTTAGTAGCCTCTCCTTGATCGCTTCCAATTGCTGGGCTGCTTCGGCACTAGTCGCCCGCGCTTGGGCGAGACCCGCACGCACCTGGTCGCTTCGATCNCTCAGATAAATGCTGAGNGGTCNCCGAAGTAATACAAATAGGATACCCNCGAGCACAGCGAAATTAGTAAGCCGTGCGATTGTTTCCAGTAGAGGCGTGTCGTGCTCTTCCTCAGCATGTNCTGAGTCGGTNTGTGTTGGTTGGGAAGCCGCGGCTAAGACGNCGCTACCGCCAGCCCATTGAATCGCCGGCAGAACCNCGGCGAAGCTGAGGCAAATGAAGAGAACGGACGACCGNCTAAAACTCGACCATTCAGAGCTACGAGTGGAGGCAGTGGCAAGCGAATGGCGGATGCGGGTCAACGATCTCCAACTTAACGGGACGCCCGGTGCACCTTCCGCGCCAGTAGTCAATTTGACGAAATCTTCCGGCCTAGCACCTGCTCGGCGGCGGCGAGGCCGAGCGCCTCCGCATCGCGCTCGAGTTGGGCGCGAGCTTCAGCGGTCTGCGTCTTCAGGCTTTCGGTCGCATCAGCGAGGTTCGACTCGGCATCCCGTTGCGTTTCATCGAGGATTTCAGCGCGACGAGCCAGTAACTCTCGGCGGTTCTCCTCCATCTGTTGGTAAATCTCTGCACGCGCAGCCGCTGTCTTCGTTTCGAACTCTGCTGTCGCTTCAGCGGCTTTTCTTGCCGCTGACTCGGCCAGCTCAAGCGCTGACCGAATGGCACGCTCACGCGTTTCCATCACCTCGGTAAGTGGTGCAATTAAAAAACGCTTGAGGGTCCATGCCAGTAACAACACCAACCCAATTACCCANAGGACCGTCAGGTCTGGAATCAAAGAGAACTCCCGCTTGGTAGAGCGACGACCCAGAAGGGTTTCGAACGCCCGTGCAGAACNCCGATTTTAGCATCTGCACTGCACGACGACAAGAGCGGCCAGGCTAAAACTTGTNTTCGTAAAGCCTACCCCACGTAAACCCTAGNGCCAGATTCCACGAANGACTCAACTGTGCCAATCTTGACTGCCTGGCTACCAGCTGCCGCTAATGCACTCATCGCTCGGTCCACCGCAGTGGCCGCCACTGCGACCAGCAACCCTCCAGATGTTTGGGGATCGTAGAGCAAGGTTGCAATCTCTCCAACTAGCCCCGCTTCGAACCTCGTCCGCTGGCCGAAGTGCTCCGCGTTGGTGTCGCCCCCGCCAGTTCGATTCTGTCGCACCAGAGCAGATGCCCCCTCAAGTAATGGAACCGCTGCTGATTCAATCCGAAAGGCAACGCTTGAAGCCGAGGCCATCTCACAGGCATGACCCACTAGACCGAAACCAGTAACGTCGGTGCAGGCATGGACTTCATCCCGGCCCAAGGTGCATAGCGCATCAGCGGAGGCGCGGTTGAGTGTCGTCATCGACTCGATAGCCGCCGTTTCGATATTCTCTGCGGCACGCCTTTTCTTGATCGCGGTTGCAATAATCCCGGTGCCTATCGGCTTNGTTAGCAACAACTTGTCTCCAACCTGTGCCCCCGCGTTTGACAGCACCCGGCCTGGGTCTACACGGCCGGTTACGGCATACCCGAATTTGACCTCGGCATCCTGCACTGTGTGTCCCCCGATAAGGGCTACTCCGGCTTCNCTCAGTTTGCTCAATCCTCCCTCGAAGATCGCCTTCACCACAGTTNGGTCGAACNCCTGGCTCGGAAAACCCGCAATAGCCATTGCTGTGAGTGGTTTCCCGCCCATAGCGTAAATATCGCTCAAGGAGTTCGCTGCAGCGATTTGTCCATAGGCGAAAGGGTCGTCCACGATTGGCGTGAGGAAATCAACGGATTGGACTAGCGCTGAACTGGNATCCCACNGGTAGACACCCGCGTCGTCGGAAGTGCGGAAATCGACCAGCACCCGTTCGTTTTCCAACGAAGGTAAATCGCCCAGGACCTGAGCGAGCTCGCCGGCGGCGAGCTTACTCGCTCAACCCGCGCAACTGGAGTAGTCGGTCAGTCGTCGTTTGGTCCAACGCATGTNTANTNCACTGATACTACAGCCCTCTTCCACNGNGNCCNAGNNTTCGNTCANCGCNNNGTCAATTGCTCNTAGATTCGTTGTAGCTCTTCCTCNGAACTGAAGTCGANCTCAATCCGNCCNCCNTTCCGTTTNCGGATGACACGTACCCGNGTNCCTAGGGCGAATCGNAGNTGCTCCTCGGCCGCACGGATATGTACNTCGGNCNCNNCCNGCNTNCCTGCNNTGANCNCTTGTCCTGTGAGNTTACGGATGAACGCCTCGGTNTCTCGAACCGACAGTCGCCNCCTCATNACCTCACGNGCCGCTCGCCGTTGAGCCGACTCGTCTGGCACGCCCAACAGCGCACGGGCATGGCCAACGGTCAGACCACCAGACATAAGGTTGGCCTTAATTTCCTCTGGCAACTTCAATAGACGTAGAGCATTTGCGATGGTCGAACGATCTTTCCCAATCGCACTAGCAATCGCGTCGTGTGTCAGCTGATGCTGTTCTACCAGACGCTGGTAAGCAACGGCTTCCTCAATAGGATTCAGGTCTTCACGCTGTAAATTCTCGATGAGTGCGAGTGGCAATAATTGGTCGTTTGTTACCTCGCGGACAACGATAGGCACACGCAACAAACCCGCCCGTTGCGCGGCACGCCACCGCCGCTCCCCCGCGACGATTTCGTACCTATCCTCAACTTTTCGCACGACGAGCGGTTGAATAACACCGTTGGCTCGGATCGACTGTGCCAGCTCATCCAGTTTCGCCCCGTCTACCTCCGTCCGTGGTTGGTCGGGGTTCGGAACGAGTTGATCGATGTCAATTTCGTTGAGCGCAACTTTGGGAGTTGGCAACGCGTCAGGAATAAGTGCGCTCAGTCCCCGGCCGAGCGCTGGGCGCTTTTCAGTCATACTTCTCTCTCAGAATAATCGAGTCCTTGTTGAGAATTTCTTTGGCAAGGGAAACATAAGCCTTCGCGCCGCGTGATTTCTTGTCGTAGAGAATAGCCGGTAGTCCGTGGCTTGGTGCCTCACCCAACCGTACGTTCCTGGGTATAACCGTATCGAACACTTTCGCTTTAAAGAATTCCCTGATTTCACGTGAGACCTGTTGTGAGAGATTGGTGCGACCGTCGTGCATCGTCAGTAAGACGCCTTCGATATCAAGACCAGGGTTGAGCGAAGCACGGACACGCTGCAGGGTCGAGACCAACTCGGCTAAGCCCTCCAAGGCGAAGTACTCGCTGAGCATAGGAATTAAAACGGTGTCCGCAGCAACAAGACCGTTGAGGGTTAGAAGGCCCAGGGACGGCGGGGTGTCGATAAAAACGTAATCGTACTGATCGACGAGTTGTTTTACCAGTGAGCGGAGTCGCTTTTCTCGATTTTCGAGCGAGACCATTTCGAGCTCTGCCCCGGTCAGGTTGCGCTCTGCCGGCACCACAGATAGGCCGCGCACGGTGGTCTGCAGCACAAATCCCGAAAAGTCAGGAATCGTTTTGGCTGTGAGAGCTTCGTAAACAGTGCCTTGACTACTGGACTGTCCTTTGAGCCCAATCCCGCTTGTTAAATTAGCTTGAGGATCGACGTCGACAGCTAACACGCGGCGCTCCGCAAGCGCCAAAGAGGCAGCCAGATTGATTGCGGTTGTGGTCTTGCCAACCCCGCCCTTCTGATTAGCAACAGCAATGACCCTAGCAGCCATGAAACTTAACCGTTGGTATAAATTATGTTAAATGACCTATAATATAAAACTTCTAGGTTAGGATACGTCCAGAGTCTTGCTTGGTCAAGCTGTTTCACGTGAAACAATCGTCTTTAAGACTTCTACTTTCACTAACCATGTTTCACGTGAAACAGCTTGCGCTGGATATTCGTCAGCTATCTTGAAACTTTTTCCTTCTGAAGCACAACTAATCGACTTCCAAGTGATTCAACGAGTTTAATCGTTTCCCTGAAAACAAGTGGAGGATTGACTGACCCTAGATTCTTGGAATTTCCACCGCTCTCAAATAGGAGTAGCTTCCCCCCATCTT
>PAWT01000008.1 GCA_002714165.1 Acidobacteriota bacterium
GAAATTTCCATCCGCCAAAGTCGGGTCGGAATGGACTCTCACGAAAATAACGAAATCACCTTGAGCCAATGTTTTTCGTTGTAACAACGTCTGCTGAATTGAAGCCGTTTCCAGCCCAGAAGTGGCCACGGTAGTTGAAGAAACACCCCAAGACAGCGCCAGGCGCCGGGCCACGGTCTCGTCGTCCGTCACTGCGTAGATCGGCACACCCGGTCGGAGCGCAGCCAACTGCAGTGCAGTAGCACCATGACGGGTTACAGCAACAATCACCGAAGCTTTAAATGCTGAAGCAAGGCTGACGGCTGCTTCACAGAGGGCACGGCCGTGATGCCGTCCCATCGTGCTGGGTGGTGGCAGGGTGGCTAGGGGTACGCTTTCGGCGTCTCTAATAACTGAGTCGAGTGTTTCGACGGCCAATGCTGGGAAGGACCCCACCGCCGTTTCGCCAGCAAGCATGATTGCATCGACTCCATCGTAGACGGAATTCGCCGCGTCGTTTACCTCAGCCCGTGTTGGTCGCCGTTCGAATCGCATTGTGTCTAGGACCTGTGTCGCGATGATTACAGGAATCCCGACGGCTCGTGCTTGTCGCGTGAGTTCTTTTTGGACACGCGGTACGTGTTCAAGAGGAATCTCCAACCCGAGATCGCCCCGCGCCACCATAATTGCATCTGCCTCATCAAGAATGTCTGGAAATACTTCTACCGCTTGCGGTCGTTCAATCTTCGCGACGAGGGCGACCGAATGCCCCACAACCTTTCGCGCCCGACGGAGATCCTCCGATGTCTGCACAAAACTCACGGCTGCGAAATCGACCCCAAGATTCATTCCAAATTTGAGATCGTCAACATCTTTTTCGGTTAGCGCGGATTCCGGGAAAAGCACACCCGGAGCGTTTATCCCCTTATGCTCCCCCAACGGACCACCTTGAACCACTTTTGTGACGATGTCGGTTCCGTCAACCTTTTCCACTCGGAGCTCGATACGGCCGTCGTCGAGCATTAGTTTCGCGCCAACTTTAACGGTGGCCAAACCGGCGAAGGTTGTTGATACGCGTTCGACAGTACCAGCGAAATCCCCAATTGATATCCGAAACGCAGTTCCTTGCTCCAAAAGGATCGGCTTAGGGCCGGCCAACCGCCCGGTACGAATCTTGGGACCAGCGAGGTCCTGCATAATGGCAATCAGCCGGTCGGCGCGAGCCGCCGAGGCGCGAATGCGATCGTACATGCGCTTTTGACTCTCCCGTGTGCCGTGGGAAAAATTGATGCGAAAGACATCTACACCGGCGGCAATGAGAGCATCGATTTCTTGGTCTGTATCGCTTGCGGGACCAATTGTGGCGATAATTTTTGTTTGTCTCAAGCTGATGAACCTCCCCAACGGAGCCTGCAATGCGAAGCTTCTATCCTAGTTTGCCTATCTCAGTATAGAAGTCTAGTTTTTCTAGTTTGATACGGCGATGTAAAATACGCGGAAATGATTACAAGAACTAAGGGACCTGCTGGCTCAGTCTTCTTGAACGAAAAGCGGCTTTTTGTTACCAGATACTCCAGTGCGGAACTGTGCATGCGACCGAGGACGATGGGGCGTGGTGTTCCTGGCATTGGCGCCGTTGGTGTTGGCCTTTTATCTTTTGTGATGCTCTGGGCCCAACCCCTGTTTGCGGTGCAGGTTTCCGATGAGGGTCAGGGTAAGCGGTTGTACGAAAGCCAGTGCGGGAGCTGCCACGGGCCTTTGGGAAATGGTGGTAAAGGCGCTAATCTGGCACAACCGCGGTTGCGTCGTGCAACTGATGATCAGGCCCTCTTCAACATCATTCGTCGCGGGATCCGTGGCACTGAGATGCCAGGGTCGCCACTCACTCCTAGTCAGGTTTCGAGTATTGCAGCTTACGTAAAGACGCTTGGACGTATCGAACCGGAGGATGTTCCTGGTGATGGAATCCGAGGTGAGACGGTCTATGCCAGGCTCAACTGCGCACGATGCCATACCGTCAGTGGCCGTGGTGGTAGTGTCGGCCCTGATCTCGATGATATCGGCGCCCGCCGGAGCGCAGCCCACCTCCGAGAAGCACTCATCGAGCCCGAGGCGTCCTTGCCTAATGGTTTTCTTCAACTTCGGATCGTTACAAAGGATAGTCGCACCCTAACCGGAATCAGGCTCAACGAAGATGGGTTCTCGATTCAGTTCAGGGATCTTGCAGGTCGTTTCTACTCGTTCTGGAAGGACGAACTCGACACGATCGAGCAGCAGTGGCAACGCTCACCAATGGTGAGTTACGAAGCGCGACTGACCTCCGATCAAACGGATGATCTTGTTGCATACTTGGTTTCACTTAAGGGAGCCCAATGAAAACGCTTTTGCTTATTCTCATCACTGCTGCACCTGTGGCCGCTCAAGTTCCTTATGAGCGAATTCTTGGTGCTTCGTCCGAACCTGAAAACTGGCTGACCTATTCCGGAACCTATGACGCACAACGCTACTCGACACTTGACCAGATTAATCGCGACAACGTCGACCAACTTCAGCCAGCGTGGATTTATCAGACTGGATCGCTCCAGAAATTTGAGGTCTCCCCGCTCGTTGTCGACGGCGTCATGTACATTTCTGAGCCACCGAGTGATGCGGCCGCACTTGACCTCCGCACAGGACGCCCCATCTGGACTTACCGGCGTTCTCTCCCTCAGGGGATCGTGACCTGTTGCGGACAGGTAAACCGTGGAGTGGCGCTTCTGGATGATCAGGTTTTTCTCGGGACAGTCGATGCGCACCTGGTTGCCCTTGATGCTCGAACTGGCCGGGTGCGCTGGGACGTTGAGGTTGCCGATTACACCATGGGGCATTCGGTGACGGTGGCACCGCTCGCGCTCAAGGACAAGATCATCGTTGGTATCGCTGGCGGGGAGTATGGTATCCGAGGATTTCTTGATGCTTATGACCCAAGGACGGGCGAACGTCTGTGGCGTTTCTGGACCGTTCCTGGACCCGGCGAGGCCGGTCATGACACGTGGTCAGGTGACAGCTGGCTACGGGGTGGAGCACCGACGTGGGTGACTGGTGCCTATGACCCAGACCTTGATCTTCTCTACTGGGGAACGGGGAACCCCGGTCCGGATTTTATCGGTGAAGTACGCCTTGGAGATAACCTCTACTCCGAATCCGTGATCGCCCTTGACCCTGATAACGGGGAACTGAAATGGCATTTCCAGTTTATCCCTCACGACATTCATGATTACGATGCCACCCAGGTTCCCGTGCTTCTTGACGCCGAATTTAGAGGTGAGCCAAGAAAGCTTGTTGTATGGCCGAATCGCAACGGTTTTTATTACGTAATCGACCGAGTCACGGGAGAGTTTCTGGTGGGAAAGGAGTTTGCTAAGCAGACCTGGGCTTTCGGTCTGGATGAAAACGGACGGCCTATTGAAGACCCTGCGACGATACCAAGTAAGGAAGGCGCTCTTGTCTATCCCGACGATGATGGAGCAGCCAATTGGTACAGCCCAACCTACAGTCCCCAGACCAATCTCATTTATCAAAACGTTCGAGAAAAAGGCGGCATTTATTACCTTGCTGATGCGACTTACGAGCCAGGAAAGATTTACATGGGTGCTAGTCGCCGCGTCGTTCCAGGAGAAGATCCAAAAGGGTTCCTGCGCGCGCTCAACCCCCTAACAGGTGATCTTGTTTGGGAGATTGCTGTCCACTCTCCACCTTGGGCGGGTCTCATGTCCACCGCAGGCGGGTTGGTGTTTTCGGGAACCATGGAGGGTGACTTTTTTGCGGCAGATGCTCGAACAGGCGACGTTCTGTGGCGATTTCAAACAGGAGGTCGGGTCTACGCAAACCCAATCACGTATATGAGCGAAGGAAAACAATTTATTGCAATCGCTGCAGGGAACGCATTAATGACCTTCGCACTACCAAGTTTGTCACCACTTGGTTGGAGAAGTCCCGCCAATTGGGATCGAATTGAAGAGGGAATGTCCGAAGAACAGGTAGTGGCCATTTTGGGGCCGCCAACGACACGCGAGGAACAGTTTCTGAGTTACCTACAGCTGTCTTATGAAGGTCAAGTCGAAGGTAGTGGGTTCGTAAGTGGAAACATCACGCTGGAACGTAACCAGGTGTCAGGTTGGATGATCGAGCCTCCGATTTTTAATCCCTGAGGCCAACTTCGAGCTGCGACCGTCTCGTGTTTAGCCACGTTCGTCATCTACAAAGCTTGCCTCGCGTGGGTCACGGAACCCGTTACCTTTGAACCGCCGACCGCACCGTTTTTGATTTCAAAGAGAAAATTAAGACCCTGCATGGAGCCAAGGAGCTTGGTGTTATGAAGAATGTTCTGAAACTTGTAAGCGTGTCTGTTGTCCTGCTAGCCACGTTCGCCCTCGGTTGGTTTTTAGCTGCAACCGGGACTGGTCAGGCAGCAAATCCAGCTTCCTTGAGTGACCTCGAACGTAGGTTCACTGAACGTATGCAGAACATTGTTCTCGAAGGTCATTTCACACTTGAAGGGCGGGCCCAAAGTGACGGAAACCCAGAACGCTATGAAATTGCCAGCGTCACAAAACTCAATGGTGGGCAATGGCGATTCAACGTCCGCTTGGTGTACGGCAGTGTGGATACCACGTTGCCAGTAGTGGTGCCTATTGTTTGGGCTGGTGATACCCCCATGGTCAGTATTACGGACTTCACCATTCCCGGCTTAGGAGAAAACTTTGGAGCGCGGGTCATTTTCTATGATGATCGTTATGCTGGCACCTGGAACCACGGAATACGTGGTGGCACGATGTACGGCACACTCCGACCGATGCACTAAAATAGAGACAGGTTCGCTGTTGTTCATGAGGAATAGGGCCGTAAGTGAAGGAATCTTGCACCTACGCTAGTCGACCCGTGTCGACTGACGCGAGAGAATGAACGAGATATGAAGCACGACCTCCGATATTTTCTGCAAAGCTTAAAAAAGCAGGCACCTGAGTTGCTGCGGCAGGTAAAGCGAGAGGTGAGTCCACAATGGGAACTTTCCGCGGTGCAGAAGCGGCTCGAAGTCCAGAAGCGACTGCCGGTGCTGTCGTTCGATCGCGTGACGGGCAGTAAGATGCCAGTGGTCACGAACCTCTTTGCAAGCAGGGCGCATCTGGCGCTGGCGCTTGAGGTGTCGCCTGACGAAGTGGTTGCTCGGTTCGCCGAGGCACAGAAAAATGGCTTACCGACGAAAACCGTTTCCACCGGCCCCGTGAAAGACATAGTCTTGCAGGGCGACGAAGCCACCTTGAGCAAATTACCGCTAATAACCCACTGCGAAAAAGACGCAGGTCCCTACCTTACCTCCGGTGTCACGGTTATGCGTGATCCTGAGACGGGTAAACTAAACGCTGGTATCTATCGTAACCTTCGCACGTCACCTACGAGCCTGACGATGAACATGGCCCCGCTATGTCACGGTGCGGAGATTCTCTCGCGGGCCGAGGCAGAAGGTCAGCATGTTCAAGCAGCGATCATTGTTGGTCATCACCCCGCACTTTGTATGGCGTCTCAGCAGCGTGGTGAGCTTGGTGATTTCGAATTGGACACCATGGGAGCGTTGGTCGAGGAGCCGGTTGATGTTGTTCCCGCTGAGACCGTTGATATACCTGTACCCGCTGATGCGGAAATCGTTATAGAGGGCACGATTCGTACAGACACCTGGGCTGACGATGGGCCGTTTGGGGATTATTGGCTGTACTATGCACCCGCCAAACGGGCCCGGGTGTTTGAAATCACCGCAATCACACACAGGCATGATGCGATCTTTCACGACATTTTCAATGTTGGTCCAGAACACCTAGTGCTGTTCTCTCTTGGAATGGAAGGTGTGGTTTTCGACCAGTTAAAGCGAATCGTGCCAGAACTACAGGCGATTCATGTGCCGGTGTGTGGTTCAGGCAATCTAGTCTACGTCCAGATTAAGAAAGGTATTGATGGACAGGGTATTAACGCTGCATTGGCAGCACTCGGAGCGTACCGATTCAAGTGTGCGATCGTAGTTGACGAAGACGTAGATATCTATGACGACGGGAAGGTTTTATGGGCGATGATGACTCGGACGCAAGCTGACCGGTCGATCTTCACCGTTCCTGGGTCCTACGTTTCACGTGTTGACCCAACCGGGTATCCAGCGTGGCAGATGGGCGATGAGGGGGCACGGTTGCTCAGCACACGGCTGGGTATCGATGCTACGAAACCTATGGACCCAGCGTTTCCGGAAGTCGCTGAGCCTCCAAGGGAGCTCTGGACGACATTGGATCTCGCGCGATATATCGATTAGTGATTGAGATAAGTGGTGATGACGAAACGGAGTCGAGAAGTATGGCGAGCTGGTCTAATACTGACACTCGCAGTTCTCACCGCATGGAGTGACGCTCTCTCGGGACAGCCGCGGGTCAAGGAAATTACGTTTTTAACCAACTATGTGTTCATCGGCCGGCACGCCCCTTTTTTCGTCGGTGTGGAGAAGGGCTTTTACCGGGATGTCGGTTTTGATGTCAACATTCTGCCGGCGACGGGTAGCACTTTTGTCATATCTGCGCTTGAGGGTCGCCAGGCCGACTACGGAATCACCGAAGCAGCGTCGCTTGTTCAGGCCATCGGCCAGGGTGCTTCAGTGATGGCCTTCGGTGTCTTCATGGATGGCAGCACGAGCGGCCTAGCGTCACTTGCGCCCTATCCGACGCCGGATAGCATCATGGGCAAGACCGTCGCAGCCTCGTTAACCGATAGCGCGAGGGTTATTTTGCCAAATGTTCTCAGTCAATCCGAGTTGAATCCCTCAGGCGTAGAGTGGATAGCGGCCGATCCTGGGATTTACTTTTCGCTTCTACTGAGTGGACGTGCTGATTTAGTGACTGCGTCAATTGATAGCGACGTGCCTACATTGCGGCGTGTTGCTGAACCGCGTGGCCAGACGGTGCACTTTTCCTCATTTGCCGGGTGGGGTTATGACGTTTATGGATATTTTCTTGTTACCCAGTCCGACCGCATTGCGTCTGACCCAGGGGAAGTTCGAGCGTTCGCTGCAGCGACAGCAAAAGCCGTGGCGTATGCCATTGAACATCCTGAGGAAGCCGCAAGAATTATGGCGCGGCACAGTCCTACGATTGATGAAGAGCTGGCGCTTGCGCATTGGCAGGAATCCATCAGAAGTATTACAAGCCGACCTGTCGAGGAGATTGGTTATGGCTTGGCTACGACCGAACGTCTGCAGCGCAGCATTGACTTTGTTGCTCAGGAATTTGACCTTCGAACACCCCCGAAAACGAGTGACCTATACGCCGACGGGTTTATGCCCCGTTGAGGCAACGGCGGAGGGTACCTAGTCTTTAACGGCGTCTCGATGCGCGCCATTTCAACGCAAACTCCTCGACGATTACGACTGCGCCGATTCCAGCGCTGGTGAATAAGGTAATTGCAAACAGGCAGGCGAATACTAGGGACGTATCCAGACTGGCCTGACCCGAAAGTATTAGATATCCCACTCCGCGATTACCGCCGATGAATTCTGCCACCACCGACCCCACGAGGGCGAGTGGAAACGCTACCTTGACTGCATCGGTAAGATGAGGCAAGGCATTCATCAGTCTTACTTTGTGAAAGATGCGCCACTCGTTGCCACCTGCCAGTTTCGCGAGATCGAGAACGTCGGGTTCTACATCGCCCAAGCCGCTTACTGCATTTACGAAAACAGGAAATAGGCCCATTAGGAATGCGAGCAGCACCTTTGGTTCATCACCAAGGCCGAACCAGATGACAAAGAGCGGCGCAATGGCCACCTTTGGAATGCCGTTGAATGCAGCGAGTGCGGGCAGAACGAGAACCTTCAAAGCCTTAACGTAAACGACGGCAAGAGCGAGGAACACACCAACCACGAGTGCCAGTGCTAATCCAGCGAGTGTCGTTGTTGCGGTGATCCGCAAATGTTCAATCTGCAGAGGTAATGTTTCCCAAAACCTTTCTAGGAAAGCTGAAGGTGCTGGGAGAATATACTCGGGGATACCGGTTAGGGTGACACCAAGCTCCCAAGTGAAGAACAACCCGGCTATGACCGCCGACGCTGTTAGGATCTGCCGGATCACTCGACCCACTGTGCCTCCAGGTGATCGCGAACACGACCGGCGAGGTCGAGGAAACGTGGGTCTTCAAGTGTCTTCGTACTTCGGGGACGCGGGAGGTCTACATTGATGGTTGCTTTTTTCCGTCCCGGACGACCGGTCATCACCACGATGTAATCTGATAACAAGACCGCTTCTGTGATGCTGTGAGTTACGAAGAGCACGGTGTTACGGGTCGTCATCCAGATTCGTTGCAACTCGAATCCCATCCGCTCACGTGTCAAGATGTCAAGTGCTCCGAACGGCTCATCCATAAGCAGTAGCGCAGGATCTAGAAGCAGCGCACGGCAAATCGCCACACGTTGCTGCATGCCCCCAGACAATTCATGGGGATAGCTGCGTTCGAAGCCGTTAAGGCCAGCGAGACGGACCAGATTGAGAGCTCGTTCCTGATACTGTGCCGGGTCGGAGCCACGCATCTCTGCAGTAAATAGGATGTTGTCGACGGTCCGCCGCCAAGGTAGTAACACCGGCGATTGAAAGACTAAAGCGGCATCGGCGATCGGGCCGTCTACCATCCGACCACCGATACGGATAACTCCAGAGGTTGGTGGTAGTAGCCCAGTGATGATTCGCATAGCAGTAGACTTTCCGCATCCGCTTGGTCCAACTAGCGTAACGAACTTGTGTTCCGGAGCCTCAAAGGAAAGCTGATCAATAGCCGTTCCGGTCGGGAAGACTTTCGTGAGTCTCTCTACGGTCAGCGCCATGGGAACGCGGGTGTCGGTCATGCGATTACCTTAATTCTAGTCTGGACGAGTTGAGTGTTGTCAGATGAAAAATGGCTGCATCGAAGAACCGCAAACCAATTTGCGCCCTCAGTCGTCTTTATATACAGCACCGAGTGATCTGGAGCGAAGTTGGTTCTTGCTGTTTATCGAAGAGTCTTCACGGGAGGTTTGATGTTGAGCCTATTGCAAGACCTACCAAACAGACAGAAGTCGAGGGTGGTAAGACTGTTGTTTCTGGCTGCCGCTAGTTTTGTGATAGCTGCCGCTAGTACTGGTTGTAGCGAAAAGACGACGGGGTCGACCTTTGCGCCAACCTCGGTCATCGGAGGTGCAGGTGGTAGCCAGGTGCAGTTTCATAGAACCGACACAACCGTTACCGCGACACCGGGTGTCCCATCGGGCGGACATGCCGGCCCACGACCGGGGATGAAGCAGCGGAAGGCCGAATGGGATGCGCTGACAGAGACTGAGAAGGCCGCAAGGAAAGCCGAGATGGAGCGGCGAAAAGCTGAATGGGATGCGCTGTCGGAGGCTGAGAAGGCGGCCAAGCGAGCCGAGATGGGTGGTCCGCGACCGGGTCGGGGCAGGCATGCCGGCCCGCCGCCAAAATCGGAAGATGATGTAGCTGAACCGGCAGAGGGTGAAGTCACCGGAGCTGAGGAATTATGAGATAGCTGTCTTGTGTGGGTTCGACGAAGGACTCATCCACGTCGTGCTGACAGAAGCCTCCTCTTTGTCAGCGCTAGGATGTGTTCGCACCACCGAAGGGCCGATCGAGTGATCGGCCCTTTTTTTATAAGAATTCTGTAGATGCTGCACACGCGTTGAATCGGTCATTAGCTAGCGGTAGAATCTGGCTCTTCTTTTGTACCGCCAGCATCATTGGAACCCTATAATCGACGTTGAGCCGAGCCCTCCTATGCGTCCTATATTTGTGGCGGAGTGGGGGTGGCTGTCTACCGATGCTTCTTCCAGTCCTGACAGGGACCAGAGGATGCTAACGCGATGACGTCAGCACGTTTTCTACAGTTCAACACCTATTTCCTCAGACTCAGGCGGTCAGTTGCGACACCGCTCTCGCCTGGAATGGGCCTGTTGGCATCGATTGCCGTCGCGCTTCTTGTCATTCCGTCTACTGGCTACCATTTTTTTAACGGTATCCCGTTAAGTAGTTCGGTCGAGTTTGGTCTCTTGTTTGTGCTCGGACCGCTTCTAGTCTCGCGGGGTGCCCGCCGGCTCTGGGGCCGTGTATTGAGACAAGTAAATCCTGTAGCGCCGTTGGTGCTCATGGGTCTCGGACTGATTGCCGTAGTCCTGAAAGTATTACTGTTCAGTTACGGTAGTTATGCGGGATTCGCGGCTTGTTATCACGCTCTCGATAAGACACCTGTCACCGGGTCGTGCGAGAAAGCATTCGCGAATCCTTTCTATCGATTCACTGCTACACGCGTGGACGCAAACATTGACTTTGCCGCGTGGTGGGACCCGACTGAGCCGCCAACCGCTCAGAATTGGAATCTATCGTTTCTGAACTCGACGCGGTTCAACTATTACCAGCAGGGTGATGTGCCACGCCTCCGCGTACCCTTCGGCGCGACGTGGCTCGGCACGCTCGATATGGCAGAAGACAGCCTGCAAGTCAGGTATGTCGGTGAAGGAGAGCTGCAATTGGAAGGTCGGGCCATACCCCTTCCGCCCCAGTATGGCGTTCCAGGGACCGTAACCGTGCCTGTGTCGTCGCCCGGGTCACATCCGATCGTGTTGTCCTATCGATTCGACGACGGGTCGCGGATCGGTGATGGCGCGGAGCACGGATCCTACGCGACATTACGGGTCTGGTCTGGAGCTCCTGGCGGGTCGCTATCAAGTGGTCATCTGGTGTCCGCTGTCAGCCCGCCGTTAGTCTGGAGAATTTTGAGTGGTGTTGTTGATCTAGTCGTAATCGCTTTTGCGNTCAGTTTCGTGTTCGTCTACGTGAGCNTGCTTGGCCGATGGAGNTTCCTCGGGTTGGTTGTGTGCGTCNTAGCGCCNCTCACCTCGTGGCTTCCCGTACCCCAGCTGTTCGTACGTGGCTCNAGNGTCTACGTTCTCGGCGCCGCAGCTGCTCTTGTGAGCCTGGTGCTTCTTTCCCGACGCCACCGCCGTCGCCTGCTGCTTACCTCCTACTTCGGAATCATGTTACTGATGGCCAGCGACACGTGGCGCGAGTGGCCCAACCTAGCCACGGTCTACCTGAGGGGCGGCGGGGAAGATTGGTTGATGTACCAATCACAGGCACGGTCCATTTTGGATACATGGTCACTGCAGGGCGGCAGCGACGTGTTTTATTTTCAGCCGATGTTCCGCTACCTCGTGTTTGCTGAGCACCTGCTGCTGGGGGATGGTGACGCGGGTTCTGTCATTCTCTCGAGAACTGCTCTGAACTTTGCCATTTTGTGGATGTGTTGGCTGTTCACGCCACATGGGCTTCCGCGTACTTGGCGCGGCGCGGTTGCGGGCGGCGCAGCAGTGCTGTCAATCTTGTTGGTGAATTTCGGTAGCGTTACGTCGTTTTTTCAGTCAGGTGCCTCTGAGTATCCGACCTGGGTCCTCTTTCCCGTCACACTGTCTATGCTCTATGCGTCACCGCTCTCTCGACAGCGGGTGCTCGGATGTGCATTGGTCGGGCTTGCCTTCATTATTCGGACCAACCAAGCGCCGGCGTTAATATGGATGCTTGGATGCTACTTTCTCTGGGCGCGCACGCGAGGGTGGCGTCACCTCTGCTGGGGAATGTCAGCGGCCTTAGTGGTATCCCTACTGCCGCTTGCGCACAACTTGTACTACGGTGGCCAGCCTGTCTTAACGACCACAAGTGCGTCAACGCCGCAGAACCTCCTCGTATCGCCCGTCACGATCATCGAGTCGGGCTGGGATGTCGACACATCCACGCTTGTCAGGCGACAGTTGGATGGGATCTTGCAGACTGGTGACATCCGCAGTCAGGAGATGATGCAAGGGGGCGACCTTGTGCCCGTCACGCGAGGACTCCAAGTATTGTGGCTACTTGCGATTGTGACGGTCTTCTTACGNGACGACTCCCCACGAAATATTCCTCGGCTTTTATTACTTGTCCCTCTACTCTTTCTCGGTGTCCACGTGTTCTATCAGGTNTGGGTGTATTACCCACGCCATATCGTCATTGGGTATCTGGCCATGGGCGTCGTAACATTTGTGTCCATGTGCGACCGCGCGATCCCAGTTCCGGGTNCGGTCAAACCAACGCACTGAAGCCAGTCCGTCTTGCCCNNGAATTGNAAGAGCATGTATCAANNTGAGCTGAAAATCCTCTATTGAATCGGTCNCCCGGTCAGCGATAGACTCTGGCCATTCATCAAAATCGTCGTCGGTATCTGAGGAACACCATGACCGGCCGCCGTACTGTTTCGCTAGGGGAGGGTAGGGGACTTCCTCGCAGTAACCGTAATAACAAGTNGGAAATGACNATCCCTACTGCAGTGTTTACTAACCGCGCAGTCACACCTGCGCGGTGGGCGACTGCAACAAAGGAGTGATGTTATGGCTGAGCGTCAGATTGGAATGGTTACGCATTACTTTGGCAAGCCTCGGGTCGGCATCGTCGCTCTTACTGGGCGCGTCGCGATAGGGGATAGGTTACGGTTCCTCGGTCACGGAGCTGACTTTCAGCAGAAGGTCAAGTCGATGCAGGTTGACCATGCTGCTGTCGAAACCGCATCCGCTAGAACCGAGGTAGGGATTCGTGTCGGGCAGCGTGTCCGAGAGGGGACTGAGGTGTATAAGGTGTCAGGTGGGAGCGAGGGATGGTTCGCGAGACTCAGAGGTGTCTTTACTGGCTAAAGGCTCGGAAAACCCTTACGGCATGAACCTCTGGTTCACTCGTCACGATGACGTGCCAGCCACGCATCACTCACGCGTTCCCCTATGAACGGACGGCTCGCAAGATAGCTGCCCTGTTTTCGCCAGAGAGTAGCGATGTAGGCAAACGCCGCACTGATAAGGTCAGAAAGCCTCAGAACATCCACGCCAAACGTTATCGGCGTTAGGACTTAGTAGCATTAACCTTGCGGTAGGCGTCACTCAGTCCTGCGTGGGCCAGAGTTCAGCGAGATTCGACCCCTTTTCGACCCTACCCATGCCACGGTAAACGAACTTCTGGAGACGCTTTCCTTCCCAGGTCTCGGTGGTGTAAATGTTTCCTTTGGAATCAGTCTCAATACTGTGCACGCCGTAGAACTGCCCGGGTTGCCGGCCGCCGTCCCCGAAGGAATACAGCACCTCAAGGGCTTTCCGATCCAGCACATGGATTTTCCGGTTCAAACCGTCGGCCAGGTACATAAAGCGCTGTTCCTCATCAGGTGAAAAGGCTATCTCCCACGTAGAGCCAGCACTACGGGTCCGGGGCTCGACAAAAACTTCATTGACGTAGGTTCCATCCTGTTCGAAGACTTGCACCCGGTTCGACGTTCGGTCGCAGACGTAGACCAGACCGTCATTGGAGGGTTCGGCGCAATGGACGGGCCCACGGAACTGCTGCGCCGGCGGTGCATCAGGATCGAACGCGCCTAGGTCCACATCTTCCGGCCGGTTTCCATAAGCGCCCCAGTAGCGAAGGAACTCCCCGCTATCGGAGTCCACCACCACGACCCGCTTATTGCCGTAACCGTCCCCTATGAAGGCCTCGTCACCGTTCTGGTCGAAAGAGACTTTCGTGACCCTTGAGAAGTGGGTAGTGCTGTTGGAATCCACACCCTGTCCCGGCTCACCCACTTGCATCAGAAAACGGCCGTCCCGAGTAAACTTCAGGACATGGGAGTCGCCTTGGCCGTTCCCGCCGATCCAGATGTTATCTTTCGGGTCCACCTGTAGACCATGGTTAGAGGCGGGCCACGTGTAATCATCGTTGTTACTCGGGCCACCAAAGGAGCCAACGAGGTTGCCTTCAGGGTCGAATTCGAGGACATTAGGAGCCGCCTCACAGCACTCAGCGTCCGGTTGGCCCTCTCCAACATTCCCCTCGTTGCCGGGATTCAGACTCTGCCGACGGTGCACGATGAAAACGTGATCCCGCGAATCGATTCCGACGCCGATGGCGTTACCCAGGAGCCAGTGGTTCGGTAGTGGCTTGGGCCAAAAGGGGTCAACTTCGAACAGGGGCACCTCGACCATGCTGCTTTGCATAGTCTCTGCCTTCTCACGCATGAGAGCTTCACTAGCGGCCAGAGCTAGGATGACCGCCAACAGGGTCAACGCGAGGAATGGTTTCGCTTTCATCAGTCTTCTCCATCGGCTTGGGACCGAACCGTAATCCCGACGTGTTGCATCGACATCGTAGCGTGATTATGCTGCACACCTCATTTTACGTCCAGTCACCCACGCTATGTGGGGTGTCGGGCCATCCGCCTGAAGCGCGAACCCGTTTGTTGAACCCGCCTACCGGCCGGCGGTAGAATGCAAGGCTCTCGGTAAATAGGCGTCGGAGGAATCGCATGACTGGTTGGAATGAACGTCACATCGGCCTTGCCGCGGGCGCTATTGTTGTACTGAGCATAGCCTCGTGCGCGCCGCAGGAACCACACCAAGGCACACACACGGACACTGGTCGCGACCCGGTTGAACTGTTTGATGGCCGCGTGATTCCGGCGATGCCTGAGTTGCTCGGTATACGCGATCAGTATGGGCTACGCCTTGACTGGCTCGCGCAGAAGCGCGAGATGCTCCTTGACATGATGCGGGAGCACGAAATCGAGATGTGGATCGTGGTGAGCGAGGAATTCCACCCTGACCCTGTGACCCAGTATGTCGCGCCGCCACTGCACTACACGCGCCGTCGAGACGTGATGGTGTTTGTAGATGCCGGAGAAGAGGGGCTCGCGAGCTACTCGGACTACTGGAGGCCGACTGCGGACTACAGTCGATTTTTTGATCCCATGCCAGTCTCGCGAAATGCTCGAAACATCCAGGATACTCGTGCTGGCCTACTGACACTGTGGGAGCGCTACGAGCCTGCAACCATCGGTTTGAATATGGGTGGAGCCCGCGGTCATGACAGCACCATTACTCACGACAGCTACAAATTCTTGGTGGAGACGATGGGTCGTGAGGCCGAATTAAGATTCGTTTCGGCCGCCGGTTTGATTGAGGATGTGTTTGATACTCGACTCGCAAGTGAGCTTGAACCTTACCGGTCTTTGGTGCTGGCCACCGACGTGATTGCGCAGACGGCTCTTTCGAACGAGGTCATTACCCCTGGTGTGACGCGGGCAGTGGACATTAAATGGTTCTTTGAAGAGTCGGTGGCCGAGTTAGGTGTGGGTGGCAAGCCCTGGTTCGAGATCCACGTAGCGGTCCAGCGTTTCGATCCGGAAACCGGCACCATGATTCCGTACGTGCATCCCGCCCCGGACGATCTCATTTTTCAGCGGGGAGACATCATACATTTGGACTGCGGCTTTGATTATCTAGGCTTTGCCAGTGATTGGCAGAAAGTGGCCTACATCTTGCGCGAAGGCGAACGAACTGTGCCTCAGGGCCTCCGGACTGCGCTCAGCAACGCAAACCTTGTACATGAAGCGTTCGCGTCGGAGTCTCGACCTGGAATGACTGGTTGGGAGGCTACGTTGGCTATAGCGAGAAAGCTCGAAGGAGTGGATTTCCTGCCGAGCCTTTACTCTCACGCCATCGGCTACCACGGCCATGCCCTGGGACCGTCCATCAACGCTCGCGACATGGACCTGTCCTCTCCGACCTATGGCTATAGTGGCTCAACGTCACCCGAAGGGGATTCTTACCTCCGCGACGGCGCCTACCGTTCCATCGAGTTCAGTGCGACCACTGCCGTACCCGAATATGACGGTGGTACGGTGACGATCCCCATGGAAGACGACGCTTATCTAACCACGAATGGCTACATTTATTTCCGGCCGTACCAGACTGAGTGGTACGTGATTCGCTAAAGGGTAAGGAACTGACCATGAGAAGAAGACCCCTACTTTTGATTCTAGCGCTGACCTTGGTGGTGACTCCGCTGGAGGCCCAACGGGCTTATGAACCTCCGGATAAGGAAACTCACCAGCAACGTCGGGAAAACTTCCTTGAAGCTATGGACGGTGGTATTGCCGTCATCGTCGCCGCCCATAAGGACCAGGAACGGATCTACGAGTTCTTCGTGGACCATTCGGACCTCCACGACTTCATCTATCTGACGGGGTTGGAAGGGACTGACGCTTGGGAGTCAGCCTTGGTGTTAGCTCCTGACGCCGAGACCTACCGAGAAATTCTTTACACCTCCCAGGACCTGGACGGAATTCAGGAGAAGACAGGTATTGCACATGTGTATCCTTACGCGCTCTTTATGGAGCACCTATCTGACGGAATCACTGATTATTCCCTCCTTCGGACCCATCAACGTGGTGTCAAGCCAGTTGCGACTGACCTATCGCGGGCCCTAGGCGAAGAGAAGCACATCTACTTCAATTACCAGCGGTTCCTGAACCTAGCAGCGACGCCTCCAGAGCGGCTCGATATTGCGAACCGGCTCCGATACTTCTCGCCGGAGGTGCAGGTGAAAGACGCATCTGACATCTTGAACCGCCTGCGGATGATCCACGACGAAGCTGGGATTGAACTTCTCAGGAAAGCCTCGGACATCACGGTTCAGGCGTTTATGGAGTCGGCCAAGGCAGTCCGGGAGGAGATGACCACACAGCAGATCGCTGCTATCGTGAACTTCACCTTCGAGTACGAACACGCAGCGCCCTCGTTTCGGACCAACGTTACCCCCTCTGGTCCTGGTGTTCCGGTGCGGAGCGGAGGTCGGGACTGGCCAATCGGGATCAGTCCTCGGCTCGGACCCTGGCCCGTGAGTAATGGCCAGATGATCAGCTACGATATCGGAGCTGAGTATGCTCACTACACTTCGGACTTCGGCCGTACCATTCCGGTGAGCGGCAGGTATACCCCAGAGCAACGACGCGTCGCCGAAATTGTGACGCGCATCCAAAAGCAGACCATCGCTGCGGTGAAACCAGGTGGGACATTTACCGAAAGCCAGGCACTAAAGGATAGGCTCATGACCGAGGCGGGATTGGGTGATGTGACCGGAACCTACGGTATCTCACATTTCGTTGGGATGGAGATTCACGATGTGGGTTTCTACGACATTCCCTGGGAGCCAGGTATGTGTTTCGTCATCGAGTGGAGAGTGACCCAGGAGGATTTTTCGATTCGTTTCGAGGATGTGATTCTTGTAACAGAGGACGGGCACGAGTGGCTTACAGAGCACTCCCCAATTGAGCCAGACGAGATAGAGGCTCTTATGGCTCAGACGGGGATTTGGGAAGAAGGACGTTGACGACCTACGCGCACGTGCTCGATAAGGTGCTGCCCGACACAACCACCGCAGAACTCATCGAGTGCGCACATTTCGGTAGGGAAGTTGATTAGGAAACACTGGTAGCAGTTCAACTGCCTCGAAGGTATGTCTGAAGCTCTCGTTTTTGGAAGCGTGAACATAGACCAGGTTGTCTATTTACCTAGACCACCTAAAGTGGGCGAAACGCTAGAAGGAGAGAGTGTCGAAACCTTCTTAGGAGGAAAGGCTGCTAATCAAGCCGTCGCCCTCGCAAGGTTAGGCACGTCTGTTTCCTTTGTTGGCAATGTAGGTCAAGACTCCTTTGGGGAGGAACTCGTCTCCTCTCTGTCAAATGAAGACATCGATATTTCAATGCTAGGTTCTGTAAATGAAAAAACAGGAACCGCATTCATTTATGTCTTTGATAATTCTGAAAATCAGATTATTTACATTCCAGGGGCGAATAAACTAACAAACCATAACCAAGTCACATCGGAGAGCCTAGAAACGGCCAATGTAGTGGTTAGCCCAATGGAAGTTAATCCTGATCAGGTTGAGAAGCTATTTGTTAAGTCAAAGAACCGTGGCTGTTTAAATATTCTTAATCTTGCGCCATTTAAGAAGCCAAGTGACCAGCTTCTCTCTAATACGGATGTTTTAGTGTTAAACGAAACGGAGTTTTCGCTTTTTGCAGACTTAGATGGTCCTGTGTCTTCTGACGTAGACAAACTAAAAAACGAACTGAAGAACTTAAATCTTGATAATAGATTGTCGTTGATAGTGACTTTGGGAGATCAAGGATTAATTTATTTTCAAAATAATCACATGGACTTCATTGAGGCAAAGAAAGTTAATGCAGTAGATACAGTTGGTTCAGGAGACTGTTTTGTCGGGGCTCTTTCACATTCGCTCTTGAACGGTAAATCCTTAAGAGACTCTTGTGAGTTTGCAAATAGAGCTGCAGCTATTTCAGTCACCAAAAAAGGAGCCGCAACCTCAATGCCGAAAATAGAAGAGGTAATCACCTTTTTTCAGGAATAGGACTTTCGTTGAGTTTTCAGTAGAAACTGAGCCGCCTCGGAATCGAAACGCGAACATTTAAGGCGGAGTCTTAGACTTTCGAAAGCACTTTATAGCGTAGAAAATAGGCGAGCATCTTCCAAGTGGGTATCTTGTACACGCCCAGAGCATCCGGATCAGACCCAAGCTCAACTAAGCTAGGCAAAGAAGCTGAAGAGCAGTTGGACAAATAAACTTCGCTTTGCCGCTTAGACAAAGACTGTAGAAAGCTATTTTTCACCAAATGATCTTTAGCAGGAGAATCTTTTTGGAAATATTGCATCATGAGTATTTCTCGACCGGGCGCTTTAAATTTTGGTAATTGATGCCAGATTCCCCGATGAAAAATTATCAACGTACCTTTGCGTCCAATAGTTCTTTTAAACGGTTTTGATTTAAATGGTGATTTCCTTATATCAATGTATGTTGCATCATCAATTGCATTTTTTAATAAATAACCTTCTTTTATTTCTGTGGCATGAGAGTGTGGAACGAATTCGGTAAGGCCTGTTTCCTCACTTGGATTAGTTAAATAGAGAAAAATCGATAGCCCACCACCTCTATCACTATGGAGTCTTATGCCTTTCTCTGGAAATATCTTTCTTTGTAGACTCAATGATCCTAGGGTCACACTTGTTTGGAAATAATTCTCCAGGAAATTGATAAATTGATCATCAAGCGCCAATTTAAGAGCATCTAAACTGCACAGACCAACATGTTCTATCCATTGATTGTTTCCTATAATCAAGGAAGAGATCCTGTTGTTAAAACCTACTTTCTCCAACCATGGAGACGTCTCTTTTCTTATTAGATTAATGGTCTGCTCCGAGATGAAATCCGGAAGCACAAGTACGCCTTGCTCTTTTAAAGCGTCAAGATGGGTTTGGTTTAACTTGGAAAAAGTTTCCTGCATATGGTCGATTTAGCCTTGACCATTATAATGACGGAAAAAGTGACACGCGGTCACGTACCGTCTTATTTTTTCAGTTTACTTAGGAAAAAGTGGTGAGCCGCCCCGGAATCGAAATGGAAGAATTATGGAAAATAAATGGAACGATTCGGATGCCCAGGCGGCTATCAAAAAATATAGTGATGTAGCAGAAGACATTGCGCTTCGTGTTTACACCTCTAGGTTGATCGGGGCGGACCCTTCGCTGGTTCTTCATGGCGGGGGTAATACCTCCGTCAAGTTGCGCACCTTTAACAAGGTAAACGAAGAGGTGGATGTGCTTTATGTAAAAGGAAGTGGGTGGGATCTCGACACATTGGAACCTCCAGGACTTCCCGGAGTTTTACTCGACCATCTTCAGAAATTAAGAAACCTGGACCGACTGAGCGATGAGGAAATGGTCAATGAGCAGAGAACGCACCTGCTGGACGCATCCTCCCCCAACCCGTCAGTGGAAACACTGCTGCACGCGTTCCTGCCACACAAGTTCATAGACCACTCGCACGCGGATGCTAGTTTGGTCATCGCCAACCAGTCGGATGCGGAACAAATCTGCCGAGACATTTATGGCGAGAAGGTTGGTGTTGTCTCTTACTTCATGCCAGGTTTTGCGCTCGCCAAAGCTTCCGCCGAAATGTATGAGAAAAATCCGAACGTGGAAGGATTAATGTTGATCAACCACGGGCTGTTTACATTTGGTAACACTGCAAAAGAAAGTTATGACAGGCATATTCATGCTGTGACACTTGCGGAAAATTATATCCAGAAAAAAACACTTAAACCGCTCATTTCTCTTGAGAGCCCAGCCCTGAAAGCCGGGGAAGAAACCCTGATGAATGCGTTGGCTCCGATACTTCGAGGACTGTATAAAGACCGGTCCGAAAAAGACTGGGTGCTACATCATCGTGCTGATGTGCAAGCCAAGGCATTTGCTTCCAGTAGGGAGTGTGAAAGATGGTCTCAGGTTGGTACGGCCACACCAGATCATGTGATCAGGACCAAGCAAAAACCCCTGCTCCTGAACCTACAGCAATGGACAGATCCGGACAAGCTACGTGAGGAAGTTTCCTGCAAACTCAATTCCTATTGCGAGAGCTACCATCAATACTTTGAAGACAACAAGTCTGCCAAGGGGGTGGATAAAACTGAACTGGACCAATTGCCTCGGGTTTTACTAGTGGCCGGGTTGGGGTTGGTAACTATTGGAAAAACGGTTAAAGAGACCCGCATCTCCGCTGATATTTACCAGCACACGATTGATATCATTCACAAATCATTTTCTGTCGCGGACTATGTGCCGCTGGACGCCAGCGACTTGTTCGATATGGAATACTGGTCTTTGGAACAGGCCAAGCTGGGTAAGAGCAAAGCGTCTGCTCTTCAGGGCAAGGTGGTTTATATTACCGGCGCGGCTTCCGGGATTGGTCTGGCCACCGCCAAGCTGTTCGCCGATCAGGGGGCTAATCTTTTTCTTGTGGATATAACGGCGGATACGTTGGGTGAAATCGCTGAAGGGATACGCAAGAAATCTAAAGTTGGTGTTGTCAGCCAGGTTTTGGATGTGACGGATGAAGCGGCTGTGCGCCAGTCATTCAATAAACTGGTGCAGACTTTTGGCGGTATCGATATGTTGATTTCCAATGCTGGTAATGCAGTCCAAGGTGCGGTGGGTGAGGTAGGAATGAATGAACTTCGTGCCAGTTTCGAGTTAAACTTTTTCGCCCATCAGGTTCTGGCTTCGGAAGCTTCACAGCTATTCCTGACACAAAAAACGGGAGGTGTGCTTTTGTTCAACGCGTCCAAGGCGGCGTTCAATCCAGGGAAAAACTTTGGCCCCTATGCGCTTCCCAAAGCGGCAGTTGTTGCTCTCACCAAACAGTATGCATTGGACTACGGGGCGGATGGAATCCGCGCCAACGCTATCAACGCCGATCGTATTCGCACCTCCCTTTTCTCTGAACAAGTGTTGAAAGAAAGGGCCGAGGCACGTGGGCTCACGCCGGATGATTATTTCAGGAATAACCTCCTGCAACAGGAGGTTTATGACACGGATGTGGCGCAAGGCTTCCTCAACCTCGCTCTGGCAGAAAAAACCACGGGAAGTATCATTACCATAGACGGTGGGAACATTGCCGCCAGCCCCCGCTAGCAGGTGAGCCGCCCAGGAATCGAACCGGGAACCTTCAGATTAAGAGTCTTGTGCAATAGCTAGTCACAGCCCGTCTTTACTGACAAAAAAATCATAAGTGGTCACGGGCACGCACAAGTATCTGACAAAAGGGCACACGCCTCAATCACGTTGAACCTTCCACCAGCCAGCGGTAGACTCTAGGAGAACGGTTGACATTCCTCTGTTGCGCAATTGAGTTGCGGCCGAAGTCAATTGCTAGCGATTCATCTTAGGTGTTGCACTTGATCACATTTCGCCGAAAATATTTAGATCGTTGGCTGGAGAACCGCATAGGTCTAATGTGTGGGAATGTTCTCGATCTAGCTGGCAAAAAAGCTAACCCGCGAGGAACATTTAAGCCGCCTGTTGAGGATAGTCATTTGTGGGTTTACGCCAATATAGATGCGTCTACAAATCCTGACGTCAGATGTGACGCTGGTAATGTGCCGTTGTTAGATGATTCGTTTAACTGTGTTTTAATGACTGAGTTACTAGAACATGTGCCAGATCCCGAGAAAGTGTTGCTAGAAGCGAATAGGGTGCTTAAACCAGAAGGCACTTGCCTGCTTTCCGTGCCGTTTCTAATCGGAGTACACCCTGATCCGAACGACTACCAGAGATTTACCGAAGATAAACTTGAGCGACTGCTTTTCGATGCCGGATTCAGAATGATTGAGTGTGAGCCTATGGGCGGTTGGTGGGCCGTAATAAGCGACATGGTAAGACTGCTACTTCACAATCACCGGGACAAATTAGGGCCAATTAGTCGTTCTATGTTCTATCTTGTTGTTCGCGGAACTCAAGCTCTCCAATCGCTTGATGAATTATCGCGACCAACCTGGCCGATTGTGACGACCGGATGGGCAGTAGTTGCCAAGAAGGTGTGAATCACATGACGGAAAAAGTGGTGAGCCGCCCCGGAATTGAACCGGGAACCTTCAGATTAAGAGTCTGCTGCTATACCTAGTCATAGCCTGTCTTTACTGACACAAAAATCACAGCTAGTCACAAGTACGCACAAGTGTGCGACTTTTTTGCACAAAGTTACGCACGCCTCAAACACGTTGAACCCTCCAGCAGCCAGCTCGATCCTGTTTGTTTTCGTTCGTCCGAGTACCTTTAATTTGCACCCTTGTAAAAACAATAAATTCTTGAACCGCGCCAAGCGCAGCGGTATTGTCGGGCTATGGATGATGCATCTAGCACACACATCGAGCGGAGCCGTGAGTTGCTTGAGGAGTTGGAAACGCAAATTAACAAATTCATCAAGGAGCGCGACATTCCCATGACCGAAGTTGATTGGAGCGAACTCAAGGAAGCACAAACGCCTCTGAACCGTCCCGACAGGGAAGTGCAAGCTGGTTACCTGACCCTTGCACTGGCTAGCATCGACTGTGCGCGAGAAGCCATTAAGGACAACGATATCGGGCGAGCGGTTGAGCAGTCACTACGAGCGGGTGTGTTTGCTACAGGGGTCTTAGACGGAGCCTCACGCCAGCGGTTGCACAGCCGGTACGGTGGCAGACAAACGCCGCATAAGGCTTTCTGGGAATTCATTAAACCGATTGTAAAAATGCGATTGTTTACTGAGCAGACAGATTCGGAAATTGCCGAAGAAGTTGTGACTAGGTGGGAAAGTGAAAACCCTCCCACCAAGCCTCCAGAGAAGGCCACCATCCGTAAACGGATTGGGAAATGGAGGGCAGAGCAGGCGACTGAGTTGCAATGAGTTTTTACGACATATTGGAACATCATTGGAACAAAGGGACGGTGCGCGGTCACGCACCGTCTTACTTTTGCAGTTTACTTAGGAAAAAATGGTGAGCCGCCCCGGAATTGAACCGGGAACCTTCAGATTAAGAGTCTGCTGCAAACGCTGGTCACACGTGGTCAGGGCTTGTCCCTATTAACAAAAATTGTCACAGCTAGTCACGGGTACGCACGTTTGATCCGTTTTTTGACACAAATTGACACACGCCTTAATCGCGTTGAACCCGTTGCTAGCCAGAGGTAGACTCTAGCACTGCACCCCTACCTTATGCCGTTAGGACCTGGCGCGCACCTCAGATTACACAAGAAGGTAATCTTTTCTCTCATTCCACT
>PAWT01000009.1 GCA_002714165.1 Acidobacteriota bacterium
CACGCCAGTTGGTAGGTCAACGGTTGCTGTAAAGGGAACGCCAGGCCCAATAACCACCAGGCTATCGAGCAGCGTTCTGGTCTTGGCCACCAGCGAAACCCGAGCATCCTTAACGTGGGTGGTGGAGTTAAACCCAAGTTGCACGGACTCCGAGGAGACCTCAAGGTTTACCGCCGCCTCAAGATTTGCCTTTGTGAAACCNCCNATTTCCTGCACTGGATACCAATGGTGCGTGAAGGTCTTCACCTCATGGGGCTTAATCCAGCTGTAATCAGGTTGGTTATCCGAAAGGCCACCAACCATCAGTTCAGCATACGGTCCGTCTTCATCAGTCAGAATTTGATCCCAAAGCCGCCCGCGAGGTCCTGGACCCCATTCCCAGAGTTTTGTCCCAGCCATAATGTGGTGGTTGCCAACGTGTACAACGCCTGCGGCTTTACCGTGATCGTAACCACCTGAGAAATCTTCGGCCANATTCCAAGCAAAAAACGAGGTCGGTTCNGGATGGTTTNGCCANCGGCTCAGGTCGACACCCTCGTAATCGATCCCTTGATAAGNACCTTGCCCNANCGGCCANTGGATAAACTCGTTCTTTGAGTGATAGGTNGCGACCTGCACNCTCGGTGGAAACAATACCTCGTAGTCNTCGNTGGCNTGCACCGCNACGTTAGCCCANTAGAGGATCGAATGGGCCTGTGCGGTCCTGTTGAATAGTTTTACCGTCGCCTNNATGTATGACCGGCCCGGGTATAGNGTCAGACCGATAATCCAGCGCATTCTGTGGCGCCGCTCGGTTTCGCCGACCCAGACTGTCTTACTCCCGTCAGCGTGTGCCTCAAGCGTGTAGTCAACCGGCATGAAGGTTGTGTTGCGATGATGGTGAAAGACGCACCACTCGATGCCTCCAGAAATCCAAGCACCTAACATACCGATGAGCGCTGGCTTAACGACGCTCTGCCGGTAGAAAAAATCGTAATTGTTAGTCTTGTCGGTTGCTGTAAACAACCGGCCACCCAGTTCTGGCAGGACAGTGAGTGCAACGTACTCGTTTTCTAGATGCACGGCCGTATAGGTCTTGGTCTCAAGAATTCTGGTCACTTTGTCTTGTAACGGGTAGGGGTAGACCTTCTTCTTGGCTCCCTGGTAGACCTCGTTGCGAAAGAACATTGGGTTGTGATCGGGCGGGTCGACGCGGTAGGTCGGTAATGTGAGTGGTTCCTCCCAGAGCCTGACTGCACCCTCNCCCCGAGATTCGTCTTCCTGGACTATTACTCCAGCTTCCACCTGAGCAATGGTGCCGAACGAGTTCAGCGTTGCCATGAAAGCCAAAAGTAAGAGTGGTGGCCGCCACCGACTCATCCANCCGGAGTTGGCGAAATCGTCCNACTTGTCCACGGTGTTCTTCATTGCTTACCTACTCTAGTAAACCAGACAGATAGCTACTGGGGCACGTCCCGAGTTTAAACTACAAGAAAAGAGCATCGGATTACCCCTTGAACATTAATCACAGCCCTTAGACTTAAACAACTCGTCTAGGATGTGAATAGATGTTGTAGCCACCATCACGAACGAAGCCAAGAAGTGTGNCACCAGNCTCTTCGGCCAGCTCGATCGCGAGCGTGGATGGAGCCGATACGGCCGCCACAAGCGGAATGCGGGCCAGCAGCGCCTTCTGAACAATCTCAAACGACGCCCGCCCACTTACGGCCAGACCGCAGGACGAGAGCGGTAATCGCTCCGCTAGCAGCATTCGCCCAACGATTTTATCGACGGCATTGTGACGACCCACGTCCTCAGCAACATCAACCAATGTGTCCGTCGCGTCGAAAAGCCCGGCGGCATGCATTCCACCCGTCTTCTCAAAGGCCTCCTGCGTCTCGCGAAGCCGCCGAGGCCAAGCAAGAACCGAGGCGCCGGCNACCTCCCAAGTATCGTCAAGGCTAGGCACCTGGGCATGCAATGAGTCCAAGGTGACACGACCGCAGAGACCGCAGGACGAGCTAGTCACTACTTGTCGACGTTCCCGGATCCGTTCCACAGCAGGCTTCCCTTGTAATGTAACGTCCACGACATTCTTCAGTTCGGGAGTTTCAGGAGCCGTGCAGTGACGAATCAGACTAATCTCGTCAGGCCCTCGCACGACCTGTTCTGAAAGGAGAAATCCCGCCGCAAGGTCGTGATCACGCCCTGGGGTTCGCATAATTACGGCGAAAGGCTCACCATGGATTCTGACCTCCATGGGCTCTTCAGTCGCGGCGTGGTCGCGGAGAACATCGCGAACGTCAGCCCGAACTCGGGTTACCTCAACCTCGCGTGATGTTTCGGACATGAAGAGCTACTCCCACCCCAGGACTCAGTCTCCCATCAACTGGATAACAACCTCGCGCTGGCGAGGCCCAGTGTCAAACTCCACGAGCGTCACCTGCTGCCAGGTACCGAGCGTCAATGACCGATCGGTAAACGGAATGGTTACCGATGGTCCGAACAGGGCGGCACGGACGTGGCTAGACCCGTTATCGTCCCCCCAACGGAGATGGTGCGCGTAATTCCCCGCTCGCGGTGCGAACCGCTCGCAGAACTCGCCAAGATCGCGAATGACACCAGGTTCGAATTCTAGCGTTGTGATTGCCGCAGTCGAACCCACAACAGCCACCGTGGCAATGCCCTCCACTAAGCCGGCATCGACCAAGGCCGACGTCAATACAGGTGTAAGGTCGTGCGCGTCTCCCTGTCCAGAGGTCTCAAGCCGATGCCGGACCGTAACGACCATATGTCTCGTAACCTATCTAACTGCCGTGAACATGATTTCAACGCGACCATCACCACTCATAAGCCCTGTGCCCACTGCGGCACGAGCAGGAAAATTACCGGTGATCGCCTCTCGATAAGCCACGTTCATTTCTCCCCACTCGCTCATGTCCGTGAGGTAAACAACACCATCAACCAGATCATCAATGCCGAATCCTGCGGCATCAAGCGTCCGTCCGATCGTGGCCAGTGTCTGCCGCGCCTGTGCTTGTGTATCAGTGCGCGTCTCATCACTTACTCCAAGCATGCCTGACAGGTAGAGTCGGTTCCCCACCCGCACGGCGTGGCTCAGCACAGGACTCTCGCGACCAGGTGTCCCGTCAGCGTTAGGTCGAGTAATCCGCGTCTTCGTCCCAGCGACAGCGATCAATGTGATCTCCAAGTGATATTGATCGCCCATGAGATTGGCCCGTACAGTCGCACGTGCCGGTGGAATTTCAGGGAANTGCGCACTGTAGGNAGTATTCATGTCGCGGAACAAGGTGNTGTCNGTAATGTANACACGCGACGCAACGACATCGTTCANAGACATACCGGCAGCNGCTAGAATCTGCCTNGCGTTCTCGAAGATAGCNCGCGTTTCCGCCTGAATGTCACTACCNACACTCGAGTTANCACTACTGTANTCCCGNCCTAGGATNCCGGCGAGGAAGACTGTATCNCCCGACTTGATACCGTAGCTGTANGGGGCCGTGCCGGNAGGCCACCCCTCCGGTTGAAGCACCGTTCGCTCCGCACCTGGACGAATAGCAATCATCGACATCTCAACCAATGCGTCTTCACGAACCANGTCAGTCTGGACCGTTGTGCGCGTAGGTGGNTCGGANGGAAAGTACTCTNGAAAAATCTCATTCATNCCCTGAAAATCGCTCGTGTTNCGAAGATACACTGTCACGGCCGCCACGCGAGTGTAGTCGGCACCAGCAAGTTCAAGCACTTCGCCAAGGTTGGCCAGAACACCGCGCGTCTGTTCGCGAATGCCCTCACCGCGTGCTAACGTGCCCGACAGATAGATGAAATCACCAGCTGCAACGGCTGGGCTGAACGGCGCATTAGACGATGTGTCTCGCGTGATGACTCGCTTGCCGGCCTGAAAGGCTGACGCTTCGAGAACTAGAAAACAGACACTAAGACTGATAATTGCCAGTTTCATAATACGCATAGGTGTCCTTTCAGATTGGCCCACCAGGCCCCGGTTCATTAATCTCATCATTTCGTCTATTTTTATCAGACCGTCGGGTGCTGCGCATGCCAGGGAGTAGCACGCTCAAAAGCTGAGGCGGCACGCAGAATCGTTGCCTCATCATATAGCCGCCCAGTGAACATTANCGACACAGGCATCCCCTCAGCAAACCCGGCCTTAACAGCAATCGCTGGATGGCCAGTCAGGTTCGTAATGCCGAGACTCGCGCTACGTGATGGTGAGACAAACAGGTCATAGTCAGCCATCAGTTCCTCCATCTTCTCCATCAGTAGCGTCCGTGCTCGCTGTGCTCGGATATACTCGACCGCCGGAATGAATCGGGACGTACGAAAAGTGTTCGGCCAAGATCGCGAGCTCTGTGAAGTGAGTTGATCAATCCCACGACTGCGCGTCAGATCATCAAATGACGCTGCGGCCTCAGCCGTCAACACAAATCCGATCGAATCGCTTGGAAAATCTGGCAATTGAATCGGCTCGAGATCCGCGCCGGCTCCTCGCAGTGCCTCCAGCGCCGCTGCTAACGATACCCGCTGAGCCTCCCATTGCACGCGCTGCTCGTCCGAGAGGTTATCGGATGGCACCTCAAATTCCTCACGGAGATATCCAATTCGTAAACCAGCGAACGAGGGATCGGATTCCCATTCGAATCCTGCGTCGACAACGGTTTCATCGCGTCCATCCGGTCCATAGATCGCGTTAAACACAAGAGCGCAGTCCTCAGCTGACCGACACATGGGCCCAATCTTATCCATCGTCCAACTGAGCGCCATTGCACCGTACCGGCTGACACGGCCATACGTCGGGCGGAGGCCGGTGACACCACACGCGGCCGAAGGTGAGATGATCGAGCCTCGCGTCTCGGTACCAATCGAAAAGCCGACTAACCCGGCGGCTGTTGCAGCACCGGGTCCAGCCGACGAACCAGACGAACTCCGCTCAAGGTTCCACGGATTTCTGGTCGAACCCCCGAACCAAACACCACCCTGGGCCAGGGCGCCCATCGATAACTTAGCCACTAACACGGCGCCCGCATCGCGGAGCCGTTCTACTACCGTTGCATCAAGGTCAATGACCTGGTCCTCATATGGCTTCGCGCCCCAAGTCGTCCGGATGCCCTTGGTAGCCAATAGGTCCTTCGCACCCCACGGCACGCCGTGTAACGGTCCACGATAACGCCCTTGTAAAATTTCCATATCCGCTTGCTGAGCCTGCTGCAATGCTAACGTCTCGGTAAGAGTGACGACACATTTCAACGTGTCTCCGTGGCGCTTGAGACGGTCCAGGTACATCCTCGTCAACGCCGTCGACGACACTATCCGGCGTTTCAGTAAATCGGCCAAGGTCCAGACGGACTCGAACGCCAGGTCCTCAACGGAGTCACTAACACTGACGGACACCGGCGGCGGTAAGGATAGCGGTGCATTTGGAGTAGCTGAACCGGTCGGTTTACGCCCAAGTAATTTCGGACGAAAAGTTACCGCTGGCTCGGTGTCATGAGGGATGTCGAATTCCCGCAGGGCTTGAAAACGCTGGCGGTTCCTCTCCAACCCCTCTTGCATCATTGTCCTTTCGGCCGGAGTGAATTCCAGGCCAGACAGTGCTTCGGCCCCATCAATCGACGATGGCGGAATTGGCTCGACCTCAGTCTGACCAACCGCTGGTCGCGCCAATAACCCCGACGCTAACGCGGCTGGCGCCGCCCGGAGAAAGCCTCTTCGCCCAATCGTGCCCCCACGCGACATAACGAACCTCCTCTACAACCTTCTGGCCGGCCGAAGGACCATGCCTAAGCCCATAACGCATCGTCGCAGCCATACTTTGGCCAACTAAAGAACGTTAACTGTAAACCCCAAGGTGTGGTGGGAATTATACCGCCGGCGCCAGAGAGAAGGGCCGTACAAAACTCAGGCGGGACCCGCTTGTCCCACCTCGGCCACCGACGACCGACGTAAACACACTATCCAGCCCGTAAGGTGCGTAAAAAATGCACCACGTTCCAGCGCTCGTCTTCGCTCAGCTTGCTTTCAAACTCGCGCATGGGACGCTTGCCGACTGTGATCTTATAAAACATTTCGCCATCGCTCATCCGATCCTGAGCCTCGGCAGTAGTAATGTCTGGCGGGACCGGTTTGATCCGGGCTGTTGCTGGTCCGTCACCCTTACCAGATTCGCCGTGACACATACGGCAGTTCCGCTGATAGAGCGTTGCGCCTTCTGCAATAACCTCATCATCGGCTGCAAAGGGGCTCTCAACCGCCTTCGCATCCTCAGGAATATCCCAGCCATCCTGAACCGCCGCCACCACTAGTGACGCCGTCCCGACAAACGTGGCTAACACAATCAACAATAACTTACGCTTCACTGTCTTCGCCCCCACGCTCCTAAATATCAGGCACCCGGCCATCAAAGATTAGGGATGATAACACAGGGATTNATCAGGNTTTCGCACGNCCACCTGGAGACTCAAGCTCAAGNANGTCTGTTACAGCGTCAATGTCACGCTCATCGCCTTCCTTAATCTCCCAAATTGACACNAGNGGGAATAGTTTCGCAAAGACGATAAATAGCAGCACNAAAGCCGCNAACTCNGCTGCCGTCAANCTAATTTCNACAAGCGATGGTGTATACACNCCCCCGTCCCACATCGTCTCCGAACGTGGATAGGAGGCTGAGCTTATGACGATGATATAGCGCTCAAGCCACATGCCGATAACCACCGCGCACGACGCTACAACTGTTCCGATCACCGTTCGAGTGCGCTTAAACGACAGAATGCCAAGAGGAATTATGAAGCAGCAGGTGATCATCGACCAGAACGCGGTTGAAAACGGTCCATACAGCCTAGCATTGAGTACCGCGATTTCGTCGGGTTCATTGCCGTACCACACCGTTAGGTGTTCTGCGAACGTAAAATAGAACCAGAGGCAGGCCATCGTCAGCATTAAGAGGCTAAGATTGTTGAAATGGATCGGTCGGAAGAACGCCTCTAAGTGGAACGTCTTACGAAGTATCGCCATCGCGATGAGAAGGGCGGCAATGCCCGAGAAAATCGCACCAACAACAAAGTAAGGACCAAAGATGGCACTGTGCCACATCGGCACGAGACTCATCGCAAACACCCACGACACAACGGTGTGAACAGAGACTGCAATCGGAATAATCGCCACAGCCATAACACCGATTGCTCGTTCGAGAAGCTGATGCTGCCGACTTGTTCCCTGCCAACCAAGCGCCAAAAGGCGATAGAACCAGCGGAGTCTGGGGCTCCGGTCACGAAGAATCGCCAGGTCGGGTATGAGCGGAAGATACAGGTAGGTAATGCTTCCCAACAAATACACCGAAATACACGCCACGTCCCATATAAGCGGTGACAACGGTTGCGGAGACAGTAACGGGACATAGATGAGCTCAGGGCGACCCAAATGCCAAAGCACATTACTCGAGCCCATCAGCAGCGCGAAGACCGTGATCGCCTCCGCCGCCCTAGTGATCGGACGGCGCCATTCTGCATCCGTCAGACGAAGAATCGCTGAAATCAAAGTGCCGGCATGGCTGATACCGATGAAGAAGACATAATTGGTGATGTAGAGACCCCAATAGACAGGCTGATTCATACCGGCGATCACCATGCCGTCTTGTAATTGAAGCAACCACTGATAACCACCGTAGGCGATGACTGCAACGAGGAGACCTACAGTGATCCAGACCCCTCGGCCGGTCTCAAAAACGGGGCGAAGAAGCGAATCCTCAATCGCTCGATCCCGGCCTGACGCCGTCACCCCAGCCTCCTTCCTTCAAATAGACCACCCGAGGCCCGGTGCCGAGCTCCTCGAGAGGACGTTCGGCACGAGGACTCTCCGACAGCTTCGACACTGCGCTCTCAGGATCCTCGCGATCACCAAAGACAATCGCCTGGGCCGGACACGCCTGGGCACATGCCGGCTGCACCTCACCATCACGGATCTCGCGTTCCTCATCCCTCGCTTGGTCGTTTGTACGTCGGATGCGCTGAACACAAAAAGTGCACTTCTCCATAATGCCCTTCCAGCGCACCGCCACATCGGGATTGATCGTTTGCTCAAGCGGCGCTTCCCACGACGGCTCACCCCAGTTGAAGTAACGAACCGTGTAAGGACAAGCCTGTCCGCAAGCCCGCGTACCAATGCAGCGAGGGTGAATCTGGGCATTTAAACCATCCGGGGTCTCGTAAGTCGCGGAAACGGGACAGACTTTCACACAAGGCGCTTCGTCGCAATGGACACACATCACCGGAACGAACCGGACGCGAACATTGGGAAATTCTCCCTCAACGTGACGCTCGACCCTGATCCATTCGATCGCTCGTCCGTTCTCAGCCTGCTCCGGTCCGGCGGTTGGAACATTGTTCTCGGTTCGACATGCCACCACACAAGCGTTGCACCCATCGCAACGATCAATGTCAATCGCCATTCCCCACTTTGCCATCTCGGTTCCTTCCTTACACTTTGAGCGATTGCGCCGCACGCGGAAGTGCTGCTAGAACCTCCGGCGCCTTCCGGATACTAACGGCGGTTCCCACTAGTGCTACTCCTGAACCATCGACTGGACCTGGTGGCGGAAGCAGGGCCAAGGGATTCGCACCTCGGTCTGTTGCGTACCGCCCGTAGCTGGTGTGCCCTTGCCCGACCGCCATAGCCACGACCTCAGGGCGAAGTCCCGGCATGACCCGCGCACGAGCGACAAGTTCGCCTTGCGCCGAGCTAACGAGTAACGGATCGCCATTAGCAATTCCGTACTCCTCAGCCGCAGGCACACTCACCTCGACAACCGAACCCCACCGCGTGTCAGTCATCGGGTCAGCAAGTTCCTGGAGAAACGGCAGGTGCGCACTCCGGCCATCACCAAAAGCAAGTGACGGATAGACATGCAATAGGAACGGTCTTTCGGTCGAAGTGTCTGGCGCCGCACCAACTCCCGCCCGCAAGGGTGCCACATCAAATCGGTAACGGTTGCTGGTCGTCGCGAATTGGCTCTGAGCGGGCGTGGAGTCATCCCACCACCCACCCGATTCGAGCGCACTCCGCCAAAAGCGGTTAGCGCTAGTCTCAACAATTGACCCACGCTGAGAATCGTGCAACCCACTCCACGCGGCTTGAAGCGCCGCTTCATAAGACTCCCACGGCAGCGCGACCGCCATGTCGTCGCCCAATTGCTGCCCAATCTGTAGGAGCACATCTGGCATTGAGCGCGTGTCGTAGAGTGGTCTCACGAACATAGGGCCCGACAGCGAAGCCATCGATTTACCGACCCCTGGCGCCGGCACATCATCATCGAATCGCTCGAACACTGTTGATTCTGGCAGTAGCAAGTCAGCCCACTGAGACGTTTCATCCGGAAATGAACCGAAGCTAGCAATGAACGGAATGTTGGAGAAAAGGTCAGACACTCCCGACGCGGCAGGCAACGTAAACAGCGGATTTGTGCCAGCTACCAACAGTGCTTTGACGTCAATCGTCGGGTCAGAAAGGACATTGGCCAACGGCGTCGGTTCTCTCAACACAAACGGCTCGTCAAGAACAGGGTACGGCGCGAACGGTGGCGGTGGATCAAAATGGATGCCGCCCTCGCGACCAAACGCGCCCACCAGCGCGTTGAGATGGGTAACAGCCACCGCTGTCGCTAAGCCATTCGGGCCAGTCACAGCAGCATCGCCTGCAATCGCTATCGCCGGACCGTACTCTGCCATCTCTCGGGCTATCCGCTCGATCTGCTCGGTAGGAACACCAGTCGCTACCGAGACTGTCTCCGGTGCGAATGCTTCCAACACGCGTTCACGGAACGCCTCAAAGCCCTCCGTGCGCTCATCCACAAATGCCTTATCGTAGAGTTCGTCACGTATTAGCGTATGTGCAATACCTAGCACCAGGGCTGCGTCAGTTCCAGGCCGCGCCGGCAGCCACTCATCCGCGTGTGCGGCAGTCACGGATAGATGTGGCCCAATTGCAACTAGTTTGCCTCGCTGACCAGGTCGACCACGACGGAGGTGGCCGAAACCTCGCCCAAAGCGCACTGGTGATCGCGACGCTTCTACCAGTGCCGCACCAAATGTCAGAACGTAATTCGCATGTTCAACATCGTGAGTCGGAAAAGCCTCAATTCCCAAAGTCAACTCACTAGCGCGTCGCACCAAGTGGTCGCCGAATGGCTCATGCAACCAATGATGCGCTCCACCGAACGCCGCTAGGAAACGCCTTACAAGCTCCCACCGGTGACCACGAAGTTGCCCAGTCAAAAAGGCCAGTCCCGAACTTTCCGTTCGGAGTGGNNTCAACTCCGTGACCAANCGTTCCAATGCATCGTCCCATGAAATCTCGGTCCAGCGCCCCTTGCCTCGCTCACCTTCACGGACAAGAGGTGACTGCAGGCGATCGGGGTGATACATCGCTTGCGGCAATGCCTGCCCNCGTGCACAGCTTCCACCCTTCGAAATCGGATGTGCCGGGTTGCCCTCGATCTTGACAAGACGGCCGTCGATCTTCCGAGCGAGCAGCCCGCAACCACCCGGACACTCAAAACAGGTAGCCGCATGAAACTCCTCCACCCCAGGAATAAATCGTTCCTCGGGGATTAAGAGCGGGATGATTTGCTCAGAACCCGCAGGCGCGCACGCATCGAGCAGCACACCGGCCGTCCCTGCNACGACCGAACTCTTAAGAAATTCTCGTCGTTTCATTTGTGGCAGGTCACACAATCTACCGAAGCCTCTTGGGACTCATGGCAGCTAAGGCACCAATCCATGTCGTAGACCATGTGGCGTGTGGCCCGATCACTGGTGCCGATATCACCGTGGCACGTTTGGCACTCAATCTCTGCTTGAATGTGCCACTTATGGTTGAAGTGGGTATATGGCGGCAGTTCGTACAAACGCACCCAAGGAATCTCTTNTCCGGCGTCGGCGAACTCAAAAATGCGGTCCAAGTCTGGATTCGGTTCAACCGGCTCCATAAACTCGTGGCAGTCAACGCANACACTCACGCGCGGAATACCAGCAACGGCGTATCGATCGTAGTATTCGTGGCAATATGAGCAGTCAATCTCGTTTTCAACATGAATCCGATGAGAAAACGCGATTGGCTGGTCGGGGCTCGCTGTAGCGTCAAACGAGCACGCATTTATGGCAACGCCGATGAGCAATACGGAGGCGCCGAGAATCAGCACGGAGGGTATGTACCGACTTTGCCACATCACGCTACAAGCGCCAGCATTATACTAGCTTCCTGGGGCCTACGGTTCTCCTCTTGATATTGGAAGTTTGATTTGAAATCNGAAAAATCTTATTCCCGCCGCGGGCAGGCCCTCTGTTGAGAGGTTACGATTGAAATGGCCGCTCCAAAGTTGGCTCCTCAGGTAGGATTCGAACCTACAACCCTCCGGTTAACAGCCGGATGCTCTGCCGTTGAGCTACTGAGGATCACCAGTATTCCTACGTAGCGACAGCGTGTACATTTCACACCCCATTGCCCCGTTGAACACCCAATGGTACCGAAACCATGCTAGGCGGGTCAATCCGAAGGGGGTACCCACGTCGGTTATTTTCGGCGACCGTCACGCGCCCTTCTAGTCTTCCTCAGCTGTACAACGAAGCCAAGCAGGCCAACTACTAGCCAAACACCTAGTAATGCCTCATGCCTTGCAGCTGCAACATCGAGCGGATAGCGCAACCATGCACCTAGGTTGCTCACCGCCATCACAGCGTCCTCCTGACCGGTCAACGCTAGACCGCCGACAAGGCTCGTCCAAGCACCGCCAAAGGCAGTGCCAGTGATTAGCACGTAGCGTTGCACCAAGAGAGCGGCAAAAGCCCCAATGAAGGCAAAGAGAATGACCAGCCATAAATCGGGAGGATCAGCGATTTGAAACCACAGAAGGTAGACAAAGGTCGCGCCCAATCCAGACCCGACAATTGCAACGCCTACGTAATAGACAGCGAAGAAGAGCAATCCGCCGACTAATGCCCCCGCAAGCACCGCTCCCACCAGCACCAGCAAGTCGGTGCTACTAGACATCCACACTACGCCAATCGCGCCAAAAAACAGGCCGAACCCAGCAAGCACGAAACGGAATAGACGGTATCCAAGAAAGCACGTCAGGAGACCCCCGACAAGTAGAATGGTGGCGAGTGGCTGGTGTAAGGAGCCTGGAAACATCATCCTAGATTATGTAAGCGGCATCCGCATACCTGCAACTGTACGATTCCACAAATGCCAGAAAAGCCTACCTTAAGGGGAGCGAGTGCTGAGGGCTCAGTTGTCGCAATCATGGCCCGCTCACCCGCCCACCCAAGTAAAGTTAAGACGCGTCTAGCTGAAGTAATCCCCAACACCAAGGCTCGGGTGGGCCTCTACACCGCCTTCATCGCCGATCAGATTCGTGTTTGCCGGTCCCTGTCGGACGTCACACTCCGGTTGGCTTATACACCTGAGGGCAGCGCGAGTGACTTCGAGCTAATGGGATTGAGTCCCGACGAGTTATTACCGCAACGAGGCCACGATCTGGCGACCCGCGAGCGCNCCCTATTTGAGGATCTCTTCAAAGAAGGCTTCCGCCGGGTTGTCATCATCGGGTCCGATCTGCCATCACTTNCAGGTCGCATCCTNGAAGATGCCTTTCGCAGACTCGACAGACCAAGATACGTGGTNCTCGGCCCGGCTGAGGACGGAGGGTATTATCTTGTCGGCTTGAGTCGCGACGATGCCACGGCGTCCATTCCGGATCTTTTCTCAAACATTAGATGGAGCACGCCGTGGACTCTGTCCGACACCATCGCTGCGGCCGAGCAAGCGCGAACAACCGTAGAATTGGTCCAGCCGTGGTACGACGTCGATGACGAGGCCGGCCTTCAACGGCTCCGCGACCAACTAAGCAGCCCAACTTGGGCGGCGGCAGCACCGGCGACTGCGGCAGTACTGAAGAAGATTTTCTAGGTGGGCAATCTCGAACAGTTACGATTGTAGTGAGAGTGCATGGGACGTCTACACCCTACACCTCATGACGTCCCTCTATCGCCTTGTGCATCGTAACTTCATCGGCGTACTCAAGGTCGCTACCCACTGGCACTCCCATGGCGATACGTGTGATTCGTACATCGAGCGGTTTGAGGAGCTTTGCGAGATAGATAGCCGTGGCTTCCCCCTCTACATTGGGATTGGTGGCCAAAATAACCTCATTAACGTTGCTATCGCTTACTCGGGCTAATAACTCCTTAATTTTCAGGTCGTCCGGGCCAATACCCTGCAGTGGCGACAACGCACCCAGCAGTACGTGGTAAACCCCTTTAAACTGACCACTCTTTTCGACCGCAGTGACATTGTTGGGCTCTTCAACAACACAAATGAGGCATTGATCGCGGCTTGGGTGCGTGCAGTAGTAGCAGGGATCCACATCGGTAATGTTGCTGCACACCGAGCAATACGTAATTCGGTCCTTAACCTCATGAAGCGCCTCGCAAAGCTCCTCCATCTGATTGCGAGGGTTCTTAAGGAAGTGAAACGCCAGTCGTTGCGCACTCTTGGCACCGATACCAGGTAGACGCTGCAACTGCACCACCAACTTCGCGAGCGAGTCAAGCTCGGTCATCCAGTCAACCCAGGAATCTTGAGGCTACCCATTTGACCAGCCAGTTTGGCGTCTGCCTTACGATGGGCATCGTTAATGGCAGCTACAATAAGGTCCTGCAGCATTTCAACGTCATTTCTTGAGACAATTTCGGGATCGATCTTCACAGATACAATCTGTTTTGACCCATTCATCACAACCGTGACCATGCCACCACCAGCGCTTGCCTCGACCCGCGTCTCCGCCATCTGCTTCTGCAGACGCTCTTGCATCTGCTGAGCCTGCTTCACCATCTCCCGAATATTCATTGAATCCATCTAATGTGCCTGTCTCAATAACATTACGGCAAGACCACGATCAAGCTTTTTCAATGTCCCGAATCTGACCAGGAAGTACATCCAGCATCGCTTGCACAATAGGGTCGTCCATCACCTCGGCTTTCCGAGACTCGTTGGCTGCCGACGGTGACGTCGAAACTGGCTCATCAACGTTTTCCTGCTCGACTACCACCCTGATCTTCTTACCGGCGATCTGGGATGCCGTCTTCTCCACCCATGAACACTGGTCCTTAAGTTGGTCCTGAAGCGTCTTCTGGTTCGCCCCAAATGTGAAAGTGAATCGATCGCCCTCAAAAACGATTCGTCTCGCCTGAGCTATAACGGTGCCGTAAAGAACTTTTTTGGTACGCTGGAGCTCCGCCATGCAAGCACTTTTCAAGTCCCCTTCACCTCCGTTCGACGGGGTTTCCGCCGCTCGACCGGTCGGTGGCGATTCGGCCTTAACAGGCTTGGTCTTGGCTTGCGCCACCCGGCGAGGAACCGCCTTCACCTGACTCTTCGCACTTGGGCGAGGACGCATCGCCGGTGCTGACTCTCTGCTAAGAGGAGCTCGGCGGGCCGTGTCCGAGTCACCAGATCGCTTAATCGGTGTGTCGCTTTTAAGTCCCTCAATCACCTCGGCAAGTGGCACCAGGTGACGTAAATGGATCCAGCGGAGCAGCGCCATTTCAAGGTGATACCGAGGCTGAGAGGATCGGCGTAGGTCCGCCTCAGCCCGACTGAGCACGTCGAACGCCCGCATGAGGTCCTCCCGAGAGAAGCGCTGTACCAACGCCCGCAACCGTTCACGATCGCCCTCGGGTGCAATTTCTGGGTCTTCAAAACGGGACACGTCAATCGCCAAGACCAGTAGATCGCGACACACCCGTGACAGTTCTCGACACACCTGCCGGAGGTCGTAACCTGCCTCGACAAATTGGCCGGAGAGTTGAAACAGATCTGCTGCTCGCTCATCCGCAACCGCCTCGATGGTGTCGAGCAAGAGGTCTCGCCCCACAAGTCCGAGGACAGTAGAGACATCCTCCGCTGTGATGTGCTCACCAGCGAAGGCAAGAACTTGATCAAGTGCGGTCTGGGCGTCGCGCATACTCCCTTCCGCCGAGCGTGCTAACAGGACCAAGGCGCTAGCATCGATGTCGATCTTCTCAACCTTGGCGATCCGATGAAGTTGGTCAGCGATTTCTGAGGCCCCAATGCTCCTAAACTCAAACACTTGTGACCGGGACAAGACCGTGTCCGGGATTTTTTCGAGTTCAGTTGTTGCCATCATGAACACAACGTACGGTGGGGGCTCTTCGATCGATTTCAAAAGCGCGTTAAAAGAGGATCTCGACAGTTGGTGAACCTCATCAATCAAGAAGACCTTGTAGCGATCGCGCGCCGGCGTCATCGCCAGGCCCTCAATGATGACTTCACGAACGTTATCAATCCCCGTGTGTGTCGCGCCATCAAGTTCATGGACGTCGAGATCCCGCCCCTCGGCAATCTCAAGGCAGGGATCGCATTTGCCACACGGGTCAGGGACGGGACCTTTTACACAGTTTAAGGCGCGGGCCAGAATCCTGGCCGTTGTCGTTTTCCCAACGCCCCGGGGTCCCGCAAAGACGAAAGCTTGGGCGATGCGCTCGCTCTTGATTGCATTCCGCAGCGTCTGGGTGACACCGCGCTGTCCCACCACATCATCAAATTTCTTGGGACGCCACTTCCGAGCAATAACTTGGTAGGGCATAAGTCACGACGAACCAGACGTAAGCGCAGCACCACGCCGTCTGTTCCGAACGAGCTTCAGTGTAGCTTGCGTCTGATCACCAAGCAAGCAATCAGGCTGACCTAACGGCCACAAACAGCATGATACACTCAGCTTCCGCAACTTACCCGGAGAGATGTCCGAGTGGTTGAAGGAGCACGCTTGGAAAGCGTGTGTAGGGGAAACTCTACCGTGGGTTCGAATCCCACTCTCTCCGCCAATCACATCGCGACGTTAAATATTAGCGGTCCGCTTGGAGCAACCATGTATTGGCTGTTTAAGGAAGAACCATCAAGTTATAGCTTTGAAGAATTTGTCAATGATGGCCAGACTTCTTGGAGACGGTATTCTAGAAGCGGATTCGGTGGAACGGTGATAGGTGGAAACCCCAGACGATTGATTTACGACAGGTAATCCAGCGCCCAAGCGCATGAAAAACGCCAGAAAGAAAGAGTGGCGGAGAGGGTGGGATTCGAACCCACGTGCCGGTTACCCGACAAGACGCTTTCGAGGCGCCCCCGTTACGACCACTTCGGTACCTCTCCGTTGGGTCGAACAATCAAAATTAACGTTGCTAATCAACTGAGAGGCGTCGTCAAAATGTTTCCCTCACGACGTCGCTGGAAAAATCCCTGTAGGACCGCCGAGCATTCGGCCTCTAAGACCCCAGTGATTACAACAACCTTGTGGTTCAGTGACGGATGGTCCAGTGACCGACACATAGACTGAACCGCTCCAGCCTTGGGTTCGGCGGCCCCGAACACTAACAGGCCGATCCGCGCGTGAATCAAGGCGCCGACGCACATCAAGCACGGTTCGACCGTGACATAGAGTGAGGCACCCGTAAGACGGTAATTACTACACGCCAGTCCAGCCGCGCGCAGCGCCACGATTTCCGCATGAGCTGTCGGATCCTGCGTCGAAATCGGCTGATTGAACCCAGAGCCGACGATCTCACCGTCAACAACAACGACCGCACCAACGGGAACCTCGCCAGCCGCTTCAGCCCGATTTGCCTCGGCCAATGCAGCACGCATGAACGGCTCACGCATCGTCGACGAAAATCGTTTCGACCTTGTAGATTCCATGGACCTTAGAAGCGTTTAGCAACTACCGCGTAGTCCAAATGGGTAAACAAGAAGCTATTGATCTTGTCAGCGGCATCGTTAAACGCCACCGTGAGAGAAGCCAGTTCATCCGTATCCTTAGATTTCTTGAACTGGTTCGATACCGCTACTCTTTGCAGCTTGGCGTGTTCAGGATATGGAGCACTGTATCGGATAGTAGCGCCTTGAAACCCGGTTGCATGCAACAGATAGGTCAGTGTATCGGGATGCAGGGGCTGCGCATGCGTGATATCGCGAATGTAGCCGTCGAAGAACGCGACCCAGCACGCAGGATTAATCGTTTCGAGCACGATCTGTGACCCTGGTCGAAGCTTTTGGTATGACAGTTCGAGTAGGCGTATTAGATACTCTGGTCGTAAATGCTCGACGACCTGGGCCGAGAAAAGACCACCGAGTGAACCGTCATCTAACTCTTCAAGGTAGCTGACCACGTCACCTTCCACCACATCAAGACCACGCATTTGGCAAACCTTGACCATCTCCGGGTTGATGTCGAGGCCACGCGCCGGCACACCATGTTCCTTGAGCACATCGAGGAACTCACCCCGGCCGCACCCTACATCCAACACGTCAACCGCCCCAGTGAAATCAGGTGCGTATTCATTCATGCGTGCCCGAATTTCTTCAGGTGCTCCGCGAAATTGATCTTCAAAACCTACGTACTTGAATGCGCCATCCGTAGTGCTCAATTGGCCTTCGGTCAATTGCGACCTAGGAGGAGACTCTGCACCGAGCGCAGCCTGACGTCGGCTGCTTCGACTCTCGGTTGATTTACCAATATTCCCCGCCTCCTGTGGTTCTAGCTGCCTTGTCAACAGAAGTAACTTCTGTTGTAGTGCACCAACGGTCGCCCGAAGTTCTTCGACTCTTGCTTCAAACCGTCGTTCCCTCACAATATTCGCCTCGGCACGTATCTGGATTTCATCACCAACCGCATCGAGACCCGCAGCAAGGCCTACCCCAAACTCCTGCACACTAAGCGGCATACTTGGTTGTTTAGTATTTACATAGGGGGTGATTTGCTGCGCGTACAACATGAGCTTGTGTTGAAACAAAGCTTGAGAAGCAAACGAGTCGCGAATCGCCGTCAGTACCCTGTCGAGAGCATGCGCCCTCTGACGAGTGGGCTCAACGTTGCGATTAATGTGGTCAATCAACACAAGGTTGAAATCATGCTGTCGTTGGAACACCGGTCCAATAAATCGCCAGACGAAACGCCTAATCCGTCCTCGCCATCCGACACCGAAATCTACACCCCCCTCAGGCATCAGCCGGGCCAGCTCGTTTAGTCTGGTGATGAGCGAGTCGTCAGGTACCACCGGTGAAACTGGAAGCTCAGGAAACTGCTGCAGTGCATGATCGAGCGCCGTCAACGCATCGTTATATTGACGGTCGATCCTTTCCCGTTCAAGCTTCAAGCGCTTTTCACCGACAACAGACAGCGGATCATCGCTCATAAACAATCCCGCACACCAAGGCAATCGACAGAAAGGGAGTATTGACCGTATACAGCATGAGTAAGCGTACTAAGACCACTCGACTTAAGTCAAGGCTAAGCCATTGTTTAACAGCAGGTTACAAACGTTATCTCATCACCAGCCGAACAATTACAGAGGTCAGGATCACCCGAGGATATCAACCGATATCCCCATATCCTTAAGAATGTGACGTGCAGTCTCTAAACCATCTGGCCGCAAGTGAGGGAGCGGTGGCATGACCTTTGTGGGACTCTCCAAGGCCAGGCTAATGACCCTTAAATAGTCAGCCTTCATGTGCTTCAGGGTGTGGTGAGCCGCCCAGAATCTTTTCGCTCGGTTACCGAGGTCCCGTCGTAGCGTCCAGTCACGTGCCAGCCGTTCCATTGCCNCCTGCAACGAGTTCTCTTCGTCCATGATGTCGATGCTGACACAGAGAGGTAGCCCAGATGAGCCGCCAGTAGCAGCTGACGCGTTTTGCTNAATCGGTACGACCTTATCGAGCTGAACTGACGGCGATGGTGCCCAGGTACCCCGCGTTACAAGCGCTGGTACATCGATCGTGTGGTGCAGATCAGTAACAATTGTGGCACGGCCACCTGCTAAACACCGTAACCACGACGCGGATGTTTCACCAGACGATGGCCAGCGCATACACAGACAAGCATCAGCGCACGCAATATAATCGTCCAAATCGCGATCTTCCACGTAACCTGTAAACGTGACACGGTCAGAAACGCCCAGACTCTTGGCCTCCGCAATTGCGTCGTAGTAGGAAACGGGTTCACCGACGATTAATAGGTGGACGTGAGGTGTGCGGCTGGCCATGGCCGCAAGTGCTCTGAAGGTGTGGGCAATTCGCTTCTCAGGCGTCACCCTACCGAACGCAGCAAAAACTACAGTCTCTGGAGAAATATTGTGTCTGGCTCGGATGCGCTTTGCTCTTGAGGCATCAGCAGCATTCGGCACACCCATTCGGATTCGGTCGATACGTGCCTCGGGAAACCCATCCTCCAACTCTCGAAGGAGTGTCGTGTTGTGAACGGCTACCATTCTCGCCGAGTTCACAACGGTTCTTAACATTGGCCAAAAATAGTGTAGTGATCCCAAGAGTCCGGCAATTCCCAAATAAGGAATGTCGGCTCTTGCCTCAGGGTGGTTGTATGCAAACTCAGCACGGTAGTCTTCATAACGCTTCTGCTGGAGTAACAGGCGGGCCCGAGCCTGGTGTAATTGGCCGTCGTGTAAAACTACCAGGCCTGGGTAACGAAACATGTACGGCCAGATGTAGTCATGACATTTTGCATTACCAAGCTGGTAAACGATTAGATCGTAGGGATCCTTAATCTGGCGCCAAGAAAAATCGTATGCGCTGATGTGTTGATCATCCCCGCTATGTTCTAACGGTAACGAGTCAACGATAATGTCGACATCATAGACGTCGGTGAGCAGTCCCAAGATCTCGGAACTGTAGGTCGCAATTCCTGAACGTTCGGGGGGNAGTGGGGTAAACCAAGCGAGCCGTTTCATTGCGTGGCGGTCGGGTTAGTTTGGCGCGCCCTGCAGGATTCGAACCTGCGGCCTCCTGGTTCGTAGCCAGACGCTCTATCCAGCTGAGCTAAGGGCGCCCGTCGCATGTTACGGATTCGCTGGTTTGTTCTCGATCACGGAAACCCCGGATTATAGCATGCGCGTATATTCGTTAATGCCGCTATCGCAAACACATCTACCGGTCCAAGCCATGGCCACGAGGAAACATTTCGGGCAGGCTGACCGGAAGCCTCCCGCCGATACGCGACTCGCCAGCCAGAGCACGTACGGCATTACGCTCTGCCCTATCATAGAAATCATAGGTCAGTAAAAGAGCAGGGACCGAAGGAAGTGCCAGAGCCGTGTAGGGGCTGCCGAATAAAACCACTGCGAAAGGTTGGTGTCGTACCTCGGTCATACCACCCAGTCGTTCGAGTAGCGAGACAAGCGAGGGCGCGAGGTCCATTCCGCCGTCTCGAGGAGTCGTCCGCACGAAAACTGACGCGACGATTGCATCAAATTGTCCAGAGGTTGATCGCAGAAGATCGATTGCCTGACGCGAGGTTTGATCAGAAAGTTCCACAGCCGTGACATTCGGCCAACGGTCTCGTAACTCCGCGATGAAAGTTCGACTGGGTGCACCAATCCGCCAACCAGATGGGCGATCAAGAACCGACAGGTAGAGAATTGTGGCATCTCGCGATAGTCTGAACGGTATATCACCACGAGAATCGGAGAGCAGAGTCATCGCTTGCTCGCTCACCCGATCGGCAACGCTTCCATGCTTCCGTCCGCCAACCCGTTCCGGCAGTCTCTCTGAATCAACGAAGCGATTTCGATGAAGCCCCAAGCGTGCCTTCATTTCGAGCACCCGAGTCGCCGACTCTCGAATCCGTTCAAGCGATACTTGGCCCGTCTCCACCGCTGCACGAATGCCATTTATCGCGGCCACGGCGTCGGCTGGGTGCAGAATAATATCGTTCCCTGCCAAAATTGCTCGGACTGCCGCATCTTCTGTCGACCACTTGTTACTAATCGCACCCATCTGCATCGAATCTGTAAAGATTAATCCATCGAAGTTGAATTCATCGCGTAGGACACCCTCAACAACTGTGCGACTAAGGGTAGAAGGAACCCCTTCCTCGGGTTCGAGCATCGGAAGGACAATGTGCGCAGTCATAACACCATCCACTCCCGCTGCAATACTGTCACGAAACGGGGACCACTCGAGCAGCTGTAAGCGCTCTCGGCTATGTGGAATGATCGGCAGGCCAACATGGGAATCGATATCGGTATCACCATGGCCTGGAAAGTGCTTGACCGTGGCAAGCATCCCGCCGTCGTGCGTACCACGAATGTAGGCACTAGCGAGCCGCCCTACTAATGCTGGGTCCTCGCCAAAGGAGCGCGTGTTAATCACTGGATTCCGTGGGTTGTTGTTGACGTCCACAACCGGTGCGAAGTTCACGTGTACTCCAATGGACCGAGACTCGATTGCCGTGATCCGACCAGCTTCATAGGCCAACCGTTCGTCGCCCGCTGCCCCAAATGCCATCGCACGGGGGAACACCGTGCCGCCACTGATTCTGAAACCGACACCGGCCTCAAAATCACTTGAGAAGATCAAAGGTACTCGAGCGATCTTTTGTAGCCGATTGATAAGTGACATCGCTGACATTGGCTGACCGAGTGTAACAGTGCCGTATGTTGGATTAAGTAGTACTCCTGGTGCCAACTCCCGTCCGCCGAACACTAGAAAGCCACCCACTTCTTGCTCGTGAGCCAGCGCGACTAGCGAATCGAAAGTCTCGGTGTCACTGCCTGTGTAGGTCGATAACAGGGATGGCATAATCAGTTGGCCAATCTGTTGGTCAACACTCATGGTGCCGAGCGTGTTCATGACCCACGTTCGAGCTTCTGGGTCTAGTGTTGACGCATTTTGTTGGCTATAGATAGGTAGGCCGGCCGATACAACCATCGCAAGTATGACGAATGTGATTGCACGTAGCCTTGTACGCAGGGGAGGCGACATATGCGCCGATGGTAGTTCGAAAGGCACCGGTCCGCAACGTCGCCTTGTATAATCTATTCGATGAGTCATTTAGAGCACCGTGCACAGGCGCCCACCCACGTGCGCTGCTACGTGCTAACCGTGTCGGACACTCGTACCGAAGAAACCGATGGGGGCGGTCGAACCGTCATTGAACTGCTTACCGCGGCAGGGCACACGGTAGTCGATCGGCAAATCGTCAAGGACGAACCTAATCAGGTCCGTACCACTGTTGCCACGCAACTCAAGAATAATGAGATTCAAACCATTATCACGACTGGAGGCACTGGAATCTCCTCCCGTGATCGCTCCTACGAAGCGGTCACTGAACTACTGGAGAAACGGCTCACAGGCTTCGGCGAGCTTTTTCGCGCTTTAAGTTTTGTAGAAATTGGTCCCGCCGCGATGTTGAGCAGGGCCTTCGCTGGTACGGCAGGAGGTAAGATTATTTTCGGTTTGCCGGGCTCAGAGCATGCGGTTCGGTTGGCGTTAACGAAACTCATACTTCCGGAACTTGGACATCTCGTTCGAGAAGCTTCCCGTTAGTTCGTACGTGATTTACAGCCACCATGGTAACAACGAACATGCGTCCCATTCGGGAAACGATAGGGCTTGATGAGGCGCTCGCACTCATTAACGAAGCTACAAAACCCTTAGATCGAAGCGAGCGTGTCGTGCTCTCAGAGGCCGGCGGCCGCGTTGCCTCGCGCGACGTGGTATCGGAACAGGACGTTCCTCCGTTCGATCGCGCGGCGATGGATGGCTTTGCGGTCGTCGCTGAAGATACTTTTGGTACGACTCGTTACCAACCTAAAGCGTTGAAGTGTGTGGAAACCGTCTTCACCGGTCAGATACCCAACCGCCGTGTCGGTCGGGGTGAGTGCTCTCAGATTGCGACGGGTGCTCCTATGCCTCAAGGTGCTGACTCTGTGGTGATGGTCGAAGAGACGGATCGTGACGTCGGTAATCAGGTTCGTATTTTTACGCCAGTTTACCCACGCCAGAACGTGGGCCGCCGAGGCGCTGACATCGTGCCGGGTCAGACACTCGTCCGGCGTGACGACTTCCTTAGCGCTGGACGTATCGGCGCACTCGCGGCCATTGGAGTCTCCGACATAGAGGTATACGCAAAGCCGTCACTGGCTCTGTTGTCGACAGGCGACGAGATCATCTCACCCGGTCAGTCGCTCGGTCCAGGACAAATCTACGATATCAACCGATTTACCTTAGAGACCATCGTGCGGAACCATGGCGGATTTCCCGTCGTGAAGCCCACTGCAGCCGACACAATCGAAGCGTTAACAACAGCCGTTCAGGCATGCACTACTCACGATTTACTGGTGTTTTCCGGCGGTAGTTCGGTCGGTGAGCGCGACCTGATTCTCGACGTATTGCAGCGCCAAGGCGAGGTGCTGTTTCATGGCATTGCCGTTAAGCCAGGTAAACCAACGATTTTCGGGAGGATTGGAGACACTCCGGTGCTAGGGATGCCAGGCTACCCGACTTCGTGCCTATCAAACGCCTACATGCTACTCATCCCAAGCCTTCGACGGATGGCACACCTACCACCATATCGACCACGGGAACTAACTCTCCCGATCGCAGAGCGAGTCGTGTCAACGACCGGGCGTCACCAGTTCTATACAGTCCGACTTAGCAACGGCTCTGCTGTACCCGCCTTTAAGGCATCCGGTGACATTACGAGCATGTCGCTTGCCGACGGCTACATTGAGATCACCGCTCAAACCGACATCGTGGAAAAAGGCGAAGAGGTCATTGTGAAGCTCTTCTAAGCTTCTCTAAGAAGAATAGATCGACGTAGAGAGAAGACCGCCGAACCGTTAACGACCCACCTGTTTAGCGTACTCTGCCTCCAGTATATCCGCGGTGTGTAGGTCGAAGCCCTCGGCCATTCGTTCGAAGCGGCCTCGGAACTCGGCATGACAACGGTAGCAGATGGTCACATCGCCGAGACGGCGATAAACCGCAAGGTCAACGAGGACCGCTACGGCCAGCACTCCATAGGCGGTAAGGTCCATGCCGAAATAGTAGAAAACCGCACTAACCGTAGCACCCAAGATGACGAAGGTCAGGCCAACCTTTGGGTCGAAATCCTTACGAATATAGAAATCCTGGCCGGTACACATTGGGCAGGTATCAACCGATGTGTCGGTTGCAACAGAAGAAGTTATCGTTAGGGCGATAATTTTCCGACAGCTCCCACACTGGATTTCGTTATGTTTTTCGGAGGCCTTGACGGGTAAAGCCGCGTCGCAGCTGGGGCATTGCACGACAACTTCCATTCAACACATCCTCAAACCGCAACCGAGGTTAATAGATACAAATACTTCGCCAAGATCTCACCCACAACCACGGTGAAGAAATCCACATAAAGAATGCCTGTCGCCGATTGCGTCGAGCGAATCTTTGCCGTCTCCCACGTGAGGTATGACAGTACGGCTGGACCGAGTAAACCGAACAGCACCCGCTGCCAGAAAAACACGCCGGCACTTGAAAGTACATATCGCTGGAAGTTTGGTTCTAGGCCGGGTTCCCAGGCAGAGAACCCAAGCCAGACAGCCACCGCAACTACCGTAATCCGCACGATGACGGATCCGATGTGAAATTTCACCATCGACTGAAGGAGTGATACATCCATCGATGGCAATACGAGATACCAGTGCCCGAGAATCATCGCCGTGCACGATCCACCAAGGAGTGCCGCGGATGACAAAAAACTCGCGGTAACAAGCATGGTAGAAGCCATTGCCATTGACGAACTAACCGCGACGGCTTGGGCGATGAGCGTGACGGCGCCGGCGGCCAAGCCAACCCAGAACAGCCCGCGCCGCAGTACAACCATGACGCGCCCGATGGTTGCCCAGTAGACCAAGAATGCACCGGTTGCCACTGACAGCGCTGTGAATCCAATGCCAGATGCCACGCCACCAAGTACCGCCGCGTCTGGACGAAATACCATTCCCGCGACCAGTATCGCGACCACCAACCCAGCATTAAAGCGAAAGAATTTCACCCCGGCGGACCGCGACACCAATATCAGCGTCCACGCAATTCCAATACCGAGATGCGTCAGAAAGAGAAAGACAATTGCAGAAAGCGACATGAATCCAGCGCCGGAACCAGTCTTAGCCATTTCCGGCATGCAGAGGGAGCCAGTAACGGCTGGCTCCCATGAGGTTAGATCTAATTAACCGAGTCGCTTGTTAACTTCGACCCAGTTGACGACGTTCCACCACGCTTTGACATAGTCAGGTCGCCGATTCTGATAGTTCAGATAGTATGCGTGCTCCCACACGTCGAGTCCAAGGATCGCGCATTTACCATCCATAAGCGGATTATCCTGATTCGGCGTGCTNACAACCGACAGCGTGTCGCCATCGACTACGATCCACACCCAACCGCTGCCAAATCGACCCACCGCCGCCTTTGCGAATTGATCTTTAAGGCTGTCAAAATTGCCAAATGAAGCCGTGATCGCTTCGGCAACCTTGCCCGTTGGGTCCCCTCCAGCATTCGGTCCCATGACTTGCCAGAACATTGAATGGTTCCAATGTCCCCCGCCGTTATTGCGAACCGCTGTGCGAATGTCTTCCGGTACACTGGCGAGATCACCCATAAGCTCGTCCAAACTCTTCGACTGTAAGTCCGGATGCTTCTCGAGCGCTGCGTCCAGTTTCGTAATGTAAGCGGCGTGATGCTTGCCATGGTGAATACGCATCGTCTCCTCGTCCACGTGAGGCTCAAGCGCGTCGTAGGCGTACGGAAGTGGCGGCAATTCGTGGGCCATCGAAAATCCTCCTTACAGTGAGATCCAGCGTCCGATTGAACACCAGTGCGGCCGCAGCGGATCGAAGACCTTGGAGTTTACTGGATAGAAAGCATCCGGTCGAGAGCAACCCGGGTCCAATGTTTCTGGTCATCGGGCACTACAACCTGGTTGTGAACTTCGCCCTCGATCAGAGATTCAAGAACCCAGCAGAGATGGTTCGGCGACACACGGAACATGGTGGAACACAGGCACCCAAGCCCATCAAGGGTCAAGACCGTTCTACCAGGCGCCATTTCCTTAGCAAGCCGATTCACTAAATGAATTTCGGTACCCACCGCCCACACCGAACCTACAGCACTCTCCCGAATGCGTTGAATGATCGTCTCTGTGGAGCCGCTAGCATCAGCCGCCTGCACAACCTCCCAGGTACATTCGGGATGGACAATCACGCGCACCTCAGGTTCAGCCAAGCGCAACTGCTCAATTTGAGCGACCGAAAATTTAGTGTGGACAGAACAGTGGCCTTTCCACAAAATTAGCTTAGCAGCCGCTACCTCGTCTGGTCTCAGGCCGCCCATCGGCTGCTGTGGATCCCAAACGACCATCTTATCAAGCGGCACACCCATGGAGTATGCGGTGTTCCGCCCTAAGTGTTGGTCAGGCAGGAAAAGAATCTTCTCACCACGCTCCCAACCCCACCGCAGCGTGGCAACAGCGTTACTTGAAGTGCAGACAACACCACCCTCACGACCACAAAAGGCCTTAATTTCCGCGGCTGAGTTCATATATGTCACGGGCACGACATCGGTAACACCTAGTTCTTCGAGCTCGCGCCAGCAGACTTCAAGTTCGTCTGCCGCTGCCATATCGGCCATCGAGCAACCAGCAGCAAGGTCGGGTAGGATGACCCGTTGATATGGAGCACTGAGTACATCCGCACTTTCAGCCATAAAGTGGACGCCACAGAAGATGATGAACTCGGTGTCGGAACGTTCTGCTGCAACCTTGGCAAGCTTGAACGAGTCACCGCTATAGTCGGCGAACTTGAAAACCTCATCCCGCTGGTAATGATGGCCAAGGATCACTAGCCGATCCCCAAGAGCCGCCCGCGCTGCCGAAATTCGGACTTCCAATTCTTCGTCAGATACGCCTAGGTAACGCTCCGGGAGCGGCTGACGTTCACCAATCTGCTGACGTTCGTACTCGTTCAACACTTCGAGTTGCGTGGAACCTACAACCATCGTCTAATTCGATGCCTCCATCCTGTGATTGTGAAATTTTGCTCAATCATAGGTCGCGAAAAAGGCCAGTCCCTACACCCAAGTTCTAAAAGTGGAGTGGAGCCTGACGCTATTCGTATCCTAGCACAGCAAAGGTAGTGTTTGGTGGTCCACTTACAAGCGTTAAGCAGTCACCGACAAGACGTTGTAAAGGGTATCGCGCTCAATTGGTTGTCGGCCAGCAGCACTAATGAGCCGACCGATTTCGTGCGTCGTCATCACTTCAGGAGTCCGCGCACCAGCCATGTGGTAGATACGCTCCTCGTGCACAGTGCCATCGAGGTCGTCTGCTCCAAACCAAAGGGCTGTCTGGGCCACGTCGACACCGGTTGCGATCCAAAACGCCTTTATGTGCGAAACATTGTCGAGCATTAACCGTGCGACTGCGTGCACACGCAGAGTGTCGGCGGCGGTCGGCGCTGGCAACTTGCGCATCTGGTTGTTATCGGGATGAAATGCCAGTGGGATAAATGCCTGAAACCCCTCTGTCTCATCCTGTAAGTCGCGGACACGGAGCATGTGGTCCAAGCGCTCGGCCGGTGTTTCGATATGACCGTACAACATGGTGACATTCGATCGCATCCCTAATTGATGCACCGTCCGGTGAATCGCGAGGTAGCGCTCCGTTCCACACTTATCGTGGCTAATCTTCCGCCGCACTCTTTCGGCAAATATTTCAGCTCCACCACCAGGCAAAGAGTCCAGTCCAGCATCCATCAGTTCTCGTAAAACCTGCTCGTCAGACATCCCATAGAGATCGGCAAAGAAAGCGATCTCCACAGCCGTAAAACATTTGAGATGAACGTTTGGACGGATCCGCTTAAAACCCTGCAACAGCTCAACGTAGTAGCTGAACGGAAGGTCGGGGTGAAGACCATTAACGACGTGGACTTCCGTCAACGCCTGATCCTCACGGTCACGAACCTTGTCCCAGGCCTCCTCCAACGACATCGTATAGGCCCCCGGGTCGCCCGGCTTCAGCCGTGCGAAAGCACAAAACAAACAACTCGCTACACAAACATTCGTGGCTTCAATCCTAATATTTTGATTAAAAAAAGTCTGATCTGCGTGTCGGCGTTCTCGTTCGCGATTGGCCAGCCAGCCCACAGCTAGAAGATCAGGCGCTTCAAACAGCCGCATGCCTTCGTCAAAACTAAGCCGCTCACCAGCCTCAAGCCGGTCGGCGATGTCCAATAGGCGTGAGGCCTCAAGTCGAAGTCGCATGGATCAAGCAAGAACTACTTCGGTTCTATGTCGTTAGCGCAACCTTATAAACAACGGTTCCGAAAGCCTGCAGACTGGTTCGTCATTCTCCCATGCTATACTCCGCCGCACAACCGACGCTTCCCAGTGGTCATGCGAAGTGGGTGCGAGGCCCACACGGTACCGCCACTGTAAGCGGGGAGCGAAGCGACTCGGTGCTTCGAATTTTATGGCCACCACTGTGCTCGTGAAGAGCATGGGAAGGTGCTGTCGCTTCGTGTCGATCCGCGAGTCAGGACACCTGGCCCCTGGGCTCGTCTTCTTCTGCATGCCCCGGTTCATCCCGCGGGTAATTTTGGCGCGCGATTACGCCAAAGAGGAATTCAGTGTCCCGTTTACCGCATATCCCTTGGTTCAGTTTCCTTCTACTCACTCTCCTAACTTCTCCCCTTGCGGGAACGGCCTTTGGAAATAACCTCTCCGGCATCGTCGTCGACCCGACCGGGCGCCCGGTTCAGTTTGCCAGCGTGTTGTTATCACGCGCCGGGACAATAAGGACCACTACCACGACCGACTCCGCCGGGCATTTTAGTTTTATCGAACTCACAAACGGACAGTACAAACTCCACGTATCGGTTCCCGGTTTCCGCAGTGAAGTGGTGCCGGTCCATGTTGAGACTGGCATGGTGCAATATGTAACGGTCTCACTACGCATCAGCGCCATCGCTGAATCGATAGTCGTATCCGCGGCACAAGTTAATCGTCCGCTATCCTACACACCGGATAGCGTGACGGTAATCGACGGCGACGACCTTCGCGCCAAGCAGATTGACACTGTCTCCGAAGGGTTACGCCTCGTCCCTGGGCTTACAGTTACACAGGGCGGAGGTAAGGGCGGCGTCACTTCACTGTTTCCACGTGGCGGCGAATCAAACTTTACGCTGGTGATTATTGATGGAGTGCGTGTCAACACTTTTGGTGGCGGCTTCGATTTCGCACACCTACCGACCGTAGACATCGAGCGCATCGAGGTCGTGCGTGGGCCCCAAAGTGCCTTGTATGGGTCAGACGCTATCGGTGCCGTCGTGCAGATCATCACAAAACGCGGCGGACCAAACCGCACCTCGGGGCTCGTCGAGGGAGGGAGCTTCGGGACTTCCCGGGCTGCTGGCACCGTTTCGGGGTCATATGGAGCCTGGCATTGGGGTGCCAGCGGTGAGCGCCTTGCCACTGACGGCTTCACGGGCCAAGCACCGGCTACTGGTGAACCCGTTTCGAACGACGACTATCAGCGCAAGATTGGCTCGTTCAGGTTTGGGTGGGACGGCAGCCGAGACATTCGAATCAGCGGTTTTGGGCATTTGAGTTCCTACGAACGGGGCTTTCCAGGACCGTTTGGAAGCGACCCGCGCGGACACGTCATGACGGTCGACACAGTATCGCGGGGCAAGAACGATATGCAGCTGCTTTCAATGGCCGCCGCAGTTCCATTAAGTGATCGCATTACAGAACATCTGCACGTTTCTTGGAGCAATCACGATGGCGTATTCACTAACCCGTTCGGAGTCTCGGAATCTGAGTCTCGCCGCGTAACAGTGCGTGGTCAGACCGACGTGATGATTTCGCCGAGCCTTGGCTTATCGGCTGGCGGAGAGCTGCACCACGAGCAAGCAGAGAGTAGTTTCATCACCGGTCCAGATGCCAGCCGTGCACCAATCAAACGCCGCATGGTCGGCGCTTTCGGAGAGTTACGTTACGAAGTTAGTGAACGTTTCTACGTCACCGCTGGAGTGCGTGCTGAGCAAATCCGACGCGATGTCCTGAGTCCTGACCCGAACGCATTCTCGCCACGACCGGCCTTCGACCCAGACTCGATCGTGTCGGTTAATCCGAAACTCTCAGTTGCATATTTTCTTCGACCTGAGAGACAGCAGAAGCAGTATTGGACTCGGCTGCACGGTAGCGCGGGTACGGGAATCCGACCACCCGACGCGTTCGAAATTGCCTTTACTGACAATCCGACTCTGAAACCCGAGCGCAACCGCAGCCTTGAATTCGGCATCGAACAGACCATCGCAGGAGGTGCCATTATTATCGATGGAACTGGATTCTTGAATCGCTACGATGATTTAATCGTGGCGGTTGGCCAGTCCCTTCAAGACGCAAGTCGGTTCAGGACAGACAACATTTCAAACGCCCGTACGCAAGGTCTCGAACTCGCGGTCTCTGCGCGCACGCCTTGGGGCCTGGAAGCGACGGTGACCTATACCTGGCTCGACACCGAAATCCTCGCAGTCGACCGATCCTCAGGCCAAGCTCCACCGCCATTTCGGGTTGGAGATACCTTGCTGCGGCGACCGCACCATCAGAGCACCGTTGATCTGGTTTATCGGAAGGGGCCTCTAACAGCCTTCGGCCGGCTTCTTGCACGCGGCCGAAGTCTCGATGTTGAGCCGTCGTTCGGTGCTTTTGACGGTCTATTCATAAATCCTGGCCACAGCGTGGTCAATCTTGGCGGCACGCTTACCGTGATGACCGGTCTTGATCTCTTTGCACGAATCACCAATTTACTCGACCACGGGTACGAAGAGGTTTTTGGATTTCCTGCGCCTGGGAGAGGTGTGATCATTGGAGTGCAAGTTGCTACAAGTCACTAATGTCTCGTTCGCCTACGACAAGCACCTCGTCCTGAATGATGTCTCTTTTGAACTAGCTTCAGGAGGATTGCTGGGCATCCTCGGGCCGAACGGCTCAGGTAAGACAACACTGTTGCGCCTACTGGGAGGCCTGCTATGTCCTACCACGGGCCAAGTCGTACTCGACGGCAGTGACCTCGATAGCATCCCTAAAGCCGGACTAGCGAAACGGATGGCAATGGTGCCACAGGAAACCTACCTAGCATTTGACTACTCCGTCCTTGAGGTCGCCTTGATGGGACGTTATCCCCATCTTCAGACTTTCGAGGTTGAGGGACCCGAGGACGTCGAGTTGGCCCGTGCCGCACTAACTGAGACCGGCACAGCTGACCTCGAGCAGCGCTCGTTTATGACGCTAAGCGGAGGTGAAAAACAGCGTGTTGTCATCGCCAGCGCCTTGGCACAATTCGGACGGCGCGCAGCCGATGCTGGCCGCCGGCCTAGCGAGGTGCTCCTCCTCGATGAACCAACCGCATCGCTCGATCTCGGTTACCAGTTGGATATAGCATCAACTATCCGTCGCTTAAACAAAGACCGATCCACAGCAGTAGTGGTCTCAACTCACGACCTCAACTTCGCCACCAGTGTCTGTGACCACGTCGTGCTTCTTCGACAGGGATGCGTCCTCGCTGCCGGACCTATCCACAAAATTCTCCGGCCGGACACCGTCAAAGACCTTTACGACGTGGACGTCGTAGTCGAACAACATGCCGTAGCCGGACATCTGACCATTACCCCATTGGCACGGCGTGCAACCGACGCACCTGATGGACACTGATGAGTAACGAACTGACCGGCACCATTAAAAGACCGTCGCACCAAACCTCGGGCTCTGGCAATGAGACACCAATCACGCCCTCGGCAAAGCGAAGTTGGAGTCTTCGTCGCAAACTGATAGTCACTCTTAGCGGATTCGGTGGACTTGCGCTAATAACACTCGTCGTCGCTCCACTCGTCGGTCCAACACCAATCACCTTGGCACGAGTTTTCGACACTTCAGTTCCTTTCAGAGATAACGTTGACGCCCAGATCTTTTTTATCGCAAGGCTACCTCGGACGTTAGCGGGAATCCTCGTCGGAGCATCATTAGCAGTTGCAGGTGTCGTGTTTCAAGCCTTACTGCGGAATCCGCTCGCCACACCTTTCACCCTTGGAGTGTCAGCTGGTGCATCACTCGGTGCAATGTTAGTAATCACCCTCGGACTACCTAGTGCGGTGGCTGGAATCCCAGCGGTACCGATTGCGAGTCTACTCGGGTCGCTTGGCGCGGCTGGCATTGTCTATGCTATGGCAACGCTCAGACATCGAGGCCTGTCAACGACTGTCCTGCTACTCGCGGGAGTGACGCTCAATTCTTTCTTTTCGGCGCTCATTATGTTCGTGCAGTATTCGTCAGATTTCGCACAAACCTTCCAGACAGTACGCTGGCTGATGGGAAATCTTGACGTCGGTGGGTTCCAACCGATCCTTGCCACACTGCCTCTTTTAGGTATCGCCTTCGTGATGTTCGGGACCCTTCCACGCGCACTCAACCTCTTGACCCTAGGTAGTGACAGTGCTGCCGCTAGAGGCGTGGACGTTCTCCGCGTTCAGCGCGTGGCGTTTCTGAGCGCATCCCTCGCAACAGGTGCAGCTGTGTCGCTAAGCGGCCCGATCGGTTTCATTGGTATCGTGATTCCCCATCTCATTAGACTGGTCGTTGGAGCCGACCACCGGATTGTCATGCCGGCTTCTGCGTTCCTCGGAGCCGCGTTTCTAGTTGCGTGTGATGTTGTTGCACGTTCCGTCATGGCACCGCTTGAGCTACCAGTTGGTGTTATCACAGCACTGACCGGTGGACCGTTCTTCCTATGGCTATTGGTGCGACGACGATGACTCGCCGAAGGAACTGGTTCGTTATCGTTGCGTGGCTTGTGTTCGTTGCCAACCTGCAGACGCAGACACCACAACGGATCGTGTCGGTAATTCCGGCTGTCACTGAGATTTTGTTCGCCATCGGTGCTGGTCCGCAGGTAGTGGGAGTCGGGAGCTACGATAACTTCCCTCTAGACATTGGCAATCTACCGCGCGTCGGCGGCTTAATTGACCCAGATGTCGAGGCCATCATCGCACTGCGTCCCGACTTGGTCGTCCCTTACGACACACAGGTCGACCTGACGAACCAACTTACGAGAGCAGGGATCCCGCTGTTCGTGTACTCACACGGCACATTGGCCGATATTCCCACAACTATCCGCCAGTTAGGTCACCGCACTGGCCACATGATGGAAGCGAACAAGGTGGCCCTCGACATTGAAGATGGGTTAACAGGGATCGCGGAAGCGGTGTCCGGACGTCATCACCCGAGAACACTCCTAGTTATCGCACGGGAACCGTATTCGCTCCGCAACCTCTTCGCCAGTGGCGGCTCGGGGTTTCAGCATGACATGCTCGAGCTAGCCGGGGCCAAGAATGTGCTCGACGGCACTCTGAACCGAGCGGTGCAGGTGACAACCGAAATGATTCTGCAGGCTGCTCCTGAGGTCGTAATTGAAGTAAGGACGGTAAATCGGCTTCCAGACGCCGAAATCGAAAAGGAAATAGAGGTGTGGAACGCTCTACCTTCATTGCCAGCCGTCCAAAACCAGAACGTCATTTTCCTGACTGGAAATGATCTTGTGATCCCTGGACCGCGTATTGTTCAGGCCATTACCCGATTCGCTCTCACTCTACACCCCGACGCACCACTGCCAAACCGATAACTAATGAAGACACTCGTTTTGTGAACTCCCGATTCAGAAGCAATCAGCTGACAAATTCAATCGGAATTTGGTTCGGGATCAATCGTCTGGCAAACGCGTCACCGAAAAGCCTCGCCACAGCCTCCCGGCCACGTGCACCATAATCCAACGTCAGCTCATTCACGTACATCCCAACGAACCGATCAGTCCGTGCCGTATCAAGCCCACGGCCGAACTGTCCGGCATATTCAAGCGCTTCTGAACGGTGTGAAAGTGCATAGGCAATACTTTCGCGGAGCATCTTCGAAACACTCCGCATCCCCTCTTTACCGAGGTCTCGGCGGATAATGTTGCAGCCCAAGGGCAGCGGCAATCCGTCGGTCTGATGCGCCCACCATTCTCCTAAATCAATTAACTTGCACAAACCATCGTCGGCATAGGTGAGCTGACCTTCATGGATCAGGAGGCCAGCTTCAACATTGCCAGCAAGCACAGCCGGTTGGATCTCGTCAAACGGCAAAACCGTATACTCAAAATCTGGCTCAAAGAGTTGAAGAACCAAATAAGCTGTCGTCAGAGTTCCAGGAATCGCAACCCGCGCTCCCTTAACTTCCTTGGGACCATCAGGGCGCGCCACGACGATTGGTCCGTAACGATCGCCCATGCTGGCACCGTGCGGTAGCAGCGCATAACGGTCGACCAGTTGGGCGTAGGCGTGAAACGACACAGCGGTAACCTCATAACGACCCTCAAAGGCTGCACGATTCAGCGTCTCAATATCAGCAAGAACCTGTTCCACTTCGAACCCGCCGGTAGCAACAGCACCACTGGCTAGGCCATAAAACATGAACGCGTCGTCAGAATCTGGACTGTGTGCAACAGTAATTTTCATCGTATTAAGAGATTGGGTTCACTAACAGATCAAAGATCGTCGTTCTCCGACTCTGGATAGGAATCGGCGACCCGCCTCACAATGATCGTGAGTCCGAACAAAATGAGTGCGGCGGAGGACGTAAGGCCAACGTAGGCACCGATACCAGCCAGTGGAACCTGTGGTTCGGTAATCGGTCGTCCCACAATGATTTCGGTCGCTTGCGCGACAGCCCACGCTTCTTCGCTGGCCGCCCGTTCAAGAAATTGCTGCCCCACGAATAGAATACCGAAAGCAATCAGTCCGACAAGCAAGAGCGGGTGCCTGGAATTCTTTCGCGTGATCAGACTGAGCGTAGCCAACACCACCGCAAGCACGCCCAAGCCAAATATCCAGAAGCCAGCGATACCAGGGATTCCCCCTAGAGTGCGGTCTCCGATGTATAACCACGGAAAGAACGCACTAACCACTAATCCGACCCCTGCTGAAATAGCAACGTAATATCCTCGCATGACGTCGGTTTTCACTGCATGCAACACACTCATTACGTCCATCATCGTGAGTGTAGCACAGCGATTCTTTGGAAAACTGGAAGCCAAAAATCGAACGGGAAGGTTGAACGGAACAAAAACAAAAGTTATGAATTCCGTTAGACACTAAAAGACGAACCACAACCACAGGAGGTCGAAGCGTTGGGGTTTTTAAACACAAGGGATTGGCCAAGCATGTTCTCATCGCAGTCAAGCACCGTTCCCTTAAGAAACGGATAACTCTTGGAATCGACAAAAATTTTCAGACCATCACTACTCTCAAACACCTGATCGCCATCGCGGTGGCCAGACGCCCAGTCGTAAACGTAGCTCAAACCTGAGCATCCTCCGGCCTTGACACTAATGCGGAGTCCACCACCAACAACACCCTGATTTGCCATGAGGGTCCGAATGCGCTTAACCGCAGCCTCGGTTACTTGAATCATCGATTTTGCTCCGAGATCACGTGAGCCTGAGCGTCTTGCTTCGTTTCATAGTCAACAACCGCCAACTGCATAGCATCGCGGGCTAACTCAGCACAGTACCGCTTCGTAACAGGCAGGCTTAGTGCCTCATTAATTTCGTCCAAGGTAATTGCTAATGCTGACACCATCGTACGACCGATCACAAGGTCGGTGATGAAGCTCGCACTCGCAATCGTGAAGCTACACCCGTAAGCCTTAAATCGAGCATCCAGAATCTCATGAGAAGCCTTATCGATTCTAACCTGGAGCCGTGTCACATCGCCGCTCCGGGCATCCTCCACCCGACCGGTGCCGACGTCAGTATCACCTGCCGGAAGTGAACCAGCATGCCGAGGATTACGAAAGTGCTCATCAAACCAAGTGACGGGGTCGATGTCCATACCCAGTTCGTGCCCCTACTAGTCAGTTGTCGGCGCGAACATGATCGCAGTTCCGTCGGGCTTTTCTTCCGAAACCTCAGGAAGAACCTCATCCTCCATCGTATCAGTCGCCATCTCAAATATTGTGCAGGCTGAAAGTGCTGCAACTATGCGTCCTTTAATCCGCCACAGTGGATCCCGCACGCTACATTTTTCGTACTGATCACAGTCAGACGAATCCTCTGAACACGCGGTCACCGTAACTGGCCCATCGATTGCCTGAATCACATCAGCCACCGAGATTGCCTTAGCGGACCTTGCTAGGTGATAACCACCCCTCGTACCTTGGTGTGACACGAGCAAACCCTGACGCGATAGTCGCTGAAGTACTTTAGCGAGGAGCTCGACAGGAATATCGTACTGTCCGGCAATTTCACGAGCACTGGACGCCGTTGTTTCTGGCAGCAACGCCAAATGTCTCATTGCGATCAGCCCGTAGTCAGCTTTTTTCGATAATCTCAGCATCGTTCTACTCGCGGTAAATGCTTAATGATAGGAACACTACAACCTGAGCCAACGAGTAAGAGCGTAATAAGGACTTCTCCTAGAACCCTTCACAGCTTACAGTTCGTCAGTACTTCGGTAAAGACGGGTCAACGTTTTCAATCCAAGCTAGAATGCCGCCTTTCAAATTAGCTGCGTCAGCAAAGCCAGCTTCCTGGAGCAGCTTCACCGCCTTCGCACTCCGAACGCCAGACTTGCAGTGCACTACGATTTCCCGTCCCCCTTCGAGTTCAACGAGGCGAGAGGGAAGGTCCCCAAGGGGAATCAGTGTTGAACCAGGAATAGCACAAATCTGGTGCTCCTGCGGCTCACGAACATCCAACAGAAGAAAATCGTCTCCCGCATCGAGACGACGCTTCAGATTCTCAACTGAGGCTTCCTTAATCGCCACCTCTGCCTGTGGTGTAGTTGTCACGTTACAAAACTGCTCGTAGTCCACTAACTCTCGCACCGTTGGCTGATCACCACAAACCGGACAATCAACGTCTCGGCGGAGTTTGAGTTCGCGGAACCGCATACGTAAAGCGTCAAAGATGAGGAATCGTCCNACNAGTGGCTCCCCCACCCCAATCAAGATCTTAATCGCCTCGGTGGCTTGAATCGTACCGATTATTCCTGGTAGCACACCAAGCACTCCGCCTTCGGCACAGCTCGGTACGAGACCTGGCGGCGGGGGCTCGGGATAGAGACATCGGTAGCAGGGCCCACCCTTCAAGGCAAAAACTGAAGCCTGCCCTTCAAACCGGAAAATACTCCCATAAGCATTCGGCTTGCCAAGTAGCACACATGCATCATTCACCAAATAGCGTGTAGGAAAATTATCAGTGCCATCCACGACAACGTCGTACGGCTCCAAAAGTTGAAGGGCGTTCTCAGAAGACAGCGCGGTTTCATAGGTCTCCACGTGAACGCCTGGATTGATAGCCTGCAGACGGTCCTTCGCCGACTGCAACTTCGACCGGCCGACGTCTGGCGTGCCGTGAAGTATCTGGCGTTGCAGATTGCTAAGGTCAACGACGTCAAAATCAACAATGCCGAGTTGTCCAACACCGGCGGCTGCAAGATACATAGCGGCCGGCGAACCCAACCCCCCAGCNCCAANGCACAAAACCCNTGCGCTCTTAAGCTTGCGCTGCCCGTCCATNCCGACCTCTGGCATNATCAGATGACGACTGTAGCGCTGCACTTCCTCATTACTTANCTCAGGCGTCGTGCGAGACTCGACCNCCGCCGAACCNGTNCCACCAGCAACCGAAGGCACAATGCTAACCGTGTCGCCGCTCTTTACTACTGTCTCCTCACGTTCCAAATACCGGATGTCGTCGTCGTTGACATACACGTTGACGAAGCTTCGCAATCGACCCTCGTCTGTGTATAAGTGCTTGCGCAGTTCGGTGTACTGGTCTGTCAGGTTAGACAGCAACTCACCCACGGTCGCACCGTCAATCGATACAACATCCTGTTTACCCGCGTACGGGCGCAGTGGGGTAGGNATAAGTACTTTAATCGACATAGTAATCAGATTACACCAAGTTCACGTGCGGTGGCGACCTGAAGCGCCATAGGTAACCTCAACGNCGCCGAACGCCGATCGATCGTCTAGTAGCCGCCAAGCTGTTAAATCGGCAGGGGCTCCTTCTTGAACCGCCAGAATGACGTAGACAAAGAATGGCCAAGCGTGTGCGAGGTCATGTTGAGAAGGACGAGCCGGATGATCAGGGTGTGAGTGATAGAAACCCAATAACTCATGCTCAGCAGTAAACGCTCGCTCTTCAGCAAATCGGTAGTCTTCTGGACTGACGAGAAATCGCCGGCGCGGTCCTTCCGCAGTCGTGTTCGGTAGGAAGAGCGCCTCAACGACGTGATCCTCTTGCCCGATCAAGGCCCCACAGCACTCATGCGGGTAGGCCTGCCGACCGTGACGCCTGATCGCGTCAAGAACCGGCTGTGCCAACTCGAGTCGCTGTAGTGCGGCCCCAGTAGTTACAGTAGAGTTCATATTTAGTTCGTATCTTCCCAAAATCGCTCGGTGAGATACCGTTCGCCAGAATCGCAGAAGATGGTGACAAAGACCCCCTCGCCTCCCTGCTCGGCCATCTCGAGACACGCTACCAAGGCAGCACCGCTGGAGACGCCGACCAAGATGCCCTCTTCCCGTGCAAGGCGACGGACCATCCGATAGGCTGACTCTGTCTCAACCCGAAGGTCACGGTCCGCGAGTGTCGAATCGTAAATGCCAGGAACGATTGCTGACTCCATATGCTTTAAGCCCTCGAGACCATGAAGCGGAGAACTGGGTTGCACTGAAACCAGAGTTATTTCTCGACCTTGGTCGGCCGCATACTCACGCAGTCGACGCCCTGTGCCGACGAACGTGCCGCTCGTGCCAAGACCGGCAATGAAGTGTGTCACCCGGCCTGAGGTTTGTTCGATGATTTCACAGGCAGTTGTGTGATAGTGCGCTTGCCAGTTTGCATCGTTGTTGTACTGGTCAGCGTAGTAATACAAATCNGGCGCCGAGGCGTAAAGCTGGCGTGCCTCGCGGATTGCACCATCTGACCCCTCAAGCGGATCAGTTAGCACCAACTCAGCGCCGTACGCCTGTAAGACTCGCTTTCGTTCAGGCGTCACGTTTGCTGGTACGCATAGCTTGACACGGTAACCTCGTGCAGCACCAAGCATCGCAAAGGCGATGCCCGTATTACCAGAGGTGGCATCAAGCAAAACCTTTCCACCTGTCAGATCGCCCCGCTCTTCGGCCTCCCAAACAATCCGTCGGGCTGCTCTGTCCTTTACCGAACCTCCTGGATTCCGCCATTCCGCCTTGGCATACACCTCGATTCCAGGTAGGTCTCGCGCGAACAACCGTAGCCGTATGAGGGGCGTTTGCCCGATCAAATCAGGCATTAACGGTATCTTTTTCTGCTGTAAAACAGGGCTCATCAATATACGACCGTTCCAGTCGGAATTATAGAAATCGGGCTGACTTGCTGTCAATGAACCAAGTTCACAAGAAGTTTGGGTTTCTGCATTTTTGGAGACCCAGCAAATAGAGAGACCGTCGCCCTTCCAACCCCACAGCGGTCCCGACACCGTTTGACAGTCTTTCTTTCGAGCCAGTAATCTGCCCCAGATGTCGTTCGTTGAGTTAACTGCACTATGGGCGGTCGCTATTAGCCTCGGTCAAACCTCCCAAACAATTGATCGGACCCTCTCGGGCAAGGTCGAAGACGTGCTGGGTGGTGGAATCCCAGGCGCGACAATCACCGTGGTGTGTGACGACCTAGTGCGGGAAGGCATGTCAGATGGGGGGGGGCAGTTCACCATGCCGGGTCTCCCTCCCCTGCAGTGCCTTGTAGCAGTCGACATGGAACACTTCGCCAGATTAAGCATGGACATCGACCTAACGGAGAACTCCATGGTCGACGCCAAGCTTACCTTGTCGTTGGGGCCCCTCGAGACCGAGNTTGTAGTAACACCGGCACTCGGCACAGCCGAACAAAGCTTCGATGTTCCCGAGGCCGTAACGGTAACCACTCGTGGGGAGATTAGTTCTCGCCCGCACCAGATCTTGCCCCAAGTGTTACGCGAAGAAGCCGGCGTCCTAGTCCAGCAGACCACCACAGCACAGGGTTCCCCTTTTATTCGAGGGTTTAGTGCGCAACGTATTGTTTATTTACTCGANGGTGTTCGCTTCAACACATCAACCTTTCGGACCGGTGCCACCCAATACCTAGGGTGGATCAACCCGACACTCGTTGAACGATTGGAGGTCGTGCGGGGACCGTCATCAGTACAGTACGGAAGCGATGCTATCGGGGGCACAATCAACGTCTTAAGCATGGCACCAACGCTCTCTTCGGTAGGCCGTCAAGTGACCGGTGTCGTAGAGGGCGGTTTTGGCTCAGCAGACCTGAGTGGCAGTAGTAATGCCACGGTTGTGGTTCAAGAGGACACGTGGGCGGTCCGATTAGGCGGTGGCGGCCGGCGTGTGGGCGAGTTGCGTACAGGCCGAGGACGCGATTCGCATTCCGCCGTTACTCGGTTTCTCGGTCTACCTTCGAAGACGCTCTATAACAAATTACCAGACACTAACTTCTCACAGACCGGCGCCCATCTCGCAGCGACCTTTGACGCGGGCGATAATGCTTCACTCAACACATTCTTTCTCCATGAAGAACAATTCGGGGTCAGCCGACATGACCGAGGCCTAGGTGGCGACGGTCGATACCGGAGCGAATTTAAACCTCAGCGGCTCGATTTTGGCTACATCCGCTATCAGCAGGGACAAACGGGCTGGCTTGACGGATGGTCGGCGAGCCTCTCACTGAACCGGCAACAGGACGGCAGGCTTGAGCAGAGTCATCCCAATTCAAGAATTGAGCGACAGGAGGGTCGGGTCCTAGCCATCGGATATCAAGTGCGCGGAGCTCGGGTCATCGCGGACCGGCATGCTTTAGCTTTCGGTGGCGAGTTGTATGATGAATACATCGCGGCAGCCCGGACACTCCAAGATCCCTCGACTGAGCTGCTCACAACAGTTCGCCCGCGGATTCCCGATGGGACGCGTTACACGAGTAGCGGGCTCTTCCTGCAGACAGCATCCGAAATCGTACCAGGGCGCCTGACGCTCCGCGCCGGTATTCGCCACGGCTATTTTCTTTTTCGCACACGTTCAGCTCCAAAGTTTAACGTTCGCTCACAGCGCATTCCGGTCAACGCCCTGACGTTTCATTCCGGGACGGTGCTTGGCTTGACGGATACCATGAACGTAACATTTGCCGTCAGTCGCGGTTTTCGGGCTGCGAACGCGTTCGACTTGGGTTCGATTGGCATCAGCGGTAACGGTTTTGAAATAACCTCTGAGGTGGCCAGCGAACTCGGAGGCCTTCTCGGAGACAGTGACGGCGCTGATGCCGTGAGTACAGGTCTCCCTATCACCGGTCTCAAACCGGAATCTGCAATTAACGTCGAAGCGGGAATCAAACTGAGGACACCGCGATTCTCGGGCTCGCTGCACGTTTTCAATCTTGAGTTGCGCGACGTCCTTCAACGACGGACAGCCATCTTTCCTCTTCCTATCGTTGGCACAACCGTTGCTGGGTTCACGGTTATACGGCAAGATGCAGCCGGACGTGCTTTCATTAAAGATGATCCACGCCCAATTGTTTCNCGCGCAAACGGTGACCGCGCCCGGGTGGTCGGTATAGAAGCCGACGCCCAAATGCAGATGGCGCCGGGNTGGCTAGCTGCAGGATATTTCTCACTTGTCAACGGGCGAGAACTACACAATAGGCACCACCTCCGACGTATGCCGCCCCCATTCGGCGGGCTTCGCATCCGGTGGAAACCTGTCGAACAGAACTATTGGATCGAAATTACATCGAGCCTCGCATTCGCTCAGACCANGCTTAGCCCAGGGGATGTCACCGATGCTCGGATTGGGGGTTGGCGCACGCGCGCTTCCATCGAAGAATTCTTTACTGGTGGTGCTACTAATTTTGGTCTGGTGCAAAACGGAAGATTGACGGCGACCGGTGAGACCCTAGAAGAGGTCCAAGCCCGGGTGCTTGGCGGCGCTGAGGGCATTCCACTGTTCGTCAAGACACCGGGTTTCCTGACTTTTGGGGCACGTGCAGCCTGGCAGGTCCACCCTCAGGTCGCTCTAACGGTAATCGCAGAAAATCTTACCGACCGTAACTATCGGTGGCACGGCTCTGGCGTGGACGCCCCAGGCTTCAACCTCCAGTTAAATACCCAATTCACGTTCTGATTTCAAGAACCCTTACAATTGAGACAATGAGAACAATTGTGGCCCCCATGTATGTGCCCGTACCAGCCGTTCGGAGACCAACCCGCCCAACCGTCTTCCGCCGACCGATACCCTTGACGCTTGCAAGATGCTGCCACGAACCGCACCGTCACTAATGCCTGAGCGTGACCCAAAACTCGTCTCGCTGGACCTCGCTCTAATAGGTTTCGGCAATGTTGGTCGGCGGTTCGTCAAACTACTCGAGGAACAACGCAAAGCGCTTCTGCGTGATCATCACCTTGACTGTCGTGTCATTGGAATCACTACTGGTCGACACGGCACGGCGATGCGGCGCCAAGGACTCGACCTTCGCAGCGCGGTTAGGCTCGTTGAGTCTGGCGGCCAGCTCGACGTGCTACACGACGCCGGAGCTAAACCTGTTCCAACTGACACGCAATTGTTTATCGAACGGTTTGCAGACCTTTCAAACGACAACCCTCGNGTGGTGGTTGAAACCACCACACTCGACGTCTCCACGGGAGAGCCAGCAATCGGGCATGTCCGCGCTGCGATCAATTCTGGCGCCCATGTCATTACCACCAACAAGGGCCCCGCCGCCTTNGCGTATCATGCTCTCCGCGATGAAGCAAAAGCAGTAGGNGTCTCGTTTCTGCTGGAAGGAACAGTGCTTGACGGCATCCCAACTTTTAATTTGGTTCGTGACACCCTACCAACGGTCAGGATTACTGGCTTCCGAGGTGTGCTTAATTCGACCACGAACCACATCCTGACGGTAATGGAACAAGGAGGAAGCGCGGCCGAGGCATTGGCCGAAATGCAAGCTCAAGGCATTGCCGAGGCTGATGCCTCACTCGACGTCGAAGGATGGGACGCAGCGGCAAAAACNGCTGCATTGGCTAATGTGCTAATGGACGCCCGCCTGACACCGCGAGCCATTGCACGAACCGGACTCTTGGAACTAACTGAGAGCACCGTCCGAGAAGCTTTTCTCCACGGCAGGCGGTTTAAGTTGGTAGCGTCGGTCGCTAGGCACGAGGGTATTGTCAGNGGAACNGTCGCNCCGNTAGAGCTAGACNCTANTGATCCGNTAGCCCATCTTGACGGCCAAGCAAACGCGGTCGTGNTGATGACGGATCTTCTAGGTGAGATTGTGATAACTCAACGCGAAGGTGGACTGACACAGACAGCCTTCGGTTTATTGACTGACCTAGTGACGATTCGAAGAAGAATGTCCAAACTCAACCAACTCAATTAATATCCCAACTCGCAGAGCAGAATAATGGGTTCATCGCCGAAATCCCACGCAGCAACTCCAGGTCCCCTCGACGGATTGACCGTCCTCGACCTCACACGTGTCCTTTCAGGTCCGTACTGCACGATGTTGTTAGCTGATATGGGGGCCCGGGTGATCAAGATTGAGCATCCTGAACGCGGGGATGACACGCGTGGGTGGGGACCACCCTTCGTTAGCGGTGAAAGCACNTACTTCCTAAGTGTGAACCGAAACAAGGAAAGCGTCACGCTCGATTTCAAGACCCCCAAAGGGCGGGAAGTGCTTGACGCTCTGATCGAGCGCGCCGACGTGCTCGTCGAGAACTTTCGTCCTGGCACACTTGATCGACTGGGGTTGGGCTACACCGATGTGAGGTCCCGGAATCCACGGCTGGTATATGTATCAATCTCTGGCTTCGGCCAAACAGGACCCCGGCGGCAGGAGCCTGGTTACGATGCAGCTATCCAGGCTGAGGGTGGCCTGATGAGCATCACCGGTGACGCCAACGGACCAGGCTACCGNTTGGGTGTGGCGATCGCTGACATTACGGCCGGTATGTTTGCGGCTTACGGGACATCACTCGCCCTCTTTGCACGCCAGCGTAGCAATCAGGGACAACTCGTCGACGTTGGTATGCTCGACTCAGTGGCAGCACTCTTGACCTATCAGGCAGGTATTCATTTTGCCACTGACGGCATTCCAGAACGGCTGGGTAATCGTCATCCCACCGTTGTGCCCTACGAGACCTTCGAAGCTACCGACGGCGAGTTCGTCCTCGCCGTCGGTAACGATGCACTGTGGCGTAAGTTCTGCAGNGTGGCTGGACTCGAAGAAATCGTGGCGGACCCACGATTCGCNACCAATCGCGCCCGAGTGCAAGCCTACGACGAACTTCGACCGTTGCTAGAACGTGTACTACGNACGCGATCTCGGCAGACCTGGATTGAGGACTTGACAGCCGCTGGTGTCCCGTGCGGTGACGTTCGTAATATCGCTCAAGTCCTAGCCGACCCGCAACTCGCTGCACGAGAGATGGTGGTTGAACTCGAGCACATGGTCGCTGGCAAGATTCGCGTTCTGGGGATTCCCACCAAGCTCTCCGAAACACCAGGCACCATTAAGAACCCACCGCCGGCGCTCGGAGAACACACAGACAAGGTTCTCGAAGAGCTACTCGATATCGACCAGGCCGAGCGATCTCGACTCCGACGGTTGGGAGCCATCTGAAATTCTGGACAACCGCCGGACAAGTCTCATTCTGACACTTCGTAAATCCGTACGAGTTCCACGAGTTTGTATCCCCGTGTCTGGTACGGTGGCACGATGCGTTCCGTACGGAGGTACTGCATCATTCCATCGTCAATATAGTCAGCCTCACCCACTGCTGATAATTCGGATAGCAACCGTCCCAAATCAGTGAGCGACATACATTTTCTTTCAACCATTACGGTCGTCGGCCAAAAGCCGAAACGCTTGACTCGAGTTTGAACTAACTGTGTACAAAACCCAACATAGATCTCGTTGCTAATCAACTGGTAACCAACATCAACCCTTGTCGATGGCGCGTCCTCGACACGGAGTAGTCCTATGCCGTCGATCGACGTCATAGCATCAATCAACGTCTGCGTGAACGTACCCTCACCCGACCATTCGGACGTTTCAATTTTGGTCATACAGCATCCATCAACCGTTCTTTCAATCCCAAATAAAGAGTCCTCAGCACACCGAGTAATCGATAGCTATAACGCAACGATGCTTTGCACGTGAAGGCAAGAAAAGCCTGGCGGGGGTGAAACCAGCGGGTTCACTGAACGTCGACAACCTCAATCGTACCCCGCATCATTGCACTGTGCGGGCTGCACTCGTAGACATAGTGACCAACCGCTTCGGGCACCTGGAAAACAAGGGAGTCGCGCTCACGGCCCCGGAGTCGAGGAGTTGCCACCTGCCATGCACCGATCACGAAATCATGTACGACGCCAGGCTGTTTATTCCACAGTACGAGTCTTACTGTCTCGCCGGCCTCCAAACGGATTCGTGGATTCGCTTCAGCATCGCCATCGACGTAGAACGCCATGTCCGACGCCACCACCACTATCTCACGAGGCCCGGGTAGCGACTCAGTTAGACGGGGCATAAATCCGGCCAGAGACAGCCCAGTCAGACCAAGAAACACAACTAAGACCGGCTTCCCGCCTATCCCTCGGAAACTTGCCATGGTCATCCCACCAGCATTCCCGTGGCGTACATGAGCACAAATCCAACACTAAGACCGCTTAGGGCGGGTGCGGTCGACATAAAACGCATCACCGGTCCGTCGGGTACTAGCTGCCGGACGATCTGTACGACGACCTGAGCAATCGCTCCGACTCCAATACCCAAAAACATTACTGCCCAAAGCGGCGAGTACACTAACCCGCCCAACCATGCCCCGACGATTGTCGGTGCACCGCCCACCACGCCAAGCTTGACCAGTTGGCCGATTTTGGCGCGGTCACGCGCTAGGGGAGCCACGATCGCCAGCCCTTCTGTAGTGTTGTGCAGTGTAAAGCCAACGATAAGGAGGGTGCCAAGTCCAGCTTCTCCCAGCGCGAACGCAGCGCCAATCGCTAGCCCTTCACCAAAGTTGTGCAGCCCGATGCCGATGGCTACCAACAGCGCCAAGGCCCATCCGCTTGTTGCCGTGGCTTGCCTCTTTCCGCGTAGCCATCCGCCAAGTGACTCAAGCCCTAAATAAGCACCAAACACGCCAAATCCGAACAGCATGACGCCTTGGTAGGACTCGGGTAGCACGAGAGCCATCTCCAGCCCTTCCTGTCCAGCATCCACCATGAGGAACAGTAGTAATCCAACGGTAAGCGAAAGCAGAAACGCCAGCCCAGTCCGACCAAGGCGGGCAACCAACGGAAACCACAGCAGCCCAATGGCTACCGGGATAACGCCGACATAGGTTCCAATCAGGGTAAACGCGAGAAAGTACCGTAGATCAGGCTGAGGGGTCTCTACTGCAACGGAAATTTCGTGGTCAAACGTCGCACCCGTTGAGGTAACCACACGCACGGTGTGCTGTTCACCTTCGACCCACGGATACGGAATCGTTAACCGAGCGCTCTGTAGATGACTCAGTATTGTGCCCACATCCGAAGTGAAAGCCCAATAAGCGTCATCGACTTGGATTTGACTGATCGTTACCGTGTCGGGTCCATCATTAAAAACACTGAGTGAAATCTCGTTCGGTCTCAATTTCGCAGCACTAAAGGATAGTTCCTCGACCGGCGGATGCTGACTGACGCCGATCGCATCACCTGGCCACGTTTGAATAATGACAACGAGCAGCACTCCGAGTAGTACCAATGGCGCCAGGGCAATCAAACAAAGGCGGCCTATCGGGTTTGGAATCTCAGCTGTCACGCCGATCCTCCTCGGCCAAGAAAAGCCCCATCCAGCCAAGCTCGGCAAACTCGCTCTGATGTGCATGGAACATAAACTTGCCGGGATAACGGAACTTTGTCTCGATAATCGCACGCTCCCCTTGACACAACATCAACGTGTCAGTTGTCTCAGTCGGTTTTAGCTGCGTACCTGTGCGCATAACGTCGAAGAACATGCCGTGCATATGAATACTGTTAATCAGATCGAACTCAGTCAGGTTCACAAGATAAATACGGACGAGTTGTCCTACCTTCACGCGGATTGGGTCATGCATATGATGATGAGCCACCGTGTTGACCGCGTACACCTCGTTCTCAGCATCGAAGTTGGTATCGAAGCCATTCATTACCATGACAAGCTCGTCCGCTGGTTCGCGGTGAACCATACCGTCCACTTCCTTTGGGTCGATGATGAACGTGCCGTACAGGCCTTTGTGGATGTGACGCCGCAATGGCGTGGCGTGACAGTGGTAAAGGTGTGTGCCGAACGGCTCAGCATCAAATTCGTACACGAAACGCTCACCGGGCCGCACCTCGTGCTCGGGCAAGGAACCGTCTACTTCAGGAGGATGCCAGCCGTGAAAGTGAATCGTGTGTGGGTGGGAACCCTGATTGAGAAAATTGACCCTAATCCGATCGCCTTCGGTTGCGCGAAGGGTCGGACCAGGCACCTGCCCGTTGTAGGTCCAAGCTGGAAAGAAGACCCCGGGGGCGATTTCAATTTCTCGGTCGACCGAGAACAATTCGTACTCTCGCAGCATCGTACCGTCTTCGCGAGGCGTCTCACGATAGAATCGCCGGCGTTCCACTTGGGATAGGTCGGAAAAGTTCCAGGTCCGGAGAAACACGCTAGGATCAAAGGATTCCGTTGAAACACGGCCAACGGCTCCCATTTGGTGAGAACGCTGGGGGACATCGTCTCCGGCCTCCTGTGCACTGACCGAGCGTGAAGCAATGCGTGCCGTGCCCCCAGCAAAGGAGCCCAGACCTGCTACTTGAAGCCATGAACGACGNGACAATCGCTTCATCTGACCAAACTATCTAGNAAAAATAGAAAATCTNTCCACTCGGAATAAATATTTTGACATATCAAAATTAAAATGTCTATCNTTAGAAAGTGAGANTGCNANACCGGAGAAATATTCCATGGCAACATCCAGCACAGTCGAGAACTACCTGAAGGCTATCTATCAGGCGCAGGCAGCGGCGGAGGACAAACAGGCACTTGTTCCGATGGGCCAACTCGCCTCTNCGCTCGGGGTCGTACCGGGAACCGCAACAACAATGGTCAAGACTCTGGTCAGGTCAGGGTTGGTCACTTACGAGCCATATTCAGGTGTCCGTCTGACTGACGCCGGCGAGCATCTAGCGGCCATGGTGCTCCGCCGTCATCGGTNAGTCGAATTGTTCCTCGTGCAGATCATGGGAATGAGCTGGGCCGAGGTTCACGAGGACGCCGAACAACTCGAACATGCAGTGTCCGACCGACTTATTGACCGGATCGACGAACTACTAGGTAGGCCGGCCGTTGACCCACACGGCGATCCAATTCCAGATNCAGAAGGCGTTGTGCCGAAGCATCTGCACAAGAACTTGCTAACCTGCCCCATCGACACTAGCCTGGTCGTGACCCGGGTCATGAATCAGGATGCCGATTTTCTTCGTTTTCTCGAACAGCACGAGCTGAAACCGGGTCAAGTAATCAAAGTCATCGCACGGGACACGTCAGCCGACAGCGTAAGCATCTTGAGCAGTGGGAACCACCAAGTGACTATCGGCACGCGNGCAGCATCAAAATTGCTAGTGGAAGTCTAACGGTTGAGGAAATCTATGCTTTGGTAGAAATTGCCTCGGGTTCATAGGTTGCCGACGANGTGGGCGTCTCCCAGACCTTGACCCGGACTACCGGTAGCCCAGACTGCTGCACGTGCTCATAAATTAGGCGTGCTATCCGTTCAACCGTCGGATTGCTCTCGACTAGAAAAACCGGTTCGCCGAGTTCACGAAGCGGCTTAACAAGTGGATCATCGCTTCTCAGAATCATCTTGTGATCGATCTCTCGGTCAATCCAGCCCTTCACCAAACGCTTGACGTCGCTAAAATCACACACCATGCTTCGCTGGTCGAGTGCCGCTGTGCGGATCTCTATCTCGGCGACGGCGTTGTGACCGTGAGGATGCTTGCACACACCCTCGTAATCGAGTAAACGATGTCCATAACAGAAATCCACACGCTTAACGACAGAATACATAGAAGACCTCGATGAGTTTGATCCACTACATCCACGCGCAATACGAAACAATGAACCAATAATGGTAGCGAAAGACTCAAAACTGGGTCAAGCCACAGCCGTTCTGTGTTCGGCTGGTCTCGACAGTGCGGTTCTTCTCGCTATCGAGTCTTCGGCCGGTGCCAAAAGAGTTCGACCAATTTACATCAGCGTGGGTTTTGCCTGGGAAACCGCGGAACTCGCGATGCTCAATCGATTAGTAGCTTCGCCGCCGTTTGTAGACATCGACGAAATCAGCAAGCTAAACGTTGACATGCACGATATCTACACAACCTCTCATTGGGCAGTACGTGGCGACCCGCCAGCATATGACACGCCAGATTCTGATGTGTATCTCGTAGGGCGAAATGCGATGCTACTGACCAAGGCATCCGTGTATTGTGCGCACCATGGTTTTGACCGAATCGTCCTGGGCACACTCGCCGGTAATCCATTTCCTGATGCCACGCCGGACTTCATGAATGCGATGGCGCAGGCGTTGTCTTTAGGACTGGCACATGGAATCACTATTGCCACGCCGCTCGCGGAGTACAGAAAATCAGAGGTTATCAAGCTCGGTGAAAAACTCGGAGTTCCGTTTGAACTCACGTTATCGTGTATGCGACCAAAAGGAGACGAGCACTGCGGACTTTGCAGCAAGTGCCGCGAGCGACGGGACGCGTTCAGTGAAACTAGCATCTGCGACCCAACGAAATACGTTGCTAAGCCACCTTGCTAGAAAGAGCCGTTGCTTATTATTCATCCCATCCTGGATGGACATCGAGCTTGCGGCCTTCGAGTGGAATCGTTNACATCGAAAGCACCTTACGCCGCTCGTTTTGCACTGGCCCACCAAAGATATTTCGATCAAGGCTTCGGAGGAGGTGCCTGAGTGTTCGCTGATCGGGCCAGGAAATCACGATCACTCCCTCGCTTTCAGAGGGAGGGAATTTCTTCTTCTCCAAAAAATCACGATCGAAAGTAATAAGTGTGCGAAGAAGACGATGTGCAACACGGTAGTGCTCTTGATCACTCGCGCGCCGTAAATCGTCATGCTCGATAACAAAAAGGACGTCCCAACGTAGCCTTTCTCGCATAAAGGCAACGAGGCCAGCAGTTACGTTAGCGTCAGCGTAGATTCTTGGTTGTTCGGTAATCGCCTGAAGACACGACTTGAACTCCGAGGACAGCGTTCCCATCATGAGCAGGCGTTCGCTGCACATGAGCAACTCGCCCGCACCCAAAACTCACTTAATTCCTGCATCACGCTTCGCAACCCGAGCCGCTTCTGCCTGCTGCTTTAAATTAGTAACCAACTCGTCACGTCGACGCATCAGTCCCTTACGGGGCCGATGACCGTGTTCAGAACCGATCACATACTCACAGAATAGTGGAAACGCTACGGTCGAGTCGCAGTAGGCCACTACGGTGTCGGGCAGGACACCTGGATTCACTTTACCCCAACTAACGGCCTCAGCCGGAGTGGCACCCGAGAGTCCGCCCCACACAACTTGATCAGTGGTGATCTGAATGAAGTAGTCGTTGCCACCTTTTGGAATGCCGTAAACTTCCCACAACGTCGGCTGGCCTTGTAGATAGAAGTTCTTAGGCGACCCACCGCCAAGAATGACACACCCATTTTGATGACCAGAGAGAACGATCGCACAAACTTCATTGACATCCCGATTCGGATCGATCATGAAGGAGCTGCCTTCAAGTAACGCATTTGAGGCAATGTTCATACCGATGGAACTGTCACCGGGTGAGGAGGTGTACACCGGTAGGTCTACTGCTGCTGCACACGCTACGACCGAATGCTCTTCGCACCCTGGAAACCTCTGAAGCAGATCCTGTCCTAGGCGATGATGAAACTCGGCACTCGACATCGGTCCCTGGAGCCGCTGCCGGACGAGAAAATCCCTGATATACGAATCTGTTTCAAGAAGAACTGAGGATGGAAATAGCACGTCGTAAATGCGGATGATCCCCTGTTCGTAAAGCTCGATATCATCAAGAAATGGCGAGCCTCGGTGCAGCGTAAAATTCATGGCGTAGTGCAGGTCGTGGTAGAGATTCGCCCCCGTACTGATGATGAAATCTACGAGACCTCGATTCATTAATTCAATTAGGCATCCACCAAGACCTGCTGGTGTTAACGCGCCGGCCACGGTCAATCCGATCGTCGTATCGCTCTCCGGCGCAAGCATCTTGTCCGTAAAAATGTGACAAGCTTCGGACAAACGGCCAGCGTTAAATGCTTGAAATCCATCATCGATCAGCCTGCGGATGTCGTCACTACCCTTGGGCCGGTAGTACCGAATTGCTGCTCCGTCGAGGTGGTTATGACCGTGAGAACCTGACGAACCAGGAGCACGATGAGGCATGGGGTTCCTCCGATACACGAGGACATCCACGGACCTTAACTCAGCCCGGGACCGACGAAACCGCCTAGGAAAGACGGCGGCCGGGTAAGCTTAACACCTCTTCTCCCGCCTGATTGACGCGATCTTTATTAAGTGCTGCGAGAGAATTGTTCTAAGTAGGAACTCCAGGCTAGGACAGCCTCTAGCATCGACGGTGACGCTAGATGGTGAGAGACCACATTCACTAACTCTGTGTAACTAAGGGTTGGAACCTCAAGGAAAAGGAATCATCCGGTCAGTCTTCGATCCGGCTAGGGTCAACCCAGTCGGCACGGCGTCCTGAGAATCCTACGACGAGTAAAGCAGCGCCAAGTGCACCCGTGAACAGCGCAAAACCATCTGTGAGCCACGACTCCCACTTAAAGTCGGCCAGACTGAGCACCACCGTAAGAAACACAAGCACTGCTCCAATCGAAGTCGCAATTCGACGGGCAAGTGTTAACCGTATTAACGTCCCCCGCATACGCCTGATGGCTGGCAATTTCATGCCTCAAACGTCTCGGACAAGAATGACACGATACCAAATGGATATTTCCCGTTGACGACAGGCAAGACCATTTGTGCCACGGCCTAAGGGACTAGCCTACTGACTGTCGTTACGAATCTCCCCAAGACCCATGGCGTGATAGCCAGCGTCTACAAACAGCACCTCACCCGTTACAGCGCGCCCTGCATCACTCAAGAGGAACATTGCCGCGTCTGCTACTTCACCAGCATCGATATTACGTCGAAGCGGCGCATGAGCACGGTAAACTGACAGGATATTGGAGAACCCCGAAATGCCGCTTGCGGCTAATGTCTTGATCGGCCCAGCAGAAATGGCATTGACGCGGATTTGCTGAGTGCCGAGTTCACTCGACAGATATCGGACGCTGGCTTCAAGCGCGGCCTTCGCAACCCCCATTACGTTGTAATTTGGAAAAACCCGCTCGCTCCCAAGATAGGTAAGTGTGAGAAGGCTTCCGCTTCCTCTACGTGCCATCAACGGTGCAACCGCTCGCGCCAGAGCTACGAATGAATAGGCGCTGATATCAAGCGCAACCTGGAAATCCCCTCGGGTCGTTTCTAGGAACGGTTGAGTGATCGCCTCACGCGGGGCGAAGGCCACGCCGTGGACTAGAAAGTCCAGACCACCAAACTCCTGCTCTAAGCTGGCAGCTACTGCCTCGATTTGCTGGTCCTGAGTGACGTCACACTCCAGAACCAAGGGTGGTTGTGTCAGCGTCGCCGCGAGTTTGCTCACGTTTCGCTCGAGCCGCTCGTTGACATATGTCAACGCGAGCCGTGCGCCAGCCCGATCAGCCGCTTCTGCAATCGCCCAAGAAATAGATCGCTTGTTCGCGACACCAACAACTAGACCCTGTTTCCCGGAAAGATCGATCATGTCAAACATACCTCCAACAGACGCTAGCGAGCGTGCCCGCCTAACCTACCGTCTCNGCCGAGCAGTGGAGTTCTTTAAGACGACTTTTTTTCACGCCNGGCTGAGCGCGAAACGCGTGACTTGGAGCGCCCTGACGACCGCCCTCGACGACGGTTACCTGGCTCGGCTCGGTCCTGGAATCGATCCTGCTCACGAGACCGCTGCTCGAAGCCGTTACCATTCGTACGACCATCGTTGCTCAAGTGACGTTTTGCAGATGGACCCCTGCCGTTATCGCTACGCCCGTTCCCATTCCGCGTGTTCGACTGACGGACGGTAAATTCAGGAACACGCCGCTCCGGCACCTGTCCTTCAACACGTGGCAGTGTCGCACGAATTAAATGCCGGTGCACCGAACCAGCACTACGCTTCGATGTGGGCTCAGACACAAGTGGCGTCTTGTCAGTAGCAGACCCATGGAGCACGTTTGCTGGAGTTGAACCAGCTTCAGCTGTTACCTCGGTTTCACTGGAACGCACAGCATCTGTTGCAGGCAGCCTGGGTTTCCGAGGTCGGGGCATTTTTGCAGCCTTGTATTCATGCTCAGTATCGCACGTTGTACAGCGAGTCTGTTTGATTTCGTCAGACACCATAGCTACAACGGCGTGATCCGTGATGCGGCGCTCACGCGGACAATAATCATCCACGCTATCACCCAGCCGAAGCCGACGCTCTTGCATCAAAGCCTTACCAAGACCAAGGAATTCAAAAGGAGTACTCGTGCAGGCGAAGCGAGTCTAGCAGAAGAGCCCGCAAAAACGCAACCGCCCCGTAGCTAACCACCACCGCACTCTACCAGGCTATCAACCGTCAAGACTTTCGACCCGCGCATCTTCGAGCCAAGCGATTATATAAGACAGGGCATTTTCAACAGCAACTGGGTTTGTTGACTGGGCTGTCTGCCGTGTATTAACCGCTGCTTGAGCAGTGATCCGAATCTGGATGTCGTCCCCGAACAAATCGCTAAAAGCCTTCCACTCGGTCATCGATAGCGATTCAAAGTCGCGACCGGATGTCAGCAAGTCACGAACCATTCCACCGACCAGGGTATGTGCATCCCGAAACGCCATTCCGCACGAGACCAGATAATCAGCCACCTCGGTGGCAAGTAACAGCCCAGACGCAGCTGACTCAGTGCGAGCACCTAATACCACGAGCGTTCGCGCGACGGTGGTCACGGCTGCCGTCGAAGCCAACACGGTATCCTCTGCGTCAAACAGCGCCTCCTTGTCCTCCTGCAGATCCTTGTTATATCCACTGGGCAAACCCTTCATGCTCGCCAGCCATCCAGCCGACCTTCCGATCACCCGCCCGCTCTTTCCACGGACTAGCTCAAGCGGGTCGGGGTTCTTCTTCTGAGGCATGAGACTGCTGCCCGTGGTAACCGAGTCGGAAAGCTCAAAGAATCCAAACTCCTCGCTACTGAAAACAATGACGTCCTCACTAAACCGACTTAAATGAATCATCGTTAACGCACACGCATGCAAGAAATCAGCAACGAAATCACGGTCGGCAGTGGCGTCAAGACTATTGGCTACAACCTTGGAAAATCCTAAGCGTGACGCCAGAGCCTCAGTGTCAATAGGATAACTTGAACCAGTAACAGCGCCAGAACCAAGTGGCATGGCATCGGCCTGGTCGCGCACGTTGTCGAATCGTGCGTAGTCACGACGGAAACCTTCGGCATGGGCAAGAAAGAAATGTGCGACGAGCATCGGTTGTGCGCGACGTAGATGCGTGTAGGCTGGCATGAGTGTCCCATTTGCAGATGCCGCCTGCTCCGCAAGAACAGAGACTAAACCAAGTAGACTACGCTGAATCTCTCGGGTTCTGCGACGAACATAAAGCCGAAGGTCGAGTGCTACCTGATCGTTGCGCGACCGCCCGGTGTGTAACCGTTTACCAGCTTCCCCCACACGGTCGACGAGCTTACGCTCAACAAAGGCATGCACGTCCTCATCGGGACCAGAAATGAAGGCGGGATCTAGCTGACCCTCCTTGAGGATGTCCTGTAACGCAGTGGAAACTGCTTCCGACTCATCGGCGGTCAGGACACCCACGGCCTTGAGCGCCTCGGCCCAAGCGAGACTCCCGTTGACATCGTCCTCAAATAGCCGACGGTCAAAGACGAATGACGACTGAAACCTGAAGACATCGGCGTCCGGAGCGTCGGCAAAACGCCCTGACCAGAGATGCTTAGTCATGTGATTGTGGCTGAGTCAGGCATCGCCCTTCTTAACTTTGGATTTCATCGAAACGTTCGGTCGCAGTGCGGCTGGCCCCTTTCGTGCCGCCGTCTCAACCGGCAATCCAAAAATTTTGATAAAGCCCTCTGCAGCAGTGTGGTCAAACTGATCTTCATCGTCGTAAGTCGCCAGGGCGTGATCGTACAGGGCGTAAGGTGATTGACGGCCTACCACCCTACAATCACCTTTGAACAACTTGAGCCGGATTGTGCCTGTCACACGCGGCTGGACATACGCGACCAAGGCGTCGATCGCTTCGCGCGTTGGCGTAAACCACAGTCCATCGTAGACGAGGTCAGCGTAAGTACAAGCTAGATGACGCTTCACTCTATCAAGATCACGAGGAATGACCATCATTTCTAACTCGTGATGTGCCATGTGCAAAACAATGGCAGCGGGCGCCTCATAGATCTCTCGCGATTTGATACCGACGAGACGATTCTCCAGCATATCTATCCGACCTACCCCATGGGATCCGGCAATTGTGTTCAAACTATGGATAAGCTCGACGAGCGGCATCCCGACACCATTCACCGAAGTTGGTACACCGTCAGTGAACTGAATTTCAACGTAGGCTGGCGTATTTGGACATTCCCCCGACGGACGGGTGAGGGTGTAAATATCCTCCGGTGGTTCTGTCCAGGGATCCTCGAGCACGCCGCACTCAATCGACCGCCCCCAAAGATTCGAATCGGTGCTGTAAGGACTGTCAACCGTTGCAGGTACAGGAATGCCCCGTTTCTTGGCGTAGGCAATTTCTTCGGGCCGACTCATTCCCCAGACACGGGCGGGTGCAATCACTTGGATCGAGGGATTTAAAGCACGAGCTGAAACATCAATCCTGACCTGATCGTTACCTTTACCGGTGCAACCGTGCGCGATCGCTCCGGCATTCTCGCTCTCCGCGACCTCGATGAGACACTTCGCGATTAAGGGTCGTCCCAGTGACGTCGCCATAGGATATCGTCCCTCGTAAAGTGCTCCAGCCTGAAGAGCCGGGAGTAGATATTTATGGACAAACTCTTCACGCACGTCGATCACAAGCGCACGGACCGCCCCGACTGCTAACGCGCGCTCACGTACGTCGTCTAGCTCTTTGCCTTGACCCATGTCGAGCGTTACAGCAATGATCTCTGCATCATGGCGCTCGGCTAACCACGGAATCGCGACTGAGGTGTCGAGACCACCTGAATATGCAAGCACGATTCTCTCTGTCACTTCATCTCCTTCCGACCTCAAGCCTTGGCCCAGGTCTCAAATCGCTTAACTATTTCAGCCGCGGCTCGGCGGTGACGGGCGATCACCAATATCGTGTCGTCACCTCCAACGGTACCCACCACCTCATCGTAAGTAGCCCGATCAATCGCTAATGCCAACAGCTGTGCCTCACCTGGGTCAGTCTTAAGGACGATCAGCTGCTCGACCCGTTCAACACGCTTCAAATAATCAGCTACGGCGCGCTGTGCATCGGCGCGTGGACCCATGGTCTGCATCTGCACCACATCAGCTCGCTGATAGGCACCGTCCGCCGCGCGCTTGACAAGTCCGAGCTCCTTAATATCACGTGAAAGTGTGGCCTGAGTAGCATCGAATCCCCGTAGCTTGAGACGTTTTCTCAGAAGTTCTTGACTGTGAATGGCCTCACTAGTCACGAGTTCAACGATTGCTGCTTGGCGAAATGGCTTCATAGCTATTCGTTAACAAGAAACAAAAATATGCTGCTTTTATTGACCGTAACGACTACAATTTGGTATACATATACACTTGAATGTATAAATATACATCACTTGGATGAATATGCAAAGAGTTCTGGTTGGGCTGGCTGGCGCCACCGGCTACGTGGGTCAAGAGTTGCTCGCACTTCTGGCTGGACACCCGCGCGTGACACTGACAACTGCGATGTCCTCTGGAACGGGACAAACATCATTGCCCAAGATGGCGCGCATTTGGGACGGTGAAATCGTCCCCCTTTCGGTCGATCAGCTTGCCGAAAAGACAAACGCCGCCTTTCTAGCGCTGCCCGATCCGGTCACCGCTGAAGTTGTACCTGCATTAGTTGAGCGCGGGGTACGAGTATTCGACCTCTCCGGTACGTTTCGTCTACGTAATTCTGAACAGCGCGCCAAGTGGTATCCGGCAGCATCAGATACCGTGGCTGACACAGCGGTATATGGTTTACCGGAACATTGTGGAAATGCGCTCCGTGATGCGACGCTCATCGCATGTCCTGGTTGTTACCCGACAGCGGCTCTTTTAGCACTCCGCCCACTGATCACAGCTGATTTATTGGCTGACGATCTCGTCGTTGATGCNAAATCTGGACTTTCNGGCGCNGGCAAAACACCGAGTGAACGAACCCATTTCTCAGAATGCCACGGTAACGTTGCGAGTTATGGCATTTTTTCACACCGCCACGCCGCCGAGATTGAACAGGAACTACAGAAGACNGTCACCTTCGTACCCCATCTGGTCCCGTTGGACCGGGGCATTCTGGAAACGATCTACGGTCGGTTGAGGCCAGGACTGGGCGCCGATGAGGTTGGTCTGGCACTCCACGAAGCATATCGTGAGAGCCCTTTCGTCCGACTTCGCGGCACGAATTTACCGGAAATCAAGGATGTTGCCCACACCAACTTCTGTGACATTGGATGGTCAGTCTCCGACGACGGCCGACTGGTCCTTGTAGCCTGTTTGGACAACCTAGTTAAGGGTGCAGCTGGCCAGGCCGTGCAGGCTTTCAATCTCGCGTTCGGCTTCGACGAGCGCGATGGGTTGCTTTAACCGAGGTTACGGTGTCCAAGTCCCTTTCAGGTGTCGACGTGGGACCGGTCGTGCTGAAGCTTGGTGGAGAGCTGATCGACACAAGCGAAGGGCTGGATGGCATAGCCACTCTGATCGCCCAAGCGNCGGCTCAACGCCCGGTCGTCGTTATACACGGTGGTGGTCGCGAAATCGACACCGAGCTTGCGCGGGCGGGCCTTGATAAACGGGTGGTGGATGGTTTACGCATTACGGACCAAGCAACGCTCGATGTCGTTGTTGGTGTGTTGGCCGGCCGGGTCAACACCCGGCTCGTGGCAGCAGTTACCCNAGCCGGCGCTCCTGCCGTCGGGTTAACCGGAGCAGATGACCGAATCGGTCTTTGCCGCCGCGCGAGTCCATACCGCGCGCTTGATGGGAGCACCNCAGACCTTGGCTTGGTGGGCCAGCCACTGCCAACGGAGGCTCCACGATTGCTGGACCGATTGCGACGAGCGGGTTACACGCCAATCGTGGCGTGCATTGGCGTCACTCAAGATGGACAGTTACTTAACGTGAACGCCGACATGCTCGCTGCTCAACTAGCAGTGAACCTGGAGGTCAGCCGGCTCATCATTTTGGGTGCGACAGCTGGTGTTTTGGATAGTAATGGCCACTCATTGACAAGGCTTGACGATGCCGACGTTGAACAACTTGTGGCGAGCGGTGACATCACCGCCGGGATGGTGGCTAAACTTGACGCATGCCGGCTGGCAAGCCGGAACGGTGTCGATAGCGTCATCATTGCTGACGGTCGGCGAGCCAACGACCTCGACCTCTTACCGGGAACGGTGATTACCGCGGGTGGGGGGTCCACGAATCCGCAAGCGCCTGCCGTGACTGAGAATACGAACAAGAAGGGGGACGGGTCGTGACGAATAGAGACGTCCTCAACACTGAAGCGACTCACATTTTACAAACTTATAAACGCACGCCGATTGTGTTCTCACGAGGTCGCGGTATCNATCTGTATGATGATNAAGGTCAGGAATACACCGATTTGGTGTCCGGTATCGGAGTAGCCTCACTGGGACACGCACATCCAAGGCTTGCTGCCGCTATCGACGAACAAGCTAGGGCGCTGCTCCATACATCGAACCTCTACTACCATCCACTTCAGGGACAGCTGGCAGCACGGTTGACCGAACTCTCGGGACTCCCTCGATCNTTCTTCTGCAACAGTGGTAGTGAGGCGGTAGAAGCGTGCCTTAAGTTCGCGCGCCGCTACTGGCACACCGAAGGTGATGTGTCGCGGACCGAGGTCGTAGCACTTGAGAACTCGTTCCACGGACGAACACTCGGTGCACTGTCAACTACGTGGGAGAAAAATTACCGAAGGCCGTTCGAGCCCCTCGTGCCAGGTGTTAGGTTCGTACCCAGAGAGGCCACTGCGCTGACCGAGGCAATCTCGACCAATACCCAAGTTGTCATAGTCGAACCACTTCAGGGTGAAGGAGGTGTCCGGCCGCTCTCGAAGAACATCGCTCGTACCATACAGAAAGCCTGCGATGACACCGGCGCACTGCTCATTACCGACGAGGTGCAGTGCGGTCTTGGCCGAACCGGCCGGCCCTTTTACTTCCAGGCGTTAGATCTCCGGCCTGATCTAATCTCGGTCGGGAAGGCACTCGGAGCTGGCGTTCCTATTGGGGCAGCGCTCGTGGGAGAGCGCGTTGCAGCAGCAGTCGCCTACGGCGATCACGGGAGTACTTACGGAGGAAACCTCCTAGCTTGCCGAGCCGCTCTCGTTTTCCTTGAAGAGTTGATGGACCGAGGTTTACTCGGGCACATTGTAAAGATCGGTGCTCTCGCCCACCAGCAGTTACAAGAGCTAGCTAACCGGCACACCTCTATCATCGACATTCGTGGTGAGGGCATGATGTGGGGTATCGAGNTTGACGGCGATACTGATGCAACCGCTATTGTGACGGCCGCACTCAAACGCTGCCTCCTCATAAATCGGACTGCGGGAAGCGTCATTCGCCTGCTGCCGCCACTCACGATTACCGAAGATGAACTTTCTACGGCGCTCGCTACTCTTGAAGCGGCGTTCGCCGAGGCCGAAGCTAGGNCGTCATGATNGAAACGACGACCCTTCACACAACTCTGTAATGGATACCAATGATTGGATTACAGGTGGGGTCACTGCACCAGCCGGATTCCGCGCGGCTGGCGTTGCCTGTGGCATTAAACCCGTTGGCTTGGACGTTGCAATCGTCGACGCCGGAATCCCAACGTCCGCCGCAGCGGTTTTCACAACGAATCTCGTGACAGCAGCCCCCGTTCTAGTTTCCAAATCACATCTTAGAACCAGTAGTGGCAGGGCCCGCGCAGTCATCATCAACAGTGGCTGTGCGAACGCGTGTACCGGCGAAGAGGGGCTGGCGGTTGCTCAGTCGATGGCCAACGCGGGCGCGGAGTGCTTGGGGTGCGATCCGGTGGAGGTTCTCATCGCGTCCACAGGAGTGATCGGCGTCAACCTTGATGGCCGTCGGGTCGTTCACGGAATCGCAAACGCAACGACAGCACTTAGCCGGGAGGGTCATGACGATGCTGCTCGGGCCATTTTGACGACGGACATCGGCCCTAAGGAATCGGCCATACGGGTAGGGCTGGACACCGGTGAGTTTCGTGTCGGTGGTATGACGAAAGGTGCCGGCATGATCGAACCAAATATGGCGACTATGCTGGCCGTATTAACAACAGATGTCCGAATCACCGCTCCGGACCTGCAAAAAGCACTGACTGCCGCGGTCGCAGACACTTTTAACGCCATCACCGTGGATGGTGAATGTTCGACCAATGACTCCGTCTTCGCACTCGCGAGTGGTGCTGGCAACATTGAGATTGACAAAGATTCTTTTCCCATATTTGTGGACACGCTGAAAGCTGTGGCTCGACAGCTCGCCGTGGCAATCGTCCGGGGTGCCGAGGGCGCCAATAAATTAGTCACCATTCGGGCACACGGTGCNCGAACACCTGACGANGCTAGACGTGCCGCGAANACACTCGCCAACTCNNTACTAGTTAAAACAGCATTACATGGCGGTGATCCNAACTGGGGACGTCTNGTCGCTGCNGNAGGNCGAGCGGGNGTTNCTTTCGATCCAGCGCGTGCCACAGTACAGATCGGCGACACTGTCCTTTTCGAACATGGTCATCCATTCGACGAGGCTGCGCCCACAGCGGCCGCATACTTACGCGGGGCGGATATCAAGATTCAGGTTGGCCTCGGGGTTGGAACGTGCGAAGCAACTGTATGGACCTGCGATCTCAGTGCTGAGTACGTACGAATTAATTCAGAATACCGGACGTGATTATCTGACGATGAAGAAAGATTTTCTCTCGATTCTTGACCTGACCACTGCCGACTTGGAACGTTGCCTTGACGTAGCCGCAGAACTCAAGCGGAGGCGCGCGGAGGGGCAGGGTGCGCCTACGGCAAGCCTGCTGGCGGGCCAGCATGTCGCGTTATTGTTCGACAAGCCCTCACTCCGTACCCGCGCAACATTCGAGATCGCGGTGCGTGAGTTAGGCGGAGAAATTATCAATCCCACCGTCGACGAAACGTTGGGCAAGCGCGAGACTATGGCCGACGTGGCAAGAAATCTCGAGCGGTGGGTAGCCGCGGCAATCATCAGAACTTTTAAGCAGGAACGCCTCGTAGAAGCCGCCCGCGCAACAACTCAGCTTCACATCATCAACGCGCTCAGTGATACTGAGCATCCCTGCCAAGCACTTGCTGACATGATGACCCTACGCGAGCACTGGGG
>PAWT01000010.1 GCA_002714165.1 Acidobacteriota bacterium
ATGGGAATCCGCATCTTCACCTACCGTTTTTCGCCGTCTTCAGAATCCTCAAGGGTAGTTAATTCTGGTTGACCAACCTGGGCCCGAACATAACAAAGTCTCCTGTAATGCTGAATGATCCCGTCCGCATCCTCAGCAAAACGGTGCTCCTTAAAGGTCCCACGCCTGAAGAAAAAGTTTAGCGGCCAGAGTTTGACCGGCTCTCTATTTGCCTTCATCTGGCCTCGTAACGTGCGGTCACTTTGATCTTCGTTACCTGCGAATTCGATCTCCCTGATGCGCGTTTCTGGACCATCCTCGACATTAAAAGTAAGACGCACCCGCTTCGGTCCTCCAGCAACGGCTTCAACGGTGTGCGTCACTACAGGACTGTGGTGACCCTCTTCGGCAAGCATAATCTGCAGAATTGTTTTAGCTTTCTTGATTAATCCGGCGTCGATGAAGGTATCAAGTTGAATCGCAGCCTCAGCTTGTACCAACATTTCTTCAATCTTCGTGCGGTCGAGCTGATCAGAACCGTTGAATTCAACAATGCGAACCCGTTCACGCTCTTCCATGTTGTAGACGATGTTCCGGCCCACCACGCCATTGGGATAGGGTTCGTCGTTATACTCAATAGTTAGGTCGTCGAGGNATCCTGTCGCCCACAAATTGCGGAAGTCATCAAGCGCCCGTTGCTCGTCGTACTCCAACCACACATTTTCAGACGGACGACTCGGGCGTGTCTCGATATAGAACAGGTAAGTGGACGGCTCAATAGAGGGCACGTTCCCCTGCGTTGGAAAGGCAATCTGAATCGTCCGTACAACAGGAACTGACCCAGTCGGCGGCATTGCTTCAGACTGCTGTGCCTCCGCCNCTGGTGGNAAAACCATCGNTACAGGCTCAGCCAGANCTGCCATAGGCCACNTGCCAGNGANCAGGACNACTGCAATCCTCCAGNCCAACACCGCCCTCACCGTGGTCTGAACAATCCCTTCTAATCTTCTAGTCACAACAACCCGCATCGGTCGTTTCCCCAACCCCTTTCACGCATCGCTCTGGGAAAAGAACTGCCTCCACTACTTCTGACTCGAACTTGAATCGCCTCTCCCTTTGGAGAACCTATGTTTCGTTAACCAGTTGGCGACCATCAAGCTCACCGTCCACGGCCCGGTAAGCAAGAATGCCAGAGTCGACGTAGACCTCGATGTTACCCTCATTTAGTCGGCCCCGGATTAGCTCGTCGGACAGCGGATCTTCAACATATCGTTGGATCGCCCGACGCAACGGCCGCGCCCCATAGGAACGGTCCTTACATGTCTGATCGATGATCCAGGCGATCGCTTCTTGTGTCAGTTCTATCCGCAAATGCCGGTTCACCAAGTGCTCGTTGAGCTGAAGAATCAAAAGCTGTGTAATTTTTGCTAAATCTTTGTTGGATAGTGCCTCAAACACGATAGTTTCGTCGATTCGATTGATAAATTCGGGGTTGAATGTACGCTTAACCTCTCCCAGCACCTTGTCGGTAACATTTTTACTAACCTCTTTCGCATCAGATGACTGAAATCCAAGCGACGCCTTCTTCTGGATGTACCGAGCCCCAATATTCGAGGTCATAATGAGAATCGTGTTCTTGAAATTGACACGATTACCAAGTCCATCGGTCAGGTGTCCATCCTCAAAGACCTGCAAAAGGATGTTGAAGAGGTCAGGGTGCGCCTTCTCTATCTCGTCGAGGAGTACCACAGAATAGGGGCTACGCTTCACTTTTTCGGTGAGCTGCCCGCCTTCCTCGTAACCAACGTAGCCAGGCGGCGAACCGATCAGTTTCGATACCGAATGCTTTTCCATATATTCAGACATGTCGAAACGAATAAGAGCTGTATCAGTCCCAAACAAAAAATTTGCGAGTGCCCGTGCTAGCTCGGTCTTGCCAACTCCAGTTGGCCCGAGGAACACAAAACTACCAACCGGCCGATTAGGGGCTTTCAAGCCAGCACGTGAGCGACGGATCGCGCGCGCTAGCGCGGAAATAGCCTTGCCCTGGCTAACAACACGACGGTGAAGTTCCTCCTCCATCTGCAAAAGTCTGTCACTCTCCTCTTGGTTAATGGACGTGAGTGGCACGCCAGTCCACTTGGAGACGACTTCATCAATTTGCTTTTTCTCAACAACAGCTTGCTGAGTATTCGACTTCACGTCGAATTTCTCTCGAACGAGCTGGAGATTCTCCCGCGCGATGACCTCCTGCTCTCGAAAGAACTGTGCCTTTTCATAATTCTTTTGAGCAGCAGCGTTTTCCATCTGTTCGACCGCAACTCGGATACTCTCATTGATTTCGCAAAATTCCTCACTACGCCCAGCGTTGCGTAGTTTAGCGCGAGCACCGGCCTCGTCCACAATATCGATCGCTTTATCCGGCAGGAACCGATCAGTGATGTAGCGACTCGACTGATACACAGCAGCCTCAAGCGCCTCCTGTGTGTATTTAACATTGTGGAACGACTCATAGCGCTCCTTCACACCATGCAGAATCTTGAGCGTCTCGCTCTCGCCTGGGGGATCCACCTTGACTGCCTGAAACCTCCGCTCTAAAGATCGATCCTTCTCTATGTATTTCCGGTACTCAGCTGGAGTGGTGGCTCCAATACAGCGAATTTCACCCCGTGAAAGTGCGGGCTTAAGGATATTCGCCGCGTCAAGAGATCCTTCAGCCGAGCCAGCGCCAACAAGCGTATGTAGTTCGTCGATGAAAACAATGACATTTGAGTTCTCGGCCAACTCTTTCATAATTGCCTTCAGGCGTTCTTCAAACTGCCCCCTGTACTTCGTTCCAGCAACGATGAGAGAGATGTCGAGCACCAAGAGCCGTTTGTCAGCGAGGAAATGCGGTACTTCCCCTTGGACGATTCTCTGAGCCAACCCCTCGACGATGGCAGTCTTCCCAACGCCGGGTTCACCGATGAGAACGGCGTTGTTTTTCGTCCGGCGAGAGAGTACCTGTTGAAGTCGTTCCAACTCGAGTTCGCGCCCAACGAGTGGGTCTAATTCTGTCTTCATAGCCGAGTCTGTAAGATCACGGGAAAATTCAGCGAGGAGCGGCGTTTCTTTTACCCGCGCAACCGTCGTCTTTTCATTCAGAAGGGCTATGATGTGTTCGCGGACACTATTAAGCCGCATTCCCTTTTCCATCAGGATCGACGCAGCTAAAGAGCGTTCTACCCGCAAGATCCCAAGCAAGAGATGCTCGGTACCGATGTAGTTGTGCAGTAAGCGATCAGCTTCCTCGGCCGCAAACTGAAGGAGACGCTTCGTTTCACCGCTAAAGGGAATCTCTACCGACGTCGACACCTTTTCCCGGAAGACAGTGCGGCCCTCAATCTGCTTCCTGATATTTTCAAGAGAAAGGTTAGAACGCGCAAAAATACGACTGGTTAGCCCCTTACCCTCACGGATCAAGCCAAGAAGTAAATGCTCGGTATCGATAGAAATGCTACCTAGTTGGCTCGCCTCATAACGTGCGAAGAACAACACCCGGCGAGCCCGTTCCGTATACCTTTCGAACATCNTGTTCTCAATCTGCGACCGCGNTGCCGCTCTCTAGANCATTATAAGCCATNAGNCTTCNTNGTTAATTGCCTAGNGACCNGTAAACCNTTGATTTTTCTGAGTCTTANAGCCTNAGACGACANCACNNTGATTGNGGGTCATCCCAACTGCACGCTNNTTCCANCAAACGACAAANCCTCGATGCTGGNGCNATTCCANAGGTTACNTCGAATTCAGGTCAGTCGNAGTTGGCCCGCTTCTAAACGAAGCACNCGATCACAGCCGGCCGCCAAACGCATGTTATGGGTTGCAATAATCGAGGTAAGTCTCCGCTCCCGGTGCATTTCGCGTAAAAGGTCATGGAGGACCTGGGCTGTCGCCTCGTCGAGGTCACCAGTGGGTTCGTCAGCCAATAGAAGGGTTGGCTCCATCGCAAGCGCTCTGGCAATCGCCACCCGCTGCTGCTCTCCACCAGACAACATCCCCGGACGGTGATCAAGTCGGTTATCCAAGCCCACCCGAACAAGAAGCGCCTTCGCCCGAGGACGGCCCTGTTCTGGATTAATCCGAGCGATTCGCAACGGCATCTCAGTATTTTCGAGCGCCGTGAATTCAGGGAGAAGATGGTGGGACTGAAAAACAAAACCAACTTGCGAATGCCGAAAAGTTATGCGCTCCCCATCTGAGAGGGTTGCGATGTCGACACCGCCAACAACAATACTTCCGCTGTCAGCGGAATCCAGGCCACCTAGCAACTGTAACAGCGTGCTCTTCCCTACTCCTGACGCGCCCACAATAGCAACCATCTCGCCCGTTTCAACGGCAAACTCGAGGTCACGGAGAACTGAAACGGGCCCACGTTGCGTTTGGAATGACTTCGATAACTGGGAAACCTCGATGTAAGACATGCCCTTCACTGGTAACGTAACGCCTGTGCAGGGTCAACACTAGAGGCCTGACGAGACGGATAGATAGTGGCAACGAAGCACACAGCAACCGCTGATAACAACACCATTGCAAGGTCGAGTGGTTCAAGAGTGAAAGGTACGTAGGTCACCTGGTACACATCACCTGGTAACTGCAATAATTTATGCCGGTCAAGAACCTGAGTTGCCACAACACCACCAATCGCGCCAACAGCTGTACCTACGAGCCCGATGATTAGTCCCTGCAACATGAAGATCGCCGTAATACTTCTAGTGCTTGTCCCCATAGTTTTGAGAATTGCGATGTCACGACTCTTATCCATAACGAGTAGAACGAGCGACGCAACGATATTTAGCGCAGCAACGAGCACGATCAGCCCTATGGTGATCGAGATCGCCATTTTCTCTAACCAAAGCGCTGAGAAGAGCGAGCGGTTTAGGTCCGACCAGTCTTGGGTTAGATAGCTCGCGCCAAGCTCCCGAGTGATTGACTCCGCGACATCAGGGGCTGCGTACAAATCGTCAACCTTGAGTTCTATAAAATCAGCACCCGTGCGGTCCAACAGCCTAGCAGCCACGTCGAGGCGAACGTAGGCATAACTGGTATCAAACTCGTGCAATCCCATATCAAAGAGACCGACAATGCGGAATTGCCGTGCTCGAGGCATTACACCCATCGGGGATAGCCGCCCCTGCGGCGTCAGCAACGTAACCTCATCGCCAACGAAGGCGCCAAGCTTGGCTGCAAGACCTTCGCCAATGACNAGCCCTTCGAGGGTCCCAGCGCCAGAAGGAGCGAGCGCATCAAGGCTCCCATCACGAATTGCGGAGCCGATTTCAGTAACATCGGCCTCAAGATTTGGATCAATCCCCTTAAGAGTAATAAACGCTTCGCTTGTGTCCGTCGTTGCTAGTGCCTGGCCCAAAATGACTGGGGCAGCCCGCGTGACCCTCGGCACCTGGCGAAGCCGCTCAAGTTCGACTTCGTATTCAGCCAGACCTGACTCGCCAAGTTTCCACACATAAATGTGTCCGGCCGAACCAACGATCCGATCGCGCAGCTCCTGCTGCAGTCCGGTCATAAGAGCTAGGGCAATGAGTAGAGCCATCACCCCCACCGCCACACCGACAGTGGAAATTACTGAAATTAAAGAAATGAACGCCTGTCGGCGCCGAGCTAACAGATACCGTAGCGCGATGTACAGTTCAAACGGCAGACGCATAATAATCGAAGGGTCACTCGCGACGCGGACGCATCAGCGGAAACAAGATAACGTCACGAATCGAATGACTATCGGTGAGTAGCATCACAAGACGGTCGATACCTAACCCTTCCCCAGCGGTTGGTGGAAGACCGTACTCCAATGCACGAAGGTAGTCCTCATCCATAGCGTGCGCTTCTAGATCACCTTGCTGACGATCCTGACGCTGGGCTTCGAAACGACGGCGTTGCTCCGCAGGGTCATTCAATTCACTGAAGGCATTGGCAATCTCAAGCCCACCAGCGTATAGCTCAAAGCGTTCAACGGTCTCCGGGTCATCAGCCCGCTGCTTTGACAGCGGTGAAATTTCAGTTGGATAGTCGTAAACAAACGTTGGCTGTATGAGCGTCCTCTCGCAAAGCTCCTCGAACAGAGTTAGAACAACCTTGCCAACCGTCGCTCCTGCCGGAACATCAACATCGAGNCGTTGCGCCAACTCGACAGCAGACTCGCGCACACGGAGTGTGCCATCTTGAATTGTCTGGCCGAGACGCACAGAAGCTGCCTCGCATACAGCATCCCGAAGTGCCACTCGCGCGTAGGGTGGAGCAAACGAGATCTGATGCTCACCATAAGAGACCTTATCTGAACCGGTTGAGTGTCGTGCGACTTCCGATAACATCTGCTCGGTAAGCCCCATCAAATCACGATAATCACTGAAAGCCTGGTAGAACTCTAGCATTGTGAACTCAGGATTGTGCTGGGTNGAAATCCCTTCGTTCCGAAAATTCCGGTTAATNTCATANACNCTCTCAATACCACCTACNACCAAACGCTTGAGGTAAAGNTCAGGCGCGATNCGAAGNTAGAGATCNAGNTCGAGCGCGTTGTGATGAGTCNNGAACGGCCGCGCTANGGCNCCGCCNGCGATTNGTTGCATCATCGGCGTCTCGACCTCNAGGTATTGNCGTGCATTCATAAAATTNCGTAGACCCTCNAGCACACGNCTACGNACTTCAAAAACGCGACGNGCNTCAGGATTTACAATGAGGTCAAGGTANCTCTGCCGGTACCGAATTTCNATATCGCTCANGCCNTGCCATTTTTCTGGAAGCGGATTCAGGCACTTAGCCAAAAACTCAATCCTCGATGCCCAAATCGTGAGCTCATCGGTCCTCGTCCGGAAGAGCCGTCCCTCAACTCCAATTAAGTCTCCAAAGTCGAGCAGCTTGAACAAAGTGAAGTCATCAGGTGATATTCCATCCTTTCGTACATATACCTGGATCCGAACACGTCCATTGGATAGCACGAGAAAGTTGGCCTTGCCAAAACTTCGGATACTGAGAATCCGCCCTGCGGTCGTCGTATTGGGTTTTGTGACCTCCAGTGCATCGCCAGACTGTTGAGCATGGCGATCGACCAATTCCGCAATCGAGTCACTGCACAGAAATGAATTTGGGTACAACTTACGACCTAGACGACCAACTTCGACCATATTGCTGCGTCGCTGAGCGAGTTGATCGGTTTCGTTCGTCATGTCGTATTACCTATTTTCAAGCGACTGTTTCTCCATCGAGATGACGTTTAATGTCGTCGAGAATGCCGTTCACAAAAGGCACTGCTTCATGGGCACTGAACGTTCTGGCTAGCTCAATTGCTTCATTGATCACAACCGCTCGGGGAATGTCCTGTGCGTACAGAAACTCAAAAACGGCGATCCTCATAATCAAACGGTCAATCACAGCCATGCGCGTTAGGCGCCAATGTTGGGCACTCCTTGTAATGAGAGGGTCGATGTCTTTTAGGTGTGAAGCGGTACCTTTAGCGAGCCACGTGGTAAATTCCCGCTGCGATGGAATGAATTCCAGTTGATCAAATGTTTCGAGAGCAACGTCTATAGGAATCTTACCAATTTCACTCTGATACAGTAGCTGAAGAGCAGCCTCGCGACTCTGATGCCGCGTAGGTTCATCCGGAGTATCAGCTTTGCTCGAGCGACCCCGCCGTCGCACGATGTTCACCCGCCCTCCGGCGGTTCGAGGTGCGCTGGTATCTCACTTCCAATGGTGAGTGTCGTCAACGCGTCTACCAACCCAATAGCGGCCGCTGCTGCTTCCCACCCCTTGTTGGATGGACCGTCGTTTGTGAGGTCTTCGACCGAGGTACGTGCCATAGCCTCGTCAAGTGAGTTGGTCGTTAAAACACCAAAGGTCATCGGAACACCCGTCTCAGCCGAGGCGGCCGTAATGCCGTAAGCCACTGCCGAAGCGATGAACTCAAAGTGCGCGGTATCGCCTTTGATCACACATCCCAAGCAAACTATTGCATTAAATCGACCACTTTCGGCAGCACAGCGAGCGGCCAATGGAATTTCAAACGTTCCCGGGACCTCCACTACTTCCACGTCTTCCTCGTCAGCACCCGCCTGCTTAAGTCCAGCCATCGCACCCAGCCGCAACCGGTCTGTCACGTCACGATGATACTGCGACACGATCAGGGCCACATGAAGATTCCTGGCGTCTGGCAAGACCGATGAGTCGAATGAACGCGTCACTGGAATTGAACCTCACGAACCCTTAAAGACCGGCTTACGCTTTTCAAGAAACGCGCTAGTTCCTTCACGCATATCCTCGGTCGACGTAACTAAGCCAAACAAAACCGACTCATGGACCACGGCCTGGGAAAACGGCATCTCCAACCCTTCGTTAACTGCAGCAATGATCGCGCGGACCGCAACCGGTGCCTTGCCTGCCAATTCTCCAGCGAGCGCTCTAGCCTCAGTCATCAGCTCGTTAGCCGGCACGACGCGATTGACCAGGCCAATCAAGCGAGCCTCCTCGGCACTTATGTGAGCTCCCGTTAGTAACAATTCAAGGGCCCGCCCCTTACCAACCAGTCGGGGTAGGCGCTGCGAACCCGCGTAGCCTGGCATAATTCCAAGATTAATCTCAGGCTGGCCGAGCTTGGCAGTGTCCGAAGCCAGACGTAAGGTACACGCCATCGCGAGTTCACACCCGCCGCCTAAAGCGTAACCATTGATCGCCGCAATAACCGGCTTGCCCAGATTCTCAATCAACCCAAACAACGCTTGGCCGCGCCGCGCATGTGCACTGCCATTCACCGGCGTTAGTTCAGCTAACTCGGCGATGTCAGCACCAGCCACGAACGCCTTGTCACCAGCCCCAGTCAGCACGACGCAACGGACAGACTCGCTACTAGAAGCCTCCGCCATGACCTGATGCAACTCGTCAATGGTCTGGCCATTAAGAGCGTTCAGCACCTTTGGGCGGTTGATCGTGACGATGACGACGGCATCCTCATGCTCATGCGCTACTTCAAGATTCTCAAAAGCCATGCAGTTCTCTTGTCGCCTCGCGTGTCCGAGACGCCACCTGGCCAAACTACCTACCAAAGCGGAAGGACGCAGTCGGACGTCACGGGAGTCGTTCGGTGAAGGTCGGCTCGGCGTGGCCCGAGCAACGCGTGGCATGCGCTCGACGTGCCCTAATTATACTCCACACCCAAGTGCCTCCGACCACAGTAGCAGCACCGATCCCATCAACTATAAGGTCAATTGAATCTGGCGTTCGCCCTGGCACAAACGATTGGTGCCATTCATCAGAAATGCCGTAGGCAATCGTTAAGAAAATCGATGCAAGCGCAGACCTACCCCTTACACCAGCCCATCGCCCATCAGCGAGCGCACGGAGTAGGAGAGCCCCGAGAAGACCGTAGACGGCGAGGTGTACCGGTTTGTCAGGCACCGCGGACGGCACGGCCGACCCTGGCAGTGAGGACGAAATAAAAATTGCTGTCATATGCGCCCAAACCGGTCCCCACAACCACCAACGAGATTCAAGACGACGGTCGGGCATGCTCTTGGGCATCATCCGTCAGCATGCCGCCGATCACAGGGGAAAGGGATACATAAGCCAACCAAGGGTGACACCAGTAAGCAGAAATGCAGCAAAGAGCATTGCGCCAAAACGAATCTGGTCCTCGGGCTTATCACGCATCAACGCAGCAAACACCACAGACACAAAACACGAGAAAAGCACCATCAGGAAAAAGTGACTTGCCATGCACTGAGTCCCTACTTCCGACCGAGCGAGACGTCGTAAGCATCAACTACCACTAGGGCATTAAGAAGTCCCGAAACAATCAGAAAGGAATTGCCGTATTCGTAGGTCGCTGCGACGGCGTTCCCCGAGCCAAGGTCCATGACCCGCCCCAGTAAGTAGAGCAAGCCAATGCCGAAGTTAGCCACCGCGGCGAGGGCAACTAACGGCTCGGATGCATCAAAAAAAAAGATACGTCCCTCAAGCCAGAGTCCGGTCGCGAACATCAGAGGTAACATCACCATGAATACCAAGCCCTGACGAACTCGACCCTGCCACAAATGACCGGCGCCAGGCACTGCCCACGCCACAAAGCAGATCAAGGTTGTTAAACTTTCCACGTTGCCAGCCACCGGTGCCTGCGCACGGGACCGTCGTGAATACTTGGTCATAAGTTCAACAAGGTTCGAATTGCACTGCGGCCAATCCACTCCGCGCGACCAAACAGTATTGCACTGAATGACGGTCCTAGATCATCCACATCTCCCTTTTCGAAATAACAACATTCGCGCTCAGTTCGCCCGATGTGACGTTCCTCAACATCCGAGGAACAAGTCGCGAGTAGATTAAAGTTCATTGAAAGACGTGAGCCTCCTGAATTCTAGGAATCGCTGCTGAATCTCGTCAGACGTAACACATAGTAGCCGCTCGAGACCAAACGCCTCGACCGAAAACGACGCCATGGTGCTACCCGCGATGACGGCACGGGTTAGGGTGTCGTGATTAACAACCGAGCATCCTGCAAGATACCCGAGCAAGCCACCACCAAACGTGTCTCCCGCGCCGGTTGGGTCGCGGACGGTGTTGAGCGGTAAGCCAGGAACCGCAAAGAATCCATCAGGGCCAAACATAAGTACGCCGTGTTCTCCACGCTTGATAATGAGCAACCTTGGTCCCATTGCTTGAAGTTTCTGCACGGCCTTGACGAGATTCGATTCTTTACTTAACTGTCTGGCCTCTGCGTCGTTAATTACCAACGCATCGACCCGAGTCAGCACCTGGTGAAGCTCTTCCGGAGTCTTCTCAATCCAATAGTTCATTGTGTCAGCGACTACGAACTCCGGCGACTCCACTTGATCGAGCACCTCAAGCTGTAATCTTGGGTGGATATTACCCAAGAATACGAAGGGCGAAGCCCGATACACCGGTGGAAGAATCGGTTGGAATTCTTCAAATACATTGAGAAAGGTGTAGATTGATTCGCGGTCATTCAAGTCTTCGCTGTACTTGCCCTTCCATCGAAATGTTTCTCCAGGCACTTGCTGTAAACCGGTCAAGTCGATTCGGCGACCCCGAAAGATACCCATCTGCTCATCAGTAAAGTCTTCACCGACCACCGCCACCATCCGTACATCTGTGAAATGGGCAGCAGCAACAGCGAAATAAGTCGCTGCTCCACCTACGACACGACCGGCGACACCAAACGGCGTTTCAATCGAATCGAACGCTACCGAACCGACAACGAGAACTGGTTGCATAAGACGATCTGTTCCACTCCCTCAAATGGTCATCACGCGTGGTCGGACTGTTTTAACTCGATAAGGACACCGTGAGTACTCGAGGGATGGATGAACGCAATCCGAGAGCCACCGACACCAATGCGGGGGGCCACATCGATGAGTTTAATACCTCGGGCTTGCAAGTCCTCCAGCACCGATTCTAGGTCGTCAACTGCCAAGGTAATATGGTGAAGGCCAGACCCACGCCGTTCTAGGAACCGAGCAACCGGCGAAGCCAGATCAGTTGCCTCTAGAAATTCGAGTGAAGCCCCACCAGTTTCGACGTGAGTAACACGAACCTGCTGGTCGGAAACGACCTCGGTCTGCGACACCTGTAACCCTAAAACGTCACGGAAGAAGCGAAGCGCCTCATTGAGGTCTCGAACGGCTATCCCGACGTGATCCAACGTCGCTTTCATTTCAGCGCGGTGTCAAGGCTTCCGATCAGCGTCGCGTTCGGCAAGGACGCGATTCATGATCGTATCAACTGCTGTGTAGGGGTCCAACTCTCGCCGTGCAAGCTGAGCCGTTACCTTGTCAAGTTCACTTGGACTTACGAGTTGTTCGACATGCCGCCAAAATGCTTCACCAAGCAAACGGCGCAGTTCGCTCACCTCCAACCGATACCGCCTCTGATACCGTAAATCATCGCCGGCATATTCGCGGAATCGATCGAGCGCACCCACGAAGTCATTCACGCCATCGCCGGTGGTCGCCTGCGTCTTAACAATCGGTGGCCGCCAATGCTCTTGCGACGGTTCGTCCAGTGAGAGCATCGCCTCAAGCTGAGCAACAGTACCCTCCGCGCCACTGTGGTCGGCTTTATTGACCACAAACACGTCGGCAATCTCTAAGATTCCAGCCTTGATCGCTTGCACATCATCACCGAACCCTGGCGCAACCATCACAACCGCAATATCGGCCGCATACGTAATGTCTACCTCGGCCTGTCCAACGCCCACAGTCTCGAGGAATACAACATCGTGACCAGCAGCGTCTAATACTAACGTCGCCTCACGTGTTGCTTGAGCCAAGCCTCCAAGTCGCCCCCGGGTTGCCATGCTCCTGATAAAGACACCGTCGTCACCAGCATGGGTTTGCATACGAACACGGTCACCCAATACCGCACCGCCGCTAAACGGACTGGTTGGATCAACAGCGACGATGCCGACACGGCGTCCTCCGGATCGAAACACCTTGGTAACACGATCAACCAGTGTGCTTTTTCCGACACCTGGTGGCCCAGTCACACCTACGACCCACGCGCGGCCAGTATGACTGAAGAGTGCACTTACGAGGCGTGCACCCTCTGGCACACCTTCTTCAATCAACGAAATCGCTCGGGACACCGCCCGCGGCTCTCCACCGAGTACTCGTGCAGCCAGCGCACGCTCGCTCTCTGCGTCCATCGACTCGGGCAGCACTCTATCACAGGGGCAGTGCATGATTAAGCGGCTCGCACGGGACATCATCAGCCTATTACTAGACAGATTGTGACCCCGAGGTGCGCTCCCGTCATATAATATTAGCCACGTCAGATCCGCCACTTCCACACGCAAGGGGTGACCCAATGTTCTCACGAGCAACGTTGTGCGTCGGATTGAGCATCATGCTCGTCAGCGCTTCAGTAGGCCATGCTCAAGATGAGCGGGTTTATGCCGGCGAAGGCGGCATGATGTTCCATCCAATCCTTCTGGAGAAGACTGCTGACTTTGAGGATGTGGTCACCCGCGTGCTCGATGCGATGAGTAACAGTGCCGACGAGACACGCCGTGCGCAGGCCGCAGGTTGGAAGATATATCGGGCTACAGAGCCTGGCCCGCCTGATCAAACTTCTGTTCTCTACGTATTCGTGATTGACCCCACTGTGGCTGAAGCTAATTATTCAATTGGTGAACTGCTTCGACAGGAATTACCCCTTGAAGCGCAGGAGCTTTGGGAGAAATTCGCAGCGTCCTACGCATATAGTCCAAGTTTGCTCAACCTGACGTTAGTCGCTGACTTCACGGAAACCGAGCTGCTATCAACCGCACCCGAGGTGCCATAGCCCGCTGGCGCAGCATGCGTGTTCCTATCGGTCTCACGTGTCGGACAGTACTGACCGCAATCTTCGCTATATTCATCGTAATCGTTCCGAATAAGGCGGTAGCGGACGCCACCATGTTTGTTGGCACGAACACGATGACCCCCCACGGCTGGGCACGCGGTTTCAGCGCGGGGCTAACCTTGCTGAACCTCGGGTTCGAGGTCGAGTACGCAAATGCTGGTGAAGATAAGTCGCAACGCTCACCTGGTCTCCAGACAGGCATGGTCAACGTTCTCGTGCAAACACCGATGACGTCTAACGGTTTTCAGTTTTACGCAACAACCGGCGGCGGCCTCTACCGCGAGAGGCTCACTGACGTACAAGAAACTCACGTGGGACTGAACGCAGGTGGTGGACTGAAGATTAGACTTACCGGTCAAATCCGTGCACGAATCGACTACCGCGTGTTTAGTCTCCGNGGCGCNCCNATCCATTCTCGACCCCACCGGNTCTACGCTGGACTCAACCTCGCATTCTGACTNGCAGATAACCGGTCTTCACNCGTANGCACACACGCCNACNANAAANCGGCGNCTACGAACANCAAAAGNTCGTAGCCGCCGAGTATCACNANCGTAGGAGTTCGNGGAATTNTTTGATTTGNACCGTGAGAAGTTAGCAGNGGCTAATTGCTGAAGTCGTTCACTAACTNCATATTNATTCTAGCCATTCCACCGGCGAACGANCCGCTNAACATACCGTAAAGCGANTGCGCCTCGCCACCGGACGGATATCCTTCTGACAGAATGGTCGAGATCGTGTAATTTGCATCTCTCACCGCTGGGTCNATNACCATAAAATAAAGNACATTNCCACCCTGTTGCGNCACATCNGTCCTGTATATTTTCCAACCCNCCGCTTGCTGCTGNCGTGTCGAATTCTCACTGTTCTGCAANGCTTCCTTGACCTTNTGCATNACGTTTTCGAAGTCGTCGGTCTTGTCCCCTTCNATGACNGCCTGGATAAANCCAGCACCCTCATTAAAATTNGNGACTGGGTTCTGGGCTTCTGCNCGAACCAANTCCTGCACCCCAAAGCCAAACNCTGCCCCGATTAACACAGCNAGGACGACAGGTAACCCGATCCAAGCCGGGCNACGAAACGAAACTCCCTNAAGTGAACGCATCCGCGACCTCCTTCAGATCGAAAGGCNGTACTCTACCGTACTCGTGGGTCAGACGAAAACCGCCATAACCTCATTGGCCAANAACATCCCTTCGCGGCTCANNCGCAACTGATCACCCTCTTCGACGAGCTGNCCNTCGTCGATAAAGNGCTGNAACTCNGCNCCATAACGTGNGGGAACGTCNACACCNTAACGGTNACCAACAGCGGNAACATCAACACCCTCNGTGAGGCGNAGACCCATAAACAATGCCTCGGNTAACTGNTGNTCAGNNGAGCGTTTTTGGNGNGCGCAACTCGGATCACNNCCTGNNTCNAGGCGGTCCAAATAGACAGAANTTTCCGACGTATTACTCCACCGCTCCTCGCCNACAGTCGANTGNGCTCCTGGNCCAAANCCGATCCANTGGCCGTCCATCCAGTACTTCAAATTNTGTCGAGACCGNTGGCCNGNCCGCGCAACATTCGAAATCTCGTATTGTTGAAANCCNGCCTGGTCAAGACGNACAAGCGCCGATAGATACATTTCCGCCGCCANATCATCTGGCGCTTGGGTCGAAGNNGACCGTATCATTTCGTCGCGNAGCGGCGAATTNGGGTACACCTCAAGCAGATAAAGCGANGCGTGNTCCGGCNCAANTGCAATNANTTCTTCCACCGACTCAAGCCACTCAACAACCTTCTGACCNGGAAGCCACATCATNAGGTCNAGACTAACGTNCTTGAACCCAACCGCNCGAGCGAAAGNAAATGCCCGNCNGGCCGCGACGCTGCTATGCAAGCGACCGAGCATGACGAGNTCAGTATCACGAAAGGACTGAACGCCAAGGCTGAGGCGCGTAACGCCTGCAGCCCGATAACCAGCCAAGTGCTCCTTGGTCGCCGACTCAGGATTCGATTCCATCGTAATTTCGACATTCCCTGAGACGCTGAATGACGATCGGCATGTATCAATAATTCGAGTGACTTCCTCAGGCTCAAGTAGTGATGGCGTACCCCCGCCGAAGTAAATTGTATCCACCGACAGTGGCGCCGACGCCCGCCTAATCTCCTCCACCACGGCTGTCACGTAGCGGCGTGCGCGCGCGGCGTCAAACAGGCCACGTGTAAAGTTGCAATAACTGCAGATCGCTTCGCAGAACGGAACGTGAATGTAGAGGCCGACGCGAGAATTGGCGCAGTGTCTCGTAAGAGATGCCGCTATCTTGAGCGGGGCAGTCACGACGTGCCTGCCTTTCCTCCTGGCCAACTAACGTCCGATTTGCTCTCACGAAATCTCGCCTTGAGTTGACCGGAGGCCCGCCGTCCGGTCTCTCGGGGCCGACTCGGCTGATTCTTGTACATGTTGAGAAGGTCCGCGGCGGTCGGAGGACCCTTCGAATGCTCAAAGTAACGGTAATCGGCGCCTCTAAACTCAAGAAACTCACACATTTCATGCAGACGCGACAGCATTCGGAAACCCACTTTGTCACCGAGTGACTCCCCGTGGCTTTCAGGGTACTCTTCATAATTTGAGGTAAAGATAGTAGGCCGGCGCTGGTTATACCGCGTATTGACAATTAAGTTCAGCGTTTCTAGAACCCATTCAGAGGTCTTTTCCGTGCCAATATCGTCTAGCACGAGAAGCTCAGATTCAATAACTGGCCGTAGGACACCAGATTCAGTCGGGCCAACCATCGGGTTATAAGTACCCCGGATTTCTTTGAGCAACTCCGAGGTGTTACGGAAGATTCCCCGCGCACCACACCGCCGGATAACCGCTCGCAGAACAGCGACGGCTAGATGGGTCTTTCCAATGCCCGGTGACCCGACAAAGAACAATCCCTGCTCAACCACTGGAAAGGCGTCAGCAAATGCCTGAGCCCGCACTACAGCCTTCTGCAACTTTTCGTTTGGGTACACGACAAAATTGTCAAAGCTACATTTCCGATACCGCGGCGGAATTCGTGCGTCGTCAAGCAACTTACCAGAAAGTGCTTCTCGCCAGCAGTCGCATCGAACGACCTGCTGAACACCCTCCACCTCGACGGGTTTCCAACCGGTATCACCACAGTGCAGACAAGCCATGAATTTCTGATCACTCTTCGCCGGTAGGTACCAAGGCGCGCCACATTGTAGCGCGAACGGCGTGGGAGGCAATACGGAGATACCTGGGAACCGAGGAACCAGTTTAGGAACGTGATCGACTTGAGCCCTGTTCGCCACGGACTGATGGGTCAGCAGGCCTCACTGAGGATGCACGGACAAGGTCAGTCGGCGATGCTTTGACCAAAGCCGTTCCAAGGCGCTGTTCCCAATCACCAAGACCTCTCTCGAGTTCCTGTTTCACATACGCGACGAATTCGTTAACCTCCAGCTGCATCTTTTCAATTTTTTCTCGCATGTTCAGAATAATTTCAACACCCGCCATGTTGACACCTAGGTCACGGGTCAAGGCGAGTATTGTTTCCAGCTGCTCGAGGTCTTCTTCACCATACAGCCTTGTGTTTCCATCAGTACGAGACGGCTTGAGGAGTCCCTCGCGCTCATACAGACGAAGGGTTTGCGGATGAATGTTATATTTCTGCGCGACGGCACTGATCATGTAGTGTGCTTCACTTGCTTGTGTCTTTGGCATGTCTACTCACTCACACCGGACGCGTCATGCACCGGGGTTTTAAAAATCCTCACGCACATTACCCTCATTGAGTTCGGCGAATTCGCGTAACAATGCCTTCGATCGCTCATCTACAACTCGTGGCAACACCAACCGGACCTCCACCACAAGATCGCCAGCGTGGTTACGACCCCGAAAATCCGGCACACCCCGACCACGCAGGCGGAAGCGCTGCCCCGACTGAGTACCAGGCGGAATCCTGATATTTCCACGGCCATCCAAGGTAGGCACCTCAATCTTCGCCCCCAGTGCGGCCTCATGAACCGCGACGGGTAAAACGAGATGTAGGTCATTTCCCTCGCGGGTAAACAGTGGGTGCGGCTCGACTTCAACCGTGAGATACAGGTCTCCGGGTCTTCCACCGCGACGACCCACATGCCCGCGCTTCGGCACTCTGACCCGTCCACCGTCGTCGACACCGGCTGGAATACGTACACGGACGGATTCCGAACCCTGGACCGCGCCGCTACCCTCGCACCGAAGACAAGCGCGATGCTCTTGCCGCCCTGAGCCTCCACAATGCACACAAGTCCGCGAAAAAACCATGTGCCCACGAACCCACCGTACCCTACCCGTACCACGACATGCAGCGCAGCGACCTTCGACCATTCGCAGCGCGCCAGAGCCCCGACAGTCATCGCATCGATTAAGTCGGGCCACCGTCACCGCTCGTTCAGTCCCGCGCATCGACTCGTTGAAGCTAATTCGAATGGACAAATGTAAATCGGTCCCATCGGCCGCTACCCCATCTGCCCGGTCGTCGGTCCGCAAAACATCGGCAAAAAGATCGCCGAATGTTGAAGCTGCCTCACCCTCCGCAGAACCTGAGAAGTCAAATCCTTGAAACTCAAACGACGATTCGGGCAGGGTGTCGGTCAAGCTGCCGCGGCTGTCATAGCGCTGTCGTTGCTCGGGATCGCTGAGGACCTGATAGGCCTCGGTAACACGGCTAAAGACACTCGCTGAATTACGGTCACCTGGATTGATACCGGGATGGTACTTGCGGGCAAGTCGGCGATACGCACGCCTAACGTCGCTCAGTGTTGCGCTCCGCTCAAGACCGAGGATGATGTAGAGGTCCATCAGTCAAGGCTCCCCTTTAGGCCTTAAAACCTTATTTCTTTTCGTCCTCAACGACTTCGGCGTCAATCACGTCTCCGTCGGAAGACGCATCAGCATTCGACGACGTGTCCGCCGTGGCCTCGGCATCAGGCGCCGGGGTCTCAGCCTCCTGACCTGCCTTATACAGCGTCTCAGCCGCTTTGTGCTGCGCTGTGTTCAATTTTTCCATTGCCTGCACAATTGCTTCAGTCTCACCACCCTCGAGCGCTTGTTTCACATCGGCGATCGCGGCTTCGACGGCGGACTTTTCAGTTTCTGAAAGTTTGTCACCACTGTCCTGCAGCATCCGCTCAGCCCCGTAAACGGCCTGATCAGCTTTGTTGCGAGTCTCGATTTCCTCATGCTGCTTCTTGTCTTCCTCAGCGTGCAACTCAGCCTCTTTCATCATCTGATCGACTTCTTCCTGCTTGAGGCCGCCAGACGACGTAATCGTAATCTTTTGTTCCTTTCCTGTGCCTCGATCTTTCGCCGAAACGTTGACTATGCCGTTCGCATCAATATCGAAAGCAACTTCAATCTGGGGTATGCCACGCGGTGCTGGTGGTAGGCCCACGAGATGAAACTTACCTAGGGTTCTATTATCGCGGGCCAAGGGCCGTTCTCCCTGCAGCACGTGCACCTCAACACTGGTTTGATTGTCAGCAGCCGTGGAGAACACCTCGCTCTTATGAGTAGGGATAGTAGTGTTCCGCGAAATCAACGATGTCAAAACCCCACCTAGCGTCTCTATGCCCAGAGAGAGCGGCGTCACATCAAGCAACAGGAGATCTTTAACTTCACCCGCTAACACACCTGCCTGGATAGCTGCGCCGACGGCCACTACTTCGTCCGGGTTGACACCTCGATGCGGCTCCTTGCCGAACAGCTCCTTAACNATCTCCTGAACCCTCGGCACGCGNGTCGACCCTCCAACCAGNACCACTTCGTCAATTTTCGACGCCTCCANNCCGGCATCAGCAAGTGCCTGTTTGACAGGACCNACAGCCTTTTGAAGCAACTCCTCAACCAANTGTTCGAATTTCGCACGCGTTAACTTCATCGCTAAATGCTTNGGTCCAGACTGATCGGCCGTTATGAANGGCAAATTGATGTCNGTCTCCTTGACNGTCGAAAGTTCCGTCTTAGCCTTTTCTGCAGCCTCCTTGAGACGTTGGAGTGCCATGCGATCCTTGCTTAGGTCAATCCCTGNTTCTTTNCTNAANTCNGNAACGATCCANTCGATNACGCGNTGATCNAGATTGTCNCCACCTAGGTGAGTGTCACCGTTCGTNGCTTTGACCTCTACNACCCCCTCGCCTACNTCCAGAATCGAAATGTCGAAGGTACCGCCGCCAAAATCGAACACCGCNATCGTCTCGTCGGCCTTCTTGTCCAACCCGTANGCCANNGCGGCNGCNGTCGGNTCATTGACAATCCGCATCACCTCAAGACCAGCGATCTGGCCAGCATCTTTAGTGGCTTGCCGCTGGGCATCATTGAAGTAGGCGGGTACCGTGATGACAGCCTGCGTGACCTCCTGGCCAAGATACGCCTCGGCGGCTTGTCGCAGTTTTTGGAGGACCATCGCTGAAATTTGCGGCGGGGTATACGGTTCGTCTCGACCACTGATTTTGATACGCACGTCGCCGTTGGATCCCGCAACAACCGAGTAAGGGACCATTGTCATCTCCTCGGTCACCTCGTCGGCTTTGCGCCCCATAAACCTCTTGATCGAAAAAACCGTATTTTCCGGATTCGTCACGGCTTGGCGTTTCGCGACCTGTCCACTCACCCGCTCCTCAGCCGACGTGAAACCAACAACCGAGGGCGTCAGACGGCTCCCTTCGGGATTTGTGATAACTACAGGTTCGCCGCCTTCAATCACGGCGACAACCGAGTTTGTCGTGCCAAGGTCAATACCAATAATTTTGCTCATATCCGACACCCTTACCCTTCCCCGACGCCGACAGGTCTATTGTTTTAAACGGTCGAAGGTCAAATTAGTCAATTTATAGTAACGTTAGTATAAAATATGAGTATATCATTGTCAACTATTTTTAGTGTAAAATCACCTAAATCTCCTTAATTATATGTAAATCAATCACTTGTACCTCACGTGCTATAATTTGTCCTTAGAGCGCTAAGAATATTTTCAGCCTTGGCAAGGTGTTTCTCTCAAAGGATATCTGGTTGCCTCGTTATCTCATTCGCATCACTCGCAGGGCTGGCATAATCGCGATATTTGTTGGCATAGCGATTTTGGGGACTGTTAGCGGTGTCCTCTTCGCATTCGCTGGTGACCTTCCCCAGATCACTGCCCTTGACGATTACGCCCCGAGCGTCATCACGCGCGTCTACGCAGCCAATGGAGAAGTGGTGACCGAATTTGCCACTCAGAGAAGGGTCGTTATTGCCTATGAGGACATAGCCCCACGCCTCCGAGAGGCGATCGTGGCGTCAGAGGACGGTGGCTTCAACAGCCACTTCGGAATTAGCATTCCCCGCCTCGCCATCACGATTGTACGGGACATCATGAACCAGCGTCTTTATGGTGCGAGCACGATAACGCAGCAGCTAGCGCGCAATCTATTCCTAACCCTAGATAAAACCTGGGAGAGGAAAATTAAAGAACTCCTGCTCACCGTTCAGATCGAGAAGAGGTACACCAAGCGGGAAATTCTCACGCTGTATTGCAACCAGGTTCTCTTCGGCCATGGCGCTTTCGGCGTTGAAGCCGCATCTAGGATGTACTTCGACAAGTCAGCCGGTGAACTCGACCTCGCCGAAGCCTCACTCCTCGCTGGCATCATTCAATTACCGGCACGACAGAGTCCTTTCGTTAACCTCAAACTGGCAAGCTCGAGACGTAGCTACGTTTTAGGAAGGATGGAGGATGACGGATACATAACAGCTGAGGAGGCTGCCATCGTAAGAAACACACCGATCGAGGTCACCGACCGACGAGGCGAGGCATCGATTGCACCATACTTCGTCGAGGAAGTCAGGCAGCATCTCGAGAGTAATTACGGTGCTAAACAACTGTATGAGGGCGGTCTTTCAGTGCACACGACTCTAGACGTCGGCCTACAGCACGCCGCCAACGAAGCGGTACGTGCGGGCCTCCACCGTCTTGATAAGCGGCGTGGCTTCCGCGGACCGATAGAGAACGTACTCGAAACCACCGCTACATCGATCGAAGTCTATGAGAACCCTCAGTGGCGCCGCCCAACGACTCCTGGCGACCATGTGCCGGCCGTCGTTACCAGCGTTTCGGAAAACCAAATTGATTTTCGCCTCGGACGTTACAGCGGCACAATCGACCAAGATGGTTTTCGTTGGACTCGGAAATCAGCACCGCAGTTCCTCAAAGTCGGCGATCTCGTACTCGTCGAAGTCTTATCAGTCAACAACGACGCCCTGACGCTCTCTGCCTCTCTCGACCAAGAACCAGTTGCAGAAGCTGCACTGATTGCCATTGAGAACCGCACGGGTCGTATCCTGGCCATGGTCGGGGGCTATGACTTCGAGCGAAGCAAGTTCAATCGAGCCGTGCAGGCTCAACGCCAACTCGGGTCACTGTTCAAGCCACTCCTTTACGCGACAGCCATCGATCGAGGCTACACGCCGACATCAATTATCGTTGACGAACCTATCAGCTTTCCAGCCGGGCCGAACCAGCCTGAGTACGAGCCTCGCAATTACGACCTCGAGTTCGAAGGACCAGTAACACTCCGACATGCACTTGAAGATTCTCGAAACATTCCAGCGGTGCAAATGATGGCCGAATTGGGCCCTGAACAAGTCGTTGAGTATGCCAAACGGATGGGCTTCGCTTCCAATCTTCCACCGTTTCTCTCGGTCGCACTCGGTGCAGCTGAGAGTACACTCTTGGAAATTACGACCGCCTACGCAGTCTTCCCCAATCAGGGTGTTCGGCTCGAACCGTTTCAAGTGTTAAGGGTAATGGATCGGGATGGCAACACCATTGAAGAGAATCGGCCGATCGCGTACGAGGCACTTCCCGCAGACACGTCATTCATCATGACCAGTCTGTTACGTGGCGTCGTGGAACGGGGAACGGGTCAGCAGGCAAAGGTGCTTGATTGGCCACTGGCTGGGAAAACTGGAACAGTCGACGAATACACTGACGCGTGGTTTGTAGGATATGACCCGGATGTGACTGTTGGCGTGTGGGTCGGCCACGATCAGAAGATGACCTTAGGGCCACAAGAAGAGGGTGCTCGCGCAGCACTGCCAATCTGGATCGACTTTATGCGAGCTTACATTGATGACAGAACTGATCGACCGGAATTCCTTCAACCCGTAAACATCGTTCACTTATCTGTTAATCGTCTGACTGGTGACATCACTGAACCTTCTGCGCCGGACGCCATCCGTGAAACGTTTATCGCGGGCACCGAGCCTAACATCACCTTCTAGCCCCAACCAACCTTCGGTCACGTCTACTCATCGTCTGCCGGCTTTCCTAGCGTTCCAGAGGCCTTCTGCATCAAATAGGCCTTGATAAAACCGTCGAGTTGCCCATCTAGCACACTGTCTACGTCGCCCACCTCCATCTTAGTCCTGTGGTCCTTGATCAACCGGTACGGATGTAGCACGTAGCTCCGGATCTGGTTGCCAAATGCAATCTCTTTTTTCTCTCCACCGATTTGTTCCAGTTTAGCTTGCTGTTCTTTTAACTTCTTATCGTAAAGTCGTGCGCGTAATACCTTCATGGCCGAGTCACGGTTGCGATGCTGCGACCGTTCGTTCTGACACGAAACAACAATGCCAGTTGGAATGTGGGTGATTCGCACAGCGGAATCAGTCACGTTCACGTGCTGACCACCGGCGCCGCTTGAACGATAGGTGTCAATACGAAGGTCCTTATCTTCGACCTCGACCTCAACGTCATCGGGTAATTCAGGCCAGACAAAAACAGAGGCGAACGAGGTATGTCGGCGACCTGCTTGGTCGTACGGAGAGATCCGCACAAGCCGATGCACACCGGCTTCGGCAAGTAGCAGGCCATAGGCATAATCACCGGATACCGTCAACGTAACGCTTTTGATCCCAGCTTCGTCGCCCGGTTGGAGATCGATGACTTCGCGGCTGAATCCACGCTGCTCAGTCCAACGCAGATAGAGTCGGAGCAGCATCTCAGCCCAATCCTGGGATTCAGTACCTCCAGCACCTGGATGGATTGTCAGGATGGCACTCTTACGATCGTGCTCGCCACCTAGCATCCGCTTTATCTCGACGGCCTCAACCTCAGCGTTCAGCTCATCGAGAGCTCGATTTAGATCATCATCAACAGGCTCACCTTGCTCGGCCCAGTCAATTAGTACCGAGAGATCCTCACTACGCTGCTGCAGTGAGTCGATGAGCACACGATCATCCTTGAGCCTCCGCTGGCGCTGAAGCACACGCTGGGCCGCCACCTGGTCCTTCCAAAAGTCTGGCGCGGCCGCCTGGGATTCCAACTTAGCGAGTTCACCCGCTGAACTAGCAGCGTCAAAGATAACCCCGCAAATCCTTAGCCCGCTTAATTAAATCTTGATACCGAGAAAGTTGTTCTTCACGCGTTGCAGACACACTTGCTCCCTCTGGGTCTCACCAGCTCGCCCGCACACCAAATAGCAAAACACAAATCATTAGCATGAGACAAAGATAAACAAACAAATCACCCGTCCACCCGTATACCGTCTTTACATTAATCCATCGCACATCAGCTACGACTCTAGTATTTTCAAACAATTCGGTCTGTGCAAGCACACGGCCGTAGGGATCGACCACACCGCTTATACCGGTGTTCGCGGCACGTACAAGGTAGCGTCCCTGCTCGATGGCCCGCATGGCCGCCTGCGAAAAATGCTGATGCGGTGCTGATGTTCGCCCAAACCAAGCATCGTTCGTGATCGTTGTAAGGAGTTCACTGCCCGCCAAAACAGCAGAACGCACCAAACTTGGATATACCACCTCGTAGCATATCGCGCTACTGAATCGATGCCCATTCATCGAAAAGGTGATGGTTTCGGTGCCAGGTGAAAAATCCGGCACACTTTCAACAAGCTTATCGGCAAAAAACAGAAGGCGCCTAAACGGCACATACTCTCCGAACGGCACAAGATGAATTTTCCGGTAGGTCGGTCGGTCAATCCCAGTAGGACCAACGTGAAAGGCTGAATTGTAGTAGTGAAAACCTTCGGTTTCTTCACTCTCTTCACTACCGAACAGGATATGGGATCCGGTTTCCTTGGCAAGATTTCGAATTGCTACAGCCGCGCCAACATCCTGATCAAACGGGAGTGGAAGCGCCGATTCCGGCCAAATCAAGAGCTTTGCACCATCCGCGGCCGCGGAGCGACTCGCCGACAGGTAAGTGTCCAGGATCGACGTCTGAAAACTGGGATCATGTTTTTGGTCTTGTGCCACGTTACCTTGGATCATCGCTACGCGAACTGGTTCACCTTCGTTAACCAATGTATTTTGACTAAGACGCCATTGGCCCCAACACGCAATTAAGACTGCAATGCCAAGAACAATGCCACCAGTAGTCAGCCGGCGGCGATCCGCTCTAACGGCAATACTGGCCAAAGCTCCATTAACAAGGACGATGAGAAATGAAATACCGTAGACACCGAACACGCTCGCCAACTGGGCTACGGGTAGAACCTCAACCTGGGAATAGCCAAGAAATGCCCAAGGAAAACCGCCGAACAGGTAGCCTCGGCCAAACTCGCTAACGACCCACGCGGCCGATGTGGTAACAAGACCAACAGTTACGCTAATCGAGGTGCCGTAGGTCACCATCACTGCGAACAGCCCTACAAAAATGGCTAAGTAAGATACGAGTAGAGCGTTCACAGCCAAGGCCGTCGGCCATGCCAAACCACCGTAAGTCATCATGACTTCACTAATCCAGTAGAGCGTTCCGGCAAATGCGACTGCACCCGTGGCTAAGCCGAGCCCGAATGCACGGTGGACTTGTATACCTTTCGCACTACCTAGCGCTGCAAGTAGGGGCACCAGCGCAACCCAAGCCAACGCGGATTGGCCGAATTTTGGAAAACTCAGTGCGAGAAGGACGCCGGAAAGAATGGCTAGCGGGTAATCCAGGGCTTGAACTTTTCTTCCTGCTCGAGACGACGACGAACGTGCTCGGCATCAGCACGGTCCTGATAACGGCCGACGCGGACACGAAACATCTCCCCTGGTACGCCAGACGGGGGATCGAGCAAATAAGCAGGGTATCCCTTATCCGAAAGTTTGTTTCGAATTACCTCGGCGCTAGCACGACCGGTTAGTGCTGCTACCTGTACCGTAAAAGGTTCCAATGGCAACACTGGCTCGCTGGGACCTATGGTCGCGGTACGTTCGTCTTCCAGGGACGATTCAGACGGTTCAGCGTATAACTCGTCTGCGATTTCCGTATTAGCCTCGTCAATAGGCTCGGTCCAATCAGGCAGTTCGTCCCCAATTACTTGGCCACCTCGACCGATACCATCCGCAATCGGTATTGACCCAGAAGCTTGGCGAGCACCAACACCGCGCCCGACGAGCACACCACACAGAAAGATCGCCACGGACACAACGGTCGTGGCCATAAAGAGGAAAACGAGTTGCTTGCCACTCAACTGAATTTCACGAAAACCGTCATCCGACATGGTCTGACGCCTGTTATGTCGACGACTCACTCGCTCCGGAGGGCTTGCGCAGCATGTTCAACAACTCGACCGGTAACGGAAAGACAATCGTCGAGTTCTTCTCGGAGGCAATCTCGGTCAGAGTCTGCAGGTATCGGAGCGTAATTGCATTCGGCTCAGAGGCGAGTACGGCCGCCGCCTGCGAAAGTTGCTTAGACGCAGTGAATTCACCCTCGGCATGAATAATTTTAGCACGCTTCTCGCGTTCCGCCTCAGCCTGTCGAGCCATCGCTCGCTGCATGTCGGGTGGAAGATCGACGTGTTTAACCTCAACTGCTGACACCTTAATGCCCCACGCGTCGGTATTTTGATCGAGAATACCCTGGAGGTCTTGATTGAGACGTTCACGCTCGGACAACAGGCCATCAAGCTCCACCTGGCCAAGCACGCTGCGTAAGGTAGTCTGCGCTAACTGGGATGTCGCATAATGAAAATTTTCAACTTCGACAATCGCACGGCCAGGTTCCATTACCCGGAAATAGACAACTGCATTGACCTTCACTGAAACATTGTCCCGCGTGATAACGTCTTGTGGCGGTACGTCCATCACGATCGTGCGGAGGCTCACCCGAACAATACGATCAATCGGTGCAAAGACAAGGATTACGCCAGGACCCTTCGAATGCGGTAGCAGCTTGCCAAGACGGAAGATGACGCCACGCTCATACTCATTCAAAATCTTGATTGAGCTGATCAAGTACAACACCAAGATTAGACCGAATAGTGCAATAGGGGATACATTCATTGCTTATCTCCTCCTTGTAGGGCTGACTCCAGTCGACGGACAGTGAGAGTGAGACCGTTCACTCCGACCACTTTAACTTGGTCGCCCTCAGCGATTGGCTCCGTGCCTGTCGCCGACCAAATTTCACCGTGGGCCACGACTTGGCCAGAACCGCCTGCCTCAAACGTCGTGAGTGCGCGCCCAATCTCATCGATCATTCCCGCACGGCCCGTCACAGCTCGCCGACGCTGCGCCGCAACGCCCAGCCTCGCCAGGAAGAACACAATGCCTGAAAGCGCGAGCGTCATCGGAAGCACCATCGACAACCCAATTTGTAACTCTGGCATCGGTGAATCGATCAACATGAGCGAGCCTAAAGCGATACTGACAACGCCACCCAACGCTAACATCCCGAAACTGGTTACCATCGCTTCTAGGACCAGCAGCCCAAGACCGAATCCAATAAGAATAACACCAGCTAAATTCACCGGCAGCACCTGAAACGCGAAGAAAGCCAGTAAGAGACAGAGTCCGCCGACAACACCAGGTAGAATCGCACCAGGATTCCATAGTTCGATCGTTAGACCTAGAGTGCCGAGGCTGAAGAGAATGTAGGCCACCTCCGGCCGTGCAATCACGCTCAACACTTGCTGACGCCATGTCATCTGTAGCCGCTCGACCCGAGCATCGGCCGTCCGCAGCCTAACCTCACGTCCGTCAAACCTAGTAATCAAACGACCGTCGAGCACCTCTAAGAGACTGTCTAAGTCCGATGTGACGATATCGATCAGTGGTGGTTCAGCCTCAGCAGCTTCGTCTTCAGTAAACGCTCTACTCTCAATTACTGCCTGCTCAGCGAACTCAATATTACGATTGCGTTGAGTCGCTAGGGATCGGGCAAAAGCCGCTACATCCGATGCGGCCTTTTCGGATACGGCCCCGTCGAGTTGTTGTCCGCTGCCGCTAACAGGATGGGCTGCCCCAATGTGGGTACCCGGCGCCATGGCAGCCACGTCTGCCGCAATCGTGATCAGAAAGCCAGCTGACGCGGCACGCGCACCACTTGGAGCTACGAACACAACAACTGGCGTCTTAGCCGAAATCATGCGTGACGTGATCGATCGTGTCGACTCAACCAACCCACCAGGTGTCCGTAGGGTGAATACGACTAGGTCGGCATTGGCCGCATCCGCACGGTCAATCACCTGCACCATGTACTCAGCCGAAACAGGATGGATTATGGCATCCACCTCAGCCACCAGCACGAGTGGACGATTTGATGTTGAAGGGGCTGCTGCCTGACGACTGAACACAGCCGTTGAACTCAATAACAACAGGGCAAACAGGATCGGACTCAGGCGCGCCAAGGCAGGCCGAACGAGGAGAGCCTGCATCCAGACCTTACGGGCCAACCTCTTCATAATCAAAAGCACTCAGGAATCCCCTAACTTCTGCAGCGCGCTCACTCTTCGTAAGCTAACGGAGCGCGCAGACTGTGTCAACGCATCAAATCGATGAAAACAGGCCAAGCTTAATCAACTCGGGAGACTACACCTTCCCCACTTTTTCCGAACCTCACGCGTTTTTTGATAAGGTTATCGCTGGCACATGTGTACGGCGGCCATTATCGCCGGTGGTGAAGCGCGGCGACTTAACGGGCGAGTGAAAGGTACCCTACCATTTGGCACGACCAGTCTTGTCGAACGCCAGATCGCGGTTCTTCGAGCGATAACTGAGAAACTTCTGATTATCACTAACAACGAAAGCGCCTACACCGGACTGGGCATACCGGTGATCAACGACGAAATCCCAGGTTCTGGTGCGATCGGTGGAATCTATACGGCACTCGTGCACGCCACCGTGGACCCGGTGCTGGTCGTGGCATGTGACATGCCGTTCGTTAATGAACCGTTCTTACGTCTTCTCGTCAGTGCCGACCGGTCTGCTGATGTGACCATTCCGAAAACCGCCAACGGTTACGAACCAATGTGTGCATGTTACTCCCGACGGTGCGCATCACGCTTGCGGCAGCAAATCAACAACGGTGCGCTCAAGATTCAGGAACTATTGCCGCACCTACGAGTCCGAGAGGTTGGAGTAGACGAGATTGCACCGCATGATCCGAGCGGCCTACTCTTCTCCAACGTAAACACGCCCGATGATTACGCTAGGGCGCTTCAGCACCTAGACTCCGGTCATTCGATGTTATCGAGTCCAGAACTACCCAGGAAGTAAAACCAGACCACATGATTCTTCCGATTCACGAACTCATAAAGGCACAAATAAGAGCGGTGGCAAAACGGCTCTACGGTCTCGACGACACCACAATGCCATCGATTACTGTTCAGATACCGCCAAACCGTACCATTGGCGATCTAGCCGTACCGGTGGCGTTTGAACTGGCAAAGGTCGCGCGCAAAGCTCCACGAGTAATTACTACGGAGCTAGTTGANGCCCTNGGTGAGATTGATGGCATTACCACCATTGAGCCATCTCCGAACGGATACATTAACTTCTTTCTCGATCGTCAATCTTTTCTGACCAATCGAATCAACCTGCCTGTTCAGCAAGATTCCATAGACGTCAGTCGAGGTAAAACAATTGTTGAACACACGGCGATCAATCCTAACAAGGCCGCGCACATCGGGCACCTCCGGAACGCAGTGCTCGGAGATACGTTGAGCCAACTTCTACGTTTCCAAGGCCATCACGTCGAGGTTCAAAACTACATCGATGATACGGGAGNACAGGTCGCCGATATGGTCGTGGCTTTTCGTGAACTGGAATCGATGGGTCTGGACAAAGTCAAATCAGAAGCCAGGAAAACAAACTTCGATCACTACTGCTGGAATTTGTATACAAGAGTAACCGAGTGGTACGAAGCCGATTCAAGCCGACTCCGTCTGAGGTCCGAGGCCTTGCAGGCACTGGAGGCTGGCAACAATGAAATGGCCGACACAGCTGCCATAATCGCCGACCACATCGTCCGCTGCCATTTGGCGACGATGGCAAGACTGAAGATCAGCTACGACCTGCTTACCTGGGAAGGCGACATTCTCAGACTGCGCTTCTGGGCTCGCGCCTTCGACATCCTGACCAAAGCCGGCGTAATGTTTCAGTCGAAGGAAGGTAAACTCGCGGGCTGCTGGGTAATGCAATTGAGTGACGAAACCACTACTGCTTACGAAGACCCGTCGAACAATCCGGCTGTTGAACCAGAAGAAGCACGCCTAAAAGTGATTGTCCGATCGGACAACACAGTGACCTACGTTGGTAAGGATATCGCCTACCAGTTCTGGAAGTTTGGACTGCTTGGTGCCGACTTTTTCTACCGCCCGTTTAATACCTCGGAAAACGACCAACCGCTGTGGGCCACTAGTTCAAACCCGTCGGGCGAACCTACTGCAACTACTCCACCGGTGTTTGGATGTGCCGATACCGTCTACAACGTTATAGACACCCGTCAAGCCTATTTACAGCAACTACTTGCGCAGGCCCTAGGGGCTATGGGTTATACCGCCCAAGCCGAGCACTCAATTCATTTCTCATATGAGATGGTCACGTTGTCCCACAGCACGGCGCGAGCTTTAGGACTAGAAAACATCGACACGAACCGTCCATTCGTTGAAGTATCAGGCCGCAAAGGCCTCGGCGTAAAGGCTGATGAGCTGCTGGACCGCCTCGTTGAAGCCGCAAGCCGTGAAGTAACCAAGCGGAATCCGAATTTGCCTGCTGACGAGTCAGNAANTATCAGCCGNATGATTTCCACNGCAGCTGTGCGTTACTTCATGATCAANTTCTCGCGCAGTAAAGTNATTGTCTTCGACATTGANGAAGCTTTGAGTTTTGAAGGGGAAAGTGGTCCATATTTACAATACGCNNCAGTCCGTGCGAATAANATCTTCAAGAAACTGCACGAGCGGACAGACCTTGATGAGCCTACCATNATTGAAAAGCTCAGTTCGGTATCTNCAGATTGCCTAGCNCGCGGTGANGGCGATGGCCTNTGGGAACTNGTTCTCGAGTCTGCACGACTCGACGAGNTTGTCGATCAGGCCGTGAGAAGTCTCGAGCCATCCATACTAGCCAAGTACTCTTTCGGNCTGGCGCAACTNTTTAACACCTTCTACCACCATCACCCAATCGTGAACGAAGAACAGGCAGANCTCCAACTCTGGCGGGCAGGAGCGACGCTCTACTTTAAGACGCAAATGACTCGTGCTTTGGGATTGATGGGGTGCGAGGTTCCTTCTCGAATGTAGGCCTGGCACTAACGTTCGAGCACTGCCATCAACTCAATGTGGGCCGTATTCGGGAAAAAGTCGAAGCCGTTTAACCGACGAAGACTGTAGCCCGCACCACCTAGTACGGACAGGTCGCGTGCAAGTGTAGCAATGTCACACGAAACATAGACAAGCCGGCATGGTCCAGTGTTCGCAATCAGAACCCGTGCTTCACGCGACAGCCCGGTTCGTGGAGGGTCGATAATCCAGACACCANGCGAACCGCGCCGTTTCCCTCTTAGGTAGCGCTCGACTGTTCGTCTCACGACGCGTACCCGTCCCCCGGCGGATTGTGCATTGGCTACCAAATCTGCACCAGAAATCGGATCGTTTTCTACAGCTGTCACATCTTCCGCCCCACACGCTGCAGCTCCCAGCGCAAACACGCCAACCCCAGCGTAGAGGTCAACTACCGGGCCAGGCGTGAGCTCCATAAGAACGCGCTCGACGAGCGTAGCTAGGAGAAACCGATTGCCCTGAAAAAACGCGGGGGGACGTCGACGGAGAGGAACTTCAGGCACTTGTGACAGCGACGGAAGCATCGTGGACCAAGATTCGATAATTTCTGGCTCACCGATCACGTGCTGAACTGGTTCGGAGCGTCGCACGGAGGCTGAAACTCCTCCAATGCCCGATACAGCGCCAAGTGATGAGAGTGCTGTGATATCGGTCGGTCGCTCTCGGTCTAGCCAGCAATGGATTACTCGCTGTTCACCATCGACCGACTCGGCAAGGTCAATAGCTCTGATAGTAATGTCAGGGACGTGCGATGAAAGTAAAGATTGCAAGTCGGAGATAACTCTCCCAGTTTCGGTCGAAAGCTGTCCTGTCTTGGTCGCATCACATAGGTGATGCGACCCACTACGTAGAAATCCCACCAGTTTTCCCGCTGCATACAAGCGGGCTCGTAATCGATAACCCTGCTCAAAAGAAGGGGCAATCGTTATGTCTTTTGGAGGTGGAAGTCGCCCGATACGGGCGAACGCATCAGCAACAATTTCACGCTTCAGTGAGAGCTGCCGCGAATATGCAATATGGGAAAACACATTCCCGCCGCAGGAGGGATCGCATAACGCAGGACGGCGGTCTTGATCAGCAAGAATGACCTCTTCGGTCGAGGCTAACGATACGCCACGACGAAAGTGTGAGACCCGTGCCAGGACTCGCTCACCGGGNATCGCTCCGGACACCAATATTACACGGCCGTCGTGCCTTGCAATCATCCGGCCGCCAACGGCTGGCCGCTCAATCGCTAGCTCAAGTAGGGCTCCCGAGTCCATCTCGTAGCTCAACCGATTCAATTAGGTGGAACTCAAGCGCGGTAGGCCGAGCTGAACCCGTAAACGTTGTTCGACTGCAAGTTTGGTCGCTTCCTCGTACGCAGACTGTGACATCCTCTCTCGGAAAGCACCAAGTTCCGTCGCCACTTCAGCTTCCGCAGCTCTAATCGTGGNTTCGTCGGCCACGACCCGAATATCCTGCATCATGACTCCATCTAGATTCTGGAGACTCCTGAGGAGGTCGGAACGAACAGAACCGCGCGCTGTTTTAGCCTGTTCGCAAAGTTCATCAAGGGCACGAACGACGCGATTCAACACAACGTGAAGGCCTGGCCAAGGCTCTGGATTCATAAGACAAGCCGTCAGCCTCGACATCACAGTGGTCAGATGTTTTGGTAAGCTCTTAGCCGTAGTCCGACTATCATCGCGCCGGTCAACATCTATCGTGGGACCAACGGCCCGCCGCCAATCATCAAAAGCGCGAAGCACATCGTTCTCGCAGAACTCGATATGCAATGGATACCGTCGACTATTCTTACTCTTGGCCTCATGCCGTGTTACGCGCTCATCAATACCGCGCATGACTATTTTGAGTGGTAAGCCCTGTTCAGCCCAGCCGCGNACCAACTCAAAAGCTGGNCCAACCAAACGGATGAGGTGGCCTCGGTTCTTCTGACAGAGGTAAGTTTCAACAGCTCGACAGTATTCGGCGTAGTCACTCACTTCGACATCTTGGCAANAAAACGTTCCCAGACTATCCGGAGACCGNANAANGTGAGTTCTGGNACGACTGCNNNTATAACNGAAGTTTGCTCAGCAACGACNGCAGCCATTCCTCCNGTCGCAACACAAATCGGTGCACCCTCACCAGACGTAGGCTCAAANTCATCGCGTAGTCGAGCCTCGATACCCTCGACCATCGCAACATATCCGTAGAATAAACCTGACTGCATNGACTCGACCGTNGTTTGCCCGATGACGCGCTTGGGTTTGCAAACATCAACGCGTGGAAGNTGCGCTGCACGCTGAAATAGCGCATCAGCTGAAATGTNAACGCCTGGACAAATGACACCNCCAAGATACTCGCCACGCGAAGAGATGCAATCGAACGTCGTAGCAGTGCCAAAGTCGACGATGATAACCGGCCTACCGTCCACACGTCCGAAGCGCTCATAGGCAGCGATACCATTGACAAATCGGTCGGCGCCCACTTCGCTCGGCCGCTCGTAGCGTATAGGCATACCCGCGAATAAGGCGTCCTCGGCTGGATCGACGATCTTGGTTTGGTGATCGAAGTAACGTCTGATCATCTCGGCCATTGTGCCGGTTAGGGACGGAACAACCGANGCCATGATAACNCCGTCAATCTCTGNTTTATCNAGGCCCCTCGCTTCAAAGAGATCGCTCACAAGAATACCGAGNTCATCNGNAGTGCGCTCNCGCAGCGTGGCNAGACGCCAACTTTGGGTGAGCATTTCACCTTTGAAGACCCCAAACACGAGATTCGTATTGCCCACGTCAACCGTTAGGAGCATGTCATACCGTTCCTTAGCAGAATGGTCTTCAGGTGAGCCTTAGACCCAGCGTACCTCACCAGAAACCACCCGTTCAGTCGTTCCATTGACGCGTACCAACAACGCCCCATCAGCGTCGATGCCAGCAGTCGTACCACGCCGCACTCCAGACGGCCCATCCAGTTCGACCGTAGAGGCAATGCTCGACGGGGACAGTGTGCGCCAACGATTCAGAATAGCATTCATCTGGCCGTCGACCATCCTTGCTCGCCATACCGACAGTGCAGCTAAAACTTCAACTAGGAGGTCTTCCAATGGCACAACTTCGCCACATTCAGACTCGATCGAAGTAGCCGTATCGGACAGTGCCGACAGATTCGACGCCNNTAGCAGATTAATACCAAACCCGACCACGACATACTCAAGACCTGTCGGCGAGGCTCCGGCTTCGGCAAGAATACCACCGAGCTTCCTAATAACACCTCGCTTAACCATTAAGTCATTCGGCCATTTGAGCACCACTGTAAGCCCTACCCGACAGCGTATCGCTTCGACCAACGCGACGCCGCTCATCAGCGTCAATACCGGAGACAATAGTGGAGGTCGGAACACGACCGAAGCGTAAAGGCCGGCACCTTGGGGAGACAACCAAGAACGTCCGCGGCGACCTCTCCCAGCGGTTTGGGCACCGGCAACCACAGTCGTGCCCTCTGGTGCACCAGCCAGAGCAAGTTTGATCGCCTTATCGTTTGTTGATCCGGTTTCTTCCANGTAGGTAACTCGCCCCNCGAAACATCCGAGCCGGTCCCTATGTGTTNTAAACGCATCCACCATTGGCACCGGTAGANCGTAGTTACTCAATGATCTGACCGCTCAAGNTCAAGACTAAAGTCAACCGACGGTGCTGAATGCGTTANCGCACCNACCGAGACGTANTCTGCCCCCGTTGCGACCAGACCTGGCATCCTTTTCAATGTCACGCCTCCTGATATCTCGATCTCGGCTCGGCCCCGACTACGGNGCACCACTTCGCNGACATCNGCATCAGTCATGTTATCCACCAGNAACCTATCGGCACCCGCCTCCAGGGCATCGTCGGCTTCCTCGACGCTGTCAACCTCGACTTCTATCGACTTATCAAGCTTGGCCCCCCGCACCAGATCTAGCGCTACTGCCACGCCCCCAGCAAGCACAATATGATTATCCTTAATCAATATCCCGTCATCCAGTGCGAAGCGGTGATTAGACCCACCTCCTGCCCGTACAGCGTATTTTTCCAGCCTCCGTAGCGTCGGAGTCGTCTTACGTGTATCTAACACAGTCAAANCGCCNGCACTCGCATCAACAAACGCNCGCGTAAGNGTCGCNATACCAGACAGACGTTGTAGAAAATTCAGCGCAGTACGCTCGCCAGCCAAAATCGATCGCGCAGCTCCTGTCAAATTAGCTACAACCTCCCCAGCAACACAGCTGTCCCCGTCAGACCGATGGCACGTTAGCTTGACGCGGGAATCTACTTGCCTGAATACTTCAGTTGCGACCTCAAGTCCAGCCAAGATGCAGGTAGACCTTGAGAGAATGCGACCTTTGGCCCAACTGGTAGTTTCGACAACCGCTTCGCTCGTAATGTCACCAGTGCCGAGATCTTCTTTCAGTGCGCGTTGGACAAGCTTCCGGTAGACTGCCGGCTCCATTGCTTCAGTCATTACCGGGAAAGCTCCTCCAGAAGGCGTTTGAGCTTGTCACGCTGCTTAATCAGCCCCTGAACCCGTGCCTCAGTATCAGCCACGACCTCTGGCGCTGCGCGCTCCCTGAACTTGGGGTTCGCTAGCTTATTTTGGTCAGCGGCATGCTGTTTTTCAATCTTCAAGAGTTCCTTCGCAACACGATTAGCTTCGTCCTGACGATTAACGATGCCGGCAAGCGGGACATGTACCTGAAGGTCCCTGACAACCCGAACTACGGTTTCCGGGTGACGTTTTACGCGATCTTGAAACTCTACCTCGTCAAGCCCAGCGAGTCTGACGAGATGAGCTTCGCAACCGTCAAGAATCCGCTGTGACAGCTCGTCTGCACCTTCAATAAAAACCCTAATTTTTCGTGCGGGTGGCACCCCCCACTCAGCTCGAACGATGCGGATTGCAGTGATAACCTCTTGGATTAAGGTCATCTCGGCTGCAGCCGCGTCATCTTTCCACTTGGCTTCCGGACCAGGAAACGCGGCGAGTGTCAGTGTTTGGTGCTGGCCATCGTGGGAACGGCCATCGCCAGGTCGCTGTGGTAACTGCTGCCAAACTTCCTCCGTTATAAACGGAATAATTGGATGGAGAAGCCTTAAGGTCCGGTCGTGAACCTCCAGTAAAACAGAAATGGCGATCTCGCGCTCTGGACCAGTTTCTTGGAGAGAAGGTTTGACTAATTCAATGTACCAGTCCGCATACTCGTGCCAGAAAAAATGATATAGCCGATCAGCCGCAACGTCAAAACGGAACGTTTCAAGCGCTTCACCAACTTCGGCACTTAGCTCGTTGACGCGATGCAAAATCCATCGGTGTACGAGTTCTGATGGGCGTGCAGGGGGATTTGATCTGACCTCGCCCTCTTGGAGCTGCATTAGGACAAAACGTGAAGCGTTCCACAACTTGTTAATAAACTGCCGAGAACCTCGCAGACGGCCCTCGGACAGTGAAATGTCCATGCTGGGTGATGCGAGTGCCGTCAGAGTGAATCGCAGTGCATCAGCACCGATCTCATCCATAAGTTCAAGAGGGTTTACAACGTTACCCTTAGACTTACTCATCTTTTGCCCATGGGCATCTCGCACGAGTGAAGTAATGTAGACCGTCTTGAACGGCACTTCTTGCCCGAACTTCAACCCAAACATAATCATTCGTGCAACCCAGAAAAAGATAATGTCGAGACCAGTGAGCATGAGGGTTGTGGGATAGTACCGCTCAAGATCGACCGTCCTGTCCGGCCACCCCATCGTACTGAAAGGCCAGAGCCCTGAGCTAAACCAAGTATCCAGAACATCCGTATCCTGTCGAAGTGAACCACCGCACTCACACATCCCTGGGGCCTCTTCTGCGACCACAATCTGATCGCACGAATTGCAATACCACGCAGGGATGCGGTGCCCCCACCAGAGTTGTCTTGAGATACACCAGTCGTGGATGTTAGACATCCACTCAAAATAAGTCTTCGTCCAGTTCTCAGGAATAAACGTAATCTTTCCCTCTCGTACAACATCGATGGCAGGCTTAGCCAGTGGGCCGATGCGTACGAACCACTGCGTCGACACGAGAGGCTCGACGACCGTACTACATCGTTGGCAGTGGCCCACGGCATGCTCGTGATCCTTAACCTCGATGAGTGCGCCCTCACGTTCCAAACGATCGAGCACTGCACCGCGAGCTTCTAGGACCTTTAAGCCGGTAAAAGGGCCAGCCGTATCGGTCATTCGGCCGTCTTCGTTGATTACTGACACTTGCGGAAGATCGTGACGCTGACCTATAGCGAAATCGTTGGGATCATGCGCGGGAGTCACCTTAACAGCACCAGTTCCAAACTCCTGGTCGACGACCGCATCGGCAATGATCGGAAGCTCGCGATCGAGTAGCGGCAGTCGCAAACAGCTTCCAACTTCAGACCGATACCGCTCGTCATCTGGATGAACTGCCACAGCAACATCACCCAGCATCGTCTCTGGACGCGTGGTTGCCACGGTGACAGCACCGTCGCGACCAACGTAACGGTACTGAATGTAGTAGAGCTTGCCAGTCGTATTTCGGTGAACGACCTCTAAGTCAGATAACGCCGTACGACAGCGTGAGCACCAATTGACGATGTACTTACCACGATAGATTAAACCTTCTTTATAAAGTGCAACGAATACGCGCCGAACAGCACGTGATAAATTCTGATCGAGAGTGAACCGTTCGCGACTCCAGTCAACTGACGAGCCCAAGGTGCGCATCTGAGTAATAATCGTCGCCTTGCTCTTGCGCGCCCAAGCCCAGACGCGCTCTTCAAATGCCTCACGCCCGAGGTCGTGTCGAGATTTACCCTCCGCTGCGAGTTGTCCCTCTACAACATTCTGGGTCGCGATACCCGCATGGTCCGTCCCCGGCAGCCACAACACATCATCTCCGTGCATTCGTCGCCACCGGGCGATGATGTCTGGCAAAGTCTGGTTTAAGGCATGGCCGATATGAAGTTGGCCAGTCACATTCGGGGGAGGCAGTACCATGCTAAATGGCGGACGACCCGATTCGGGCATGGCGCGAAATGCCCCAATCGATTCCCAGAACGCATACCACTTGGGATCGACTTGGCGATGTTCAAATGTCTTGGACAGTAATACCTTAGGCATAGACGGCGTTGATCGTATCAGGCCCTNGCCTCCNCCGGGCGTCGAAGTGAAGGTNCTTCAACCACAAAAGTCTGNGTCAGCGGGCCGATGCNGNGGGCCGAACGTGTTGCCGAATAAATTCAACNATGNCCTGCATCNANGTTCCAGGTGGGAAAATACCGGTAATNCCAATTTCGTTAAGCTTCGGCACATCNACATCAGGAATGATTCCACCAACGACCACGAGCACATCCGTGATGTCCTTCGCCTGTAACAACTCGATGACACGCGGACAGATGTGATTATGCGCTCCCGACAGGATTGAGAGTCCGATCACATCAGCATCTTCCTGCAGCGCCGCACCAACAATTTGTTCTGGCGTCTGGCGAAGTCCGGTATAAATCACCTCCATACCAGCATCACGAAGTGCTCTGGCGATGACCTTGGCTCCTCGGTCGTGCCCATCGAGTCCTGGCTTAGCTATGACGACGCGAATATTCCGCATAATGGACAACCCGCCTAGATCNTCGGGGTTTCCTCATACTCACCCCAGGCGTCTCTGAGTGCATCACATATCTCGCCGAGGGTCGCGTAGGCCCTGACCGCCTCAAGTAGTGAAGGCATGAGGTTAGTCTTGCCAAGCGCAACCTCGCGTACCGCTGCGAGTGAACGCNCCACNCTATNCGCATCCCGAGTGCGCCTCAGATCATTTAGTTTCGCAATTTGCCGCTCAGAAACGTCTTCGTTGATATATAGCGTCTCGACGCCAAGCTCCTCGTTATCTCCATGCACATTCACTCCGACTATGTCTCGCTCGCCAAGCTCCACTTGCTTCTGGAACCGATAAGCGCTCTCGGCAATTTCCCTTTGCGGAAAACCTTGCTCAATCGCCTCAACCATGCCGCCGANATCATCGATGGTTTGAAAGTACTCAACTGCNCCCGCCTCCATATCAGTGGTGAGCTTCTCGAGAAAATACGAGCCCCCTAANGGGTCAACGGNNCCGGTTACCCCACTCTCATGTGCGATGATCTGTTGCGTGCGTAGCGCTAGGGTTGCCGCCTCAACAGTGGGTAAAGCGAGGGCTTCGTCTAACGAATTGGTGTGCAACGAATTTGCGCCACCCAGCACGGCAGCAAGCGCCTGAACGGCTGTTCGAATNACATTATTTCTGGGCTGCTGGGCCGTAAGTGATACACCAGCCGTCTGGGCGTGGAAGCGAAGCTTCCACGAGCGCTCGTCGCGGGCGCCAAANCGGTCCCGCATCACGTGGCTCCAAAGCTTNCGNGCCGCACGATATTTNGCGATCTCCTCGAAAAACTCGTTNTGAGCGTTGAAGAAAAAGGACATCCGAGGTACAAATTTATCCGGATCAAGACCAGCATCAACTCCATNCTGTACATACTCGATGCCGTTCCGTAACGTGAAGGCAAGTTCTTGAAGTGCCGTCGACCCGGCCTCGCGAATGTGGTAGCCACTCACCGAGATTGTGTTCCACCTCGGCACGCGCTCACCACAAAAAGCGAAGACATCCGTGACGAGCCGCATCGATGGGCCCGGCGGATAAATGTACTCCTTCTGCGCAATGTACTCTTTGAGAATGTCGTTCTGAATTGTCCCGGAAATTTCCTGCCAGTCCACACCCTGCTGTTCAGCAACCACTAAGTACATTGCCAGGAGCATAGCTGCAGGCGAGTTGATCGTCATCGACGTTGTGATCGCAGACAGTGGAATATTGTCGAATAGACGTTCCATGTCAGCCAACGAAGCAACGCTGACGCCACATTTACCAACTTCACCTAGCGATAACGGATGATCAGGATCTCGCCCCATGAGCGTTGGCAAGTCGAATGCCACGCTTAAACCGGTACCACCGGCTGCGAGTAGTTGTCGGTAACGCTCATTCGTCTCTTCAGGCGTACCAAAGCCGGCAAACTGACGCATCGTCCACATCTTGCCGGCGTAACCATTCTGATGAATTCCACGAGTGTACGGGAATTGACCCGGGTCATTCAGATCGCGGACATAATCGACCGCCTCAATGTGTGACGGGNCATATACCGGTTCGATCGGCACACCAGAAATCGTACGAATGNGCTCCNGACGNTGCACCTTCGAAGCAGATGGAATNCNCTCGGACATNTTGGTTTCAGNGGAACNCACGGTTGCAACGGTTAGNTATTGAACGGAGGCTCATGCGAATTCAGNAAACTCCAGTCGAAAACCANCACNCCAAACTCAACAGCACCAAGGTTTTCGAAGNCANTCNCGACGCCATGCCGAGGCATCAAGCGTCGCTCAGCCAAGCATAGGCACTAGAGGAGTTTAAATCAACGGCGACCGGGTCACCGATTGTTAGGCCTACGCATAACGACATCCATTAGAGTCAAACCGCCGGCTTTAGAATAACGCCGCTGTGTTTTTGGCCATTCATCTTGACAACAATTGGTGACGGACACCGAACGTGGCGAACGTAGTGCAATTCAGTCGTTGACGATTGGGCCGATAGCCACTCCCAGTCGATGAACCCCTTACCCGCCTGCGAATTGACCGTGAAGTAGCCAATCTGGCTTGCCGTAATGTTCTGGAAAAAATGGGAACCCTGCGACGGCGTAATGGCCATGTCCTCGAATCCCGCTTCTACAATGATACGGGCACCAGAAATCTGATCCCATCTCACTGGAATTCCTAGGTGTGGGTTTCTAGAACCCCAACGACCCAATCCAACAAGAATGTAAGGCTTTCCCTCATCCGCAAGGATTGCATTGAGTCGCATGATCTCCTCTGCAACCTCCCTTGTCTTTAATCGGTCGAAGGTCTCCGCATTGACCACAACCAGATCGCAAACATGCTCAACCAGCCCGTGTCCGAGTACCGCGTCGCTCGCGCACACCAAATCTTCGCGGTCGACGTCACCTATTTCCAGTTCGCTAAATTCGCGCGATAAGGCTAGAGGTCGAAGCTGTAGAAACGCAAACTCTCTTGGCTGGTCATCAGAGGGCTGTAAATTACAGGCAAACTCTATCTCCACCGGCCCGCCGGTGGCACGTTTGCCGACCTCGAGCAATGACTGTAGAAGCGGCGCCAGTGGAAACACCTTGTGCTTCAATATCGGAGCAAAACTCACAAGTCGGACGCCCGGCCGGGCAATGTCATCGTAGATCGTGTCGTTCTCCGGCGAGAAGGTCGATCCAACAAACTGGAGGCTCCCATCCCGCTCAGCGACATCCAACTCCATTTGCTGTAGCTCTGTAGATAAACCGTCCATCTCAGATATTTCACGCTGTCCAAGCCGAAGTGCGTAGAACGACCGCTGCGAGTTTCGTAACATGTCATCAACCGAGGAAAACTGCACGACCTGCTGAGGGTACGCTGGAGAGAAGCGGAAGCAAGCCTCTCCATCGACCACAGTGGCGCCAAAACCTAACGCAACGGCAGCAATACCGTCCTCCGCGGCGATCGGCGCGATCGGGTAGAAATTGTGTGACCGTGCTACGCCGGCGATGTCCGGATAGAAACGATTAGCGTGCTGGACACCCGTCAACTTCTGGATAACCACCGCCATCTTCTCTTCTTCAAGACGATACGGCGACGCATTCAAATACAGTTTCGAACTCTGACGGAACATCGAGAGGTACACTGCCTTCACTGCATCAAGCAGCCGACGAACTCGATCAGGTTCGTCGTTTGGCAACATTACAGTCTCGTAGACACCCGCGAACGGCTGGTAAGGCGAGTCTTCCAGTAGACTCGATGATCGGACAGCCAGAGGATAGTTCATCATCTGAGCAAGATCGGCCAGCTGCTGCTGAATCGTCGCCGGAAACCCAGCAGATCTAAAGCGCTCGGCCAATGCGTCATCATCGCCACACTCGATGGCGAAGTCCCGCAACTCATTCGCTTCAAGGAATTGATCGAATACTTCTGTCGCCAGAACGACGGACGGTGGCACGCCAATGCGGATACCTGGAAATTTCGATTCAAGACGTTCATCAGCAAGGAGCGCATTAGCAAAGGCAAGCCCACGGCCCTTTCCACCGAGTGACCCAGCGCCGATCCGTCCGAAGGTTCGCACCGGATCAAAATGATCGCGAGCAAAATCAGCCACAATGCCACGGTGCCGCTGCTCGTTGTAGTCATGGATTGCTTGGACCAATACATCCCGCAAACCCTCTACCGTTTCATAATCGGAAAGCTTACGGGGCCGCAAGAAGTGCGCGAGGTCAAATTCGGTGCGTGCCTTCAACCACCGTGAAAAATGATTCCTTGCACCGTGAAACGCCACACTCTCAGCAGGCGCCTCCCGCAATTGCGTTTCAAGTTGGCGAAGATCCTTCGCCACTGACACAATCGAACCATCCGGTCGACGGAAAACAAAATCACCAAAGCCGAAACCTTCCGTCATAAACTCCCGAAGGTTGTTTAATAGAAACGGGGACTCCTTTCGGACATAAGAGACATTAGCGGCTTTGGCTCGTGACACGTGGTCCGAAGAGCCAGAACCAGATTGCAACATAATTGGTACGTCTGGCTGAAACGTACGTACTTGCTCTGCAAACTCAAATCCAGCCTCAGAATCAATCACCCCGCCCTTCGGAAACGCAACATCGGAAATCACCCCGAGCACGTCTGACTGATATCGCTCGAAAAACTCCCAGGCTTCCTCATAGGAGGTACACAGTAGAATTTTCGGCCGTGCCTGAATACGTATCAACTTGTCTGCCCGATTCATCCCGTCAGGAAGCAGATTCTGTGTATGACGGACGAGTTCGGTATAGATAACAGGTAGAAAAGATGAATAATAACGACGGCTATTTTCGATGACGATGATCGCCTGGACACCCATCTCGCCGGTGTCTCGAGAAACGTTCATCCGATCCTCAACATACTTTACGATCGCCAGTAGAATCCGAACATCGCCTTGCCACACGAAGACCTTATTGACCGTTGACACTGCAGAAGCGTGAGCAAAACTGTCCAGGTCTCTCGTGTCGTAAGCCAAGCCGATCACCGGCGTCTTCAGGCCTGCTTTTACAATTTCTTCTGCGAGTTCCTCAGCGCTCATATCGCCGACATGTGGCGATGTGATAACTAGGTTGTATCGACTTTCGTCACGGGCCAGAGCTAGAGCCTCGGCACCAGTGGAAACACGTTGTAAACGCGGGGTGTGATGTAAATCGAGGTCGAGGAACTCGGTGAGCATTACCTCGCTAAGACGACCGTCTTCAGCGAGAATAAACGAATCGTAAAGCGTCGAAACGAGAATAATATTATTGACGCGATAGAGTCCGACTTCCTGAAAGCTACGCAGCCGGTTCCCTGAACCGAACGACAGATTGTCCGGCCGTTCATCGGACATAGTAAGAACCGCCTCACGCAATGCCCTGAACAACCAACTTCCACCACTGGCCGTCCAGAGTACGCGCTAAAATATATGTCGACTTCGGTTCACGCCTATACCAGGCCCTGGTCCAGCATAGCGTCGGCGACCTTCACGAAGCCGGCAGTATTAGCACCCATAACGTAATTACCTGGATCGCCAAAATGTTCCGCGGTTTGATGGCAGGCTTTGTGAACCGCTTTCATAATTTTCTGCAAGCGTGCATCGACTTCTTCGCGGGTCCAACTCGTCCGAAGACTGTTTTGAGACATTTCAAGTCCTGAGGTCGCCACGCCACCCGCATTGGCCGCCTTTCCTGGCCCATACAGGATTCTAGCGTCAAGGAACTGTTTTACACCTTCAAGCGTAACCGGCATATTGGCACCTTCAGATACAACAGCGACTCCATTGTGCAGTAGGTTGCCAACATCTGTACCGTTGATTTCATTCTGCGTTGCACATGGGAACGCACAATCGGCTTGGTGATTCCAAAGGGGGTTATGATCAAGCGAAGCATCGACAGGGGTGAAAACGGCATTGGAATAATTCTCAGCATATTCCCCAATCCGACCACGTCTAACGTTCTTCAACTCTTTCACGAACTTCAATTTTTCCTGGTCAATACCCGATTCGTCATAGATGTAACCACTTGAATCGGACAACGTCACAGGTTTCGCACCAAGCTCCAGCAGTTTTTCGACAGTGTACTGCGCGACGTTACCACTCCCCGAAACCAAGCACACTTTGCCATTAAGTGTTTCACTGCGTGTCGCCAACATCTCCGCAGCGAAGTAAACAGTGCCATAGCCCGTTGCCTCTGGACGGATTAGCGAGCCTCCCCAGTTCAACCCTTTACCCGTTAGGACACCCGTGAACTCGTTTCGCAAACGCTTATACTGACCAAACAAAAACCCAATCTCACGACCACCCACACCAATATCACCGGCCGGAACATCCGTGTTAGCACCAATGTGGCGATATAACTCGGTCATAAAGCTTTGGCAAAACCTCATAACCTCAGAGTCACTTTTTCCCTTTGGATCGAAGTCTGAACCACCCTTACCACCTCCCATGGGAAGCGTGGTCAGAGAATTCTTAAAGATCTGTTCGAATGCGAGAAACTTGAGAATGCCAAGATTTACCGACGGGTGAAAGCGTAGCCCACCCTTATAGGGACCTATCGCGCTATTCATCTCGACGCGAAAACCGCGATTAACGTGGACCTCATTCCGATCGTCTTGCCAGGGAACTCGAAACATTACAACCCGTTCCGGTTCAAGGATCCGTTCTAGAATCTTGGCACTACGGTAATCGGTTCGCGATGCCAGCACAGGACCGAGCGATTCGACCACTTCACCAACAGCCTGATGGAATTCAACCTCAGCTGGATTCTTGGCTACAACCTCAGACATCACGTCAGCGATGTAGCCTGACATTCCTGAATCCGCTCCCACGTCCCTCGTCACCATGAATCGTCCTCCTCCTACATATAACCCTGATCAACGCCAAACTTAATATAAGCACCCCTCACTGGAGCGACAACCCGTCAATATATCACGGACTTCTGGGTGATTAGGATGCGTAGGCTGAGAGTCTGGGCTAGAAAATAATAACTTCAAATCCTGCCCCTCCCCGATACCCAAAGAAGCACGCCGCTTAGAAACTGGAATCAGCCAGTTACCCTCATGGCGAGGAGTTGTTGATCTGTTTCGTCTCCAACGGTCGCCGTCAGCTCGATCAGATACTCGCCTGGCGCCAAACTTGAGAGCGGTAGGTCGAGCACGTAAGTTGAGGCAGCCACCGCTGAGGGCTGAACTGGTAAATCCGCCATTGACTGACCACCGCGATTAAGAAGTTTAGCGGCGACATTCGGCTCGGACGAACCCTGACTGTAGGCCTCAACACGGACCAACAGACGGTCGGTTCGCCTAAACTCGCGACCAGCTTCGGGTATAGGGTCAGGGTCGGCTCGCAACTGACGCATCTCGAAAGCGTTCTGCGCGCGAAACACCATCACTGACCCGAGCGATAGGTCAGCTGCCGTAAAATCCGGCACGACAAGGGTCATGACGTTATCGTCAATCACCTGCTCGCTCACACCGAGAACTGATAAATCGAGACGTAAAGGCCCAGGTTCAGCCTCAAAAACCAATTGTTCAGGCTCAGCCATCCCACCGTCCGTAAGAACCGAGGGACTACTGGGAACCTCACCCTGAAAGAAGACCGTCCCGCCATCTCCACTAGCGGATAACCCGACCTGCACAGGCTCATCTCGTCGCTGTCCAGGAACCCGAGGTGCTGGCCGCCAGACAAACCTCACCTGCGTAAGCCCATTGTCACCCCTGGTCATACCAATCCACGTCTGCACGAACCGCTGATTCCGCCGGGCGGTCAACAATGCAAGTGCTGTGTCAACTTCCGACGGTGGCTCAGGCGAAGAGTCAGAATCCTCGAGCCGGCTCAAATCCTCTGGGGATAGTGCCCAAAACCCAGGTCGCGCGCGCACCTCGACGTCACGCCTAGGCACTCGCACCTCAATCCTATGAAACTCACCGTCAGCTGGCATCTCCCTTGAGTTGTAACCGAGAAGATAATAGGTGCTTGCATCCCTAACCGCGCGCTGAAGACCTTCAGTGGGGTCGTTTCGATTCACGATCGCATAGCCGTCTGTCGTATCAGAGATCGATCGCAAGGTGCCAATCATGGCGCCCATCATCTCCCGGTCCGTGGTAAACCCGACCCCTTCATCCATACCAAACTCGAATGATGCAAGGCCCCGAGGATCCAGCGAGTAGATCGAGGTATTCGCTCGGTTTGCAGTATCAAACAGACGCTGCAAATCAGTCTGCAATGTAAGGTCCGAAGTCATCTGCATCGCCTGCTCCCGAGGATTACCACTCCTTACAAAAGGGTTCCGCATTCGGGGATCGGTAAACTGCGTTGCATTGACGCCTCGTAACTGCGGAGGGAGAATATTAGTGAAACCTTCGCTTACCAAGATCACCGACTTCCGGCCCTCCCGCAGACCTCCGAGGCGAGTAATCAGTGCTCGGAGACCCGTCAATGACACTTCGTTCCTGATCTGCTCGATCGTCGAGGGAGACGCGTGCATATAACTGGCCTCGAACCGGTTTTGCGGTTCGTAGTCGTACTTGCGCCCAAGAAAATCTTCAATCGTTGCCACCACAGCTTCGTGATCACGGGTCATCTGCACGGCGTCCAATGGCGTGAGGGGATACATGACGCCGATCATGTCAGTCGGCGCAAGTGTGCGGATAAACTTGATTATCGGCTCGCGGATTCGAAGGCTTGCGCCCTGACGCACATGGTAGTCATCAAGATAGATGGCAAACAGACGCACGTCAGACCGTGCCGCTTCACGTTCCTCGTCGAACCTACTACGAATCGGACGAACAGGTTCATCCGAAATGGTGGCAGGTGTAATCCGAATAAGCTGAAAAGTCTCAACGGTCTGTTGTAAATCATCCTCGTAGACTTCGAAGTCTTCGGCTGTCAGGTCAACGACGGGATCATCGTTCTTATCGGTAACGATGACGTCGACCCTAACAAAGTTAATTCCGGCACGAAACACCGGCTGCTGAGGTGCGTCCTGCTCAGCCTGTTCCTGCTGTGACGCCGCTTGACCAGGACCACCCAGACAGACCGTAAGCACTAGCACGACTGTCAGCAACAACCACCGTCTCATCGATCACCACCTTCGCGATCGTCCACGCTCAGCCAGAGCACCAGCATGCTCCTGAGAACTATGACGACATGATAGCATCTTCGGACTGACCGGCTGACGCGTGATGCGTAACGGCTCTCGGGTTTCCAACGGAGCGAGTCGGACTCCTGCCCATGACACCAAACACTCCACCGGCGCTCACCACGCTTACAGAAGACGAGCTACTTCTTCGCGAAAGCGTTCGTGCCTTCGCTGACACCGAAATACGGCCACAAGTGCACGAGATGGATGACCGTCAGACTATTCCGAGGACTTTGCTTGACGCTCTGTTCGCCTTGGGTGTCATGGGCGTAGAGATTCCTGACGAATTCGGTGGCGGTAACGCGAGCTTTTTTCACTCCGTTCTTGCTGTTGAAGCACTCTCGCGAGTCGATCCGTCGATTGGGGTCCTAGTCGACGTGCAGAACACACTCGTTATCAACGCTGTGCTTCGGTGGGGCGATGACGCGCTCAAATCAAAGTATCTTCCAAGGCTCGCATCGGACACGATTGGAGCTTATGCGCTCTCTGAGGCTTCTTCCGGAAGTGATGCGTTCGCCCTAAAAACCCGNGCCGTCCGGCATAACAAGGACTTCGAACTCACCGGTCGGAAGCTCTGGATCACCAATGCCGCCGANGCCGAGCTCTTCATCGTATTTGCCAACGTGAATCCCAGCGCCGGTTACCGTGGCATTACGGCATTCATCGTAGAACGTCGAACACCCGGGCTCACCGTTGGTAAGAGAGAGGATAAACTCGGGATTNGAGCAAGNAGCACCTGTGAATTGATTCTTGACGGTTGTTNCGTGCCTGCCGATCAGGTGCTCGGCGAAGTTGGCAANGGCTATAANGTCGCCATCGAAACACTGAACGAGGGCCGTATTGGGATTGGTGCGCAAATGATCGGNTTNTCCGACGGTGCGCTTGGACATGTGATCGCCTACACGAAGGAACGAAAACAATTTGGACAACCTATAGCGGACTTCCANGGCGTCCAGTTCCAACTGGCTAGNGCTGCAACCGATCTTGAAGTGGCGCGCCTTGCTGTCTATAACGCAGCCCGACTACGCGATGCCGGCAAATCCTTTCGGACAGAAGCCGCAATGTGTAAGCTATTTTCATCGGAGGTCGCGGAACGAGTCACGTCTCTCGCCGTGCAACTCTACGGCGGTTACGGCTACGTGAGGGACTACCCGGTCGAAAAACTTTACCGCGACGCCAAAATCGGCCAGATCTACGAAGGAACATCAAATTTACAGTTACAGACAATTGCGAAGCAAATTCTTGAAAAATAATATTGCGATTTATTCCCTCAGCCTTCTTTGACGGAGTCAGGTGCCGGCATGTGTTGCCCTAAACACAAACAATGTGGGGATAAGCTAGTTAAGATTCACTGGTAAGTTTTNCGAAGACTGGCTTTAGTCTTTTAAGTGTTTCCTCAAGCGCCTCGGGCAGAACACGCGATTCCCCCACCGAGGTCATAAAATTCGTATCACCTTCCCACCGTGGCACAACGTGCAAGTGAATGTGGTCAACAATCCCTGCGCCCCCGGCCCGCCCCATGTTAATCCCAACATTCATACCTTGAGGCTGGTATGCCTCAGCGAGTGCCAACTCGGAGAGACGAGTCAATTCCATGAGTTCCGCGCGTTCTTCAAGCGATGTATCGGCTAGACTCGCAACGTGCCGTGACGGCACGATCATCAAATGGCCGTTGTTGTAGGGGTATAGATTGAGAGTGACGTAACAGGTGTTACCGCGGAACACAACGAGCGACGACTCATCCCCATTGGTGAGGGCCTCACAGAACACACAGCCTTGAGGACGCTCGGCGGCCGACACGTAAGTTAATCTCCAGGGAGACCAAAGCCGATCCATGGAAAAACAAGACAATGTCAACGCCGCAGGGACCGGCGTCGTGGTTAATATTGGGACGACGTTGTACCCACCTCAGATACCGACGGCGTACTCTGTGGAACGGAATCTACGGACTGGTTGATAAGCTCCTTAAGGTCCTTACCGGGCTTAAAGTAAGGCACTTTCTTCGGCGGCACATCGACTTTATCGCCGGTCTTGGGATTACGCCCCTTCCGTGGTTCGCGTTGGCGGAGCCTGAAACTACCGAACCCACGTAACTCAATTTTCTCACCGCGATGCAACGCGGTGATGATGCTCTGGAAAACCGTGTCGACGATAACTTCGGAATGCTTTTTCGTGAGATCAGACGCCTGAGAGACCTCTTCGACAAGCTCCGCCTTGGTCATATTGCCCCCTACTCACCGTACGGTAGCCGCACGTCGCTCGCGGTGGCGATTGACATTCTCACTGGCTCCGTTTCATGTGATCACCAAGAGTCNCCTCCGGTGAACCACTAGAAGTACTGTAGTCTTGCCAATCGTGCTCTTCACCGGACTTCAGCGCGCGAATACTTAAACCAATTTTCCGATCGGTTGGACTCAGCTTAATGATTCTCATCGAATAGGATTGATCTACCTGAAGCTCAACCTTATCCTCGCCGTGGGTATCATCGAATTCCGACACATGAATGAGTCCTTCGATACCATCGGCGAGCTTNACGAATGCGCCAAAGTTCGTCATTCGAACTATCTCGCCATCGACGACCTCACCGGCCTTATGATTCGCAAAAAACTCGTCCCAGGCATCAGTGGATAATTGCTTAAGGCCTAGCGATAAACGCTGNTTCTCAGCATCTACATTCAGCACCACGACCTCAACTTCTTCGCCTTTCTTCAACGCCTCGGATGGATGCGTTAAATGCTTATCCCAGGACATGTCAGAGATATGGATGAGTCCATCAATGCCCTCCTCGACCTCAACGAACGCTCCAAACTCGGTGAGGTTGCGAACCGCGCCAGTAATTCTCGCACCCACTGGATATTTCTCAACGAGCTCAAGCCAGGGATTTGNACCTGCCTGCTTTAACCCTAACGAAATNCGACGCGCTTGCGAATCGACGCCGAGNACCATCGTTTCCACAGANTCACCAACGCTAAGTACCTTCGANGGATGCTTTATNCGCTTNCTCCAGGATATCTCAGAGACATGAATCAATCCCTCAATTCCAGGTTCCAGTTCCACAAACGCNCCNTAGTCAGTGAGGCTAACGACTTTACCACTGACNCGGTTACCTGCCGGATACTGGTCNNCCACAGATGTCCANGGATCTGGAGCCAATTGCTTGTAACCCAAAGACACNCGCTCAGTCTCCAGATCAAACTTAAGCACGATCACATCAGCTTCGTCGCCAACCTTGAACAANTCTGACGGATGCGACACACGGCCCCACGACATGTCTGTGATGTGGAGAAGGCCGTCGAGGCCCCCTAGATCGATAAACGCCCCGTAATCTGTAATATTTTTGACAACGCCGTGCAGTACCTTGCCCTCGGAAAGCTGGGCCAGCGTTTCGGTCTTCTTTTCCGCGTTCTCTTCTTCAAGAAGNGCTTTCCGTGACAGCACGATGTTACCGCGCTTCTTATTAACCTTGATNACACGCATNCGAAGNTCTTGACCTCGCAAAGAATCAAGGTTCCTTACCGGACGCACGTCNATCTGCGAGCCTGGCAGAAAAGCACGAACGCCGATATCCACAGCAAGACCACCCTTGATCCGCTCGATGACGCGACCGATTACAACCTTGCGCTCGGCATAGGCCGTTTCGACCTCGTCCCAGATTTTCATCTTCTCGGCATTTTCACGCGAGAGGACTATATGGCCATTACGGTCTTCGGTGCGTTCGAGCAGTACATCGACCAAGTCACCAGCCTGGACCGTCACCTCNCCATTTTCNTTACGGAATTCGTCGANAGAGATCATCCCTTCAGACTTGTANCCAACATCGACGACAACCTCGGANTCAGANACTTTGAGAACAGTNCCTTTNACAACTTCACCTTCAGCAATATTCCGAAAACTGCTATCGTAAAGTTCAACTAAACGAGCATATTCCTGAGGGTCCATCGCCGGTTCATCTGTCTGAAAGGTATTCCCAACGGAGTCCAGGGCCGCCTTATTGTCACCTCCTGACTCGGGTTCTATCTTGACTGTCTCATCTGCACTCGCCATCTATATTCCGATCCTCCTAATATGAAAATATCCCGGTGGCCACCTTACACATTACGTAACATCACACGCTCAGCGAGGGTCACCAACTTCGGCATAAGATACAGACTGTACGATACTTAGCGCTATTCAGTCAAGCAACCGGCGCGTCCAAAACAAAGGTAAGTAGAAGAAAATTCAGAGCACAACTCACCGAAAAAACGGTCACCAATTCCGGCGAGCTAGCGTTCATCCTTGGACATAGAGGCGTCTAGTTTAAAACGGACCAGTGACAAAACTCGCTTCACTACATCATCAATTGGNATNCCCGTGGTGTCGATNAGTTCTGCNTCCNANGCGAGNTTCAGCGGTGAAACTTCNCGTGTNCGATCAGANGCATCNCGNGCTTCAAGNGCACTCGCTACNCCGACTAGGTCAGCNNTCNGACTACTGGTGTGTGCNCGATCGGCNGCTCGACGNCGGGCTCTTTCTGAAGGCGTAGCATCTAGATAAATCTTAACCGCGGCTTCAGGAAAGACGACAGTTCCAATGTCTCGTCCTTCCATCACAAGCTGCCCAGCCTCTCCAATGGCGCGCTGCCGTCCAACAAGCACCTGCCGAACAGCCGGAATTCGAGCCACTAATGCCGCTGCGACGTCGGTTTCCGGTGTTCGGATCAGCTCAGTCACGTCATGCCCGTTGACGACCATACGGTCACCATCTAGGTCAAACTCGGCCGATCGAGCCACGGTTTCAACGGCTGATTCATCAGCTAAATCAATACCATTGTGGTTTGCCAGCCAAGCAACCGCTCGGTACATCGCACCAGTATCGACATGTCGGTAGCCAAGTTCGTGTGCGAGCGCGCGCGCCACCGTTCCCTTTCCAGCACCCGATGGCCCGTCAATCGCAATAATAGTTTCGTTTTTCGGCACTGGCGCCTATCACGAGAGATGTTTTGTTTCGTTCGCCGATGCGCGTTGCAACGCATTGATTTCTCGATGAGTAAGTTCTCGGTACTGACCAACCTTAAGCCGTCGATCACGCAACGGACCAATCTGGACCCGCCGTAGCCGGACAACCGGATGACCGATAGCCTCACACATCTTACGCACCTGACGGTGGCGGCCTTCGTGAACCGAGATCGCTACTAACGCTTCACCGCCTCTAGCGGTCCGCCATCGTCGTATTACTCGAACTACAGCCGGCACCGAAAACCGACCGTCAATCCGTACACCACGGCGTAGTCTCGCCAACTTAGCGACCGTCGGCACACCCCGTACGCGAATTTCATAAACTCGCTCAACGCCATACCGAGGATGCATCAACCGAGCGGCGAGTTCACCGTCGTTCGTCAGTAGAAGTAACCCTTCCGACTCATAGTCAAGCCGGCCGACCGGATAGACATAAACACGCACTCGTGGAATCAGATCTAACACTGTGCGGCGCCCCTCCGGGTCCGAGCGGGTGGTGACGTAACCCCTCGGTTTATGCAATAGGAAATAGCGTCGCCGGACCGCCGTCGAAACTCGCCGTCCGTCCACACGGATTTCGTCGACCTCGGAATCGGCTCTTGTCCCCAGGGTCGTTACAACCTTCCCATTGACACTCACACGTCCGGCCTCTATGAGTCGTTCCGCAGCTCTCCGGGAAGAGATGCCAGCGCTCGACAGTAATTTCTGAAGACGGGTCGCTTGAGGCATCGGAGCCGGTCAGTACACCTGCTCCTCTTCGACACTACCGGCCTCAGACTCAACCGAGCTCGTGTCGTTTGGCAGCGCTATGCCCTGTTCAGGGTCGGTCGGCGCAGAAAGTTCGTGCGGTAAGTCAAGACCAAGAGCCTCAGCCATATCCTCGACCTTTGGCAAATCGTCGAGACCGCTAAGGCCAAAGCGATTGAGAAATTCTTGAGTTGTCGCATACAAGAACGGTCGACCGATCACCCGTTTACGTCCAACGACCTTCACCAAGCGCCGATCGACCAACGTGCCAATCACTCCGGCCGTGTTCACGCCACGAATCTCTGATATCTCTGGTGCTGTCACCGGCTGCTTATAAGCAATGACTGCGAGTGTTTCGAGCGCTTGCACTGAGAGACGCTGCGTACTACGCTCGTGAAATAGGCGTCGGATCCATTCGTGAAACTCAGGTCGTGTTACGATCTGGAACCCTCCGGCCACCTCGACAAGGTGCAGACCTCCGGACTGCTCGTACAGTTCACGAACCGCTTCCAACGCCGCTTCCACATCTTCTTGTGGTTCACTATCGAGCAGTTTGTAGAGTGTCTTCCGCGTCAGTGGCTCTGGCGATGCAAAGACCAGTGCCTCCACAAGGGCCTTTAGATCGTCAGCCAAACTCTTCCCCTTCGCTGCGTCATGTCGTCGGATCGTCCGTAGGTGATGATGCGTCTAAGGATTGCGAACGTTTGTACACACGAATTGGTCCAAATGCGCTGCTCTGAAACACCCTGACGAGCTTTAGTCTAATCATCTCAAGTAGTGCGAGAAACGTCGTAATTAACCCCAACCGAGACGTCGCATCACCGAACAGTTCTTCAAACCCGCAGGCTTCTGCCTCCGACAGAATCACCATCAATTGTTCTATGCGGGTCTCAATCGAGATGTGCTCAACTGGCAGCGACAGCGCTGGGCGGTCCTTCGCACGATGGACCACGGACTGAAACGCTGTCAGTAAACTAAATAGGTCAACCTCAAGTTCTGGTTCGTATGAGTCTCCGGCAATGTCGGCGACCCGCTCGTCGGGCCTGCCCCACTGCGCACCACGCACCGTCTGACGCTCGTGAAGCATTCCAGCAGCGGCCTTAAATTTTTCATGTTCAAGCAGTCGACGCATGAGGGCTTCGCGTGGATCCTCTTCGGGCTCGTTTTCCCCTGGGTCTGGCCGGGGCAACAACATCTTCGACTTAATATGGATTAGTGTCGCAGCCATCAGAAGAAACTCGCCCGCAGTGTCGAGATCTAGTTCCCGCAGAATCGCCAGATAGTCAAGATATTGGTCTGTAATAGGTACAATAGGAATATCTTGAATATTGAGTTCGTTCTTCCGAATCAAAAAAAGCAGGAGATCAAGCGGCCCCTCAAAGTTGTCGAGCTTAACGGGGTAGGCTTCGACGATCGATTCGAAATCGGTCGGATATCCCATAGCCTCAGCCACAATACTTCGACATTTCACTAATACTTCAGTCTTACCGCCTCACGAACCTTCGCTATCGTCAACTTCGCCTCTTCGCGAGCCCGACTCGACCCATCCAATAGGATCTCACGAATCCGCTCCGGTTTGGCGGTCAGTTCTAATCGTCGCTCTCGGATCGGATCAAGTGCGGCGTTCAAGGCCCGTGCCAACGTTTCCTTAACCTCAACATCCCCAACTTTGCCTGCACGGTAACGGGCCTTAAGGTCCTCCACCTCCGCTGTGTCACGGTTAAAAGCATCGTGGTACATGAAGACGGGGTTGCCTTCAACTGTGCCCGGGATATCAGCACGTACCCTTTTGGGATCTGTATACATCCGTTTCACTTTCTTACGCACCGTCTCTGCATCATCAGAAAGATCAATCGCGTTGTTGTAACTCTTACTCATCTTTCTGTTATCGAGTCCGGGTAGCCGTGGAAAATACGTTAGCAACGGCTGTGGCTCAACGAAAACCTCATCATAAAAACTGTGAAAGCGGCGCACGACCTCTCGTGTCAACTCTAGGTGCGGCACTTGGTCTTCGCCAACCGGCACATAGTGTGCCTGATACATGACAATGTCGGCACCCTGCAACAGTGGATATCCAAGGAACCCGAGCGTGGAAAGATCTTTCTCGGCAAGTTGAGCGATCTGCTCCTTGTAACTCGGCACGCGCTCTAGCCATGGCGTGGGCACGATCATCGATAGCAACAGGTACAGTTCAGCATGCTCTGGCACTAGGGACTGAACGAAGAGCGTGCTGCGTTCGGGGTCAAGGCCGACAGCGATCCAGTCCGTTACATTATCGACTGCGTAGTCAGTCAATCCTTCTGTATTGCTGTACTCACTGGTAAGCGCATGCCAGTCAGCCACAAAGTAGAAGCAGTCGTACTTAGACTGCAACTCAACCCAGTTGCCAAGCGCTCCGGCTAAGTGACCGAGGTGCATCTTACCTGTCGGGCGCATGCCCGATAAAACACGTTTTTTCAGAGTTGCAGAAGCCATAAAAGAAGTGTGTTGTATGTCGGGCCGATGAGGTCCCACAAGGTGCCGGTCAACAGCAATGCGTAAAGAATCAAAAATCCATAAGGACGTAACAGCCGGTCGAACGATTCGGCAAGGGCTGACGGCAACAGCCCACCCAAAACATTACCACCGTCGAGAGGTGGCACTGGAACCATATTAAAAACCGCTAACAACAGGTTCAACTGAACCGCCTGGAGCGCGACCAAGTAGAAGATGGAATTAGCGCTTCCAATAACAGTCAACGCCAATGAGGCCAGCACAGCCATTAAGATATTACTCGCTGGGCCAGCTCCTGCTACCAACACGAAATCTCGTCGTCCTCGGCGGAGTCTGTCAGTATTCACGGGAACCGGTTTCGCCCAACCGATAATCGGAGCACCAGTCAAAATCGCAACCAGAGGTAGCACGACCGTACCAACCAGATCAATATGAACCAGCGGGTTGAGCGAAATTCTGCCCAAGATGCGTGACGTTGGATCTCCAAGCTGATCGGCAGTCCACGCGTGCGCTGACTCATGCACGGTCAACGAAAACAACAGGACAAGAAAGCCGGTGAGGAGGTTAATGTTATTAAAATCGACCAACGCCCAAGGATAAAGCTTGGGAGCCAACAGAGCAACCAATCACTGATTGCCGGCGCTATCGCGACGTAGCAAAATAGGCTAAAACAGAATCAGCGGTGTGCGCACCAACAGCGGCGGTCAATTCTTCGCGTGTGGCCCGCCGAACCCCTGTTAAGCTCCCGAATCGATTCAATAGCCTACGGCGACGATGTGGTCCAACCCCAGGCACCTCATCGAGCTCCGACCTAAGAATCCGCTTACTGCGTGTCTTTCGATGAAAAGTCACCGCAAAGCGGTGCGCCTCGTCTCGGATCCGCTGAAGCATATGGAGGGCGGCGCTCGATGAGGGTAGAGCGATTGGGTCAGGCCGGTCACGCATCACAACTAGCTCTTCTCGCTTGGCGATACCGATTGCCACAAGATTACCAAGGCCAAGTTCCTGAAACGCCCCATAGGCAGCGGAGAGCTGTCCCTTCCCACCGTCAACGATTACAAGGTCAGGAAACGGCCCACCCTCTTCGAGCAAGCGCCGATAACGCCGAAGGATAACTTCGTGCATCGCTGCGAAATCATCAGGATTCCCAGTGCCACCGTTCTGACGAACAAGATATTTCCGGTACTCACGGCGCACCATCCTTCCATCCTCACTAACAGCCATCGCCCCGACAGTCTCACTGCCCTGAATTGTCGAAATGTCAAAACATTCGATGCGACGGGGTGCTGTTGCGAGACCAAGTGCTTCCCTGAGCTCTTCAACTGCTGCACGATGGACGGCCGCATCACTACTGAACCGCGATTCGTAAGCTAACGTGGCGTTTCGAGCGGCGAGTTCTAATAGCCTACGCTTGTCGCCCTGTTTCGGCACCACCAAGCGCACCCGGCNGCCACCCNGCGACGAAAGCCATCCCTCAAGGGCAACGGGCTCATCCAGNACCATCGGCACNTGGACTTCAGGCGGCGGTGGGCGTTCCTCGTAGAACTGCTGCACACCAGCCTGAAGAACANCAGCGTCACCGTCTGCATCTAGCGACGTAGTCTCAGTAACTAACTCNATGCGTTCAATCACACGACCACGCCGCATCTGAAATACCTGAATGACGGCCCCCTCAGGCCCCACATGAGCACCGAAAACATCACGATCCCCAAGTTTAGTGGTCGACATCTTCTGTTGGCGGTCACGAAGAGTCTCGATCGTTCGGATAGCGTCTCGCCATTGCGCCGCTTCTTCAAATCTCTCCGCTTCAGCGGCATCGTGCATCCGCACCTTGAGCTGCTGGTTCAACTCAGCGTTACGCCCGCCCAAAAAGAACTTGGTGTCTTCCACAGCCTGCGCATAGCGTTCAGGAGAGCAAAGTTCAGACACACAGGGCGCGATGCACCGTTTGATGTCGTACTCGAGGCAAGGTCGCCCCCGCCGGCCAGTAATAACTTCGTTGCACGACCTGATCCCAAAAAGACGATGCGTAAGTGACATAGTCTTACGAGCTAACCGAGTCGGCAAGAAAGGACCCGCGTAAAATGCACCGTCGCGCTCGACACGACGGGCCACAAGCACTCGCGGACATGATTCATTCGTTGTCAGNTGGAGATAGCTGTAATTCTTGTCNTCTCGTAATAACACGTTGTACTTGGGNGATCGCTGCTTAATTAGATGATTTTCNAGCGCCAAGGCCTCAACAACAGAATCAGTAATAATGACCTCGAGCCCTGCGATTTCTTCGAGCAAGGCATCTAACCTCGGGCTTGCNCCGTACGCTGTCGNATAGCTACGGACTCGATCGCGAAGTGTACGCGCCTTACCAATGTAAATTGTGTCACCAGCACGATTGCTATACAGATAGACTCCNGGGTGCTTCGGNAAACGATTGATCTGGTGCTTGAGATTCCCGATAGGCATGGGCTAAACTGCCGTCACGGCTGGAGCCGTCTCGTTCGGCTGACGCTTACGTTGCCAATGAAGCAAATTACAGACCAGCGCATTGTAGTCACGCGATCCCACGATTCTACCCTCGATTCTTCCGGGTTTTGATGACATTTACTGGCGCGATCGGCACACTCTGCATGTTTCCGCTAAGCGCACTTATCTCGGTAAGTGTCGCGCTTCGTGTGCACCCGAACGTACTCACTTTCGTGGGTGTTCTAATCAATATTCTTGCAGCTTTGGCACTAGCACTTGGTCGGTTCACGTTGGCCGGTGTAATCATGATCGTAGCGAATATTTTTGACTTTATCGACGGTAAGGTTGCCGAACAGTTGGAGTTAGGATCAGCATTCGGCGGCTTTTGGGATTCAGTGATGGACCGATTTTCTGACATCTCACTTTTTATTGGCCTCATCTATCTNTACGCGCAACTNGGCCGAACTGACTACGTTATGATCACCGCTCTCNCGATGATGTTCTCGGTACTCACAAGCTATACACGCGCTCGTGCTGAATCGCTCATCGTAAAGTGCAAGGTCGGTTTCATGGAGCGCCCNGAGCGCATCGTGTTGTTTATGATTGGCGCGTTTACCAATCGNATGGCGGCGGTCCTCTGGGTGATCGGCGTGCTCTCGATCCTCACCGTCGCCGACCGAATAATCTACACNTGGCGAGAATTGAACCACGACCAGGNTGGAACTCTGACATGAAAATGAGTCGTGCNCTCACCTGGCCGTTGGTCATCCTGTGGAACGCTCTGTTCTGGACCTACGACCGCGCCACTTGGCAGTACGACCTTATGGTCATCGCCATCCTCGCATTCGTCTGGCTCACGCCACCAACATGGTTGGGTGACCCGACCGCGAGTGGTGGAGGCCTCGTTGGCTGGGTGCTAACCCTGATCAACTAGTGCAATCCAAGGAACCGACCCACTGGGTCCTAGACATCATCACGCTCATCGTGACCACCCAGGTCGAGGCTCCTACCACTAAAGTTTAGGTCGTGCGAGGCAATCTTGTCGTGAAGCAAACGCCGGGCTTCACTGTAGTGCTCTTGCGGCACAATTAGCGACCGCGCTAGACTGCGGGTTCGATCAACCACCACTAGAGTGACTTGAACGCCTTCACGCCAAGTTAACCCACCGATTTTTGAATAATGCACGAATCCACTGTCTATCCAGATCCCATCTTGGTAGAACCCGCGTGCAATCCTGAGACTAAGCGGAATCGCGAAGGCATAGTAAAGAAACATCATTCCTTCGCCGAATACCTGCAGTGGGGACCGTCCTTGAACGACAAGTTTGAAAGCAACAAGGAGGCCGAGTACAACACCGATCAACATGAGAAGACCATAGAACGGTGGACGTGAACCTTTCCAGGTCAGGAGGGCCGTCGGCCGCAACCGCCTGGCTCTGATAAACGACCAAGCAACCCGGACATTAGCGACAAGAAACCCTGCCCCCAAGAACAGAAGCAACGTCGAAAGCAGCTCAGGAAGAGACATCGAGCTAGTCCAGGAATTGGTATCTAACGCCTAAACTCGTGATTGATAGTCGCCTGTTTCCGTGTTCACTCGGATGGTATCGCCTATGTTGATAAAAGCTGGCACCTGAACAACCAACCCCGTCTCAAGCTTAGCCGGCTTAATCTGTGCACTAGCCGTCGCTCCCTTAATGGAGGGTGGGGTATCCTCCACTTTCAACTCCACAGTCTGCGGCAAATCGACGCCCACTGGTTCTTCACCATAGAACTGTACTCGGATTAGACCGTTTGGAATTAAGTAGCGAGTTGTATTTCCGAGGACATCACCAGACAAGTGCGTTTGCTCAAAGGTCTCCGTATCCATGAAGTGATAACTGCCACCGTCCTCGTAAAGATATTGCATCTCGCGATCATCGAGTACAGCACGCTCAACAGTGTCCTCAGAGCGAAACTTGTGATCCGCTGAGGCTCCGGAACGAATGTTCAACATTCTGGCCTGAACGAACCCTCGTCCTTTTCCTGGAGTTAAATGGGTAAGCTCAAGAAGACGTAGCAGGTCATTCCCCAACTTAATCAGCATCCCCTTTCGGAGCCGCGTAGCTTGAATTGAACTCACCGAACCGCCCCCTACGGTGTACCGAGCACCCATTGAAACAGAGCATCTGATCGTAGCATAGGCCGTTAAGGCCTCTTACATGGGCCTAGCGGCCAGATTGTCGTATGCTGGAAGGGAGAGAATCCCGGTATCTTGTGGGTGGCACCACCCCACACCGTCGAGGAGCATTTATGAAACACACTCTGCTTGCTTGCCTACTCTTTGTGTCTGGCGTTGTCGCAGGCCTAGTGCTCACCGGTCAGCTTCAGGTCACCGAAGAATCCTCGGCTCGTCCAGCGCCCGAAGTAGTGCAAACTAGAGCTACAGCAGTCCCTACCGTGACCTTGCCAGATTTCAGCGACGTCGCAGCAGCCCGGGTACCTAGTGTAATCAACATTTCGTCACAAACCGTTGAGCGGCAGTCGACGTCTCCATTTTTCAACGACCCCTTCTTTAACTATTTTTTTGGTAACGAGCCAAACCTGTTCGGTCAGCAGCAACGCACGAGCCTCGGTTCGGGGGTCATCGTATCAACGGATGGTTATATCCTCACAAACAACCATGTAGTGGGAAGTGCCGATGCCGAAGTCACAGTGACTCTGCCTGATAATCGGGAATTACCAGCAACCGTCGTCGGCGTGGACCAGTGGACCGACATCGCCCTACTGAAAATCGAAGCCGACGGGCTGCCAGTTCCACCCTGGGGTGACTCGTCTACGATCCGCGTAGCAGAATGGGTGCTCGCCATCGGTAATCCATTTCAACTAGACCAGACCGTTACCCTTGGAATCATCAGCGCCGTCCGGCGCGCAAATCTAGGCATCACGACTTACGAAGACTTCATTCAGACAGATGCCGCCATCAATGAAGGGAACTCTGGTGGCGCCTTGATCAACGGACGCGGTGAACTCATCGGGATTAATACAGCAATCTTCACACAAAGCGGAGGCGACCAAGGGGTGGGCTTCGCGGTGCCGAGTAACTTAGCCCGGCGGGTCATGGACGATCTCGTTACGTACGGTGAGGTACAAAGGGGTTCTATCGGCTACATTGAGCTTGCACCACTGACTAATCGGCAAGCCGAACAACTCGGCATGCCTGATGACCGCGGCGCACTGGTCTCGCGCATGCGGCGTGACACTCCCGCTTACGATGCCGGCATCCGACCCGGTGACGTTATAGTCGCTTTCAATGACGAACCGGTAGACGATGCATCTCACCTACTGCGGTTGCTTGCGGACGCACCAATCGGTGAAACCGTCGTGCTAACGGGTTCTCGGGAAGGAAGGGAAGTCATTTTCGATGTAGAAATCGGTCGGGCGCGAAGCCGCCGCTAGGTTGCGTAAGCGTTCGAACGACCACTGCCCAGCACATCGCGAAGATGCTGGCCAGTGTAAGAATCTTTGACCTGGGCGACCTGCTCCGGTGTACCTGCAGCCACAAGTCGTCCGCCCTCGTGTCCACCTTCGGGCCCTAGGTCAATAACCCAGTCAGCCGTTTTAACAACGTCAAGGTTGTGTTCAATGACTAATAGTGTATGCCCAGCATCCAATAGCTTCTTGAAGGCCCCGAGTAATTTGGCAATGTCGTCAAAGTGCAGCCCAGTCGTAGGCTCGTCCAGTATGTAGAGCGTCCGATCGCCACCCTGCCCTGTAAGATGCGAGGCGATTTTAATTCGTTGGGCCTCACCTCCCGACAAGGTCGTCGCCGGTTGCCCGAGACGAAGATAACTTAGACCAATTTCGTCTAAGACACGGAGTCGGCGCAGTACCTTCGGAGAATTATTAAAAAAAGATAAAGCCTCGTGCACTGTCATATCCAGCACTTGATCGACTCGACGCCCACGATAAGTCACATCAAGCACCTCCGGCTTGAATCGCGCACCTTCGCATTCGTCGCAAGGAACAAAGACATCGGCCAGAAATTGCATCTCAACACGGATGACCCCTTCCCCCTCGCACACATCACAACGCCCGCCAGGCACATTAAAAGAAAAATGACTGGCGGTCAGACCCCTCACCTTCGCCTCCTTTGTTGATGCGAACAACTGCCTGATCGGATCGAATGCCTTGAGGTAGGTCGCCGGATTGGACCGTGGGGATCGGCCAATCGGCGCTTGATCCACAAGCGAAACATTACTGATCAGCTCNATGCCCTCAACTCGTTCATGCGCCCCCACCTTCTTGTCCCACCCACCCTTTGCCTGCTTCACCGCCGCGTAAAGAACATCGTGGACAAGGGTCGATTTACCCGAACCACTGACGCCGGTTACACATGTCAGTGCGTTCAGCGGAATGTTGATATCGCGCAACTGTAGGTTGTGTTCGGTCGCGCCGATAANNCGGATTTGCTGTCCCGTTAGCTTTCGNCGCTTCGTGGGCANCGGGATNACTAAATCATCACGNAGATACTTCGCTGTTAACGATCGTGGCTCTTTGAGAAGTGACTCGTATTCACCCGCGTAGACGACCCGTCCTCCCTGTTCACCGGCCCCCAGTCCAAGATCAACAATATAGTCAGCAGTGCGCATCATCTCAGCATCGTGCTCGACCACAACAACGGTATTTCCTTGGTCACGAAGTTGCTGGAGGATGCCAATCAACCGCTGATTGTCCCGAGGGTGAAGCCCAATCGACGGTTCGTCGAGCACGTATAACGTGCCAACAAGCGCTGAGCCTAACGAAGTCGCTAAATTGATGCGCTGAGTCTCACCTCCAGAAAGTGTGGACGAAACTCGATCCAGGGTCAGGTAGTCCAAACCGACATCACGTAGAAAAGTCAGCCGTTTTCGAATCTCAGTAAGAATTTTCTCAGCGATCCGCGCTTCGCGAGCGTCGAGTTGAAGTGCCTCAAAAAATTCCGCCGCGGCCTGAACGGTCAATGCACACACTGTNTCGATCGTCCGATCACCAACGTAAACGTCGCGCGCTTCCTGGCGTAGGCGGGCACCCTGACAATCGGGACAGATGAGATAGCTCCGGTAGCGACTCAGAAAGACGCGAATATGTACCTTGTATTTCTTCCGCTCGAGCCAGCGGAAAAAGCCACGGACCCCCACGTANTCCCCGTCGCCATCAANAACGAACGTCCGTTCATCGTTACTNAGTTCCTCCCACGGTACGTCAAGCCGGATTCGTTTCGTGCGCGCTGCCCGTTTTAGGTCAGCCAGTCTTGACCGATAATGCGGCTTGGTCCATGGCTCGATGGCGCCCTGCTCAATTGAAAGTTCTGGCTTAGGAATGACTAGTCCTAAATCAAGTTCGATCACGTTGCCAAACCCGTTGCAGGTAGGACACGCCCCAAAAGGATTGTTAAATGAAAACAGNCGTGGTTGTGGGAGTTCATACGGGATGGCGCAGGTGCGGCATTCAAAGCGTTCACTGAAAACATGCCGGGAGGTTTCGGTGCCCTCCTCAGAAAGCTGAATTGCGAATGCGCTACCCCCGCCTTCCAGATAGGCAACCTCAATCGAATCTGTTAACCGTGCCAGAAGATCTGGTGCTACCTTGACCCGGTCAACTAACACATCCAGACAGGAACAATCGACGAGCGACTCGTAGTCAACATCATCAAATCCCACGACCTGGCCATCAACGTAAAGTCGGCCAAANCCCCGTCGTCGCAGCGCTTCGATCGTCGCCGGTACAGCCTCGACCAACTCACCATGCTCATTTGAGGGCCCCTCTGAAACATCGCCTCCCCCATCACCTTCACCACCGTTCACATCGACCGTATCAAGCCCGTAGACCACCGGCATTTCNAAACCAAGCAGTAAACGCGTACCTTCTGGAAGTCCGCTGAGTTGCTTAGCCACAAACTCGGCCGTTTCGCGAATTACGTTACGGCGACATTGCCGGCAGATGGTCAGGCCTACTCGCGCCCACAGAAGGCGGAGATAGTCGTTAATTTCGGTAGTGGTACCCACGGTTGATCGAGGGTTCCGGACGCTATTTTTCTGGCGAATGGCGATTGCTGGGGCGATACCATCAATCCGATCGACATCGGGCTTTTCCATCCGCTCAAGGAACTGACGGGCATAGGCTGACAGTGACTCAACATAGCGTCGCTGCCCCTCAGCGTAGAGCGTGTCAAACGCAAGCGACGATTTACCCGAACCACTCACGCCCGTAACAACAATAAGCTGGTTGGCAGGGAGCGATAGGTCAATACCCTTCAGGTTATGCGTACGTGCGCCACTNATGACAATCTGACCGTTCTGGTCTGTAGCGGGCTCGGACATCTCTGGGNGCAAGGTGCTCAATTTCTCTAAGTATCGAACAGGCCATGCTAGTCCAGCAAACAGAGAACTGCAACCAAACATCACCCGCACAGACTGTCAAGAATTAAACGGTGCCTTTAAGAAAATCAGATGAGGAAAAGTGAACTGTACTAACGTGCGCCTGTACTATCGAGGCGGTTTATCATCCTCTAGTAATTCCTGCAGCAGCGTGCGCTCAAGAGACCGCTGGATGTGTGCTACCATCCCCGGTCGNACCGATCGCTGTGCGCCACATAAAGACACGGTTCTCCTGGGCCGGCGTAGCTCAGTTGGTAGAGCAGCTGATTCGTAATCAGCAGGTCAGCGGTTCGAGTCCGCTCGCCGGCTCCAGTTTCCCTCTTTAAACACAGACTGTTTTTTGATCTAGCGTTGACGGCGATCCACCGGATTCGCCAATTGATGTCACATTTTGCAGAAATCCTAACGCGACCGAGAACATTCGGTCGGCGGTGCGAAGGACTAGAGTCTCCAACTCACCGGTGGGAGATGCCGAAGCGGTATTGCACCACTAAAAGCCCCCGCTCAGACGCCAAGCGAAATTCCGCACGAGGTTGTGTCGCAGGATTCCATCCCCTTTCCCACGCGCTACCCAAACCCAATGGAACGTCTTGGCGTAGTGCAGCGCATCCCACTTCGGCGCCCGGGCGTCATCCAGTTGAACGCCCCTACTAATCTTGCACCTAGCTCCACAATTCCAGGAATACCACCCGGGAACTCCGACTGCCCCGTCCAGCAAGATTTCCACAGTGACATCGCCTTGCTCAGCACGAGCGCGCAGATCAGCGACTTGATACGGTGTTAAATGCTTGAGCTGCGCGCTAACCGGTGTAGCCAGCACCGCAATGGCGATAACAGCCAGGACCGTAAATCGAACGGGGGCAGCGACCATGGGATTTCTCCTNCGCCGACAATACCTAGAGGAGAACCACATTCTACCGCTGCGCAGGGCCAGGTTCAACGAAGGAACTTGGTCGTGAACGCAAGGGTTGCTTCGTGTGCCGTTTCTCCAGTCTCAACATTCGCTTTGAGAAAATAGGCCGCAATACCACGAGCCTCTGCCCATGGCAGGGCGTCGTCCGGTCCCATCACATAGAGCGCCGTCGACAGAATATCAGCGACCAATGCGTCCTGATGCCACACAGTAACCGAACTGGGATAACTGACTGTCGACCCGGTACGAGGATCGATGACGTGACCAATCCGAGTGTTGGCATCGATCACGATATCTCGTTCAGACCCACCGGTAGTCGCAACCGAACCTTCTTCAAGGAAAATCTCGATCACNGGAGTTTCTCGAAATATGGGATGGGCGATAGCGACCGGCCAGGCACTACCCGCTGAGGCTGACGATACGACCACTTGACCGCCAAAGTTGATAAACCACGCGCCAGGCCGACTGCTTTCCGATAGACGCACGCGCTCAAGCGCAGCACCCTTTCCAAAACCACCGGCGTCAATTCTGAGGTCTACCCGACGCGACGCTGCACACCGTTCAGCATCGAGTGTCACATGATGGAAACCGGATAGAGCCTTCGCCTCAGCGAGTGTGGCAGGGTCGGGTGAGCTGCTACCATCGTGAAGTGCCCAAGCATCGATGAGACGGCCGACCGCAGGGTCGAATACACCCTTGGTCTCACGATGCCAGCTTGCCACTCGGTCGAGCAAGGCGCAGACATCATCGGGAAGCGTTATCGAGGTGCCGATCGGTTGCTGATTCAGTGCACTGAGTACGCTGGTGTTCCGCCAAGTACTTAGTGATGCTTCTGTCTTTTCGATCACCCGGACCATACGTTCGAGTTGTCTGACGCTCGTCTCTCGGTCGGGACCTTCAGTTACAAACCTCGCCGTAGTGCCCATTAAAACAACAGTTCGCTCGACACGAACAGTAGGCGGCGAGGATTCGCACGCAGCTACAGTCAGGCACAGAAAAATGCCCGAAGTAAAGAGCATCATAGCGGCGAGTGTGGAGAGCTTAGAGGGGCAGCATCAAAATCTCTAGTCCTCAAGCGAATAAGACGGTAGCAAATTACCAAGTGAGCCGTATAGCCGACAACAAAAAATAGGCTGGTCACGATGTGCGTCCATATAGCCATGGAGATTAGCCACGAAGTAGCCGCTATCTGAATGAGATAACCAGAAATAGCCATCGCCGAAAAACTGACCAGCGAGGTCCATCCGGTCCTTCGGTTGGCCGGATTCGAGGAAAGGATCTTACGCAGTGAATGTGACCTGAACAGCATGCCAAAAAAAGCGATAAAAAAAGGGCTCGCGAGCAGATGCAGCGACAGGGATGTTGATTGCCACGGGTGATTAACTATCGCAAACGGATCATCGCTCACCATCACATTCTTCATCCAGAAGTAGGCCAAGCCACTCCCCGCCACAATCACATGAAACGTATTGAAAGCCCATCGTTCCCACCACGTCATGGCGTTTTCTCAAGTTCGGCAGTTAGCAATTGATCAATGGACATTACTCGACGAACTGCGGCATTCACCGCTTGCGCGGTTAGAGTCGCACCGGCAAGTGGACGAATAGAGCGTTGGATAGCGAGATCGTCGTTGAGTGACTTGTCATTGAACTGGCGCAACCAAGAAGCGCCTGCAATGTATTCTGGTGGCTCAAGGAAGGCAGTTACGTCAATTCTCCGCACACGACCGTTGACGTTAACTGACACGAGCAAGGACTGATTCTTTGTACGAACCTGGTGGGAATCAATATAGGCTCGACCCACAATCTCACCGTTTCGTGTAGCGACATAGCGCGCATAAAGTTTTGTGCGCACTTCGGTACGCGACAGTTCCGCAACACGGGCAGCCTGCGCATCCGTCAAAAAGATCCGCTCAGCTGTCACGGTCGCCTCCGGGAAAACCGATGCGAGAGCTTCTTCGCGTGTGACTAGCCCGAACTGCGCATGCAAAACACTACTTGTAAATAGGCAACAGATAACCACAGACAGTAATCGTCTGTTGCCCACCATAAACATCAACTGCGTCACAATGTCCTAAAAGCCGTATCCCAAATTNAGATTGAACTGATTGACACCGGAATTGGCGCCATTCGTAACCATCATGTAATCGGCTTTAACCACCACATTTGGAATCGGCTTAATCTCCACGCCGATGGTCGTAAAAGTATTGTTGTTCGACGGATTCCGCTGATACCCCGCCGGCACCCGCGCTTGAGTATCAACGCGCTCGAACTTGAGATACGGAGTAATAGCAAGTTCCCCAAAATCAGAAGTCTGGGAAAGCACGTTGTAGCCAAAAAGAACGTATCCGCCTTCCATCCTTTCGGCGAGACCATTTTTCCCCGTCAAACTATTGGTCTGATTAAATTTGACGGCATCGTTAATGCTCGCCACAGCATAGAGGCCGCGGATGTCGAATCCACGCATCTGAGCCTGACCATGCACGTCAAGGATAGTCGTTCCAAGATTATCGGTGCCAAGACTGCCTTGCGCTGCCCCACCACGGTAGAAACTGCCACCGAAATAGACTCCAGGGGTTGGAGTTAGATCCAAACGACCGGTCAACGCAAAATTTTCAGCTTTCGCCTTACCGCCTTTTTGCCGTCCACCGCGCAATCCTCCCGCTCCAAATTTTGCACCGTTAAAACCATTTACGGCGTATAAGCGAAAAGACACCTTGTCAAAGATTCCGTAAATACCGGCTCCATTCTCACGCCATGTGGATGGAATGATCTTATTTTCAGTGAATGGTCGCTCAGTCCCCATGAAGACGGTTGGCTCATGAAACTCGTTAACCAGCCCCATGGGCACGAGCAGCATCCCACCGCGAACACCAAAGTTTTCATTCGCCTGATAATCGACGTAGGCAAACTCGAGGTAGGCTTCTTTCGCGTGTTCGATTTCAATCTCAGAGTTAAACACAAACTTATCGTTGAAGCGGTAACCCGTGTAGATAATCGCGCGAAGCGCATCAAAGGTCGGTATCTTGCCACTGGCTGCGCCACTTTCTTTCTTCGCTGCGTAGTTTTCGTAGAGAAACTCTCCATAGCCTGCAATTGATAGACCGCGATTTCTCCGAAACACCGCAGAGGCGGATGGCGCCAACCCTAACGCCCGAGCGTCATCAGCGGTTAATTCACGGTCACCTTCCCCACTACGAAGTCTCTCCAATTCCTCCGCCAACAGATCAACCCGACGCTCGAGCTCATCCTGTTCCTGCTCCTGTCCTTCCTCGCTTGCTTCCTCGATTGCTTGCTCTATTACTTTGGTCTCGACCTTACTGTCAGGTGTCTGATCCTCTTCAACCGCTTGTGCCCCCTGACCATGAACCGCAACGGAGCCGAGCCACACCAAGGCAATTCCAAATCCCACAATAATTCGTAACTTTTCCATCCGATGAACACTTGTTAACCACGTCATGCCGTCTCTTCTCTCCTCTTCACAGTTTCTTGACAGCATGATGCGACGTCATAGAATGACTCCGGGCGTCACGCTGTGTTTAACCTGTTGCTGGGAAAGCTCAAGCAAAAGCGCTCAACAGGCCCGTCGCGTGTGATTGCACGCGGCGGGCCACTTTTCAACTCCCACTAACCAAGATGCCATTCGATTGTTTTACTTAGGGTTCCAGTAACTAATACTGAGAACCAGTCTCAGTAATAATATATATCCGACCAAATCGGTCGGTCAAGAGAAATGAGACATGGTCTCACTTTATTGAGATTTAGGATAGACAATGACATTCAGGAGTGAACGAGAGGCTTACTACTAGGGAATTATTGCACCGTGCATCTGGCTACACTCACAGAGTAGCGACCGTCACGACCCGCACAGTGTTGGGTGTGCACGAGACCCTCAATTCCCACTAATGTCGCACCTTGAGAGCATAACCTAACGAAAAATAGACTCTTTGAATACACCTCGTACCGTCTTCGGTTCAACCTGGGTCCCGTTCTTGCTACACTGCCCAGACCGCCGTTCCGAGGTCGCTTTCAGTCTTTACCCTAGCGAAGGAGTTCAGCGTGAGCAAACGGTCATTACTACTCTCATGGTGTCTCGGGATTGTTGTAACAGGAGCCGTCGCTCTGCTGGGTCAGTCCGCCTCCGAACAAGTAATGCCTGGCTTGGTCGACACGGTTCGACCCTTTAAGAGCTTCGGTCACGTCTATGATTCCGATAGCTTTGAGTCCATGCGGCCGCGCATTATGGGCACCCACGGAGTCATCGCGACCGGACACTACCTCGCAACTCAAGCTGGTTTTGAAATTCTAAAAGCGGGAGGTAATGCGTTCGATGCTGGCGTTACGGCCGCCATGGCCCTAAAGGTCACAAAAATGGGCTTCGCGGGGTGGACGGGTGTGGCGCCACTTATTTTGTATAGTGCAGCGGAGGACCGGGTCATCACCCGGGTAGGAGCTGGGACTACCCCGGCTCGTGCCACACTGCAACACTTTCTTGACAAGGGAAAACGTGACGTGGACCTCGCACTGGTCCCGGCCGATGTGGACGTGTGGCTGGCAGCGCTCGAGCGCTTCGGTGAGCTGAGCTTCGAACAGGCGGCTACCCCCGCTTTGGAAATTGCGGAGGGTGGATATCACCTCTACAAGCACCAGAAGTGGCTTCTAGATAGTCAGCAGGGTCGCATCCTCAAATATCCTTACAACCAAACATTCTGGTTTCAGCATGGCGTCAGTAAACAGCGGATCGGAGACTTGATGGTCAACAAAGACCTCGGGCGACTCATCCGATACATGATGACGGCGGAACGAACCGTTTTGGCAAGAGGAGGTTCGCGAGCCGATGGTATTACGGCCGCGCGAGATGCCTTCTATAAGGGCGAACCGGCCCATGCAGTTGATGCGTTTTACGAGGAGCAAAACGGTCTCATTACATATGACGACCTCGCCAACTACGAGGGTAGCTGGATGGCACCCCTACACACAACGTTCCGTGGCTATGACGTGTACGTCGGGGACGGCTGGTCTCAGGGACCTCGCCTTATCCTGTTTCTGAACATGCTCGATCAGTTCGATCTCGAAAGCCTGGGATACAACTCTGCGGACTACATTCACCTACTCTCGCAAGTGATCGCCCTAGGCATGTCGGATGTACACAAACACGTTGGCGATCCTTCCGTGGCAAACACTCCTGCGACGCTTTACTCGAAAGAGTATGCCGCGAAGCGGGTCATGCTGATCGACCGTGAGCAGGCATTTTCTGACATGCCTCCGTGGGGCAATCCAAATAGCATGTTGGAGCTATCGGACGACTCTCCACTCACCTTTTCAATGCCGCCAGCAGGTAGGTCAGGTGGTGGGACTGAACGGGCTAACGAGACATCACTCTTTGACACATCGTCGCTCAACGTGATGGACAATGAAGGCAATCTGTTCTCGATGACCGAAAGTGACGGCCACATGGTCACACCGATGATCCCGGGCTGGGGATTCGGGCTGTCGCGCCGCATGTACCAACTCAATCTCGACCCGAACCTAGCTAACGTCATGGCGCCGGGGAAACGACCGAGAAATACGAACAGCCCCGTCCTCATTATGAAGGCTGGCAAACCGTTCATGGGCTTGTCCACTCCGGGGGGCGACCAGCAGCTGCAGTCCCTTCTACAGGTCTTTCTCAACGTCGTGATTTGGGGTATGTCGCCTGAACAGGCACTTGATCAACCTCGATTCGGGAGCTACAACTTTCCACCAACCGGGAGTGAGGTTAACCAAAGCCCAGGCCTCCTCAAACTCGAGGGTCGAATTCCGGAAGCCACGTTCGAAACACTCAGCGCCATGGGCCACAATGTGGAGTCTTGGGGCCTTTGGAACTGGCAGGCCTGCGCCCCGACAGTCACATACCGGGAACCTGACACCGGTCTAATGATCGCAGCCGGTGATGTACGCCGAGAGACGACCGCGCTTGGGTTCTAGTTACTAACTAAGGCATGACAAGATCGGGTTAGGCCTCAGTTTCTCTCACTATGCCCATCCTTTTGCAACGGATTGCACTCGTGTCACTGGCGCTGGGCGCTATGAATTTAGTGCTTGCCGCCCAGCCGCACCAAGTGGCGGTGAATCAGGGTCCGACTGCAACCTGGCAGGCTATTCAGAAACTACGGACGTTCGCCAGCGTCTTACATACGACGGCTCACCCAGACGACGAGCATGGGGGCATGTTGACGTGGATGAGCCGTGGTCTCGGAGTCCGAGTAAGCCTTCTAACGCTGACCCGCGGTGAGTCAGGTGACAACGCCCTCGGTGCCGAACTATTCGATGCCCTAGGACTGGTCCGCACCGAAGAGCTTCTGGCGGCAAACCGTTATTACGGGATGGACCAGCAGTACTTTACCTCGGCTATCGACTATGGATTCTCGAAGCGTGTGTCAGAAGCGTGGAACCAGTGGACTCGCACTAAGGTGCTTGAGGAAGTCGTCCGTGTTATCAGGATGAATCGTCCCCTCGTCGTGGTTTCCCGTTTTCAGGGTACCCCCCGTGACGGACACGGACAACACATCGCAGCTGGCGAAGTCACATTGGAAGCTTTTCATGTAGCGGCGGACCCAGACCGTTTCCCAGAGCAACTGCTCAGTGGTGAGCTGCGCCCCTGGCAGGCCCATCGACTCTACGTAGGCGGTATAAGAACGGACGAGGCGGCATCAACAGAAATCGATGTCTCCGAATACAGTCCCTGGCTAGGTCTGTCGTATCGACGGCTAGCACGCCTCGGGTTGGGTTTGCAGCGTTCGCAGACCTCAGGACAGTCGAGTGCAACCTCCGGCACCGCTATCCGCCGATACCAGCGTCTGTGGCCACTCCCCGAATCTGAGCAGACGAACTCTGGCTTCTTCGACGACCTAGAAACTGGTTGGGAATCCCTCGGAGACCTCGCTGGCCGCCCAGATTCCTTTTTCCTGAAATCACGCGGGCGGTCCATCGGCACGCACGTCGAAGCCGCGGTTGACGCGTTCTCAATGGCGCGACCTCAGGACAGCGTTCCAGCACTCACCGCCGGACTGCGCGAAACGCGAGAACTCTTAGCCGAGCTTGAACCTGAAGACGAAGCGTCGTTCCTCCTGCAAATAAAGGAGCGACAATTCGAGCGTGCACTGCATAATGCACTCGGGCTCGAACTGTTCGCAGTGGCGGTGCCGACACAGATGGAACCTGGCACCCCGACCGAATTACCGGTCGTCGTTCCCGGACAAAGGGTGGCGATCGATGTATCACTGACCAAGCCGACCACTGCACGAATAACCGAGGTCAACCTCCATGTTGACGTACCACCGGATTGGCAAACGGCTTCGAACACGGATACTTCGCGATCGTCAGACGGGACAATTGCTCGTCGGATACTAGTCACGGTCGGCTCCAATACCAGACTTTCTCGCCGCTCGTTTACGAGGACTGCGCTGACGCAGCCCCATTACACTAGCGTAGACTCAACATTGGCACCGTTTTCGGCGCCTAAAGCAGTGGCCGTGGCTACGTTTCGTGTTGATGGTGTGCCAGTCGTCATCCGTTCGACTGTTCACGGCCGCGAAGCACAACTACCGTATGGCTACGTTCTCCGAGAATTACAGGTCCTGCCGTCGGTAAGTTTAAGCGTGAAACCGTCCATAACGATCGTCCCGGAGGCACAGGAGACCGTCAGTTTGACCGTGGAGGTGGAGCGCACCGGACCTGAAACAACTGCTGGCACATTGGACCTGAACCCGCCATCGGGATGGGAGGTTAGACCATCGCGCGTGACTTTAGCGAACACTCCCGTCGACGAACGTTTCGAGTTCACACTTCATCGAACTAGCCCAACTGTTGGAGAGGGTACCGTGACTGTCGTTGCGAACCTCGATGGAAAGCTATACCGGGAGGGCTACCAAACGATTACTTACCCCGACCTAGAGACCCGCTATCTGTTTCGTGAAGCACGTAGCATCCTACGAGGCATCGATGTAAACCTGCCGGACAATCTAACTGTCGGATACATCATGGGAATCGGTGACGACATCCCAGCAGCGATTAGACAGTTGGGGTCGCAAGTGCGCCTACTCGAGAGCCCGGACCTTGAAACTGGGCAACTCGATCAGTTCGACGCAGTTATCATCGGCACGCGTGGGTATGCGGTCCGGCCAGAGCTTCACCGCGGCACTGACCGACTTCTCGAGTACGCAGAGCGGGGCGGCAATCTGATCGTCCTTTACAACACGGAAGAGTTCAATCCCAACCGCTACGCGCCGTTCCCGGCAGAACTGCCACGACGGTCTGAAGAAGTCACGGAGGAGAATGCTGCAGTTAAGATTCTGGAGCCAAACCATCCTGTCCTGCGCTGGCCGAACCGGATCACACTGAAGGACTTTGAGGGGTGGGTAGAACAACGGGGTTCAAAGTTTCTTAGCACCTGGGCTCCAGCGTACACCCCCATAGTGTCGTCACACGACCTTGGACAGCCTCCGCAAGCTGGCGGTTGGCTGATAGCCCGTCACGGTCGAGGCCATTACACCTACTTCGCCTACGCGCTGCACCGACAACTCCCGTTCGGAGTACCTGGGGCCTACCGGATCTTGGCAAATCTAATTTCGCTAGGTCGGAATGACGAAAAGCCCTAAGGCTGACTGACTTAACCACTGCCAACCATACCCCTAACCTCTCTAGTAGCCTATGGACCCAATCGCGCACACACTCATCGGGGCCAGCCTAGCTGAAACTCGGCTCAAGCACCTGACACCCTTAGCCGCAGTGACACTCATACTCGGTGCTAACGCGCCGGACATTGATGCCGTCGCACTGTTTTTGGATCGTGACACGTCGTTGCACCTCAGGCGCGGTTGGACCCACGGCATACTCGCAATCACTGTGCTACCACTCCTTCTCACATCCCTAATGGTTGGGCTGGACCGTGCCCGGCGCCTGTTCTTCCGAAGACACGCACCACCAACGACCGTGCGTTCTCTTCTTCTCCTTTCGTATGTCAGCGTGCTAAGTCACCCCGCGCTCGACTGGTTGAATACCTATGGCATCCGTCTTTTGATGCCTTTCGAGGACCGGTGGTTTTACGGCGATGCGCTCTTCATCGTTGACCCCTGGGTCTGGCTTCTGGCCGCCAGCGCGGTAGTGCTCGCACACACTCGGTCAAGAGCGAGCGTCACGCTCTGGATTCTTGCGGCTAGTGTAAGTAGCGTGCTTGTACTCACCAACGAACTGACGCCGATTGGCGCCAAAGTCACTTGGTCGCTCGGCCTTGGTTGCCTCGTTGGCATCAGGGTCTGGCGGGGAGCCCAGGTGTGTACTAGTCGGCTTGCGCTAACTAGTTTGTTGGCGATTCTCGTTTATGCAGGTGGCATGGTCCTTGGCTCGACCTTAGCTCGAACCCAGGTCCAGCAATGGTTGGCTCACGAAGGTCTGTCCGCTAGAAAGATTATGGCTGGACCAGTACCCACGAACCCGTTTGCACGGGACGTCGTGGTACAAGGTGCTGACCGTTACTATTTTCTGCGAGTGGACTGGCTGGCTACCGATCCGATCCGTCCCCACGACCCATCGATTGCGATCGGCGATACCAACGCAATCGTCGAAGCTGCGTTGACAGCACCCCACATCCAAGGCACCCGCCACTGGCTCAGGTTTCCCACCTACGAGGTGGAAACAACAACCAATGGCTATCGAGTCATCATCAGCGATGCTCGATTCTCGCGCCGACTCCGGGGCTTCGGAACCGTCCACGTCGAGCTCGACCATCAGTTGAACGTGCAGTAGGCTGACCGAAAGGATCAGCAACGCAAGGATAAGTTCATTCCCTTGATAGTGAAGTAGTAAACTCCTGGCCAGGTCGAAGCGTCAGACCCCACCCAACCCTCCCAGATAGTCCGTAGGCATCGGCATCAAGAACACCGGCTGGACCAAACATTAACGGAGGGTGCGCAACGTCCGTTTGAAGTAGGTGGGTTCCGAAAGCCCCTTCCTGTGCAAAAAGACCACCAGCGGCTGCCCGAGCGACAACAAGGCCAGCTCGCGTAAGGACACTCGTTTCACCAACTTGCGCGCCGACGATAATCGAAATACCTGCAGCATGAGCCGCTCCGAGAACTGCAAGAGAACGCAAGAGTCCCCCCATCTTTGAAACACGTATATTGATAATCCAACAGTCCGGGTCAGCGGCAAGTGCTGATATCTGGTCGGCCCGTAGAAGACTCTCGTCCAAGATAATCGGAACGCCAGTTTGTGCCGCTACCATGCGCATCCCATCGAGTGCATTCGCGGACAAAGGCTCCTCGATGCCAACGAACGAGAACTGAAGATCGTTAAGGTGCCGCACCGCGCTTTCCGCATCGTTCCACAGATTGTTTGCGTCGACTCGAACACGGAGTTTCTCGACATCGGATAAATCACGTAAAGTATCTACCTTGGCACGATCTTGAGCTGGGTCACCAGATAGCTTCAGCTTGAAATCGGTGAAACCCATCGCACAGTATCTGGCGACGGTCGCTTGAAAGACGTCTAGCTTGCTGTCACCCACAACCGCGGAATAACGGAAGGTGCCGGTGGTAGGGACCGCAGCCACCAATTGCTCAACGGTCACTCCTTCCCGCTTCGCGAAGAACTCAAGCATGGCAAGTTCGATAGCGCACCACCCTGCGGGATTCGCGTCAATGACGGCCGTATGATCATCGGCCCAAGCAACCAAGGCATCAACCGAACCCACGGCCTGACAAAGAGCTTCACAGTAAGTGTTAAAAAACGTTTGC
>PAWT01000011.1 GCA_002714165.1 Acidobacteriota bacterium
ACCGGCCGACCGGATGGCTCGTGCAATTGGTCTTGTGCAAATGGCCCGAAGGCTCGGTCCGGCAATAGGACCGGTAATAGGTGGTTTAGTGGCCGCTCTCTTCGGTTTAAGGCAAGCATTTCTCGTGGCGGCGTTCCTATACGTGGTAGCCATGGTGGTAATGCTGTCGCTTTATCGTGAGCCGCCTCGCATTTTCCCTCGGCCATCTGACGATGTTGAGCCGAAGACTGTTCGCCAAGTAATCAGATATAAAGGATTAGCTTTGATGATGGGCGTAATCTTTACAATGCAATATGTTGAACGTAGCCTAGGCCCGGTTTTGCCCCTGTTCGTGGCGTCGCTTGGAGTGTCTATGGGGCAGGTTCCCCTGTGGTCTGGAATTCTTTTTTCTCTAATTGCCGGAACTGGGGCCGTAGGTAACCATTTGTGCAGTCGGCTGCTTGAACGTTATTCACCGGGCACCGTGATTCTCGCAAGCATTTTCGTGGCTACCGGCGTTGCTGTTAGTGTGTCTGGTGCTACGCAAGTACTGTTGCTCGTAGCAGTATTGCCATTATTCGGCCTTGCGATCGGAACCGGCTCCACCGCCGCCTACACAATTGCGGGGCAGATGATCCCTTCCGATGCGCAAGGTGTTGGTTTCGGTGTCTTGTCAAGTGCGTCGATGGTTGGGTTAGCGCTCAGTCCTGTCCTAAGCGGTTTACTAGGAAGTGTTAGTCTACGCAGCGTCTTTCTTGTTGATGCATTACTGCTAGTGGCATTGGGCGTTATCGGAAGTTCCAGTTTTCGCAGAATAGTGGCCATGAGAGATCTGAAGCCGGCTAAGGTGTAGTCGTTATTCGTCGTCGCCAAGCCCCTTTCGGTATTTACGTCGACGACCAGGACGTTTGGTGCGGTTTTCATGAGGGCCTCCACGTTGACGGGGGAGCGGCACTCTCGGTGTTTTGGGCTTTCGTCGAATACGTTTTATTACCATTTGAGAGTCTTTTGAGAATTATCGCATGTCTAAAGAAGTTCTCGTTTGTCCAGACGAATTAGCCTCGGGCATTATTGACCGAGTTGCCAATGCAGTGTCGGAAGGTCAAATCATCGTTTGTCCGACAGATACTTTGTATGCCCTTGTTGCAGATGCGAAGAACTTAACTGCAATGGAACGGATTTATGCAATCAAGAGTAGATCGACCCACCAGCCGTTACCGCTTATTGCGGCGAACGTGCAACAGGTGAGCGAACAGGTTGGAGCTCTTTCTCAGCTCGGAGAACGCCTAGCTTCGACTTTCTGGCCTGGCCCTTTAACTTTGATTGTGCCAGCGCTCACTGCTCTTGGGGACCCGTGTAAGGCCGCTGACGGCTCCGTCGCTGTTCGAGTTCCCGATCAGGACTTCACGAGGGAAGTTGTAAGTGAAGTAGGCCATCCAGTTACGGCAACGAGCGCTAACGTGTCTGGCGACATTGCGGTAAGTCGAATAGAAGATTTAACTCAAGAGATTCGAGATGGTGTTGACTTGATTGTTGACGTGGGAAATCTTGTGGGTGGTGCACCTTCAACAATCGTTGATGTTCGTTATGCAACGCCGATATTGATTCGAGACGGGGCAGTTCCCTGGAATCGCGTGTTAGAATCGCTTCAGTGATGCGGCGAGAGTCTGAGCGCGCTTTCCAATCATCAGTGACACCTTCAAAATCTCAGCGAGCGGCCCTGATTGGACTGACTGCCGGCGATCGGGATTCAACCGAATCGTCACTTGAAGAGTTGGCTCGTCTTACCCAAACAGCAGGTGCTATTCCAGTGTTTCGAATTCTGCAGGAACGCCGTAGCCCACACCCAGGGACTTTCCTTGGATTAGGCAAGGTTAAGGAATTAGCAAGGACTTGTGATGAGCATGAGATCAACGTTGTGATTGCAGATAGTGAACTGTCACCGATTCAACGAGGAAATCTTGAAGAGATTGTCCAATGTGGTGTCATCGATCGGACCCAATTAATTCTAGACATTTTCGCTCGTCGCGCCCGTAGCAGTGAGGGCAAACTTCAGGTTGAACTGGCACAACTACGATATTTACTCCCTAGACTTGTTGGCCTCGGGCGGACGTTGTCACGTCTCGGAGGGGGGATTGGAACCCGAGGTCCTGGTGAGACGAAACTCGAAACGGACCGTCGGCGAATTCACCGGCGTTTGTCAACAGTTAAGCGTCACATTGAACGCGTGAGAAAGCGTCGTGCCCAACTTCGTGCAAGACGCACTAAACGGCAATTACCTACGGTAGCACTTGTTGGTTATACCAATGCTGGTAAGACTACGCTGTTTAATCGGCTGACGGGAGATGACGCAGTGGCTTCGGATGCGTTATTTGTAACGTTGGATCCGTTAGTTCGACGGCTTCGCCTTTCTGATAAAAGAACGGTGCTGTGCTCTGATACCGTAGGATTTCTTGATCGGCTTCCGCACACCTTGGTGGCGGCCTTTCGGGCTACATTGGAGGAAGTGGCAGATGCTGACCTTGTTGTGCAGATTTGTGACTCGTCAAGTCCAGTGAGAGATGAGCATGTTAGGGCGGTCCAACGTGTACTTGCTGAGATCGGAGCCGACACGGTACCTTGCGTTGTCGTCTGGAATAAGAGCGATCTAATCAGTAGGGAGGAGTGTCGCCGAATCCTTTTACGTGAGCCTGGGTCCGTGTGTCTTTCGGCCATTGAGCCGGCAAGTCGTTCAATTGCCTTGGAGCTGATCGAGAAGGGTCTTAGGCAGACAGCTGCTGATGCTCATTATTGTGAAACGGGACGGACAGCCTAAACCAACCAAGTGTTGTTTAATTAGAACGTTATGAGAGGGAAACTATTTTCGTCCGATCGACTCTTTGTCCTACTGTTTGTAGGCATAATGTGGACGGTTGGGTGTGCTCCAACTCCGACACCGATAGCACCTGGGGTATCCCAATTTCCTAACTTCTTATTTCCAAAGGTCCCTGACTCGATGGTTAATGCTCCTGTTGTAAGCGAGCACATCGAGGCCTGGCGGAGACTGCAGGCTGGTGACCTACTTTCGGCAACTACTGGGTTTTCGGAGGTGCTTTCGGCGAACGAAATGTTCTATCCGGCCGAAACGGGCCTCGGCTATGTAGACATTGCTGCGAGACGATTGGATGATGCGTTAGAGCGATTCGGTTCTGTATTGGAGGACGCACCCGGGTATGCTCCTGCTTGGGTTGGTCGAGGAGAGGCGCTACTAGCCTCGGGGAGAGAGGCAGAGGCGATGTCGGCATATGAATCGGCACTAGTCGCGGATTCTAATCTTTCAGACGTTCGCCGAAGGATTGAGATTCTTCGCTTTCGTAGCGTTCGCATTGCTATCGAGATAGCTCGAGCCGCGGAACAGGCAGAGCGCTATGGGGAAGCACGACAGGCTTATGAGGAGGCCCTGACTATTGCCCCTAACAGTGGAGTTGTTTACCGAGGGTTAGCGTTTATCGAACACCGGCTTGGCGATCTTGGGCGGGCACTTGAGCATGTTATGAGAGCGAATGAACTTGAGCCAAGTGATCCTGAAGGCTTAACGCTTCAGGGAGAAATTCTGGAATCTCTCGGTGATCTTGAGGGCGCAGAGACCGTGTTTTCACAGGCGGCACGCATCGATCCAACACCGGACCGGCGTGAGAATCTTGACCGCGTCTCAGGTCGACTAACTGCTTTACGTTTACCTCCAGAGTATCGTGCCATTCCGACTAAGGTCCGGATAACTCGTGCAGATTTAGCTTCGATAATCGGCGTAAATCTTGGTCGACTTCTGTCAGATTCTGAACAAAACGCAACAGTGCTTACTACCGACACACGAACTCACTGGGCTTATCAATGGATTCTTCTCGTAGTTGAGGCAGGAGTCATGGAGGTGTTTTCAAACCATACTTTTCAGCCAGAAAATCATGTGGATCGTGGCGGGCTTGCTCAGGTTGTAAGTCGAGTGTTGACACTGATTGCTAGGCGAGATCCAAGCAGTGGTGCAGGCTGGCAAACAGTTCGACCACAATTTACCGATGTCGACCCGCAGCATTTACTGCACGGGTCTGCATCGATGGCGGTAGCCGCCGAGGTCTTACCTGTTCTCGAGGGTAATCGCTTTGGCTTAACCGTTTCTGTTAGCGGTCGTGAAGCTTTAGCAGCGGTGGACCAACTTGAAAGATTGCTAGCTTCTGAGAAGTGAACGTTATGGCCGTAATAACATTAGCAAACCAACTTACGCTATTACGGATGCTTCTAATCCCAGCATTTGTGATTTTAACGGCCTACCACTTCTTGGGATGGGCGCTCGTCACATTTGTTGTCGCTGGTGTGACAGATATGCTGGATGGTGTTATTGCTCGTTGGTCGAATGAACGGACAAAGGTTGGCGAATGGTTAGATCCAGCTGCAGACAAGCTTCTCTTATTAACCGCCTTCGTTGTTCTAACGCTTCCAGAACTTAACCTAACGAATAAATTGCCAATTTGGTTAACGGTGGTGGTAATTAGCCGTGATGTGATTATTGTGCTTACAGTCGCGATCGTTAATTTGGCCGTTGGCCCTCGGACATTTCTCCCGTCAGTGTTCGGCAAGCTGGCCACAGGAACCTATGTGGTGACAACTGTTGTCGTCATGACTTTCAATTACCTTGAACAAGAGTCGGTAGCTGTTGACGTGTGTATATATGCGTCGCTCTTGATTGCTCTTGTTTCCGGTTTACACTACATTGCACACGCTGCAAGAGTCGTCAATCGTCGCTGATAGTAATAACTCAAGATCAGTTTAGTGTGAAGATTTAGCGATTCTCTGTTTTAAATACTCAATCGTTCGACTAAGGCCTTCGTGAAGGTTAACGCGAGGCTCCCATTCTAAAATCTCTCTGGCTCTTGCGATGTCAGGTTGGCGCACCTTGGGATCATCAATGGGGAGCNGTTGATGGATGATTTTGCTNCGCGAACCGGTCATCGTAACGATCTGTTGCGCGATCTCGTTGATTGTCATCTCTTTTGGATTACCTAAATTGACTGGGTCGTTGGTGTTCGATTCCATTAGCCGTAGGATTCCATCCACGAGGTCACTTATGAAGCAGAAACTTCTAGTCTGATTGCCGTTACCGAATACTGTTAGATCCTTTCCGGCGAGCGCCTGTGCAATAAAAGTGGGAATAGCCCGACCATCGTTAACGCGCATTCGTGGACCATAGGTGTTAAATATTCTGGCGATTTTCGTATTAACCCCATGATACCGATGGTAGGCAACGGTGATTGCTTCCGCAAATCGTTTCGCCTCGTCATAGACTCCTCGAGGACCGATCGGATTCACGTTACCCCAGTACGACTCAGANTGTGGATGTTCAAGAGGGTCGCCATAGACTTCTGAAGTAGAGGCAAGTACGAATGTTGCTCCCTTTGCTTTCGCAAGTCCCAAGGCTTTATGGGTNCCGAGTGCGCCGACCTTCAGCGTTGGAATCGGCCATTCNAGATAGTCAGTTGGGCTGGCTGGGCTAGCCCAGTGCAGCACAAAGTCTACCTGGCCATCAATTGAAATATGCTCTGTCACATCGTGGTTGATGAATTTGAATCTTTGATTGTCCAGATGCTTTATGTTGTCTGCACTTCCAGTTAACAGGTTATCTAAGCCAACTACGTTATGCCCTTGGCCTAAGAGACGATCTGCTAAATGAGATCCAATGAATCCAGCAATTCCAGTAACTATAGTACGTGCAGCCATAGGAGAAAGTGTGAAGTAATCAATATGCGCGTAAATGAAAAAGGCCTCTCACAATGGTTAGCCATAAGATCTTGAGGTCTAGACTTACGGACCAATTCTCTATGTAGTGCAGGTCAAACTCAATGCGCTTCTCAATTGAAGTGTCGCCGCGCCATCCATTCACTTGGGCCCACCCCGTAATACCAGCCTTAACCTTATGACGAAGCATATACTGCGGATATCGATGTTTAAACTGTTTCACAAAGTACGGTCGCTCAGGTCGTGGGCCGACTAAAGACATATCGCCACGAAGTACATTCCAGAGCTGTGGGAGCTCATCGAGATAGAAGCGACGAAGCCAGGCGCCTATAGGTGTACGGCGTGGATCATTATCTCGCGACCAGACTGGCCCAGTTTCTCCCTCAGCCTCGTGTTGCATGGAGCGAAACTTGTACACCGTGAACGAACGACCATCTAGCCCCATTCGTTCCTGTCGATAGATAATCGGTCCTGGGGATGCGTAGCGGACAAGCAGGCCAATAACCGCCATGGGAACCGAGAAGGTCAAGAGGGCTGTTACCGACAGACCTANGTCGATTACTCGCTTGAAAGCGGTATTAATGCCGTGCAGGGGCACGTCGTTCACGCTGATGATTGGCATTCCATCGAAATCTTCTAAACCAGCACGAAGTGCGATAAATTGAAACAGGTCTGGAACGACTTTTACCTCCACGCATTCCCGGCTGGCGTCCTCAATGAGCGACAGCATCTGAACGTGTTTCTCAAGAGGGAGAGTGATGTAAAGCAAGTCTACTTGCTCGCTGATGAGGATGTTACTGGTCTCATTGAGGGCCCCAAGGAGAGGAAGTCCTCGGTATCCAAGACGATCATCGATAGCGCGATCATCAACGAAACCGATCACTTGATATCCGATTTCACGGTGTTGCAGACACTTGTCGGCTAAGAGACGACCCAGGTCAGNGCTGCCTGCGATCAGAACACGCTTGAGCCCAATACCAGCTCGCCAGCGTCGCTCAAAGACAGTCCGAACGAATTCGCGAAGACTATACGAAGCGACGGTGTTTACAAAAAGAAACAACACCCAGACCAGTTGGGAGACCTCGTATAAACCTCGCTCTTTNAGTTCAGGCGGTAGGAGGTAAGTCTGAATATACAGGGTCGTTACGATACCCAAGACGACTGCGATTACATTACCAACTAAGACACCAAAAAAATCATCAAGGCGGGATCGGTGACGTCGGAGTCTGTACATTCCGTGAACTTGGAACGCGACAGGGACAATTAGAGCCACTAACGGAAGAACGCTAAGATATTGTGCAAAGGGTGGATAACCGCGCGTTACAGGGATTAAATCGGTTTCGAAGCGGATAACGTAGGCCAACATGAAGGCCGCCATCCCCAATAGTGCGTCAGATACAACGTGCAGGGCGACAAGAAGCTTAGCTCGGTTCGTTACCATTGCGCCTCGTCCTCGAGAGGTGCGAGCATGTCTGATACAGCCTCACTGATATTTGAGAGGAAATGCTCCTCCGAAAATCTCAAGGCATGAGTCCTGATCGCTGATTTGTCAAACTTTGATATCCGAGCATTGCCAAGCGCGCTTGCGAAAGCTGCTGGTGCGCACTCGTCAACAAGAAGACCGGTTACTTCGTTGATGACGGTCTCTTGGGCACCTCCACGATTCAGTGCGATAACAGGGCATCCACACGCTTGAGCTTCCAAGGGTGCGATACCAAACTCNTCTTCACCTGGAAGGAGAAATACNTGGGCTTGGCGGTACTGCTCACGCACCGCTTCATCGTTTAGGCTCCCAAAGAACTTAACCTCGGGACCGGCGAGTTTGCGGAGTCGTTTCATTTCAGGTCCAACACCAATAATGCGAAGCGGAATGCTGGCAAGGCGACACGCTTCGATGGCAAGATCTATTCGCTTATACGGTACAAGTGCCGACACAATTAGGGCTACTGGGCTCGCTTCCGTGGGAGCCGGATGAAAAAATACCGTGTCGACCGGTGGATACACCACTGCCGCGGGCCGATTATAGTAACGCTGGATCCGACCTGCAACATGGTTGGAAATTGCGACATAACGATCAACTCGGCCGGCGGTACCTGCATCCCATCGAGCTAGTTGGCGGAATACCGGCCGCGCGAGAGCATTCGCGACTGGTCCGATTCGTTCAACCCCGAAATAAACTTCGAACTGATCCCAAGCGTAGCGCATCGGCGTGAAGCAGTAGCAAAGATGGCGGGCCCGACCGGGTTTTACGATTGACTTGGCCACGCAATGGCTAGTGCTGATTATGAGGTCGAAGCAATCGAAGTCGAACTGTTCGACGGCCATTGGAAAGATTGGCAGGTAATGACGATAAAGTCGTCTGCTGAATGGTATTTGTTGAACAAATGATACGTGAGGCTGTCGTTGTTCGAGAAATGATGAGACTGTCCCAGGATGATGAAGCAAGGTAAAGAGTTCAGCATTAGGATACAGACGGCACAGTCCTTCAAGAGCGCGTTCCCCACCGCGCATGCCGGTCAACCAATCGTGAACAAGAGCGACTCGGCCCCCCCGGTGTAGTGGTGCCCGACTGAACTCAGGCATTGGCTATACCTGGTTTACTGGAGGAGCGATTGTCGGAATGTGAGGTTTCACGATAAATTTCTAAAATGCGTTTAATTGATCGATCCCAGGAAAACTGCTTGGCGCGTGCCAGGCCCTTGGCTACCAGCTGTTCCCTGAAGACATCGTCTTCTAGGACACGGCAAATCCCGCTAGCGATTTCATCTGGACTTTGCGGATCAACTAGAACTGCGGCGTCTCCGGTGACTTCTGGGAGAGAGGAAACGTTGGACGTAACAACTGCAGTCCCGCTGGCCATTGCTTCGAGGGGCGGTAATCCAAAACCTTCATATAGTGAAGGGAAAACAAATGCTCGCGCGAGGTGATATAGGACCCTAAGTGTTTCATTGGGCACGAAGCCGAGAAATCGAACAGAACGATGTAGTTGATATCGATGCACGGCTCGTCGTAACTTTGCGTAGCGAGTAATGTCGTCGCCAATAATTAACAGGGTAAGGTCGTCATGTCCAAAGGAGCGAACCTTATAGAATGCATCGAGTAGTCGTTCTAGGTTCTTATGTGGATGTACATTACCTACATACAGTAGAAATGGTGCTTGTAGCTGGTAACGTTCTCTGATCCGTTCTACGTTTTCATCGGGTGGCGGAACAAAGAAGCAGTCATCGATCGCATTTGGTATTACAGTTATTTTATCGGCCGGGATGTCAAAAAAATTAAGGATGTCTAGTTTGGAGGCTTCTGAAACTGTAAGGACTCGATCGGATCGGTGGGTGGCCGTCCAAAGTGCGGCCCGAGCGTATCCATGAGCGATTCGGCTAGGTAGATACTGAGGAAATCTAAGGTGAATGCAATCATGAATTGTTACGATGGACCGGCAAGGGGTCAGCGCAGGTAATGTGTAGTGCGGAGCGTGAAAAAGATTAACACCTTCCCGCCGAAGTTGGAGTGGGATGCGTATCTGTTCGCTGACTGAGTATGGACCTGCAGGTTGTGAAACTAATCGAAAGTTTTCCCCGAGGTTAGATGCAAAGGTTTGATCGTCTGGTTTGCACAACAATATATATTCAGTCGTGGAATCGAGCCGATGGAGATGTGTTACTAGGTTCCTGACGTAGGTTCCTATTCCATAGTCGTGTAACTTTCTAACGTCAATAGCGATACGCAAGGCCACATTCCTTATCCGGATAAGTGTATCAAAGCGACCAGTAAGGCTCTCTAAGCGCGGGTGGTCTTGAGGCCGTCAGATACGCTGGCAAAAACGAAGGTAAGATCTCAAAAGTGGCGCCCAAAACGGATGATGTTTGTCGTAGAAAGCTAACTGGCTTTGCCGGTAGGCTAAAGCGGTAGCTTTTGGCACTGTAGCAACCGACTGACCGCGTATGTGTTGAACTTCAGAAGCTGGAGTAAAGAGGATCCGGCGTTTCCGAGAACGGATTGCTGCGCAAAAATCTACGTCTTCTATATACATAAAAAAACGTTTATCAAAAAAGCCAACTGCTTCGGCATCGACTCTGCGTACGAGCAGGCAGGCTCCGCTAACCCAATCAGGAAAATGAACTTGGGTCGCTCGATTCCTAATGAGAGAGGACACAGGTGGAAATCCGTGACTGTATAACCAGGTGAATAATTTTTGTTTGATTTGGTTAAAAGGTCCGAGCATCGGGCCCCATGACAACTCAACGGAACCTGCGCCATCCACGAGGCGAGGTCCAGCGACAGCGCACTCATCATCGCTCATAAGGGCATCGACTAGACGGTCAAGCGCACCTTCAGGCACTACAGTATCGGGGTTCAGGAGTAATACGAGCAGTGCTTTAGTGTGAGCGAATCCGACGTTACAGCCTTCAGCGAAGCCAACATTGTCTAGTAATGGAACAACTCGAACTTTTGGCCATTTTTTGAACACAGAAACCACATTGGTATCACTTGAGGCATTGTCCACGACAATAACCTCGTGTGGGCCTGATGGTGGATGGGCGTGCAATGAGAGTAAGCACCGGTCCAGGTCATTTGCAGCGTTAAAACTAACGATGATGATGTCAAGCGCACTCATATGCCGCACTTTCGATGACGTCGAGGGTGAGTTCAGCCGTACGTCTCCAAGAATAGCGATCAATTACATGATCGACTGCTCGGGGTGTTCTATTTAGGCCTGTGATGATTGCATTGGCGATACTGTCGAGATCCCCTGGGACTGCGTAAATTGCGGCCTCACCGTAGACTTCTCTAGCCACTTGCGTATCGAGGACGACCAACGATTGACCGGCCGCTAAGGCTTCAAGTGGTGGAAGGCCGAAGCCTTCGTATTCCGAAAGAAAGGCGAATACACGCGCTCGGCCGTAATAACTGGTAAGGCGTTTGTCATCCACCCAACCATTGATAGACACTCGGTCGTCAATTCCAAGACCCTTGCTAAGCTGTCCGAGATGTTCGAACGGGTAGGTTCGGTTGCTTCCGATCACTGCAAGCCTGGCCTCAGGTGCCCGTGTCAACACCCGAGCGAATGCAGAAAGAAGCCAGGGCAAGTGGCGACGAGTAAAGATCGAGCCGACAAATAGTATCAATGGTTCTTGGTCTTCTGGAGAGCTGGCCGAGGCCAAGCAGTCATCTGCAGCCAATGGGATCACGGTTATCAGTTCCGGTTGAATATTGAACCAGTTAACGATTTCACTTTTTGAGAAGTCGGATATGGTCAATATTCTGTCAGCACGGGAGACCGCACGACTTGCAAGGTAGCGGCGGCGGAGGCCTTCCTTCCATCTAAACCACTCCGGACGTGCAACAAATGACACGTCTGGGATAGTCACTACTATGGGACACTTAACTCTGAGCGGAGCAGAATAAGCTGGTGAAAAGAACACGTCTGGGTTTGCTGAGTTGACGGCAGACGGAAGGGTTACTTGCTCCCACCAGCTCCCTGTGGAACCAGGAATAACTTGGGTTTTAAATTGATTATTATTTGCAGACAGAAGCGGAAGAAGTTGATTTCCAGTTTCTGGTTTCTTGGGGAAATAAAGGGTGAATCTATGTGATTTTGCTCGAGTTGAGCTTGACCACTTCTGACACAGATTTGCTAAATAGCGTCCGATTCCGGTCGTATATCCAAGTAACTCACGAGCGTCGATTCCTATGTGCATTAGCTGAGGCGGCGGTAAGCCTCATAATCCTCGACGGTGGCGAACCGCATTCTCATACGCAGTAAGAAGGATGCGCGCCGACTTATTCCAATTATATGCCTGCGCTTGAATGAGGCCACGGGCAATGCTCCTATCAGCGTATTGCCGATCATCCAGGATTCGGGCCATGGAAGTTTCGATTGCATTTTCGTCCTCAGGGTCAACAAGAGTGCCAGCATCGCCAACCGTCTCTGGTAAGGCGCCTCGGTTAGCGGCCACCACTGGGACCCCCACGGTCATTGCTTCGAGAGCAGGAAGACCGAAGCCTTCATCCAGCGATGGTAGTACCACCATGCTGGCACGGCGATAGAGCTTATAGCATTGGTCCCGAGAGACGTAGCCTAAAACTCGAACCTTGTTATCAAGTGGCGATGCCTCAAGTTCTTTGAGCTCCTCTAATCCAGTCGGTGAAAGCTGGCCAGCTAGAACGAGTTCTGGAGTGTCGGCGCGATGGTTAATGAGCGAGCGGTAAGCTCGCAATAGTGTAGGGACGTTCTTTCGCGGCTCGATCGATCCAACGAAGAGAATATGTCCCTTATACGCTGGTGCACTACGTGGCGTCCAGGTTGGGGCACCATTGGCGCAAAGGACAATTCGCTTCATCGGAATACCTAATTGTTTGTTTACGAGCGACGCTGTGTATCGGGAAGGCACTATTACGCCATCTGCNCGCNTAGCGTGTTGTTCAGCTAAAGCAGGATAATCGGAGCGTATCTCAGCTGATGTGTGGTCAGGATGNTTAAGNAAGTAAAGNTCGTGGATGGTGACGAAACACGCCGCNNGCCTTGAGGGAATCATGAGNGGATGCGGTGAATGGACCACNTCGTANTGTCCTGCNAGAAGTTCGATNGNTGGCCACTCTACGTTNTGCCANAGCCAGTTAAGGCAACGAACTGGAATNCGNCGATCAACCACGTNCGCATTGTCNACNGTTTNTGGTNGNAGCCGATGACGCAANGAGCTTGAAAAAATAGTTACCGACACATCTCTANAGGAACCCTCTGNAGCGATTGCCNGCGAAAGGTTGNGAGTGTGTTCACCAACGCCAGTAGGCTGGTGTANTGCAGGGCGATAGTCGATGAGGATGCGCACGTTGGACTGCTTGAGGTCCTGAACCTTACTTNGNTNAGGAGAGCNAACCTCCNGGTGGTCCNNGACGGTTACCGATGATAGCAGAGACACCTCTANGACAAAAGGCCTTAGAAGTNCGCAACCCCTTATTAATCAATAGCTTGACTGGNTCNGNAGCCAATGTTACCGTTGATTCTTTGTCGNTTGGGNTGAGCGACCGACTGTTTCGAGTGGTAGTCAGNNNACGGAGGCTGTTCGAATGAAGATNACAGTGGTTGGCACAGGCTACGTGGGTCTAGTTGTAGGTGCTGGCCTTGCCGAACACGGCAACGATGTTGTGTGCGTTGACATCGACCCGGAGAAAGTTCGCGCTCTTCAACGAGGAAGGATTCCAATATTCGAGCCTGGCCTTGAGGAGCTGGTGAAGCGAAATCGATCGGAGAAGCGTCTAAGTTTTACCCTAGAGCTTACCAAAGCGGTTCGTCGATCAGACGTCGTTTTCATCGCAGTTAGCACTCCAGAAAGCGCGAGTGGGAATGCGGACATCGACCAGGTGTTCACAGCTTCCCGTGATATTGCTCGTGCGATATCAGGATTTACCGTAGTGGTGATAAAGAGTACGGTCCCTGTCGGTACCGCTATGCGAGTCCGAGAGATAATCGAACAGGAAACTAAGCACCCGTTTAGCGTTGTTAATAACCCTGAGTTTCTAAAGCAAGGTGCTGCAGTCGACGATTTCTTAAAACCGGCTCGCGTTGTGGTTGGAGCCGAAGATTCTCGAGGTGCTGAGATTATGAAGAGGCTGTATGTGCCTCTCACACGTACCGGCGCTCCGATTCTTATCATGGATCACGCAAGTGCCGAGCTCGCAAAGTATGCGGCAAATGCAATGTTGGCGACACGAGTGTCATTCATGAACGATATTGCAAACGTAGCTGAGCAGGTCGGTGCGAACATTGACAGCGTCCGGCAGGCCATAGCGACCGATCCTCGTATCGGTTCCGCGTTTTTGTTTCCTGGAGTCGGCTACGGTGGCAGTTGTTTTCCTAAGGATGTCAAGGCCTTGCAGAGGACAGCNAGTGCTACCGGCTACGATTCTAAGTTGCTTGCAGCGGTAGAGGCTGTAAATGATGGCCAATGGGTNCGATTCGTCGACAAGATTAGGGCGCACTTCGGNTCACTCAGTGGTAAAAGTTTCGGTGTGTGGGGATTAGCATTCAAACCGCGTACTGACGATATGCGAGAGGCGCCCTCCGTTCCGATAATTGAACGGTTGTTGGCTGAGGGTGCCACAGTGCAGGCATACGATCCTCAGGCCGAGCAAGCCGCGCGGCGTATATTTGGTTCAAATCTGTCGTATGTAAGTCGGAGTTACGATGCGATAAAAGNGGTAGATGCTCTGGTGATCGTAACCGAATGGAATGAGTTTCGTGAACTTGATTTTGAGAAGGTGCGCTCCTTAATGCGTAGTCCAGTGATCTTTGACGGCAGGAACCTTTTCTCTCCTGAAGAGATGCGGGACCATGGCTTCGTTTATGTCTCTATTGGTCGGCAATCGTGAGTAATGTGTTGGTCGTTGGTGGTGCGGGATATATCGGCAGTCATGCTTGCGTGGCTCTGCGTGAGGCCGAACATGAAGTTGTCGTATATGACAACTTTTCTACTGGACATCGGGAGGCAGTCCTAGGTGGTGTGTTTATTGATGGTGATATCAGGGACAGTGAAAAGCTCAAGGATGTCTTGAGGGGCTATAAAGTGTCGGTCGTGATGCATTTCGCAGCCCTCATTTCGGTGGCGGAATCGGTATCGAATCCTATTGCATACTACGGGGCCAATGTTGAAGGTACGCTGTCACTTCTCAGTGCAATGGTAGATGTGGGAGTTCGAGCGATGGTGTTCTCATCCACGGCTGCAGTGTACGGGAAGCCAGACTATTCACCAATGTTTGAGGATCACCCAACTAGGCCGCTGAATGCATACGGAGAAAGTAAGCTAGCAATTGAACGTGCTTTTCCTCACTATGAGCGAGCTTACGGACTCAGGATCAGTAAGTTACGCTATTTCAATGCTAGCGGTGCCGACCCGAAAGGTCGCCTTGGTGAAGCGCATGACCCGGAAACTCATCTGATACCACGAGCGTTCGACGCAGTACTAGGGGGGACTCCGCTTGAGATCTTCGGNGACAACTATTCAACGCCGGATGGAACATGTNTGAGGGATTTCGTTCACGTCACAGATTTAGCGGATGCCCACGTCCTTGTTCTTAGGTGCCTTCAAGACGGGGGCGACTCAGGTGTTTACAACGTTGGAACAGGCAGTGCTTATTCAGTTCGGGAAGTTATTCAAATGGTCGAGAAGGTGACTGGTCGCGTGGTTCCGACCATAATTTCTCAGCCACGCATTGGTGACCCGAGTTCTCTTCTAGCTGCAAGTGATCGTATTCAGNACGAGCTTGGTTGGANGCCGATACATTCGGATCTCCAGGAGATTGTCGAGAGTGCTTGGCGGTGGCATCAAACTGGTTGGCACCTTGGTGCGACGGGAGATANGGGGTGACACCGGTTCGACGCCTATGGCAATACGCATGGCCCTACCGCAGTCGGTTACTTGCGGCACTACTGGCTATGGGTGTGTTTGGAGCGGCCTCCGCTGGCCTAGCTTATTTAATTAAGCCAATCTTCGACGAAGTTCTACCTAATCGTGAGCAACTCGGTTTTGTGGTTGGCACGATGATTGGCTGCTACCTTCTTAAGGGCGCGAGCTCATACTTATCAACGTATCTGATGACGGGAGTTGGTCAGCGGGTAGTTCGCAATGTCCGTAATCAACTTTTTGGTCATATTGTCAATCAGTCGGCCGGATTCTTTTCATCTCGCATGACGGGTCGGCTTGTGTCACGCATCACAAGCGATGTGAATCAGATTCAGCTAGCCGTGTCGGTAACTGTTGGGGATNTACTCCGGGAATCGTTAGCGCTGGTCGGTTATGGGGCTCTGCTGTTCTACATAGATTCTGGATTGGCTCTGGTCTGTTTGACTGGTGCCCCCGTAGTCATTTATCCGTTGATTCGGCTAGGGCAGCGAGTTCGGCGAACAACTCGTCGAAGCCAAGAAGAATTGGAACATTTGCATCACATTTCAACTGAAGCATTTAGTGGCCATCGAATCGTTAAGGCGTTCAGTGCTGAATCACGCGAGATTGGGAGGTTCAAGGTTGCTTCGGAAAACTTGTTTCGGACGAATATGAAAGTAATGGGTTCCATTGCGGCCTTACCACCACTTATGGAGCTCCTGGGCGGGGTTTGCGTGGCTGGTGCTCTCTGGTACGGCAGCCGTGAAATCGTTGCCCTTCGTCTAACCTCTGGCGAGTTCGCCTCTTTCATCGCCGCGCTGTTTATGATGTATGGCCCGGTCAAGAANCTTAGTAGAGTCACTGCTGGCCTTCAGCAGGCTTCTGTGTCTGCTGAGCGGATATTTGAAATACTTGATGTGCACACAGAAGTCGTGGATCGTCCGNCTGCGAAATCCNTAGCTGANTTACAGCACAGCATTACATTTAAGGANGTAGGGTTTTCCTATGAAGGTTCTGNTAGTAAATCGGTACTTCAAAATATCAACCTTACCGTACAGCCCGGCCAGATGATTGCGTTTGTCGGTCTTAGTGGATCGGGCAAGACAACCCTCGTAAATCTGATAGCGCGCTTTTATGATGTCACCGAGGGCGCAATTTTACTGGATGGCGTGGATATTCGTGATGGAACAATGAGATCGTTGCGTGGGCAAATCGCAATGGTTACCCAGGACACAATCTTGTTCGACGGAACGATTGCGCAGAATATTGCCTATGGTTCTCGCGACGCCCCACAAGATGCGATTGAGGAAGCTTCTCGGATCGCGCATGCACATGAGTTCATTTGTGAACTGTCGAATGGTTACGAAACGCAAGTAGGGGAAGGCGCCCAGAGATTATCAGGTGGACAACGACAACGGCTTGCGATTGCTAGGGCCCTGCTTACAAACGCACCTATTTTGATTCTTGATGAAGCTACCTCGGCACTCGATAGTGAGTCGGAGGATCTTGTTCAGAAGGCGTTCACGCGTCTACTCTCGAATCGCACGTCGTTCGTAATTGCCCATAGATTGTCAACGATTCGACGAGCTGATGTCATTGTTGTATTAGATGCTGGGCAGGTAGTTGAGATGGGACGACACGATGACCTTCTGCAGTGTGCTGGTGGTGTGTATAGAAAACTTTATGACATGCAAATCTTTGATCGACCGAAGCCACAGCCAGCGGAATACGAAAATGTTGAAAACTCAATGAGCGGAGTTGGCTATTTGGCTAATGAGCATGCCGACTTTGGAGTTAAGAGAAATGATTAGGTCGATGACGGGTTTTGCCAGTGTTGATATAGAGCACCCCATGGTAGCTCTGAGTGTGACTCTGCGAAGTGTAAATCATCGACATTTGGACTTACACGTTCGCCTCCCGAGTTCACTACTAGCTTTAGAGGCTCGGCTACGCGCACAGGTTCAGAAGCAACTCACTCGAGGACGAGTTGAGTTGAATGTAGGTGCGCAATTTGTTCAGCGAGGCGGCCTTGAGGTCGAGGTGAACGAAGCACTTGTCAAGAGGCTAGGTGAAGCCTTTGATCGGGTGAGGGCGAGCGGGCTCTCAATTGGTGACTTGACCGCTGGCGACCTTCTGCATTTACCCCACGCTCTTGACGTTAAGGAAGCTACTTCGGATACCGACGTCGCTGCACAGCCTGACGTTATAGAAGTTGTGACCGAAGCTGTGGCCCAAGCCCTAAATGAATTGATCACTATGCGGTCGACCGAGGGAGAGTATCTGCTCGTTGATTTGGATTCAAGATGCGTTTTAGTCGGTGAATTCATCGCGAACCTCGAGACCTCGGCTGCTCAGGCCAAGGGGGTACTAGAGGTTCGACTTAGCGACCGCATTGATCAATTGGTGGGCGAAATAGAGGTGGACCAGGGAGTGGTTGCCCAGGAAATTGTAAAATTTGTCGCTCGTTCAGACATTGATGAAGAGATTGTTCGATTGAAGGGACATCTGGTTCATTGGCGGACAATCGTAGATGATAATCTGGCCTGCGGAAGGCGTTTAGATTTTCTGCTTCAAGAGATGAACCGTGAGATTAACACTATCGGTTCTAAGGCTGAAGGATTGGAGGTGTCTGAGTTAATTGTTTCAGCCAAGGCAGAGCTCGAGCGGCTTCGTGAGCAGGTGCAAAATGTTGAATAGAGTCCAAGGCAAGGTTTAGCGTGCGTAAAGGTTCACTATTTGTAATCTCTGCTCCGTCTGGAACTGGTAAGACAAGTCTTGTAGAGCGCTTGGTCGAGTCGGTGCCAACTGTGGTCAAATCTCGTTCGTATACAGCGCGAAGTCCTCGACAGGGTGAAACGAGCGGCGTGGATTATAGTTTTGTTAGTCGTGCAGCCTTTGAAAAGATGGTCAATAGTGACCAATTTCTCGAATGGGCAAGTGTTTTTGGGAATCTATACGGCACGTCGAAGGCGGATATAGAAGAGAAGGTGTCGGGTGGTCTTGATGTAGCCCTGGTTATTGATGTTAAAGGCGCGCGTCAAGTTCGTCTGAGATCGGCTAATGCCACGACCATTTTTATCCTTCCCCCTTCACCTACCGTTCTTGAGTCACGCCTTCGAACCCGGAGCCAGAATAGCGATCTGGAGATTCAGGAGCGCCTCAGCGTGGCGCGGGAAGAAGTGAAAGCATTTAATGAGTACGACTACGTGATCATCAATGACGATTTTGATACAGCCCTCAGTCGCTTACGGGCCATAGTAACTGGTAGTGGTGATATATCGTCGGAAGCTGGGTCCCATGTGGACGACATAGTTGCGACATTCGAGTTAAAGTAGAGTATGGCTTTTATTGCATTAGGAGTAACCGGTAGCGTTGCCGCCTACAAAGCGGTTGAGGTGGCGCGTGGGCTCCAAAAGAATGGCCACGAAGTAACTGTCATTATGACAGCTTCGGCAGAACGGTTTATTGGCTCACTTACCTTTGAGGCGATCACGCGTAGAGATGTCATTACAGACCAGTTTACAGTTGGTCTCAATGCTTCTGTAGAGCATGTATCGATGGCGTCTGCGATTGACTCACTCGTCGTGGCTCCGGCTACGGCGAATATCATCGGTAAGTTTGCAAACGGTATTGCGGACGACTTTCTCACCTCTATGCATTTGGTGACCCGGGCGCCAATATTAATGGCGCCAGCAATGAACTCTAATATGTTGGGTCATGTTGCAGTTGAGCGAAATCTGGAAGTGCTCCGCGGAAGAGGTGTCCGTTTCGTTGAGCCGACCGAGGGTGACTTGGCCTGTGGGTGGACTGGTCCTGGTCGGCTTGCCGAGCCCTCAAGTATCGTCAGTGCTGTAGAAGAAAGCCTGCGCCCACGCGGCTCGCTTCTTGGCCGATGTCTTTTGATCACTGCCGGTCCAACTTATGAGGATCTTGATCCGGTAAGATTTTTGGGGAATCGTTCGACCGGACGAATGGGTCGAGCCTTGGCCCAAGCGGCAGCACGCAGAGGAGCTAGAGTTATTCTGGTAGCCGGACCCATCTCATTGGAGATGCCTTCAGGCGTCGAGGTTGTTGAGGTGAGGTCAGCCTCGGAGATGCACCAGTCGGTTATGGAACGTAAGACGGAAGCGGACGCAATGATTTTGGCCGCGGCGGTTGCAGACTATACACCGACCAGTGGTCCACGGAGTCAAAAGCTTTGTAAAGATGAGCACATTGAGACGATAAAGCTTACCCGGACATTGGATATTTTGGCTGACCTGGGAGGTTGGCGAGGTGGGCAGTCGAGGCCTGTGCTTGTCGGATTTGCTGCTGAAACCGAAGAGATGCTCGTGCACGCTAGGGCAAAGTTGAAAGCGAAGAACGTTGATCTAATCGTTGCAAACGATGTGTCCCAACCAGATACAGGTTTTGGCGTTGATACAAACGCAGTTACTCTTGTATCTCACGATGTTGAAACACCCGTGCCGTTGCAAACCAAGAACGAGATTGCCGAAGTGATTCTCAATCGTGTCGAGGAATTGTTACGGGGCCGAGAGGCTGACGGTCCTCAGAAAGTGCTAAGTGAAACCGCAGACCGTAACAGCTCATCTTAAGTACTTTGGCGAGCTTGGTGTAACCGGATGGAGCAAAGATTCATCNTGGAGGGGTCGGGGTGCTCAAGCAAGTCANAAGCCTTCCGAAGTNGNAACCGAGGGTAGTGCGTTTACAGGTNCTGAGAATCTTGAAGCTATACGGTCGGACTTGGGCGAATGCACCCGCTGTAAACTCTCTGGGTTAGGACGCCAGCAGATTGTCTTTGGTGTCGGAAACCCCAGTGCAGAACTAATGTTTGTAGGCGAGGCTCCAGGCCGAGACGAGGATACGCAGGGAATCCCCTTCGTAGGACGGGCCGGGCAGTTGCTGACCAAGATTATTGAGTCGATTGGACAATCTAGAGAATCGGTCTACATTGCGAATGTNATTAAGTGTCGNCCGCCACAGAATCGAAATCCCGAAGAGGATGAGGTNGAGACATGCGAGCCGTTTCTATTTCGTCAGATTGACGTGATACGACCTAGGGTTATCGTAGCCTTGGGTGCGTTTGCGGCCAAAACGCTTCTAGGAAGTGACGCGCCAATTTCCAAACTGCGAGGACGTGAGTACGAATATCGTGGCGCGACTCTNATTCCTACATTTCATCCTGCTTACCTGTTACGTAACTCTAAAGGTAAGCGAGAGGTGTGGGAAGATATGAAGAGGGTCCGTGGTCTTCTTGAAAGAGGACTGTAGCCTCAAGTCGTAAATATTGGTCTTGCTCAGGTAATTGATATCCTTTAGCCGTGCCTCGTTTAGTGCAGGTGGCGGTTCCGGTACCGTTACGTAATCTTCTAACGTATAGCGTTCCAGATGGGTCGCCGATGCCCCCAATTGGGTCACGGGTTTCTGTCCCGCTAGGCCCAAGGACAATGATTGGTTACGTCATTCAGAATGACGTTCCGATTCAATTGGCTTCTGACCGAGCGATCAAAGACATTCTGAAACAGGTCGACGATCAACCGTTTCTTCCTCAAGCTGTCCTGGACCTTGCTCTATGGGCGGCGGACTATTACCTCTGTGGTCCGGGTCAGGTCTTAGAGGTAGGTTTACCGAAGGGTAGGAGGTTAGGACCTCGGATGTATCGTCATTTCACTTTGACAGCCAAGGGACGAAGCCATGCCTGCGCAGACCCTGGCAACCTGAGTTCAACAACATCAAAGAGGCTCGGTCCCAAACAGCGTCTTGCGCTCGATGCATTGACGGAAGTGGGCGAAGGGCTCAGTCAGAGCGATCTCAATGAATGCGGTGTTTCAGTGTCCACGCTCAAACGTTTGGCTGACATGGAGTTTGTGAGGGTAACGAATAAGCCGGTAGCTGGAGATGAATTGATTGCTGACCCTGTTGCTTCGAAGGCTGAGTTTCAGCTGACGTCCGAACAGGAAGCGGCGTTGGCGCGCCTTTTGTCCCTACTTTCCACGGAGCGATTTCAAACCGCTCTTTTGCATGGCATCACCGGAAGTGGCAAAACTGAGATTTACCTTCGGCTCGCCAAGGCAGCATTGCGTTCTGGAAGACGGGTGCTGATTCTCGTTCCAGAAATCGGNTTGACCTCAGCTGCGGCTAGAGCATTTCGTGGTCTTTTTGGATCAAGCGTGGCTATTCAGCACAGNGGNTTGTCGGCTAGGGAGCGTCATGCTCAATGGTGCAGAATACGTGCGGGCGAAGTGGATCTTGTGGTTGGCACCCGCTCTGCTGTTTTTACCCCAATGGACAATATTGGACTGGTTGTTGTGGATGAGGAACACGACGGCTCCTATAAACAGGGGGAGACTCCAAGATATCACGGCCGTGATGTGGCAATAATGAGGGCGAAGCAGGCCGGAGCTCTTGTAGTGCTTGGGTCTGCGACACCGTCACTTGAGAGTTATCACCATGCGATTCGAGGTCGGTATGAGCTAATTACCCTAACGACAAGAATCTCGGNCCAAGGGCTTCCAGNCATGCAAATTNTTGATATGAAGGAGGAGTTCGCCGAGCAAGGGGGAGAGGTAGTGTTGAGCCGCGCATTAGCAACCGGGATACGCGATCGGCTGGACCGTCATGAGCAAGTCATTATTTTACTGAATCGAAGAGGATTTGCAGCATCNGTCTTTTGCCGCGAATGCGGTGGCACAGCGGAGTGCCCGAATTGTAGCGTGTCGCTAACGATACACCGAACAAGTGGGCGAGTTCGTTGTCACTACTGTGGNCATTCCCGATTGGTGCCAACTCGTTGTCTGATATGCCAAGGTGAATATCTTGAATTCTCTGGACTTGGTACTGAACGAGTCGAACTTGAGGTACGCCAGCATTGTCCTGAAGCCAGAGTCTCCCGTATGGATCGAGATACCATGGCCCATCGGGGAGCCGCGGATGAAGTGCTGACACGATTCGGACGAGGCGAGATTGACATACTGGTTGGCACTCAGATGGTTGCGAAGGGGCACGATTTCCCTAAAGTGACCCTCGTAGGAGTGGTGTCGGCAGATGTTGGGTTGGGCGTAGCTGATTTTCGTGCGGGGGAGCGGACTTTTCAATTACTTACGCAGGTGGCAGGACGGGCGGGTCGAGGATCTCGACCCGGTGAAACGATTGTGCAGACAATAAATCCAACTCATTACAGCATCCGACATGCATGCTTGCAGAACTACGAAGAGTTTTATCGGGAGGAACTTCGATTTCGTGAAGCGATGCGCTATCCCCCAACTCTAGGATTGATTAATCTTATCGTGAGAGGTCCTAGTGAGGCTGCAGCAATGCGTGATGGGTTTAAGCTTGTGGAGGCACTTCAGCACCGAGGTCACGCAGGATGGATTCTTGGACCTGCTCCTGCACCTCTCGGTCGATTAAAAGGGCAACATCGCGTGCAAATCCTTGCGAAAGGAGATCATCGGACTCGGCTAGGTGAGGTCGTTGAGGCNGCACTCAACCAACTCCCTCGGATTCGCCGGCGAATTAGTGTCGATGTTGACCCAGTGTCTGTTGGATGAGTAGAGTGCGCGTGTTTTTAGTTACGATTGTGAATCATGGCTGCTCAATAAGGTCCAATGGTTCAAGTGGTGTTGGTGTAAAGCAGAGGATAAGTATGAGCAAGGCTGCGAACGCGACAGCACGCCTTCTCCGATCGAGCGGCAAGTCCTCGTCAAGTGTAGGAGGATGGCGCGGGCCGAAGGCAATCAGCATCACAGTAAGCAAGATGGTCCAGACGACCCAACTCCTAGACCAGAAGGTTAGTAGGACCGTGATACAGAGCATGCTGAGTGTGATGAGCGTAGATCGCTTTCCGAATACCGCGTAAGTAAGGTGGCCACCATCCAGTTGACCGATCGGAAAGAGGTTGAGAGCAGTCGCGAGTAATCCNAACCATGCGGCGAAGGCCATTGGATGGAGATTTACAGAGTAGCCCTCTGGCACGGTGCCAAAAATTAGCCATGAGGCGAATTGGAACAGAAGTGGTTCGCCTAAGGAAAGGCCAGAGAAATCAGGAGGTAAGGGTGTCAGGCGGGAGAGACCTAGGCCAACGACCAGTGTGGGCACGGCCACGACAAAACCAGCTAAAGGCCCAGCGACACCAATGTCAAAGAGGATCGGTTTGGTTTTGATTGGTCCACGAATTCGTATGAAAGCACCGAGGGTCCCAGTAAGTAAAATCGGTGCTGGGATAAAGTAGGGTAATGAGGCGCTAACCCCGTAGTATCGGCAGGTCAGGTAATGGCCAAATTCGTGGGCGCCTAGAATTGAGAGAATCGTCATACTGTACCAGAGTCCCTGAGGGTGCAGTAGAGAACTGGGGTCTAATTCCAGGACCCCAAAATCTGAGACGAAGGCCTGGTAATGACAGCCCCCGACTAGAGTGGTCGTAGCAAATGTGAGGAGAAATAGGAGCAGGTGGAGATAGGGGCGAGGCTGTCCTCCCTGACCTTGCTCGGTAGCAGTGGTATTGAACGGCGATTCTGTCTCTCCGCCTGAATTAGTAGAGGAGTCTAGTGGAGCGGGGGAATCATCCCAAGCGGAGGTCAAGACGTGGGTGCCGGCGGTAAGACGCCGATGTTCTGTAGGTCCTTGCCCGGTTTGAATCGGATGGTTCGGCCCGGGGGAATTCGAACTTCCTTGCCCGTACGAGGGTTTCTCCCGATACCGCGTTTACGAGGCTTCACTTGGAAGACCCCGAAGCCGCGGAGTTCGATTCTTTCCCCTCGTCGCATCGACCGACGCATTGCTTCAAATACGGCGTCAACTGCAACTTCGGCCTTTACTTTGGTAATCCCTGCAGTCGATGAAACCCTGTTTACTATGTCTACTTTAATCATGACTTATGAACTCACTACAGTGTGTAACTATCATAAATATGGTGACTTACACTGTCAAGTAAAGACCTAACTGTTCTTACTCTTAACCACTATTGCCATGGCAACTAAACGGAGAGGAGCTCTTCCTTCAGTCGTAATCGCTGGCCGACCGAACGTTGGTAAATCTACTCTTTTTAACCGGATTACAAGGTCGCGAAAGGCGATTGTGACGATGACACCAGGGACCACCAGAGACCTAGTGGCCGAGGATGCAGAATGGTGTGGGGTCAGCTTTCGCCTAGTTGATTCTGGTGGGATCTTCGGTGCGAGTGATGATCCGCTAGAGCTCAAAGTGCTCGAGCGGGGACAGCTTGGGATTGATTCTGCCGATGTGATTGTTTTTGTCGTGGATGCACGGGAAGGGCTGGTGCCACCCGACCAAGCAGTGGCGGATTTAGTGCGAAAGGTCGGAGTTCCAGTGGTTTTGGCGGTTAACAAGCTCGATGTTCGGCGTGCACGAAACCGAGGTCTTGAGTTTTTTCAATTAGGGTTCGATTTGATCACGGAAGTGTCCGCAGAGCACGGAACCGGAACCGGCGATCTTCTAGATGTCGTGGTCCGATTACTTCAGAACAAACGTCCATCCGGGCGCTCCCTTAGCAGCTCAGGAGTTAAAACAGCGGAGGAGTTAAAGGAGACCGCAGTGGCGATTGTCGGTCGGCCGAATGTCGGAAAATCCTCACTGGTGAATCGATTGTTGCGTGAGGACCGGGTTATGGTCAGCGATCGTCCGGGTACGACTCGTGATGCTGTAGACGAATTATTGGTCTGGCGTGGCCGGCATTTTCGTATCGTGGATACCGCTGGCATTCGGCGACCGGGTCGGGTCGCAAAGGGCGGCAAGATTGAGTCGGTTAGCGTGGTTGTGTCCAAACGAGCTATTGAACGGGCGGATGTTGCGGTGCTTCTTGTTGATGCACAAGAAGGGATTACCGACCAAGACGCTGCCATTGTCGGGTCAGCTGATAAAGCTGGATGCGGTGTCATCATTGCTGTGAACAAATGGGACCTTATGAAAGGGATTGGTGAAGAGGGAGTGCGTGAGTTCGATGAGTTAGCTAAACGTAAGATGAAGTTTATGGAGTACGCACCCTTCTTACATATTTCAGCGCTGACGGGTGAGCGTGTGCCGAGACTGCTTGAGGCCATTGACAAGGTATCCGAGGCTAGGCAACACCGCATACCAACAGGCGAACTTAACAGATTTTTTCAGAAAGTGACTGCGGCCCATCCTCCGGTGAGTCCTAATCGAAGAGAGGTCCGGATACTCTACTCGGTTCAATCGGCCGTGGCTCCACCGACCTTTGTCTGCTTCACCAATGTTGCTACCAGCTTTCATTTTTCCTATGTTCGCTTTCTGACAAATAGACTCCGGGATGCCTTCGGCTACGAGGGTTCACCGATTCGTTTGCATGTGAGGCGGCGTCAAAAGTAGCGTATGTCTGCATGCTATACTGAACTCCGAGGCTTCGACAGTGGACGGCAGTGAATCAATCAAAATTCCCAGGCGCCCTTCTTTTAGATCTTCAGAGGTGTGTCAGATCGTTGGAATTAAACCCTATGTCTTGCGATCGTGGGAGCAAGAATTTGCCGATCTTGGTAAGGCAAAAGGAAGCGGGTCTCGTGTTTATCGTCGTTCCGATGTTGATCGCGTTCTTCGCATAAAGCAATTAACTTTTCATGAAGGGCTGACTCTAGCAGGCGCCAGACGTCGTTTGGAGGAGGAGCAGGTTCTTCTAAATGAAGGCGAAGAGAATGGCGCGGTGTCTGCTAAATCCGCTTCTGCATTACAAAAGCAGTTGACCGAGATAGAGACGGGCCTTCGTAGCATTCTTGAGATGCTTGGTAAGGATGTAGGGAGTTCGGGGCGATCAATGTCCACGAAGCGAAGCCGTCAAAAGACAACGAGTCGTCGGATGGCTAAGAAGGTCAAGCGAACACGCACTCGGCGCTGAAAACTTCAGGGATATGGTTTTAATAGCGGGATGTGGCGCAGTTTGGTAGCGCACCTGACTGGGGGTCAGGGGGTCGCTGGTTCAAATCCAGTCATCCCGACCAAGTCTGGAAGGGCTAAGGTGGTTTTCCGCTCTGGCCCTTTATGATTTGATGAATCGTCGCCAAGATAGGGCCAGGGCGGTCCATACCAAGATGCCGCCACCCAGTGAGGCTAGGCCGGCTACAGTCTGGCCAACGATTCCATAAACCTCACCGGTGTGAGCGTATCGGAGCCAACTACGCAATCTTTGTCCCCGACTTTGAGTTGGGTAGCCGCCAATCTCGTAGTCCTTGCAATTTGGACCTGCGAATATGAGGTCTAGCCGTTTTGATGGTTGACCCCCAAGGCTTCGGTCGACCAGGACGACAACTGGTGTGTGATTAGAGTCCTGAAGTTCGAGGGTAATGCTCTTCCAATCAGACACTTCCTCAGAAGCTCGGTTGAAGAGTGTTTGATAGCTGCACTGTGCAACAGGGGAAGGCCCTGACCCGGCAGATCGAAGTTCGTTCCCGGACGATGCTCGTAACGAAGCAGAGGCCGGCGGCTGTTCACCCACTGCGCGATACATAAGATTTCCAGCCCATTGATAGGAGATTACGATTCCGCTTAGAACAATGATTAATAAGGGGAGAAATAGCCAGAACCCGACTACGTTATGCCAGTTTAGGTCGCGCGCTTTCCCTGTCAAATCAGATCTGAAAGTAATGAGATTTCGGAGGGAATTGATTTTCTTAAACCGAATACATAGGAGGTAGAGACCACTAATGAGCAGAAGTAGAAACACAAGATTTCCCACACCCGTAATGCTGCGACCAAGATCCCTGCTGGTGCCCTCCATTGCAAGCCAACGATGCCAATACATGATGCTACGAAGGAAGTGCCGCATTGGAGCATCGCTATCATTGAGCACGGCGCCGGTATACCTGTTGGCATAGCGATAATCGCCGCGGCCGACGTTTAGGGCTGCCGGTTCCTTAGGGTCATTCCGTATCGTGATTGCTGTTGGTGGTGTTTCGAGGGTTACGGTTGCTGCCTGGATGAGTTCATCAATCTGTAACGGAGGTGAGTTGAGACGATGAGGCTGACTTCGATAGTTTCGATGGGACCAATTCGTGAGTTGCTGGTCATAGGTGAGAAGGACGCCGGTGACCGACAGCAATAAGATGATTAGCGAGACAGAAAGACCCATGATGAGATGGGTCCAAAAAATGATTTTCCCGAGGGACATGGTGTCGATTTGGCGTGAATAGGCAGTAGTTAGATTATGAGATGGAATCTCATAATCTATACTATATCCGACCAATTTGGTCGCCGAATCACTGAAGAAATTGTTCTCACGAAATTGTAATATTTGCTTGGAGCGTGCACCTTTGCTATAGTGTACCTTCCTGAGAGTGATTGTTATCCTGTTTGCCCCTCCACTACCACCAAGAGTCCTTAAGCCTTAATTCTTAGTATCAAAAAATTGAAGCACTAGTGGCCGCTATTGAGCTGCTTAGGGGCACCTTTTTCAAATGCAAAATCGAATCACGGTCGTGTACGGAGCATTGAATTGAGAAGTTTTAGCGAGCGATTAATCGGGGCTGCCAGGCTTGACGTGGCTGTCTACGAAGAGGTGGAAGCTGATACCAGCGCCACGGGTCAGGCAATGGGTGTCGTGTTGTTGTCCAGCCTAGCAGGTGGACTTGGCGCGCCAGTCTTNGCTGGTGCGGGTGTTAGTGGGTTTGTGCTNGGCGGCATTGCTGCATTGNTCGGATGGGGCACTTGGGCCTTTCTTACCTACATTATTGGCACTCGAGTACTCGCTGAACCACAAACGCGTGCAGATGTAGGTGAGCTTCTACGGACCACGGGCTTTGCCCAGGCGCCGGGGATTCTCCGTGCCTTTGGAGGCATTGCCGGGTTGGGGCCAATCCTGCTTACAATTGTTTCGATATGGATGCTTGTTGCGATGGTGATTGCCGTTCGCCAAGCCTTAGATTATTCGACAACTGGTCGGGCGGTGGGTGTATGTCTAATCGGCTGGTTTATTTCAATTGTCACCAGCTTGGCCCTGCTGAGTTTCTTAGGCCTCGGGGCCACGGCGGAGTCATAGGATGGGCGTGAAGGGTAGTGTTTAGGCCTGAGCGGTCATCATTTCGGAAATTGTGTTNATTATTGACGAGGACAAAAACCATCGCGGCAGCCGACGCCGCTGACGCGTTGGATTTTCTAAATTGGCGTCACACTAAGAATGAACGACTGGAGTATCAACATGAGTATGACCGGAACAGTNAAGTGGTTTAACGATAGCAAGGGTTTTGGTTTTTTAACGCGTGATGACGGGGAGAAGGACGTATTTGTTCATCATTCCGCGATTCANGGCGAGGGATTCAAGAGCCTTCAGGAGGGCGAGAAGGTCGAATTCGATGTGGTTCAAGGCACGAAGGGACCCGCAGCTGAAAACGTTGTAAAAGTTGGCGGATAGTTCCAGCGTAAGGTGCTCCGTGCTACGCTCAGCATGCTTTGGGCGAGAACATCGATGACACCTTCAGGCTTAACTTGCTGAGGCACTGGCGATGAGAAGATTCGTCGCTAGTGCCTCGGTTACTGAATGAGCAGGCCCGGGCGCGATTAGTGCCCGGGTTCTGTTGTGTTTAGGTCCCACCTCGCAGTTCGAAATGCACCTCCATAAGAGCTGAAATATCAGCTGGTAGCTCCGTTGCGCCACCGGGGTATCCGTTTTGTTTAAGTAGATAACTCACAATATCTCCGTATTCTGCAAGCTTTAGGAATCCGGGATCATTCGGTGGCATGGTGCTCACCAATAACTGTAAAAGATCCCCAAGTGGACGACCGGACCACTCTTGCTGGAACGCTGATCCTCGAAACTCACGAGTCCGATGGCAGGCTTCACAGGTTCTTTCGAAGCTTTGTTGGCCGCGAACTGCCTGATTGTTTGTGAAGATGCCATCGGCGACGGATCGGGGAATAGGTGGAGTGGTTGGGGTCGGAGAGACNAGTGTTGATGGGGTTGACGCGCATCCCGCCATATAGATCAGCGTAGTGAGCGTGAATNGTGCCGTGAGGGCGAAGCCTTTNGAGCTGNNGACAGACATTAAGGTGTGAACCTCTAGGGCCTGAAGCGAACGTATTTAACCAGTCGTTGCCTGCCGACCTCCCCAGCATAAATATTTCCCTCAAAGTCTACGCCAAGAAATTCTACTCCGGTGCCGGTTGGCGCTTCGGAATCNGGAATAAAGGAGGTGACCCAACCTGTTNGCACGTCACCGATTCGAATCCCACGNTCCCAGCCAGGGTTCCACTGGTCATTNGACATGCCATCACCAGCGTAGATGGCGCCGTGTAAATCGACGACGACCGTGCTGGGCCTNCCNAANTGAGTCCATACGGCGAGGAGNNCACCTTCCTGATCAAAGANTTGCACGCGGTTGTTTCCCCGGTCTGCAACGATTATTCNGCCCTCGGAATCGAGCGTTATGTCATGCGGGTCGTTAAATTTCCCTGGGTCGCCACTCCGNGCCTCAACGCCACCCCCCACTTCGAGAAGGAATTCACCATCTTTTGAAAACTTTACGATCCGGTTGTTTCCTCCGCGGTGTCCATCACTGATCCAAATCACGCCGCTAGGCGCAACGACGACACCAGCAGGTCCATTGAAGTGGTTAGGTCCGTAGCCTGAAACAGCCGCCTCGCCAAGAGTCATTACAACTTCACCCTCTTGGTCTAGTTTGAACACTTGATGTCCTAATCCGCGCTTCAGCCCNTCGACTTCCCGCGCATCGCCTGCCGGTGCACCTTCAGTTACCCATAGATAACCTTCGTGATCGAGAAAGAAACCATGCGGAAAGGAGAACATGCCNCCACCGAAGCTCTTGATGACGTTACCATCGAGATCGAATTTGAAAATGGCGTCCTGATCTGAATTAGCACAGTGATTTGCTCCGCATCTGGAGAGGATCCAGAGGTGCCTACCGTCTGGGTCAGGGAAAATACCGCTTGGAACACCGAGCTTCCACCCGTTGGGCATTGACTCCCATCCGTGGACCGCATGATATGGATTATTCGCGACCGATTGGGCTTTTAGTTGAATGGCGCCAATGGTGGTGAATCCNACAATGCAAAGCGCTAAAAAGAACGTAGTGTGACTATGCCGAAACATAACTATCTCCTTTTTACTCAAGGAAGGCGAAGGGCTACGAGCGACCCTGGTTGGTTTCGCCCTGCAATCTGTACGACAATNTGCTGTCGCTCATTATGCATGTAGGTCATCATTCCGTACTGGCCAGGAGCNGGCAATTCGACCGCGCCAAGTCGTGCACCGGTTGACTTATTGATTGCCCGGAGTAAGGGCTGGCCAGCAGTGCCTTCAGCATGAATTAATAAACTTGCCGTAACCATCGTCACCGGATGAGAGGTTACGCCGGTATTCGGCAGCCGAACCTCTTGGAGGGCGGGGTGATTCGTGATTCGCTCAGGTGTATCTCCATTAGGAATCCACCACAGATGTTCACCCGTGTTCATGTCAATGGCCGTGATCCGACTATACGGAGGCTTAAAGATTGGTAGTCCTTGCGGGCCACGAAAGTTTCCTCTATTAATGACTGCATAATCCGAGATGGTTTTACCCGTGGTCATTGGATCGTCCGGGTCGTCAATCTCATGCCCTGGGACAATATTTTCTGAACGACATCCAGTTAGCGAGCCAACGTAGAGGATGCCGGTCTCAGGGTCGGCCGAGGTCGGACCGAAGATGTTGGTTGCGCCGCTTGGGCAACTAACAAACGAACGGAGCCCTGANGGGTGTCCAGTTTGNATCGGAGGATTAAAGATTGGTCCAATCCGATAGTTCTTNATGATCTCTAGTGCTTCTTGGCGAAGTTCGGGAGTGAAGTCGATGAGATCGGATTCAGTTAGGCCCTGCATGTCATAGGCNAATGGCCAGGTTGGAAAGGGTTGAGTAGGGGAGAGCTGTTCACCNGGCACTTCTGAACTGGGCACCTCTCGTTCCTCGATTGGCCAAATCGGTTCTCCGGTCTCTCGATCAAAAGTGTAGGCCCAACCCTGTTTTGTAGTCTGGACAACGATGGGTTTTGATTGTCCATCGACGGTGACGTTCAAGAGTACTGGGGCCGTAGGATTATCGAAGTTCCAGATGTCATGGTGAACTAATTGATAGTGCCANACCCGATGTCCCGTTCTAACGTCTAGGGCGAGAAGGCTNGTACCAAACAGATTGTCTCCTGGGCGAAATCCGCCGTAAAAGTCGATAGTCGGCGGATTGGTTGGGATATAGACGATGCCCAGGTCCGGATCGGCTGACATCGGAGCCCAGGAAGACACGTCACCTACCGTCTGCCAGGCATCGTTCTCCCAAGTGTCGTGCCCAAATTCTCCCGGACGAGGGATCACGTGAAACTTCCACAGGTGTGCTCCCGTACGGGCATCATAGGCCAGAATGTCACCGGGGATATTCTCGATACGAGTTTGGTAGTANCCCTGCTCGTGAACGTTACTTACGATGATTACACCGTTGACGACAATTGGCGGTGACGAACTGCTCAGATTACCAAGTTCGCGTGGAATCCCATGATCTGGATCGTAGGTGTAACCNGACTCAAGCCATGGAGCCCAGTCCGCTACGANGTCCGGAAGNAGGTCCACGACGCCNCCCTCTGGAAAACCAGNTAACGGGACTGCCTGTCCCCAGTCCTCAAGNTGCCGGCCGGTTTTCGCGTCGAGTGCGTGAAGAAAGAACGCTGGGCTGCTAGCAAAGATGACTCCTCGACCATCGACCTCTCCATAGGCAACACCCTTNCCGTAATTATTTCGCATGCCTCGGTCGTAACGTGTCGTNTGTGGTTCGCGGTAGGTCCACACCGTCTCACCGGTCGCGGGGTCAACTGCGGCGATGGTTCGACGCTGGCCAGCAACGGTATACAGAAGGCCATCAACATAAATNGGAGTCGANCGAAACCGNTAGTCAACACTGGGACCGAAGTTATCNCCGCGCCATATCCAGGCGACCTCGAGGTCTTCAAAGTTGCTAGCGTCNACCTGNTCTAGCGGTGAATATCGAGTGTGTGCTGCGTCTCCACCTATGTAGCGCCAGTCCCCTGCAACAGGGCCCTGGCTCTGAGCCACGGCTGGGTTCGTTGTTCCACTAAAAAGAATCAGAATGAGCAGCGAGGAGTTAATNATCTTCTGTTGAATTACACCAGTAGTTGACTTCGTGATCATCGTCGGTCTTTCATCTTCTTACGATTCACGGTGCAATCCTGTCGGCCAGAATTATACTCGGGCGCAGCCTACTTCAACATTTCTGGTGGTGGGGTTCTGTCTAGTAGCGTTAATCCTCGTCCCGGATCGATTCGGACAATAGTGTAGGTAATGGATTCTGGGATGTCTGANAAATAGTGTGGCGTGCCAGCAGGAATAATAATGATGTCACCCTTGTTTACCTNGCGAACCATTCCACCCTCCATGCCAGTGCCNGTCGAGCCGGGNCCCGACAGCATNCGTCTCAGAGCCGTGTTCTCACGAGCTCGCGGCGCGATGAGTCGGCCGCCGGTTACCAGTGTTGCTGAGCCGTCAACGATGCTGTAGACCTCGGTCACTTCGCTGTGAATTGTGCCAGCCACCACGTCTGCTGACGGGCCTCGACCAACAATCGCTACGCCAACATGGTATCCACCAGCATCGATGGTGCGCATGGGTGAGTCAGTNATNCCTTGAGCGACTGCGATGTCNAGANTTTCTTGAAGCTCGGAGTNTGTTACGGTCACGGCAGGAATTGATACTGAGCTGACTTGTNNGATTAGAACTAGAAACGCAAGCAGGTTCACCATGTCACTCTCCTTTTATCGAGCNGGTAANACACAATCTGCGTCGTCCATNCCTTCNACGCTTTACATCGNCGACNTGNAGTTCANCNAGGCTCAGNCAATACAGGCAAATACGCTACACTTGAAAGATGTCTGAGCGAANTCTTAATAGAAGTCTCCAACGACGAACCGATGCGACGATGGTAATTTGTTGATACNGTCTTTCCTTNGCAGTCTAGCCAGTATGATAGCCCGAATGCCATCAACCTGTTGGATTCAGCAATTAGTCCGTTCAGTTCTGGTGTTCTGCATCCTGATTCTCGTAAACGCGCCTCTCTTGGCGCGGCAAATCGATCCTCAAAGGTCTGAACCTACTAAGAGTTCGGCGTCTAAACCGGGGAGACGGTCCCTGAATGAAGAACAGGGTCGCGTTGTTTCTGAAGACGACCGGCTTCGCGTGAAGGTCCGTTTCATGGCCGCATATGGCCATGATTCGGCACAGGCATCATTAGGACTCGAGAAGCAAGGACGGGTTGGTTACGCCATCGTCAACCTCTCAGGCAGTATTAGTGAACGATTGTCGTATGTATTTGAAATCAATCCGGTAACGGAATCAAGTGCATTGCCTGCGTGCGGTGAGAAGAACTTTTTCTTTCCAAATAGTCCAGATGCAATCGGGCCAACCGTTGGTTGCGATCCAGATGGACGAACGCGTGTTGACGACTATCGGTTTATTGCGCTTGACCTGGTTAACCAGCAGGGAGCACTGCGTCAGGCCTACCTTTCATATGAACCGGGCTTCACCAAAGTTAAGTTTGGCCGCTTTATGCTGCCGATTGGCTTTCATTGGGAAGATGCCGGCTCGTTTACTTCAAAAGATGCGACCCATATACAGCGCATTAATGCTGAATCAAATTTCGGCACTGTAATTTCACTGGTGGCTGGTGAAGATAGTGGTCGCGATACCCCTCTCGCCACGCTTAACCTTGCTGGGTTCTTAGGCGATGGGAATCGACAGTCTGATTACGACTACTTCTATTTTCTGAATCCAGATTTGGACACAAATTCTGCCTTAACGGTATTACTTTCTGGTGCCTTTGCCCCGTATCCGGGAATTGAGGTGCGTGGTGCGGTTAAGCGAGGATTCAGCGGCTCCAAAGTGGAGCGTTTACCAAACTACTTTGCGAGTAAACGACATGACTCGGCCGTAGTGCTCTCAGCTCGCTATTCTCCTGTTAGGTTTTTAACCGCCTTTGGTGAGTGGGCAAATTACACGTGGGGCCCAACAGAGACATCAGCGCAGATGTTAGGCTTCGGTACCGCACCGATTAAGAAGTCAGGCTATTACGTGGGGTTTGATAGTTTTATCCCGGTAACGGAGAACTTGAAGATCGGCACGGTGATCACACGTGAGGAATTATCAAGAGATGATTCCTTGATTAAATATCTTTCNGAACAAAANCTCCTTAANGTGTCAATGGGGAAGAAGGAACGCTCAACNGTATTTCGCATGTANGCGGANTTTGGTGAAGTTGTAACNTTGGCGTTTTATCGTAATTTAATGTCGAATCCATTCCCTTGGGTCTCAGGCATTGATCCAATTGACGGACCCNGAGCTTTCACCGGCCGAGGCACCGATAAGTGGGGCTTTGTCGTCAGATTCAATCTGGAGTGAGGTTGGGGCGCACCGACCTTTATGTAGCGAGGGTTCGGGCTAATTGTTTTGTGAGGGCCCTCTTGGCTGCTGAGATCACTTTTATCGCNGGGAGAGTTNTAAGGCAGCGAAAATCCCCAGGTTCACAGTGTCGTTGATCGCAAGGGCGACACGGTAACTCCCCAACGTCGACTGACTCTGTAATTAGAGCGGGACTCCTCCACGGCGAGGATCTCGCGGGAAGTGTTGGCCCATAAATACCCACAATAGGTGTTGTGGTGGTCGCGGCTATATGAAGGGGACCGCTGTCGCCGCCAATGAACAAAGCTGCACGGTTAATCACTGAACGCAATTCAGCTACACCAAAGTGATCTCCCGAGGTTACCAACGGCGTAGGCCCTNCAGTTCTTGCGTGTACTTCAGTGATAATTTGATTCGTTGTAGAGGGATCGGANGGGTCAGANGTCACAACGAATCGNAGCTCTGGGTCAAAGGNGGNAAGGNTGACGATTGTTTCNATGAAGAATTCAATGGGCCATTGCCGGAAGGGAGTACCGACTCTCACATGAATGACTACGAAACCTTTTGTTTTGTCACGTACTAAACGTCNACCAGTCATCGTTTTACGGATTAGTTCAGCAGTGATCAGTTTTTTATAAACCGAGAGTGCCGTTTCTATATTTCCGTTCATTTCAACGGGATCGCGTTCTGGGTCAGGGCTTTCGGCGAAGCTCTTGTCGAGGGAAGAGAGCAGGTCCCACTGATTCATAACCGAGTGACGTGGCTCTGTTTGGACGGGTCTTTTGACGAGATGTGTATAAGGCCAACGTCTGTAGGGCATCGAATATCCGATTCGAGTCTGNGCGCGGGTGGCCCAGGTNAACCAGTTGCTGCGCGGCCCTCCATGAAAATCAATAACTGCGTCAAAGCGTGCGGCGCGAAGTCTTTGCGCAAGTTGTAAGTCGTATATTACGCGTCGAAATCCCCGAGGTCGCTCGGCGATGATCAGTTTTGTGAGGTGTTGGTTGTCGGATAAGAGAGGGGCAGCGGCACGTTCAACAAGGTAGACCAGTTCAGCGTCTGGAAACCGTTGCCTCAGTGCTCGAATAGCCGGGGTTGTGAAGACTACATCGCCAATAAGACGTAAACGAATTAAGAGAATCTTCACAGCTCGATCGTGGCTCGAATCGATTTCTATATGATTATTGAGGTTGTGTTAAGCGAGTCTCGATAGAACCTGAAGGAAATGATCGATGTCATCTTGATTATTAAACATTCCAACACTTGCACGAATTTGTGTCTCCNTCTCGCGAAAAGAGACGCTAATGTTCTCTTCGTCAAGAACGCGTCGGATGTGTTCAGGGTCGAGGCCGTGATCGAAACTGGTAATACAGGATGGATTNTTGGNAGGAGTAAACATGCTGTAGCCCAATTTGGCGATACCATTTCGNAGAGCCTGAGCCAGTGCCACGGTGTGCGCCTCGATGCGGCTCAGTCCAACCTGGTCAATGTAGCCAAGTGCAGCATTTAATTGTGCAACAGCACCGTAGATGAGTCCTGCGTACTCGTATTTTTCGGCTGAAGTNTTTAGCTCAAAATTATAATTCGGTAGTGANCTGGAAACTTGATTGTGTCCAAATCTGTCTGGTGTGATGCGGTCAAGATGTTCCTCGCGAACGAAGAATGGNGCAGCTCCCCAGCTTGCGAGTAGATACTTATANGAGTTGGCGCAGACNAAATCCGCTCCGGTTTCACGAAGGTTCGTCGGAAAAGTGCCCAAGGCTTGAATTCCGTCTNCAAAAAGATATCCCCCGTTGGCATGGACAAGCTCTGCAAGAGCAGGAAGACTGTGTCGGTATCCATTACGATTGGAAACCCAGGCTACTGAAATGAGACGAGTACGTTCATCAGTCCTCGATTCGAAGTCTTGGATTCTGGAGCGACCATTCGTATGCGGAACGATACGCAGTTCGATGCCCTTTGCCTGTTCTAGCCAACGGTATAGNACGAATGAGGTAACAAAGTGTAGTTCGTCGATGACGACGTTATCGCCAGCCTTTAGATCGATGGCGCTGGTGACGATATTTTCTGCGTCACTCGTCGAGAAAAGAAGAGCCACTTCGTCTCTGGTAGCGCCAAATAGTTCAGCGAACTTCACGCGCGTGGCTTCCTTTATCTCCATGGAGATATCAAGGCCCTTCGCAGGCGTTAGCTGTTGTTCGTTGGCATATTTAATGGCGGCCTCATGGACGACCCNTGGAAAGGGCCCTACGTAAGAGGTATTCAGNTACGTTTGATTCTGGGTTACAGCAAAATCATCTCGGATACCTAGTGGATTTCTTTTAATAGACATTGTCGAATTCATTTTCGGGGAGGATAAAGGTGTTAGTCCTAAAGCGCCTGTAGTCTTTAGAAAGTGTCGACGGTCAACATTAGTCATGGTATTTCCCTGTCGAGTCTGCGTCGAAGGTTACTTAGAACGCCGCCTAACAGTTTCGTCAGCCACGAAGCTCAAAAAGGTGATTTGTCCAGCAGTCCTATGACTGTGAGAAGCGCGTCAANAATCANGCCGAAGTGATAACGATTACGAATCCAATTGTATACAATTTAAATTTGGTTGTGTTCAGTGGCTTGGAAAATACGCTCGAAATGCTACCTACTCTATACCGCNGGTTTTCATGACTACGCTAGACTGTCAGTTGGAGTGAGAAGACTGGNGACCCTAAGGCGTAATGTGTATTTNAGAGTTAGTCGGTCATATAGATATTNATGTTGAGGGTGATTTGGGCATGTTATCAATCGGAGTGACCCTGCGAGGCAAGGGACGGAGGTTTGTTTTTATAGGTGTTTTCCTTGCGGGTTGCATCATTACCGGAGTTCTTTCGAGGGCTCCGATNCTTACTTGGCTAGGAGGACAGCTGATACGAAGCGATCGCCTTGAGCAATCTGACGCGATTGTCATTCTGTCCGGAGGTGAGTTTGCTGAACGGGAAATTGAGGGCGCCGATCTATATCTGGCAGGATTTGCTCCCAGAGTAGCGATTTCTGTAGGTCGAGAGTCTCCAGGAGCAAAAGAGTTGGCACGGCGAGGGGTTGGTCTTTCTGATCTTTTGGAAATCCGCCTTTACCATCTCGAAGGCTTGGGCGTGCCTCGGTCAGCGATCTCCTTGCTTCCTGGGCGAGCCACCTCAACTCGAGATGAAGCGGTTATGGCTGCAGAATGGTCCGAGGCGAATGATGTCACGAGTCTCATCGTCGTTACTTCGGCGTATCACACCGCTCGAGCTGGGTTTATCTTTGAACGGATATTCGATCGTCAGCCTGTGAGAATATCGCTTCGCCCGTCTGGCGCCGATGATTTCAGAGCTGATTCATGGTGGAAGGAGCGGACTACCTTGCGTAACGGAATTTTTGAGCTGCAGCGGACGCTGTTCTATTGGTTGGCGTACTAGGATTCCTGCTTGGATATAGTGTTCAGGCAGGATCATCACGATCTGCACGATATCGAGCCACGCGCATCGCTATGTCTGGTTTGGATGTATCGATAGAACCTTGCAGTAAGGCTCCATCATCCATCACGACATCGGTTGCTATGAGTTCACCTTGAACTTGTGCGGTCCGTCGAAGCTCGGCCAACCTTTCGACTGTTAGGGTTCCAATTACCCGGCCAAGCACCGTAATTGTTTTCGCGAAAATTCTACCCTCGATTCTTCCGTGAGGCCCGATCGCGACTCCATGGTCAGGCGCACTGATCGTGCCTTCAAAGGTTCCGTTAATGATCACGTGCTCGTGAGCGTACAACTCGCCTTTGATCGTAACTGTTTCCCCCACCGACGTGATCATTTCGGCCTTTGGAGAATCTAAGGGAAGCGCTGCAGGAGGCTCGAAGCGTGCGACGTTACCCTCGGCAAGTTTTCTAGGCATGAAGCTTAGTCCCAATCTATAAATTTGGAGCGGGAGACGGGGATCGAACCCGCGACCAACGGCTTGGGAAGCCGTGACTCTACCACTGAGCTACTCCCGCTGGTGGTCAAACGCTAATTGTAACAGAGGTGGCGCTAGCATCTCAGTTACCCGTCAGTGTCACCCAGCTCGAATTAGTGATAACACTTCATCCCGCTTGTCGGCCATTAGGCTGGGCTTGTTGGCTTCCAAGTTCAATCTGAACAAGGGTTCAGTGTTAGAGCCGCGGAGGTTAAAGTGCCAGTCAGGATATTCGATAGACAGTCCGTCAATCCGATGCTGGATAGCATCTGCATAACAGGCTGAAATCTGATCGAGTTTAGTTGGGATTATCGACATGTCTTGCACGGTCGTGTTGATTTCGCCAGAAATAAAATAGCGTGACCGTAGTGGAGCCAGAAGCTCAGCCAGGGATGTGCCATGTTTTGACAGCAATTCGAGAATTAGTAACGCTGGAATAAGCCCATTGTCCGCGAAAGCATTGTCTCGAAAATAGTAGTGGCCTGTAACTTCACCGCCGAAAACAGCATTCGTTTCGCGCATCCGCTTCTTAAAAAAGGCATGCCCAACACGGTTGATTAACGGTTTACCATGAAGACGATCGACGGTGTTGGGTACCGCGTGACTTGCTCGAACGTCGTAAATTATGGTTGACCCTGGATGCTTTAGTAGAAAAGCTTCGGCTAATAAAGTTGTTACGAAGTCGCCCGGCACAAATTGACCATTCTCATCAACGAAGAAGCAACGGTCCGCGTCTCCATCCCACGCGATTCCCAAATCGGCTTGGGTGTCTACTACCGTGGACACGAGATGTTTTCGGTTTGCTTCGATAAGTGGATTGGCTTCATGGTTCGGAAATGAGCCGTCGATTTCAAAGCACAGCCGTGTAGTCTGGCAAGGGAGTGAATCAAAAATGCTCGGAGCAGCCACCCCCGCCATTCCGCTACCAGCGTCAAGTACAAGTCGAAACGGCTTTATGATTGAAGTATCGATAAAGGAGAGAACGTGAGAGACATACTGATCGAGTAGTTGTGCTTGGGAGAGAGTGCCACGTGTTGAGGTGGGAGACGGAATATTGTGCCGAATAACCATATCTCTAATGCTGGCAATTCCTTCATCTCCGCTGAGTGCTGACGCTTGCCGGCCCACCAGTTTGATGCCGTTATATTCCTTCGGATTATGAGAGGCGGTGATCATTGCTCCGCCATCGTGTTTCTCATGACTGACACCGTAGTAAAGCATGTCAGTGCTCGCCAAGCCGTAATCAACAATATCAGCGCCCTGTGTTCTTGCTCCCTCGATGAATGCGGCGGCTAGGCTGTTTGACGATAGACGCATGTCTCTGGCGACAGCCAAGCGTTTCGCGTTCAGATAGGTTACGAAGGCTTGGCCAACCAGTTCAGCCACAGACTCGTCGAACTCGTCAGGGTAAATCCCTCTGACATCGTAGGCCTTAAAGATGGATGGAGTGACACTCATGGTATTAATCCGCAGTTTTCGATGGGTCGGGCACTACTGTTTTGTCTCCCAAGGTCACTTCGGAGACGACGGCATTGGGAGCGATGTAGCACCCCTGGCCTAGCACTACGTCGCTTAACGATGCCTGCTCTCCAATAGCGCAGGATGGCCAAAGTATGGAGGTTTCAATATTAGCGTTATTCCCGACTTCGCACTTGCGGCCCAGCACGGTGTAGGCTCCTATCCGCGCACCCGTCTTGACCACAACTTCTTCATCGATAAAGCAGGGACCTTCAAGTGTTACGCCGTCTTCGATCTTCGCGGACGCAGCCACGACGAGAGCGCCTTTTGGTCTTGACCTAAAGGGTTCGGTAGGGAACCTCCCGTCCATGATGTCACGATGGACTTGCCGGTAACTTCTCGGGGTCCCGATATCAATCCAGTAGCCAGTGGACACGTAGGCCACAAACCGCTCTCCGTCATCAACCAGCGCCGGGAAAAAGCTTCGTTCAATAGACCAGGGGGTATCTTTGGGAATTCGATGAAGGATCGACGGCTCAATTACATAGACCCCAGCATTGATAGTGTTGCAGTCAAGTTTCTGATTCCCCGGTTTTTCAATAAAGCGTTTTACATTGCCGTCTTGATCGACTTCAACGAGACCGTAGGCTGAAGGATTTTCGACAGGCTTAAGGACGATGGTAGCGTTAGCTCCACGAGTCCTGTGGAATTGGAGTACGGCCTTCAGATCGAGCTCGGCAAGGACGTCACCGTTAAAAATGATTGCGGTATCGTCTAGGAAATCCAATGCAAACCGAATCGCGCCGGCCGTTCCCATTGGCTGAGGTTCAACGAGATATCGAATCTTGAGTCCCAGGTCCGGCAGGCTGCCGATAAGTTCTTCGATTCGATCAGGCTGATAGTTCAAGCTCAATATCACTTCATCAACTGAGCCGACACGCCTTAGTAGGTCCAGTTGGTATAGAAGAAATGGCCTGTTTAATATCGGCACAATCGGTTTTGGCATGTTCGAGGTCAAAGGTCGTAAACGTGTGCCCTTGCCTCCGGCCAGGAGAATCGCTTTCATCGTAGTTTCAGACTGATGGAGAAATACGTTGTTTTGGCCTGAGCTTGGTCTTGTTGCAGGTAGTGAAGAAGTCTAAAATGAGGCAACCTTGACGGTGCTTTCAAGCTTATGAACTTACCCAATTCGCTCACGCTCGGACGCATATTCCTAATTCCACTGTTAGTGGTCGTTCTCCTAACCAGGTTCGAAGGGCGCATGATCTTTGGCGTTCGCAAGGAGTTAATCGGCACGGTTATATTTCTGTTGGCTGCCTGTACTGACTGGCTCGATGGATATCTTGCCAGACGCCGTGGCCAGGTTACCGAACTCGGTCAATTAATGGATCCCTTGGCCGACAAGTTGCTCATCACAGCGGCTTTCGTATCGCTAGTCGCCTTAGATCTAGCTCCAGCATGGATAGTGGCCATCATTCTTGGACGAGAGCTCGGGGTTACTGTATTGCGGAGCATCGCATACTCGAGGGGTATAACCATAGTTGCGTCACCCCTCGGTAAGATCAAAATGGTGTCCGAAGTTGTTGCGATCGTCCTGCTGACCTTGGGGCAGGATTATCTTCAAGATTTCTTTGTGTTGGGACAGGTAGCGTTGTGGGTGGTGTTGGTTACCGCGTTGGTGTCGGCGCTTGATTATTACCGCAGGTTTCATGAAAAGTTAAGTTCGCGAGGCGCAGAACTCGCGGCCGATACCGACCGCCAGACTCGCAGTGAATGACGATGTTTATCGCTTACCTATCCTGAATCTCAAGCTCAGCTATTCTTCTCCGTGCCGGCTCCAAATATGCACTTTGCTCGAAATCATCAACTAATTGATTGAGATACGGTAAAGCCTCATCTCCTCGACCGATCATTGCGAGTGATTCGCCCAGTACGAAGTAAACAGCATCCCGAGCGGTGTATTCAGGGTCCTCAGCCAACAGTGCTCGCATACGCTGTATTGCCCCTGGATACCAGCCTCCGTTGAAATAGAATTCGCCGACACGAAAATCAGCTTCGCTAAGACGATCTCTCGCTACCCTGCGCCATTTACGGGCCTCGTCCATGAGGTCACTGTCCGGGTATAGTTCGAAAAACAGTTCGAAGGCCTCTACGGCCAGTTTCGTTGATGTTTGATCACGGTCGGAAGCCAACATGCCTTCGGAATATGTAACGCCTATCTTGAACTGTGCGTAGGCAGCGCGTGGATGAGTAGGATAAAACCTTAGGAATTCTTGGAATTCGTTAACAGCTTGGACTAGTGATGAAAGACCGCCTTCTCTTAGAAGGGAGTCACCGATAGCGAGTTTCGCGTCAAAACGATAAGAGCTCTGTGGGTATACATCCACGAGGCGACGAAAGACAGTTTGCGATTTATCCCACTCTTCATCTTCGAGCAAGGCGGAGCCGTGTTCGAATAGGTAACGATCTGGTTCCGGTGTGCCTGGAGGTAGTGCTGCTGGATCTAGAACAGTGCAGGCCATGCCACTCGTCAAGAGGAGTGCGACAGCTATGGAAGTTAACGGCGCCTGCTCATTAGAAACGATCGTCGGTCTCATGAACTGATCTCGCTGTGCCTAGACAGCCACTCGTGCTGAGCTCGTAGGCCATCCGGCAATGCTACGGTTGGGCCGAAGCCGAGATCGCTTCGCGCCAGGGTGATATCGGCGTAAGTGTCACGCATGTCTCCACTTTGGATCGCATCCCGGTTGACCTCAAGGGAACTACCGGTGATTGTCGCAATAAGTTCGATTACTTGATTCATCGACACGTGAGAGCCGCCTCCCACATTGTACACGCGGCCAGGGATTCCAGCAGTTGCTGCGGCAATGGTGGCCGTGACGATGTCGTCCACGAAGGTAAAATCCCTGGTCTGCTGACCGTCACCATATAGGTGAACCGGTTTCCTTTGAATGGCAGCCTTAAGAAAACGATGGAATGCCATGTCCGGACGTTGACGGGGTCCGTAGACGGTAAAGTAGCGTAGAGCCACGGCTGGGATGTTGTGGTTGAGATGGTAAAGTAAACAAAGTTGCTCTCCCGCGAGTTTAGTTACCCCATAGGGTGAAACGGGTCGAGGTAAAGCGTCCTCGCCCATTGGAAGGTCCACTTGGTTGCCGTAGACAGAAGAGCTTGAGGCATAGACGAAGCGTTCAATTGGCTGATGAACGCATGCGTCAAGAAGTGCTTGAGTGGCGTTAATGTTAAGCGACGTGCAGATGCTGAAGTCTTGTCCCCAGCTCCGACGGACTCCAGCCTGAGCTGCGAGGTGAAAGACGTGGGTAACGCCCTTGAGTAAATCCGTAACATTACAATTAAGCAGGTTTAGTTCAGTAAAGTGAAATCTCGATTTAGAAAGGAGTCTTGAAAGGTTATCTTCCTTGATAGATCGATGGTAATAATCGGTAAAACAGTCAACGCCGACTACCTCATTGTCGCGGGCGATGAGCATCTCCGCTAGACTTGAGCCTATAAAACCAGCGACCCCAGTTACTAGTGCTCTCATGCCAATACCGAGGAGAGTTGTTCTGGCAAGCGACAGGGGCGTCTTTGTTCGTTTATTGCTGCGTGCACTGTCCGACCAACCGCGCTAACCTCTCCGTCGAGCCAGCAAATTTCGTAGTTGAAGCCAACTCGAGTCGGCGAGAGTAGTTCCCCGCGAGTGATCACTTTGAGTTCATCATCGTATTGGGATGGTTTTCGGTACTCGCAGTGAGCCTCAATAACAGGGAGCAATATCCCAGTTGCTTCCATCTGGCGATAGCTCCATCCGATTGTCCTAAGAAGATCAGTGCGGCCAATTTCAAACCAAACAAGATAATTCGCGTGATACACAACACCCATCTTATCGGTCTCGGAGTAGCGTACTCGAATTGGGGAAGTCGAGGACCGCACCCTTAATTTGGCTCCCGAACAGCTTGTTCCTCGCTCGCTGCCCTTAAAGCGCGTGTGGCTTTGGTTGGATCGTCCTGGCCGAATATCGCTGAGCCAGCCACTAGAATGTTCGCCCCGGCAGCCACAAGTTCGCCGGCGTTGCTCAAATCTACTCCTCCGTCGACCGCAATCGGAGCTGGGTTACCCGCGCTTTCTAGTAAGGCTCTCATGGCCCGCACCTTCTCGATACTACTGGGTATGAACCGTTGTCCCCCGAACCCAGGATTTACAGACATTACTAAAACCACGTCGACTTCGGAAGCAACAGTTTCGAGTGCCGTGACCGGGGTTGAGGGATTAAGTGCAGCTCCAGCAAGAAGACCCAGCTTCTTTATTGAAGTCAGTGCTTGGCTAAGATTCGGTTGTGCTTCCACATGAATAGAAAGAGTGTCGGCTCCAGCCTTTGCGAAAGCCTCAAGATACCGAGACGGATCTTCAATCATTAAGTGGACATCCAACGGAACTCTTGCTGTTCGCTTTATAGAACTTATAACTGGGGGTCCTATTGATAGGTTGGGCACGAAATGACCATCCATTACATCCACATGTATAGCATCGGCACCACCTCGCTCTGCGGCGCGAACAGCTTTACCCAGTTCCGTAAAATCAGCCGAAAGAATTGAAGGAGCGATTTGGACTCTCACCGGCTGACCTCAAGAGAAATTGGTTCTCCAGGGGAGATTTGAAAACCTGCCTGGGGATACTGACGAAGGACAATACCGGGGGGCACGTTTGGATATGGATGATCGCCGACCACTGTAATCCGGAATCCTTGTTCTCGTAAAATGTCGGCCGCTCCTGCGCCGTCGGCGCCGATTAAGTCAGGCATCACATAGGTAATGGTTCGCTCGCCTCGGTTTACAAGTAATGACACTGATGTGCTGCGAGTGTCTGGCGGCGGTTGTTGGGCGAGCACTGTGCTACGGGGGTATCGACCTGAACGTATTTCGGCGACGCTTACGAGTTCCAGGCTGTCTGCTTGGACTCTTAATTGGGCGCTGCGCTCAGTTTGACCAACTAGAGCGGGTATCTGACTGGGCCGAGGGCCACCGCTTAACCAAACCCTTACAGTTCGTTGTTGGCGGGTTGTTAATCCGGCTGGGGGCTCTTGTAGNATCACGCTCCCGGCAGGGATAGANGAATGTAATCGCTGGNCTGGCTCAACACGTACTAGAAGTCCCAACTCTTCGAGAGNTGCAGTAGCTGTTGCAATTGGTTGACCGGCCAGGTCGGGAACGGATACTTCCTGTGATCGAAGTGCGACACGCATACCGGCAACGGCGAAAAGGAAGTAAGTCGCCACCATTGCGCCGGTCACCAGGAAGGCCTTCCCGACGCTCAGCATGTTACGCGTCAGGCTCATCAAATCACTGAAGTTAGCACAAGTCCTTGTTGTTCACAAGGTTCTGGCCCTTAGGTGCGCCTGAGAGATGCTGCGAAAAAGGCATCTAGGCCGTGCAAGTGAGGATAGCTCCTGAGATAGCCGGCACCGTTGAGAATTGAACCGAAATGAGAACACTCAACGATTGTCCGCAGATCTTCAACCTGGAATTTGGTCTCGGAGCCCAGAAAGTTTTCTATAACGCGCTCGTTCTCCTCTGGCTCACCGGAACACGTGGCGTACACTAGACGTCCTCCCGATCGCACCGTGGAGGCTGCCACCCGAAGCATTCTTATTTGCCGGTCTGCCATGAGCTGAATGTCGCTGAGTTGTCTGCGCCACCGAATGTCCGGATCACGTTGCACGGTACCCAGNCCGGTGCAGGGAGTATCGACAAGGACGCGATCGAAGATGGCTCCAAATGGCGCGCTACGGGTAAGGTCATGGGCTATCAGTTTCACTACAGAAGCACCGAGTCGAGTGACAGTGTGAGCCAGTACATTGAGGCGACCCCGATTAAAGTCTCCCGCCACTAGAGTTCCCTGATTTGCCATGGCCGAAGCTAGAGCGAGGGTCTTACCTCCTGGTGCAGCACATGCGTCCAGAATGGACATGCCAGGTTCTGCTTGAACAAGTGGAGGAATAAGTTGGGAGGCTTCGGCTTGGACGAAAAAGTCGTGACTTGAGGTCAAATCGGGTAAAAACTGTTTACCAGACGAGATACTAAAGCCTTCACGCCCGTAGTGTAGAGGCTCAGCGACAATGTGGTCCTTGCGAAACTGTGACAGCAGGGCTGCAGATGTTGTGCGTAAAGTGTTAACTCGAAGCGTTAGACTAGCGGGCTCGTTGTTGAACTTNGTCCATGCGAGTGTTCCTGAATAGCCATAGCGGGTTAACCAACGCTCAACTAGCCAGGCTGGGTGGGAATGGCTAATGCTAATAAATTGAAGCGCTCTCTGTTGGAGATGGTTTGGCCAGTCTGAAAATTGCACTTCAGAAACAGCCGCGAGATCCGACTCCTTCGGTTCCTCGGGTAAAGGGAGATTAGGTAGTGCTCTTAGGAGTGCTCTCAGTACAGCGTTTGTTAGTCCTGCTGCACGGCTGGGGCCTTCGGTTCGNGTGATGTTTACTGCGTCGTTGACGACAGCTGACGGAGGAACGCGGTCAAGGTGCAGTAGTTGATAAATGCTTATCCGAAGCACATCACGCACAACAGGGTCGAGTTTTAATAGAGGGCGATCAGCAAAGTGTACGATCAGATAATCCAGCGCATTAAGCCACCGAAGGGTTCCGGTCACGATTTCATTGAGCAAAGCNCGATCCCGTCGATCTGGCACATCGGTTCTGACACTGTAAAGTGAATCTGGAAGGGCGACGGAGCGCTGGACCACTGCCCGGAGTGCTCGAAAGGCGGCCATTCGGGCTGGAGCGATCATGTTTTTGTTGGGGATTCAAAAACCGAACCAGGGGTTACTGGATGGCCAGCCAAAAAAGACTGAATCTCCATAACGCGACGTCCAGACGGTTGAATCTCTAGGATTTCGAGTGTAGTTTTTCCACCGGCGGCAACAACGAGCCGACTGCCACCAGTTTCAAGAATCTCCCCAGGTCGTCCTTTTGAAGGGTGTGCTATCACTGCTGTGCGGTAAATAGCGTAGCGAATCCCCCCAAGATATGTGAAGGCTTGGGGCCATGGATGCATTGCACGAACTTGGTTATGGATCGTGGGGGCATCACTATTCCAATCGATGCGACCATCATTCTTCGTGAGGCGAGGTGCATAGGTNACAACCGTGTTGTCTTGTGGCGCTTCGACCAAGTTTCCGCTCATAATGTTACTTAGGTTGTCCCTTAGGAGGGAGGCTCCTAGATGGGCAAGGGCGCTTGCAAGGTCTGAGGCTGTGTCAGTGGGGCGAATCGACTGTTGTGCTTGAGCAAGAATTGGACCGGAATCAAGCTTGGAGTCCATCCTTATCAGGGTAACCCCCGTGACCTGATTTCCATCGAGCACGGCGCGTTGAATCGGAGCTGCGCCACGATAGGCGGGTAGCAGGGAAGCGTGTAAATTAACGAAGCCACATGTTGGGATTTCAAGTAGGTTGTCGGGAACCAGCTTGCCATAGGCCACAACGACCCCTAGTTCCAGCTGGAGGGCTCGCATTTGATTTAGAAAGACTGAGTCGTTGAGAGCCTCTGGCGCTAGGACTGGAATATGTTTTCTTAGAGCTAGAATCTTTATTGGGGACGCTGAGGGTCGTTGACCTCTACCACGCGGACGATCAGGTTGGGTGATCACGGTAACGACCTCGCACGGAGATTCTATGAGGGCGCTGAGTGTCGGAACCGCAAACTCTGGTGTACCAAAGAAGGCGATTCTCACCATTTTCTGTTTCGCCTAAGTTTGGCGATTCGACGGATGATTAACTCTCGCTTAATCCCACGTAGACGATCAACAAAGAGGGTGCCGTTTAGATGATCCATTTCGTGTTGAAAAGCACGTGCAAGAAGGCCCTCGCCTTCGATCTTTTGAGGCCTACCATTCCGATCTAGCCCAGATACAACGACCTGCTTTCGCCGCTCCACAACCGCACTGAACCCGGGAAGGCTCAGACAGCCCTCTTCCTCAGTTATTGATGCGTCATCGTTACATGTCTCAAAACTTGGATTAACCATTGCAATTAGTTCCGTTGGTGTTTCTCCCACTGAGATGTCGATAACAAAGACCCGCAATCCTACTCCCACCTGGGGAGCCGCCAAGCCGACACCTGGGGCAGCGTACATAGTTTTAATCATGTCGTCGATTAAAGTTTGTATTTCCTCGGTAACCGCCTTTACAGGAGCCGCTGGCGCATGAAGTCCTGAATCACCGTACTTAAGGATCGGGCGAATCATAGAAACCCTTACGGCTTGGTGTGGCTAGCCCGCTCGATTGCTAGAGGAGTTATTAAGCCGAGACCGGCTGAGCGTGGTGGAAGCGGATAGATGACGAGTAACCTCGTTTATGGAATCGCCTCCAAACTTCTCGAGAAAAGCATCAGCGANGACCAAGGAAATCATCGCTTCAGCTACAACCGAAGCAGCCGGAACGGCGCACACATCGCTTCGTTCCACCGTCGCTGGAGCCTCGGTCATAGTAGANATGTCTACAGAGCGAAGNGGTTTCATAAGAGTTGAAATCGGCTTCATATANCCCNAAACACGAAGATCCTCGCCNTTTGTCACNCCGCCTTCGAGTCCACCNGCATTGTTCGTTGGNCGGANGACGCCGTATTTNCTGNCATCATTNTCNNNAGGNTGNCTTGGCAAAACGATNTCGTCGTGNACTTNGGATCCAGGCAGTGCNGACACNCCNGGNCCAAGACCTATTCCCACNGCNTTGATGGCAGGTATNGANANGANGGCTTGGGCCAAACGNCCATCAAGNTTCCGATCCCACTGGACNTAGCTTCCGAGTCCAAGTGGGAGGCCGTGAAGAATTACCTCGAACTTACCACCGACCGTGTCACCAGCTTCGCGAGCAGTATCAATCGCGGCGACCATCGCTGTTTCGGCTTCCTGATCTACGCAACGAAGGACTGCGTCCTCCGGTATTTCACGTACCCTGTCAAACGGGACCATGGTTTCGGAGATCTCAATTCCAGCGATACCAGTGACGTGACTTACGATCTCAATATTGAATAGCTCCAGTAGCTGTCGAGCAACCGCACCCGCCGCAACCCGTGCGGCCGTTTCGCGTGCACTAGCACGCTCCAGGACGTCTCGAATATCAGTTCGGTCATATTTAATGGTTCCCGCAAGATCGGCATGGCCAGGACGAGGACGCGAGACCGGGGGTTTACGTTCGCCCTTTGTCGACTCGAGTTCCGTTGCGCTGACCTGCATCGTCCTTTCCCAATTGGGCCAGTCCTTGTTGTTAACAAGAAGCGCGATCGGGCCGCCGATTGTTTGACCGTCGCGTACGCCGGATAAGATTTCAGCCTGATCTGACTCAATCTTCATTCGTTGGCCGCGACCATAACCCTTCTGGCGTCGGCGCATTTGATGTGTGATGGCGTCAAAGTTAATCGCCAGGCCGGCGGGAATTCCTTCAAGTATTGCCACGAGTCCTCGACCGTGCGATTCGCCTGCTGTAAGAAAACGTAACATCCTGCTTATATTGTACACGAAGCATTTAGAGCCATTTCAAATGAGGAAGGATGCCATTAACCACAGTCCATTGAACGCGACTTTGGTAAACCTTCCGCGATATATGGAAAATAGGAGAAGGAGTGGTATTGATATTACAGAACCTGTTTTGCGATCAATTAACCAAACATCAGGTTCACGATTGCAACGGCGGCGAGGATTCCTGCGATGTCGGCTAGTAAGCATACTGGGAGTGCGTGTCGGGTTCTAACGATTCCAATTGCACCAAAGTAGACCGCGAGGGTGTAAAAGGTGGTTTCAGTGCTACCTTGGAAGGTGCTTACCATATAGCCGATAAGTGAATCTGGTCCGTGGGTGTTCATGGCTTCGGCCATCACGCCGAAGGCGCCAGAGCCAGTAAGTGGGCGGAGGACTGCCATGGGTAGAGCTTCGGCCGGCATGCCGATTAGACTAGTAAAGGGAGTTAATAACAAGGCAAGCAATTCGATACCCCCCGCGGCTCGAAGCATCCCAATCGCTACGAGGATGGCAACGAGATAAGGGATTATCCGAAGCGCTACGTCGAAACCTTGCTTCGCGCCTGCGACGAGTGATTCGTAAACTCGCACTCCACGTTGCCATCCATATAGAGTCAATCCGGCAACAAGAGCGGGTAGCATCCAAAACGAAAGGGTGCTGCGCACAAGTGTTACGAAATCAGCGTGCGGGCTAAGCTCCTGATTAGGCGAGAAGAGGTTCCAGCTGTTCGAATTCAGATATCGCACGAGGAATACGGAGAAGACAAACCAGAAAAGCCACACGGCCCAGCGTCGAAGGGAATTTGACTCAGTTTGTTCTTTAGCTGTAACCGGTTTTTCTCTAATGGATGGAGTTGCTGAGGTAATTGTCTGTGGTTCGGTGTTCCGGTAGCGAGGGAGTTTGCAGATTAGGGTCGCAGCCAGAATACCGACCAAGGTTGCGGTTCCGCTGGCAATCCATGTTGGAAAAAGAATGCCAGCTGCATCATTAGAGCCAAGGGATGCGCGGAGTCCAATTACCCCAGTGGGTAGTATGGCTAGGCCGGCGGTGTTAATGGCGAGAAAAAGAACCATTGCATTACTAGCTGTTCCCTTCTCACTATTTAGAGTATCGAGTTGTTCCATCGCACGGATGCCGAATGGAGTTGCTGCGTTACCGAGTCCCAGCATGTTTGCGGATATATTGAGAATCATTGCGCTCATGGCGGGATGGTCAGCGGGTATTCCAGGAAAGAGGCGTTTCATTATGGGTCCAAGGGCGCTGGCCAAGCGACGCATAAGGCCCCCGTCTTCTGCTATTCGCATTAAACCCAAAAAGAATGCCATTACCCCGATAAGGCCGATCGCAAGCGTTACGGCGTCTCGAGCTGACTCGATAAGGGCCTGAGTCACGGCTTCCATTCTTCCGGTGGCGGCGGCCAGAAGAACAGAAGTAACGACGACAACAACGAACAGTCCATTCAGCATTTAGAATGTTCCAGATTGGGCCCTTAGCGTTCAAGATTAGCCAGAGTCTCGGATGAGCTTGAGGTGTTGTTCATGGCATCCGTGGCTCGTATCACCAGGCGTTCAGGTGTTGAAAGGGCAGGCGATGATCGGCAACGACCGTGGAGAGACCAGATGAGCCATCTTGGCGCAGACGACGCGGATT
>PAWT01000012.1 GCA_002714165.1 Acidobacteriota bacterium
CGTTGGTATCCCGGTACTTTCTCAACCGCCGATTCTAGGTCACGGCTGTTTCCCAAGCTCAGGATGCATCACAGCACGACAGTTCTCGCGGTACGACATGAAGGCCGAACTGTCCTGGCCGGTGACGGCCAGGTCACTTTTGGCCAGACAGTTGTGAAGCAAGGTGCTAGGAAGATACGCCGTCTCTACAACGACCAAGTTCTTGCGGGCTTTGCCGGTTCAGCTGCCGATTCATTCGCGCTGTTTGCCAGGTTCGAAACCAAGCTCGACCAATATCGTGGCAATCTTGAACGGTCAGCAGTTGAACTTGCCAAGGACTGGCGTACGGATCGTGTGTTGCGCCGACTGGAAGCGATGTTAGTTGTTGCAGACAAGGAGTCGATGTTCCTACTGTCTGGTACCGGAGATCTGATAGAGCCGGATGATGGCATTGTCGCTATCGGTTCTGGTGGGCCCTATGCGCTCGCGGCTGCCAAGGCGCTGGCCGGACACACGAACCTCGATGCACGCCAGATCGCCGAAGCGGCAATGCGAATCGCCGCCGGAATCTGTGTGTACACGAATGACTCGATTTCAGTTGAGGAAGTGTAATGGTTCTTGATGGTGAGTTGTTTTGTGCTCATTGAATTCCACTGATGCCAATCTATCTGCCCCAAGCTACCGCCTCTACGGCTGATTCGCTAACGCCACGCCAGATCGTTGCCGAACTCGACAAATTTGTTGTCGGGCAGGCCCAGGCTAAGCGCGCGGTCGCGATCGCGCTTCGGAACCGAATGCGACGGCAGAAACTCCCACCAGAACTGGCCGAGGAGGTGGCACCCAAAAACATTCTAATGATTGGTCCAACGGGTGTTGGCAAGACCGAAATTGCGAGACGCTTGGCCCGGTTGGCACAATCGCCGTTCATAAAGGTTGAAGCATCGAAGTTTACCGAGGTCGGCTACGTGGGCCGTGATGTTGAGTCCATGGTGCGTGATCTCACTGAGCTTGCCGTCGATATGGTCCGTGACGAGCGGCTGGTTGAGGTTAGAGAGCGCGCCAAGCAAAACGCTGAGGAACGGGTGCTCGACCTACTGCTGCCACCGATCGAACCTGCGGGTAATAGCGATGAAGTGAACGCGGCACGTGAACAGGTACGTCGGACACGCGAGAAGTTTCGCGAGCAACTCAGGGATGGTCAACTTGACAATCGACGCCTTGAGATTGATGTCCGTGACAAGTCGTTTCCGTCATTTGAAGTATTAGCAGGCTCGTCGGTCGAGGAAATCGATATCAATGTCAAAGACATGCTGCCAGGTTTGTTTCAAGGGCGTAGCCGTAAACGAAGCATGCCTGTGCCTGAAGCTCTGGAGTATCTAGTAAAGGAGGAAGAACAGAAGCTCGTCGACATGGAGTCGGTCGGGCGTTCAGCCGTTGAGCGGGTTGAACAGGCTGGCATCATTTTCATCGATGAGATCGACAAGATTGCCGGACACGAGAGTAAGCACGGGCCTGATGTGAGCCGGGAAGGTGTGCAACGCGACGTCCTGCCGATTGTCGAAGGTACGACGGTTAATACAAAGCACGGCATTGTACGAACCGATCACATCTTGTTTATAGCGGCGGGCGCGTTTCACGTCGCGAAACCCTCTGACCTTATTCCAGAATTACAAGGCCGGTTTCCGATTCGCGTCGAGCTTCAGGCGCTCGGTACTGAGGAGTTCGTCCGAATTCTTACTGAGCCGCGAGGGGCGCTGGTCAAGCAGTACACGGCTCTTTTGGCAACTGAGGGACTCGAGTTGAGTTTTGAACCCGGCGCAGTGGACCGCGTGGCCGAATTAGCAACCTTGGTCAACGAACGTGCAGAGAATATTGGGGCGCGTCGGTTACACACGGTGATGGAGAAGCTCCTCGATGAAATCTCGTTTGAGGCGCCTGATATGGCTGAAACATCGATTACGATTGATGCGGCCTACGTCGATCGTATGCTGGCGGAAATTGTTAAGGATGAAGACCTCACCCGATATATCTTGTGAGTCAAATCCGGTACCATCGCGCGGTGGTCATGTTCCTTCTGGTCCTAGTCACGGCCGTGGGCTGTGGTAAGAAGGGGCCGCCACGGGCTCCGATTAGGATCGTGCCCACCGAGCCCATTGAGTTCGAAGCTCGTCGACTTGGTGCGGAGGTATACCTCCAGTTTGAAGTGCCGGCTACTAACACTGACGATACCGCACCGGCTGATCTGGACACCGTAGAAGTTTATTCAATCACCCTTGGTCCATTGCCGGAGGGGGTCAGCCCGCTGACTGACGAAGAGTTCATTGAGGTGGCAACTCTGGTGGCGACGATTGATGTTAGGCCGCCAGCAGATCTAGAGCTGGCCGAACTAACCCCACCAGTAGGCGGTACATTGCTTGAGCTCCCAGCGCAGGGTGCAACAGTTGCGGTGCGGGAAGTGTTGGCAACGGAAATGTTGAGCTCGGCCGACCTGTCGAATGTCGACCGCCGTTTCGATATCGACGAAGACAACGAAGACGATACTGAAGTGCCAGTGGTGACTGGACTCCGTTGGGTTGAGACGCCGGCAGCTTTCCCGTTTCTTCCGGAACGACCACGACGTACCTACGTAGCGGTCGGCCTGACGGCCGATGGTGATTATGGCAACATGTCCACCGAGCTCGGAGTTCGGCTGGATGCAGCTCCTAATGCTCCGGGACCGCCTGAAGTCAGCTATACGGTGGACGCTGCAACGATTACTTGGTCACCCGTTCCTAATGCGATGCGCGCCGTGCAGGCACCTGCCCTCGACTTATCGGCACTGGAAGCGATGGCGCCGCCGGAACTCCAAGTTCTACTCGAGTCAACGCCCACGATTGCCTCCGCTGAGCCCATGACCTATAACGTCTACACCTACAACCCACATACTGAGGTGCCGGCCACTGGGGATGTGGTGATGCCCATTCCGGTTAACGCAGTGCCGCTCGAGACGTTTGAGTTAAGCGACGCAAATGTGGAGTTTGGCGTAGAAAGGTGTTACATCGTCACGGCAATTTCGACAGTTGATGGCGATCCGATCGAGAGCGAGGCGTCCTCTCCAACCTGCGCTGAATTCCGAGACACGTTTTCACCAGCTGCGCCGAGGAATCTCGCAGCGGTTGGAAGCGTCGGTGCAGTCAGCCTGATCTGGGAACCAAACTCCGAAGTCGACTTGGCGGGCTATCTGGTCTTGCGTGGTGAGTCGCCTAATGGCACACTCGAGCCGCTAATGACGGTGCCGCTGACGGAGACGAATTACCGAGACACCACTGGCACGACGGGTGCCACCTATGTTTACGCCGTTGTGGCGGCTGACGGGGCGGCACCGCCTAATATTAGCGAGCTGTCGAACCAGGTGACCGAGTCACCTCGGTAACCAAGTCCGCCGTCTTGCGGGTGGCGCCCGCATCAGGAAGGAGTTCGCCGATGAAGTTATTCGTTGATTCGGGAAACGTTGCTGATATTGCCGGTCTTGTTCCGCTTGGAATCATTGATGGTGTTACCACGAATCCATCACTTCTAGCGAAGGCGGGCGGTGATTCACGAGCGATACTTAAGGAAATTTGTCAGACGGTTCAGGGGCCGGTCAGCGCTGAGGTTGTAGCGACAGATGTCAACGGTATGATCCAAGAAGGCCGCGAGTTGGCCGGAATCGACGAGCACATTGTTGTGAAAGTGCCGTTTGGGAAGCCTGGCGTACAAGCTTGTGGGAAGCTTGCGGATGAAGGCATTCGAGTCAATGTGACGCTGGTCTTTTCATCGACTCAAGCGCTTCTTGCAGCCAAGGTTGGAGCGACTTTTGTTAGTCCGTTCGTCGGCCGACTGGACGATGTTGCGACTTCAGGCATGGAATTGATCAGCCAGATTGTCGATATTTACGACAACTACGAGTTTAGTACTGAGGTGCTAGTGGCGAGCATCCGTGGGCCGCTCCACATTGTCGAAGCTGGTCGTCTTGGTGCTGACGTGTGCACTTGTCCGCCGGCCGTGATTGAAGCACTGTTTAGGCATCCCCTGACCGACATCGGCCTTGCGAAATTCCTCGCTGATTGGGAAAAGGCACAGGGCGCAAAAGGGTAAAAAAAGAGAACGACTAGCATCATGGATACGGGAAATAGGAACCTCGCCGATATTGAACGTCGGGCCGATGAGGCGGGTGGTGAGGCTCGCCGCGCGAAGCAACACGCGGCAGGGAAGTTGACGGCGCGCGAGAGGATCGACCTATTTTTCGATCCAGAGACGTTTCAGGAGATCGATCGTTACGTCACGCACCGCTGCCGCGATTTCGGTATGGCCGACCAGGTTGTACCAGGTGACGGTGTCGTCGCTGGATTCGGCCGTGTGAGCGGACGGCTTGTCTTCGCATTTGCACAGGACTTTACGGTGGTCGGAGGGTCGTTGTCAGAGACGAACGCCGCTAAGATCGTCAAGCTGATGGATCAAGCGGTCAAGATGGGGTCGCCGATCGTTGGTCTTAACGACTCGGGTGGCGCGAGAATTCAGGAGGGGGTGCTGTCTCTTGGTGGCTACGCCGACATCTTTCTTCGGAACACACTGGCGTCCGGAGTTGTGCCCCAACTCTCAGCCATCATGGGACCCTGTGCCGGCGGAGCGGTTTATTCGCCAGCCATCACTGATTTCACTGTCATGGTTGATGGTACAAGCTACATGTTCGTGACCGGTCCGGACGTTATCCAGACGGTCACGCATGAGACCGTGACGAAGGAATCGTTGGGAGGTGCGACAACACATAACGCTAAGAGCGGAGTCGCCCACTTTGCGGTAGCTGACGATCACGAATGCTTGTCCTTGTTACGTGACCTTCTCAGTTTCTTGCCGAGTAACAACCTTGATGATCCGCCAGTCGTAGCATCAAGTGATCCTCCGGATCGTGAGGACATAGCGCTCGACCGCTTGGTCCCCGAAGCTCCAAACCAGCCATACAATATTGTTGAGCTCATCAATTCCGTTGCTGACGATGGTATTTTTCTGGAGGTGCATCAACAGTTTGCCAAGAACCTTGTCGTTGGCTTCGTGCGTCTTGGTGGGCACACTGTTGGAGTTGTAGCCAACCAACCGACTCATCTGGCGGGCACCCTCGACATCGACGCCTCGGTCAAGGGAGCCAGGTTTGTGCGCTTCTGTGACGCCTTTAACATTCCGTTGCTGACCTTCGAGGACGTACCTGGTTTCTTACCTGGTACGCAGCAGGAGCACGGCGGCATAATCCGTCATGGTGCAAAGTTACTGTTCGCGTTCGCAGAAGCGACTGTGCCAAAGGTCACGGTGATTACCCGTAAAGCTTACGGCGGTGCTTACTGTGTGATGGCAAGCAAGCACATCCGCACCGATCTCAACTATGCGTGGCCGACCGCAGAAATCGCTGTCATGGGGCCAGAGGGCGCAGTCAACGTGCTGTACAAGCGAGAACTTGAGGCAGCCAAGGACCCTGAGACTCTGCGTGCTCAAAAGGCTGCTGAATTCCGGGAAAAGTTCGCTAATCCCTACACCGCGGCGGCACGAGGCTACCTCGATGCAGTGATCCAACCTCGACGAACTCGTCAAATTCTGGTTACCGCTTTTGAAAGCCTGACCAGCAAACGGGACAAGAACCCTCCGAAGAAGCACGGCAACATCCCGCTATAAGGGCAAGCAGCTAGCCCTTAAGTGCTAGAATAAAAGGCAGATCGCGCACATCGTTTGTCTGCCTGGTCATGGTGCCTGTGCTGCGAGACCGCAAGGTAAGACATGAAGGTTCTGGTCGCGAACCGTGGCGAAATCGCCATCCGAATTATGCGTGCCTGTCGTGAGATGGGCCTTGAAAGCGTCGCAGTGTACTCCGAGTGTGACCGCTGTGCATCTCACGTCACCTATGCGGACGAGGCGTATGCGATTGGGGCAAGCGAGCCGAAGGAGAGTTACCTCAGTGTCGACAAGATACTAGAAGTGGCCGAAAGTGCTGATGTATGGGCAGTTCACCCGGGATACGGTTTTTTATCTGAGAATGGAGAATTCGCGGCTTCCGTTCGGGCAGCTGGCCGGGTGTTCGTTGGTCCTTCGGCAGATGCCATCGCGCTTATGGGGGGAAAGGTGGCGGCTCGCGAGAAAGCAGTGGCTGCCGGCGTTCCAGTTGTACCCGGCACTGGTGCGCCGGTCGACCCCGCCATTTCTCACGATGAGATGATCGCTCTCGCCTCTACCATCGGCTATCCCTTACTGGTCAAGGCAGTGGCCGGTGGAGGCGGGAAGGGGATGCGACTGGTTTCTGAGCCATCGGCGATCACTACGGCGATCACCACGGCGCGTTCTGAAGCTGGGTCGGCGTTTGGCGACGATGCAGTGTATCTTGAGCGCCAGCTTCAATTCCCGCGACATATCGAAATCCAAATCCTAGCCGACGAGTACGGTACGGTCGTGCCGTTTGTCGAACGCGAGTGCTCAATCCAGCGCCGGTATCAAAAGTTAGTCGAGGAGTCACCCGCCTCAGGAATGTCACTTCAACGTCGGACGGCCATGGCCGATGCAGCCGTGTCGATCGCCAAGGCGGTCGACTACACGAATGCCGGAACTGTTGAATTTCTGGTCGATGAATCAGGCGACTTCTATTTCCTTGAAATGAATACGCGTTTGCAGGTCGAGCATGGGGTAACCGAAGCAGTTACGGGAGTCGACTTGGTTCGGTGGCAGCTTCGTATCGCTCAAGGCGAAAAGCTCGATAGTACTCTAGGGCATACGCTTAAACCGACTGGACACGCTATCGAATGCCGGGTTTATGCTGAAGACCCTGATGCGTCATTCTTACCATCTCCTGGACGTATCCGTGGCCTGCAGTTGCCTTCGGGACCAGGTATTCGCGAGGACAGCTGTGCTGTTGTGGGTGGTGAGGTGCCTGTTTTTTATGACCCATTGATTTCGAAGGTTGTTGCATGGGGCGCGGATCGAACGCACGCTATCGCTAGGATGCGTCGGGCGATGGACGAGTTTAGGGTGCAGGGTATCAAGACGACGATCCCGTTCTTTCAGTGGCTAATTCGTAGCCGCGCGTTCGCCGAAGGAGCCATAGATACAACATTTGTCGACGCTACCCTAGCCGAGCGAGATGGGCGAGCCTTCACTGATCCCTCATCTGAAGCGGAGGAGGTCGCCGTGATTGGTATGGCGGCACACGCTTTTCTGGAATCCGTTGGAGGGGAAACAACGGAACCCTTTGAAACGAGCTCGCCATGGCGTCGAGTGGCTCGGGCGGCCGCATTGCGCACCTAATTTACTGGAAGCATGCGTTTCAGCATTGAAGTCAACGGTCGGGTGCGAACGGTGATGGTTAAACGGCCAACAGCGTCGCTTAGGCACCACCTATTAGTGGATGTAGACGGGCAGCAACACAAGGTTGATGTTCGTCGTTTGGGCACCGGCAGACTATCGATAATTCGCCTAAACGGGATGCCAACGAGTCACGAGGTGGCGGTAGTGGCCACCGGCCGCCGTGCACAATTTGACGTCCAACTTCGTGAGGGGGTGTTTCAGGCTGTCGTTGATAGCCGGCGGGCAGTGCGCCAAGTGAGGGAGGAGGACGTCTCCGGAAGAAGAGATGTCGTTGCTCCGATGTCCGGTCGGATTGTACGAGTGATGGTTGCAGACGGCGACGAGGTCGTCGAACAACAGGACCTCGTTGTCGTTGAGGCGATGAAGATGGAGAACGTTTTGAAGGCACCGAAAGCAGGGCGCATAAAGAAGGTGCCTATCCGTGAAGGGATGACCGTTGAGGTTGGACAGACGTTAGTCTCTTTTGAGTGAGTGACTGATTGGATGAGCTGCGTGTGAAGGAATCCAGAACAGATTCGAACGCTGATGCGCCGACGCCTGCTGTCAAGCGTGGCAGGTGGTGGTATGCACGGCTACCTCTCGTCCTAGCTGCGGGACTGATTGCAGCGTTTGTAGTGACGAGCGTCACTGTGGATGTTGGTCCCGCTCTCCGCGGCCAGGTTGAGCAGATAGGGTCTCGGCAAGTGGGCCGACCGATGCACATCAGAAAGTTATCGGTCTATCTCTTCCTCGGCCGCTACCTAGCCGAGGATCTAGTTATTGAGGGTCCGACACCCGATGACCGTCCTTTCCTGCGAGCGGACCGCATCGTTGTGTCGATTCCTTGGTCATCACTGTTTCGTGGTGAGATCCTCTTCGATTCAATTGAGATAACTGATTGGGAGATAGTTCTTGAGAGCTTTCCTGACGGGAGACACACATTCCCCGATCTTGACGGTGACCCAGCTGATATTGATGACACAGCAGTCGCGAACGGTTCTGACAACGGCGATCTGTTTATTACCACGCTCAGCTACATCCGTGCCCATCGTGGGACAGTTATCTTTGATGATTACGGATCGAACTGGAGTGCTGTGACGCCAAACTTCGATATTACCGTGACCAAGCTTACGGATTATCGGGGACAAGTCTCGTTCTCCAATGGCACCGTGCAGGTCGGATCGTACGAGCCAATTACAGCATCGGTACAAGCGGATTTTGGGATTGAGGGTAGTGATGTCATGTTCGATCGACTTGACCTGGAGACGAACGGCACCATTTCCCATCTAGTGGGTAAAGTAGAAACAGCGAATTGGCCAGAGCAACACTACGAGGTGCAATCAGAAGGAGACTTAGGAGTTCTCCGGGACATCTTTTTTGCTCATGACCCGTTCACTGTAGGCGGAATGGGGCACTTTGGCGGAACTTATCATAAGTACGAGAACGGCTATGACCTCCGCGGAGATTTCCGGAGTGATCTAGCAACGATTAATGAGCAGCCGTTCCTTGAGCTTTCCGGCTCACTACATTGGCGTAACGATGATTTTGACGTTTTTGATACTTCCTCTATTTTCCACGATGGCCCATTGCAGTTCGAATATGCACTGAGGTCACCCGATCTTCCCGACGGTCACACTGGTCGTCTTGACATGAACTATCGGAATGTTGACTTGCACCTGCTTACCGACAAACTAGCCCTTGCCGGTGTTCGTTTGCAGGGTCAAGCGACGGGGTGGAACCGCATGTCGTGGCCACGCGGCCATTTCCAAGAACACGAAGGCGAAGGGCATGTTGAAGCGCTGCCACCGAATGGTGTTCAACTCCAGGCTGCATTGGTCGATCAGGCGGTGTTAAACCCCGAGACCGCATCATCGCAACCCTTCAGGCGCTTTTCTATCGGTGGGTCGACGAGCTACCGGTTGGGGCCTAAGTGGATCGACCTTGCGGTTGGGAGCTGGATTGCTACGCCGCGGACACGTATCGTGTTTGAAGGACGGACTGCCTATGGTGATGATTCCGAGATCCCATTTAACATGACGAGCGCCGATTGGCAGGAGACCGATCAAATTCTTTCGGGTGTCATGACCGCTTTTGGCGAACTGACAAATGAGTTCGAAATTTCTGGCCGGGGCACGTTTAACGGTGTCATACAGGGAGCGATTTCAAGTCCACGGGTTTCGGGCGTGTTTGCTGCCAAAGGCATGCGTCTTTGGGATGTGATGTGGGGTCGGTGGGCGGGTGAAGCGATCATCGAGGACGGGTACTACGAAATTACGGACGGACATGTGACCGACGGAGATTCGGAAATCGAATTCGATGGGCGGTTCGCTTTTAGCTATCCACGAACTGATGGTGATGAAGAAATGAACGCCACGTTCAAAATCACTGATCGACGCGCTACGGATTTTCTTACAGCATTTGAGCAAGAAGGGTACCGCGTCGAAGGGTTACTGTCTGGCGAGTTACATCTCTATGGACATTACGAGGCGCCGTTTGGGTTCGGTCAGATGTCGATGCGCAACGGTACAGCATACGGTGAACCAGTTGAATCTGGTGTTGCGGGGCTCCGTTTCGAAGGTGTAGGTGTTCGGCTCGACGGTATGGAGATGGTCAAGGGTGGCGGCGTCGTCACCGGTGCTGCATTCGTCAATTGGCTAGGCACTTACACATTCAATGCGGATGGTTATGGAATTCCGATGTCGGAGGTGGCGACGGTCGAGAATCCGTACGTACCCCTTTCGGGGACGCTCCAGTTCACCGCTTCAGGTGTCGGGGCGTTTGAGACTCCCAACTACGATGTTCGTGGTCGTGTGGACAGCCTTTTCATGAGTGAGGAGGAAATTGGGCAGGTGACCGGACGCATCGGTGTGAGAAACGAGGAGTTGGAGATTGAAATTGAAGCGGCCTCACCGAGGCTGGCGATTTCAGCGCTAGGCCGAGTTGCTCTGACGACTGAAGGTGACGCTGAGTTGGCATTCCGTTTCACCGACACCGCGCTCGATCCTTACATAAGGGTTTTCGAGCCTCGACTTCAGCCGTACACCACGATCCTTGCGAGTGGTTCAACCCGAATTGTGGGCGAACTCAGNAATCCTGAGCACCNTCTGNNAGATANGACTATTGAGCAGTTGCAGTTAGGACTCTTCGATTACGAGTTACGTAACGANGGTGACGTTCGCATTGCTTTAGACCAGGAGGTCGTCCGGATTGANCAGATGCANCTAGGAGGGGAGGGNACCGCNCTNNANCTNNCTGGCGANNTNCGCCTTCNAACCNATGAGGTTGCCATTCGGGCNACGGGTGATGCGAACCTCGGNATTCTNCAAGGTTTTATNGGCGATATTCGAAGTTCAGGCANCGCGGAACTTGTGGCNGAGATTCGCGGTTCGATNGATGTGCCGGTNCTGGATGGGTNNGCGGCGGTNACCGANGGCCGACTTCGACTNTTCTCTCTGCCACACTCNCTGGAAGCGGTNAANGGNCGAGCNGTTTTTGATGCNGANGGTATTCACTTGGATGATCTGTCGGCCACGCTNGGTGGCGGCTTNGTGCANTTNGGGGGACGGNTNGGNCTTGACGGCTATCTGCCTGGNGAGTTGGACATGACNCTGACTGGNCANGGNATGCAANTNCGCTACCCNGAGGGGATCCGNTCTGTGATNGATGCTGATCTTTCANTNCANGGNTCCTTTGAGGATCCGNTACTTGTCGGTGNTNTTGAGGTGGTTGACGCGACNTGGGTCNGNCAGTTTGANNTCGANACNCAGTTCTTGAANTTCTCGNCTCAAGANGAAANCTATGATCNCGAAANCGAAATCGANTCTGCGTTNCCAATACGCTACGACCTTCANATCAATGCACCTGGNACNCTTCGTNTTGAAGATANGAANGCNCGNGTGACCGCNAGCGTTGACCTCAGAATGCAGGGNACGGCNCAGCANCCGCAGTTACTCGGTTANATAGAGGTCGATCGTGGNGAAGTATTNTTTGAGGGTAATNGGTANTTTGTAACNAGTGGGAGCNTGGATTTCAGNGACCCCACNANAATNGATCCCTTCTTTGATGTTGAGGCTGAAACAAGTGTGCGAGTGCCGGGTCAGATTTATCGTGTGATTTTTCATGCCGCTGGTACAGCTGAACGATTTGTTCCCGACCTCACTTCGGATCCACCGCTACCGGCGATCGACATTCTTGCCTTGTTGCTTGGTAGTGTCCACGATCCTGCCGAGGGTGAGCTCAGGGCGATTCGTACTGGAACCGAGACTGATCGACAGTTGCTGCAGGCGCGGGCGGCACAACTACTAACGAATCCGATCTCGTCAGGCTTTGGTCAAGTGGTTGAGGAGTCGTTCGGTGTTGATAGTTTCCAGATTGGGTCGTCGCTGAGCGATGCGACCTCGAGACAAACGGCCGAGTTAAGGCCAACAGCGAGGCTAACTATTGGCAAGCGCGTTTCTGACCGGGCATATCTAACTTTGTCTCGTGCCCTGACGGGTGGAGAGCGCGATTTACTTATTTTGCTAGAGTACGACCAGAGCGACCGGCTTTCTTGGGTGCTATCCCAAAATGAAGACCGTACTTACGCAATTGACTTTCGTGTGCGTCACGCCTTCTAGATGAACCCACTTAACCACTCGTCGTGCGCCGAGGGCCGGAAGTTGTGGTTTGCGGTGCGTCACTTAGCCAGTTTGGTTTTGGCGGGTTGGGTCACTTGTGTCTCTTTAGGTGCGGTGGTAGATGTCAGTAGCTACCTGGGGCTCCCAATTGTTGATGTGAAACTCGACTTCGGGGGTGCAGTGCCAGCTCCTGGGAGTGAAGAGCTAATTGTTACAAGCGTTGGGACACCGTTATCGATGACCGACGTTCGCGAGAGCATCTGGCACCTCTTTAGCCTAGGCTACTACAGCGATATCCGCGTGGATGCAAATCTACGGGATGGAGGCGTTGTACTGCTCTATAAACTGACTCCAATTAAGATCGTTGATCGGTTCGCATTCCTGGGAAACTTAGGATTGTCTCGTGGCGATCTCCGTGAGGCGATTGACGAACGCTATGGCGAGCGGCCTCAACTCGGCGAGGTAGACGATATCGTAGGGTTTCTGCGTGAGCTATACCGCAACCAGGGATACTTAAGCACAAGTATCGTAAGCTCGCCGGTCGACCGAGGTGGTGGTCTAACGACACTGACTATAGAAGTTGCTGCCGGCGAGCAGGCTCGTCTTGCGACACTTGTTCTTAGTGGTCAAGTGCTCGAAGAAGAGGCGAATATTTTTCGACGACTCGACCTTCGAATCGGTGGACATCTCGATCGCGAAGCGCTGGAACAGCATCTGAACGATTACGTTAATAATCTGAAACAAGATGGGTACTTTGAAGCTGTGGCTGACCACGTTGTGGAGGCCAGGCCCGGTGGACTTCAACTCGATCTTACTTTGACGGTAAATGCGGGGCCCCGTGTAATAGTCGAGTTTAAGGGCGACTCACTACCGGCTGAGATTCAGGGTGCCCTTGTAACAATAGACCGTGAGAGCTCGGTTGATGAGGATTTATTAGAGGACTCCAATCGTCGACTCCTGGACTATCTTCGGCAGCGTGGCTTCCGACGAGCAATAACCGACTACACTCGAACCGGCGATGATCAGGAACTGAAGATTGTTTACCACGTCGACCGCGGGCCAGTTGTACGCGTTGGTGGTATTGAGATCGAGGGCCATCAATTGTTCCCGCGTGCTGTATTTCAGGACAGGCTTGGGGTCGTCGTTGGTGATCCGTTCGTGGAGGCGACTTTTGATGAGAGGGTCACCGCGATACTTGCTACTTATCGGGAAGCCGGCTATCCGAACGCCAATATAACAACGGAGGTTGTAGAAGAATCCAGTCCTTTGGGTCCTATTGTGTATCTTCGACTCACAGTGACCGAAGGGCTTCGTGTGGTCATTGGTTCCATCGAAATCGAGGGCGCACCAAATTCTGTCGTTCCAGATCTCCAGACGGCAATAGCGGCACGCCCCGGTGCAGTCTATGAGCGAGCCGTTGCGTTGGCGGACCGAGACACGATTCTACAGCGGTTGCTTAGCCTGGGCTATGAGACTGCGAGCGTGCGCGTAGACGCCTCTTTTGACCCCGGTACCCGCCAAGCCCACCTTACTCACGTTGTTGAAGCCGGACCGCAGATTCTCGTCGATCACGTCTTAATTACTGGGCAGTTCCAGGTTAGCACCGCAACAATCCGTCGAGAAATAACACTGGTGCCTGGTCAACCGCTGAGCCAGGATCGACTTACTGAAAGCCGTCGGCGCTTGGGAGCGCTTGGATTATTCCGCAGGATTAGGATTACTGAAATTAGCCATAGTAGTGATACCAGACGCGATGTTCTGGTGGCAGTCGAGGAGGTGCCGGCGATAACACTCGGTTACGGTGGCGGGTTCGAAGCTGGGACTAGACTACGTCGGGGGCGCGGAGAAAGTGGTGCTGCAGTTGAGCAAGTCGAGTTTGCTCCGAGAGGCTTTTTTGAGATCGGCCGAAGAAATCTGTGGGGCAAGAACCGCTCAGTTAACTTATTTACGCGAGTGAGTCTCCGGCCAGCTGACGATCAGGTGGTTAATGATAATTCGAGCAACTTTGGATTCAACGAATATAGGGTGTTGGCCACATTTCGCGAACCGCGCGTTTTTAATTCGGCTGGAGAATTATTGTTCTCGGCTTTCATTGAACAATCGATTCGATCGAGTTTCAATCTCAAACAGCGTGGTGTGCGCGTTGAGTGGCGAAGGCCTCTTGGCTCAACCACAATCTTCACTGGTGGCTATACGTTTAACCGAGACCAGTTATTTGACGAGCGCTTCAATACGGAGGAAGAGCGTCTCATCGACAGGTTGTTTCCCGGGATTGCACTATCGACGTTTTCAGGGGCGTTCATTCGGGATAGCCGTGACGACCCATTCGATCCAACGCGTGGCCAACTCTTGAGCGTTGACACAGGATTGGCTGGCCGGGCGATAGGCTCTGAGGTTGGGTTTGCGAAGACGCTAATGCAGGGGTTTTTTTACCGGCGTTTACCCGGGACATCTTCAGTGGTCTTTGCCTCTGGGCTCCGGGTTGGGTTGGCCACTGGTTTTTCGAGGGCAGTCAAGATCATCGATAAAAATGGGAATCCAGTTTTAGCAGCAGACGGTCAATCAGTTGAAACCGTTATACGTGATCTCCCTGCGAGCGAGCGGTTTTTCGCTGGCGGTTCAACGACGGTTCGGGGTTTCGCCCTCGACCGTTTGGGTGATGGCTCAACGATTGACCGGGACGGGTTTCCCCAAGGTGGGAATAGTCTAATCATCTTCAATAACGAACTCCGGTTCCCGATTTGGGAGAGTCTGGGAGCTGTTGCGTTCCTTGACGTAGGTAATGTGTTTAAGACAGTCGAACGAATGACGTTTGGTGGTCTTCGTGGAGGTGCCGGTTTTGGTTTGCGTTACCGGTCACCCATCGGGCCTATCCGGGTTGACCTTGGATTTAAACTCGACCAGCGCGATTTCGGTAGTGGAGTCCTGGAAAGTTTGACGGCTCTTCATGTGAGTATCGGACAGGCGTTCTAAATATGAATTACAAAGGCTTGCGGCGATTTCACGCGGTGTGTCGGTTTACTGTGTTCATATGGGTCGCTTCCGCCATCATGTTGCATGCGCGAACCGACATTATTGATCGGGTGGTTGCAGTGGTTGGCAGTGACGTCATCATGCTATCCGATGTGCGGACCGTCACTACGTTTGGTTTGATACCAGATGCCCGCAATGAAACCGATGTGCTCACGCGGTTGATCGATCGAGCTTTAATTCTTGCAGAAGTCAACCGGTTTATTGTTCCCGAACCAGGAGTCGGTGTTATTGAGGCCAAGCTCGACGACTTGCGCAGTAGCTTCCAGACGCCCGAGGCGTTTCTGCACGCACTTGCAGAGGTTGGTATGACCGAGACAGCCTTAGCGCGCGTACTGCTTAAGGGTTGGCGGGTCGAGAACTATCTTGAACAGCGATTCGGATCGATGGTCCAACCAACAGAGGCTGAATTGGCACAGTACTATCGCGGGCAGATAAACCATTATTCGGTAGGCGGGGAGAGACAGCCCTTCGATCGGATTCGTGATCAGGTGCGGCGTGATTTGCAGGAGGAACGTCAAGGAGCGCTCATTGCCGATTGGATCACGAGGCTGTATCTCCGTGTAAAGGTGACCCGTCTGGACCAGGAGGGGTAGGAACTACTTCACTGCGATAAGTGTCGCACGATCTCCAGTACGTTGAAGCCAGCATGACTCACTATCGGTGCGATAACACTTCTTCTTGAAAGAAACACGACGCCCCACACCACACCGAGCATCGTGGTGACAAGGGCTGCGTCCCATCCCTGTATTAGATGGCCTGCTCCGAACACGACACTGAAGACCACGAGTCCGACCGGTGCTCCACCTAGGTGTTCTTCGAACCGGTGAAGGATGAAGGCTCGTTGAACTTCTTCGCGTACGCCTCCGGCGACAATCGCCACCAACCCGAAGATAATGGCGTCGCGAGGTGATTGCAAGAGCGACTCGAGCGGATTTTCTTCTACGTTATGGAGCCACGGTACAAAGTTTTGGACGAGAGTCAGAGTTAGGAGTACGAACAAGACCACGCCAGGAACGAGTAGTACGCCGAGACGGACTTCGCGTCCGATCGACCGACTTCCAAGAAAGATCCTACGTGCCGATTCATTGTGGCAACGAAGAAACCATAGGATCAACGTTATCAATACTGCTGTGTCCACGAGCGAGAGTGTAGCGATGTAGAGTAACGACAGTCGTCCATCGCTTAGTAACGGGCGTAGGCCGATCCACGCGAGCAGTTGAATCAACATCAGCTGTGTGGGGAAATCGGAACAGAGCACCACCTCGCCGAAAGCCCTGATGCGTGTTTTCAAACCTTTGCGTTGTTGGTTGAGTGACTGAGGGGTATTGGGCACAGATGGGTCAACTGCGGATGGTGGGTCGACGGATGAATCGATCTCATCTAAGTGCACGGTCTGACTGTACCAGTCCTTGACCGGCCAGGGAAGAACCGTGACGGTGCTTGTACATCTGGATTGCAAGCATTCAGGATTAGGCCAGTTTTATCAACATCTTGCGTTTGACCTAAATGTTTACGCTATATCTTGTAGTTTGAGGCTTGACAAACCGATAATCNGGACGCATAGTTGACCGCCGTAGGATCTAACTAGGCCTACTGAGGATGGTTCCCAGCCTCTCGGTTCGGCCCTNNGAAGGGCGCAACTCAACAACAGAGAGGCGTAGANCGAGTTATTTCAGCATCCTGCGACGGCCCGGGACCTTGGGGTAAGGTTTCGGGCTCGATTGTTTTTTNAGAGGTAAGTTATGGACAGAGGCGCAGCGCAGCAACCACAAACGACTCAAGTTGGCTTGCCGGAGTCGACGCAGCGCTCNAAGTCGGCAGCGTCCGGTCTNGAATTTCAACGGTTCTTCACTCGGGAAGGTGTCGATCCGTTCGACGAAATCGAATGGGAAACGCGCTCTGCCGTAATCGGTAATGAGCGAGGCGAGAACGTCTTTGAACAGCATGACGTTGAGATTCCGAAGGACTGGTCACAGCAGGCGACAAACATCGTTGTCTCAAAATACTTTCGTGGCCAACTAGGAACAGACGAGCGTGAGCGCAGCGTCAAGCAGCTCATTGGCCGCGTAGTTGAAACGATCACGGAATGGGCGCATGAGAAGAAATATTTTGCAAGTCCCGGTGACCTGCAAGCTTTCAGCGACGACCTAAAGTATCTCCTCGTGAACCAACGAGCAGCGTTTAACAGTCCCGTTTGGTTTAACTGCGGCTTTGAAAAAGCTCCGCAATGTTCAGCCTGCTTTATCAATTCTGTGCAGGACACNATGGANTCTATTTTGACCTTGGCTAAGACCGAGGGGATGTTGTTCAAGTTTGGCTCTGGCACGGGCTCAAATCTTTCTTCCATTCGCTCGTCCCAAGAAGCGTTGGCAGGTGGCGGCACGGCGTCGGGACCGGTTTCGTTTATGAAAGGCTACGATGCATTTGCCGGCGTCATTAAGTCAGGTGGTAAGACCCGCCGAGCTGCGAAGATGGTGGTCTTAAATGCTGAGCATCCTGATATTGAAGCATTTATTAACTGCAAGGTTGAAGAAGAGCGCAAGGCTTGGGCTCTCATTGATGCTGGCTACGANGGCTCGTTTACCGGGCCGGCCTACGCTTCAGTATTTTTTCAAAATTCGAACAACAGNGTTCGTGTGACCGACGAGTTTATGCGCGCGGTGCTGGACGACGGTGAGTGGCAGACGCGTGCTGTGAGTGATGGTCGGATTATGGACACCTATGAGGCGCGAGGCTTGATGCAGCAGATTGCCGAAGCGACCTATGTATGCGGTGATCCTGGAATGCAGTTCGACTCGACAATTAATGACTGGCACACGTGTCCGAACACTGCTCCAATCAATGCTTCCAACCCGTGTTCGGAATATATGTTCCTTGACGATTCAGCTTGCAACTTGGCCTCGTTGAATCTAATGACCTTTGTTGACGAGGCACGTGACTTTGACCACGCGTCGTTTACGGCGGCGGTGCGTACTATGCTCACGGCGCAGGAAATCATCGTTGACTGCGCAAGCTATCCAACGAAGGCGATTGAGCGGAACAGTCGCGACTACCGTCCCCTCGGATTGGGTTATGCCAATCTGGGCGCGCTCTTAATGTCCAGAGGATTGCCTTATGACAGCGAGGCAGGCCGAGACTATTCAGCGGCGATTACGGCGCTGATGACCGGCGAAGCCTACGCGCAGTCGGCACGGATTGCTCGTGACCACGGCGGTTCGTTTAATGGTTACGAAAAAAACGAGGAGCCGTTTTTGCGAGTCATACGGAAGCATCGCACGGCACTGAAGGATATCGACCGGACAAACGTACCAAGTGAGCTTTACGCTGCGGCCAAGCAGTCATGGAACGACGCGGTCGATTTGGGTGAAGAATACGGCTACCGCAACGCTCAGGCAACCGTGCTGGCTCCAACTGGCACGATCGGGTTCATGATGGATTGCGATACGACTGGTGTTGAACCCGACATCGCGCTTGTCAAATATAAGAAGCTTGTTGGTGGTGGCATGATGAAGATTGTCAACCATACGGTGCCGATGGCGCTGGACCGTCTGGGCTATACATCGTCAGAGGTTGACGAGATCGCTACTTATATTGATGAGAACGAGACAATCGAGGGAGCCCCGCATCTGAAGGATAAGGATGTTCCGGTTTTTGACTGTGCCTTTAAACCTGCACAAGGTGAGCGGTCGATTCACTATATGGGACATGTCAGGATGATCGGTGCCACTCAGCCATTTATTTCAGGCGCTATCTCAAAAACTGTTAACGTGCCGAAGGAGGCGACAGCTGAAGAGATTCAGAAAGCCTATGTTGATTCGTGGCGGCTAGGTACTAAGGCAGTGTCGATCTACCGTGATGGCAGTAAGCGGACTCAACCTCTCAACACGTCGCGTGATGCTAAGACTGGGTTGATCGGAGTAGTAGAAGGCCTCGTTGGCCAACCGGTCCGCCGTCGACTACCCGATGAACGTCAAGCGATTACACATAAGTTTGAAATTGCCGGTCACGAGGGCTACATCACGATTGGATTGTTTGAAGATGGTTCGCCGGGAGAAATTTTTCTGGTTATGGCAAAGGAAGGATCGACGATCTCAGGGTTCGCTGACGCGTTCGCGCAGGCGGTGTCCTATGCACTGCAGTATGGTGTTCCTTTGCAGGTGTTGGTCGACAAGTTTACACACGTTCGGTTTGAGCCGTCGGGTATGACAAAGAATGCGGAAGTGCGGTTCGCGAAGTCGATCGTCGATTACATTTTTCGTTGGATGGCGACAAAGTTTCTCTCGAGCGAAGCGCAGTTTAAAGCAGGCGTTAATCAGCCGATCGCGCCAGAAGGGTTACCGGTCGAGGAACCCAAATTGCCGCTCGATCAGACTGCGGGCAATGGTAATGGCTCGGTTGAACGAGTCACAGCCTCGTTCGCCGCTATCCAAAACCATGAAGATGCGCCGCCGTGTTCGACGTGCGGTGAGATTATGATGCGCAGCGGTAGTTGCTACAAATGTAATAATTGCGGCACGACGAGTGGCTGCGCATAGGTTCGCGGAGCACCAATTGGAACGGGTCGTTGCTGGTGGGCAACGGCCCGTTTGCTTGTACGTCCCTCGGCACTTTTCGCCCTGAGTTTTTGGCCTTGGGCAAGATAGGAATGGGATGGATCTCGGACTAAACGACAAAATCGCAATTGTCACTGGTTCAAGTAGTGGCCTTGGTTTTTCGAGTGCCAAGGCGCTCATCGAAGAAGGGTGCCGAGTTACGATCTGTGCTCGTAATGCCGATCGGTTGGCCGAGGCTGAAGATGAGTTGAGGGCTATCTCAGGACGAATTAACTCCGTTTTGGCTATGCAGGTTGACGTNTCGACGGCNAGCGGNATCTCGGAGCTTNTCGACCAGACCGTTGAAACATTTGGNGGACTCGATATTCTTGTCAANAACGTCGGGAAAGCTGGTGGNGGNGACATTACCGCTGCGACCGACGAAGACTGGCAGGCTGCGTTCAATGNCACTCTGTANCCGGCCATTCGTGCGTCACGNGCTNCGGTTCCGCATCTTCGCAAGCGTAAGGGTAGTGTCATTATCATGATCACGTCGATTTGGGGCCGCGAATCTGGTGGGAGAATGACCTACAATGCTGTGAAAGCAGCCGAAATTAGTTTGGGTAAGTCGATGGCGCAGCAGTTGGCCCCCGAGGGGATTCGTGTTTTGAGCCTGGCTCCTGGTTCCATTTTGTTCCCTGGCGGTTCTTGGCACACGCGTCAGCAAGCAGATCCAGAAGGCATAGCAAAATTCATCGAANACGAGCTTCCNTTNGGTCGATTCGGCAGGCCTGAGGAGATCGGTGAAGTAGTCGCTTTTCTAGCTTCGTCTAGGGCCAGTTGGGTGAGTGGGGCCTGTATACCGGTTGATGGCTGCCAGTCTCGTTCTCTGATCTAGCAACATACCGATTTTCACATCAAAAATCGCCTTACTGGATGTTCCCAAACTGGAATACTCTCCAGAACGCCGTTTTTTCGTCAGCCCGTCCTCTGAGTGAGAAAGGCTACGCTGCCTGGGGTTTTCGTAGTCACGAAAGCAAACGGGTGGGATTCTAGCAGTGCGTGGATTCCCGGGGATGGTGGGAAGCTATCTCGACACGTTTTAAGATTCTGCCGACTTCTTGGCCTTATTCCGCTTGAGCTGTTCTTTCACTGAGGCTACGGTCTGAGAACCGAACTTCTTAGTGAAGCGCTCAACGCGTCCTTCAGTGTCGATCAGTTTCTGTTTTCCCGTGAAGAATGGATGACAACTTGAACAGATTTCAAGATGAAGTTCCTTCTTGGTCGACCGAGTCTTCCAGGTGGCACCGCAAGCGCACCGCGCTTCGACCTCAAAATTCTCAGGATGAATGCCTTTCCTCACTGTCTGTTCTCCCCAACTACAAGCGAAGCTAGAAGTATATCACGCACTCGTGTGTGTCAATCTTGCGCCAACAGTCTGTCAGGTGCTTCATCACTTGCGATCTGAAGCTTGGATGATTATTTTCCAGAGGTCTTTAAGTCCATCACCATTCTTGGCCGACAATAATAAAACTTGTCCTCCGGTACGGCTACCAAGCGTTTGTGCGACACGTTTGTGCTCAGCCCGTGGCAAAGTATCAGCTTTTGTACCCACCGTTATCGTTGTCAGACCATGGCTCTCCAACCAGGCGTGAGCATCTCGGTCAGATTTGAGATCGGAATGCCGAGAGTCTACTAGGTGAAGTGCCAATCTGACGGAACCGTCAGCAACCGATGGTTCTCTGGCTGCTCTGAAATAACGTTCGGTAATCTTCGCGAATGACTCGGCGCGTCGGGTTCCTCCTCGCGCGTAACCATACCCCGGTAGGTCGACAAAATCGATCGTCTGGACTTGGTTTGCAGTAACGGCAAGCCGTACTCGGTAGATGTTGACGAGATCAGTCTTGCCAGGCGAACGGCTTGTGCGTGCCAGTTTGCGGCGTATGAGAGCGTTTATCAGGCTAGATTTTCCTACGTTGGATCGGCCGACGAATACAATCTTGGATCTGACTGGAGATCTCAGGCTGGCAGTGCCAGGAGTGCTTGAGATCAGATCGACCTGCAGGATTTTCACGGTTGAATATTCTTGGCAGTGGACTGGCCGTACCCCAGTTTTCTGCTACCCGATCGCGGCTCAGTGCGTGATCGTATCGTCCGATGAAGCTGGAGCCGACTCGGATGCGGCTGGGAGAGTTGCCTGTAGAGGTCGACTCATGGCGATTTTCAATACCTCGCTCATTGTTTCGACCATGTAGATATTGAGTACGTCAGTGACATTTTTAGGGATGTCCGCCAAATCCTTTTCGTTGTCTTTAGGCAGGATAATGTCCTTTAGTCCGGCTCGATGGGCAGCTAANACCTTTTCTTTAACGCCNCCGATCGGCAGCACTTTNCCGCGCAATGTGATCTCACCAGTCATCGCGACGTCGCGCCTTGTCTCTANGTTGGNNAGCGCCGACACGAGAGCAGTCGCGAGCGTAATACCAGCCGAGGGGCCATCCTTTGGAATNGCNCCTTCAGGTACGTGCACGTGAACATCGGTTTTTCTGTGGAAGTTGTTTGGAATCCCCAGTTCATCCGCTTTTGCGCGAACGTAACTCATTGCCGCCTGCGCCGATTCCTGCATAACATCACCCAGCTTGCCGGTGAGCGTTAGCCGCCCCCGTCCAGGCATAAGCNTTGCTTCAGTTACCAGNAGTTCTCCTCCGGCCTCTGTCCAGGCTAGACCAGTTGCCACNCCGACCTCGTTTTNCTCTTCAGCCATNGACGGTCGGAAGCGGGGTACCCCCAGNTANTCAGTAATCTTTTCTGATGTGAACTCTTCGNAGAACTGCTTACCTTCAAGCACAACTTTGCGTGCGACCTTTCGNCAGACNGAGGAAATCTCCCGTTCAAGGCTTCGGACACCAGCCTCACGGGTGTAGCGTTGGATGATTGTCTGGAAGGCCTCATCAGTGAAGGTCAGTTGCTTGGTGGTAAGGCCGGTGGCTTTAATAGCTTTCGGTGAGAGAAATTTCTTTGCGATTTCGACCTTTTCCAGCTCGGTATAGCCAGGCAGCTGGAGGACCTCCATTCGGTCGCGCAACGCCTGCGGCACCGTGTGTAGAACGTTTGCGGTACATATAAAGATCACATGCGATAGGTCATACTCGACATCCAGATAATGGTCGAGAAAGGTGTTGTTCTGCTCAGGATCAAGGACCTCCAGCAGAGCTGCTGACGGGTCACCACGGAAATCCATCGACATCTTGTCAACTTCATCCAACAAGAAGACCGGATTCATGGTGGTCGCTTTCTTCATCATTTGGATGATTTGACCTGGGAATGCGCCAATGTAAGTGCGCCTATGGCCGCGGACCTCAGCTTCGTCTCGCACACCACCAAGTGACAGCCGCACAAATTTTCGGTTTGTGGCTCTAGCGATTGATTTTGCGAGCGAGGTCTTGCCCACGCCAGGAGGCCCGGTCAGCGTAAGAATGGTTCCCTTTGGTTTCTTAACAAGTGTTCTGACAGCCAGAAATTCTAGGATTCGATCCTTAATTTTTTCGAGTCCATGATGATCCTCATTCAGAATCTGCTCAGAGCGGTTAAGGTCTCGACTTTCACGAGATTTCTTGTGCCAGGGTACCGCTATTAACCACTCAATATAGTTCCGCGACACTGTCGCCTCAGCCGACATCGGAGGCATTGACTCAAGACGTTTGAGTTCCTGGACGGCCTTCTCTTCAGTTTCCGAAGGCATTTTCGCTTCTTCGATTTTTGTCTTTAACTCATCAATTTCGTTTCCTTTGTCCTCTTTGCGACCCAATTCCTTCTGGATTGCTCGCATCTTCTCGTTTAGGTAGTACTCCTTCTGTGCCTTCTCCATTTGCTTTTTGACGCGGGATTGGATTCGGCGGTCCACCTGAAGTTTGTCGACTTCAGCCTCGATGATGCCAGCAATCCGGTTCAAACGCTCAGTTGGTGAAAGGATTTCCAACAGGTTTTGCTTCTCGTCAACACCGACGAGGAGGTGGGCGGCGATTGTATCTGCCAGCTTACTTGGGTCGTCCACACGCACAGCGGCAACCATTGCATCGTAATGCAAGGTGTTTGAAAGTTTGACGTACTGTTCGAAGAGAGAGACTGCTTTGCTCATCGTGCTCTCGATGTCATCTTCAGTCTCGCGCTGCTTTTCAATCACCTTGATGACGACGCGATAGAAACCCTTATCTTCCTTCCACTCCATTGCACGCGCTCGGTCCACTCCTTCAACGAGGACCTTCACATTACCGTCTGGAAGTTTCAGGCTTTGCACGATGTTAGCTACACAACCCATGGTGTAGATATCATTTGGTGCCGGGTCATCGTTTGCAGCGTCGTGTTGAGCTGCCAAGAAAATCCGCTTGTCCTTCAGCAGAGCGTGTTCAAGCGCCCTGGTCGATGACGGTCGGCCAACGACGAACGGCATCATCATGTGAGGAAAGACCACAACATCGCGAAGTGGGACGACTGGTATAGTTTCGTAGGAATCCACCATAAGGGCGTTATCTCCGTAAGGCTTATCTGCGCGAGGGCTGCTCAATTCCAGCTATCCGGCCTTCTCGAACAGGGCAGTTGGCTTGTCTTTGGCTAGGACCACGTCACGCGTGATCATGCACTCGCGTATTTTTTTCTGGCCAGGCAAGTTGTACATAATGTCGAGCATTAGCTCCTCAATGATCATTCGGAGCCCACGCGCACCAAGTTTTCGTTCAAGGGTCAATTCGGCAATCGCCGTGAGAGCGTCTTCAGTGAAATGCAACTTCACGTTCTCGTACTCGAGAAGCTTCTGGTACTGACGCGTAATTGCGTTCCGAGGTTTCGTCAATATTTGTATTAAGGCTGATTTATCGAGTTCATGAAGTGTTCCCATGACTGGCAACCGGCCCACGAACTCAGGAATCAAGCCGTACTGAATAAAATCGCCTGGCTCCACCAGTTCGAGCGTTGACCCAATATCACGATCTCGCATCGACTTAATGTCAGCCCGAAAACCAAGTCCTTTCTTACCAACACGTCGGTTAATGTCCTTGTCTAGCCCGACGAACGCGCCACCACAAATGAACAAAATGTTAGTCGTGTCTACTTGGAAAAATTCTTGGTGGGGATGCTTGCGGCCCCCTTGGGGTGGGACGTTGGCAACAGTGCCCTCAAGGATCTTCAACAGTGCCTGCTGCACACCTTCGCCAGACACGTCACGCGTGATTGAGGGGTTTTCGTCTTTCCGGCAAATCTTATCAACCTCATCGACGTAGATGATGCCCTGCTGACACTTCTCGATGTCCCCGCCCGCCGCTTGCAGAAGCTTGAGGATGATATTTTCAACATCCTCACCGACATAGCCAGCTTCGGTAAGGGTTGTAGCATCGACAATGGTGAACGGTACTGACAGAAATTTTGCTAGGGTCTGCGCGAGTAAGGTTTTACCAGTGCCCGTTGGGCCAACAAGTAAGATGTTCGATTTAGTTAGCTCGATGTCGTTACGGTTCTTGGTCTGTTTTTGAATTTCGATCCGTTTATAGTGGTTGTAGACGGCAACAGCGAGCTTCTTTTTCGTTTGCTCTTGACCAATGACGTACTCGTCAAGAAACTTCTTAATTTCATGCGGTACCGGAAGAGTCGATCGAACACTCGAGCGGTTCTCGAAACGGCCATCGTCGGCGATGATGTCGTTACACACCTCGACACACTCATCACAGATGAATACGGTTGGACCAGCGATGAGCTTCCGCACATCATTCTGGTCTTTGTTGCAGAACGAGCAACGGAGAATCTCCGAATCACTCTGTTTCTTGCCCATGCTTGATGCTCGTCAATCAGTTTACTCGGTTGATCCGAGCTCTCGGTCCCGCTGGTAGATCACATCGTCAATGATACCGTATTCTTGGGCTTGCTCAGCCGACATGATGTAGTCTCGCTCGGTGTCATCCTGGATCCGTTTAACCGTCTGACCAGTGTGTTTCACGAGGATTTCGTTCAGCCGTTCGCGAATCCTAATAATCTCCCGAGCCGCGATATCGATGTCGGTTGCTTGGCCACCGAGACCAGACATGAGCGGTTGATGGATCACGATCCTCGAATTTGGTAACGAAAAACGCTTACCCTTGGTGCCGGATGCTAGCAATACTGCACCCATGGACGCAGCCTGGCCGATGCAATAGGTTTGCACGTCTGGCTTAATGAACTGCATCGTGTCGTAGATGGCCAACCCAGCCGTGATCGCTCCACCGGGACTGTTGATGTAAAGCAAGATGTCACGATCGGGATCCTCAGCCTCTAAAAAAAGCATTTGGGCAATGACTAGGTTCGCGATCGCATCGTCGATGGGAGAACCTATGAAGATAATGCTATCTTTGAGCAATCGCGAGAAGATGTCGTAGGCACGCTCCCCACGGTTCGACTGTTCGACGACCATCGGAATTAAATGTGCTCGCTCGTCAGTCATGTTCAATTCTCAACACATTACTGCACACATTTGCGACCATGTGCTCGCGGCGTCGGTTTCCAGTTACCTTGAGGCGCTCCACCAGCACCCACTACCACGGTATCGGCAACTTGATGGGATTCCACACTCAGTGAAGCAACTGATNACACAGTGATGATCTTAGCACGCGACAAGAGCAGGTTCATGGCTTTCTCCCGACGGAGACCAATCTCAACACGTGCCATACCACCTTCTTGTTCCAGTTTTGCACGAACAGTTGCGGCTGGGCGGTCGGTNCGTTCGGCGTAGCGAGCTACCTCACTCTCAATGTCTTCCTCGGACGGACTGAGTGACTCACGGCGTGCGATCTCGTCGATGACCAAGGCACTACACACCGCTTCCTGTGCCGGTTCACGCTGCTGTTCTCGAAACTCTTCCCAGTTAATGTTGGCCTTTTTTGGATCAACCCGTTGTTCAAGTAAGCGTCGTGCAAATTCCTCGACCCGTCGATCCAATTCACGGTTGACAAGAGCCTCCGGTAGGTTGAACGTAATCCGCTCCGCGAGCTGTTTTACCAACTCGGCTCGAACTTGTCGGTCAGCGTCCTGCTCAGCCTCTTTGTTGAGGTCATCAGATACNCGGGTACGCAACGCACCGAGGTTCTCGAAATCACCAATGTCTTTCGCGAACTCGTCATCGAGTTCTGGTAGGGTTCGACGCTTAATCGCTTTTACCCTCACATCGTAGCGGACCGTTGTGCCAGCCAGTTCCGACGTTGCGTGATCAGTCGGATACGACAGCGTAAACTCNTTTGCGTCATCCATATCGAGACCGATTATCTCATCATCAAATCCCGGTGGGTTTGCCGATGCACCGATCTCGACTGTGACACCTTTATGCGTGTCGGGTTTTAACTGCTTTGGTGGCANCTCGGTAGAATTTGGTCCGCTGACAACCTCGCGTGTAAGGTCAAGCACGACCGAATCACCCTGTTCAGTCAGACGTCCGCTTACGGGGTCAAAGCGTGCAGACCGCTCCCGCAGTTCGTTTAGGGCTTTATCGATTGTCTCCTCTTCGACCAAAATGGGCGGTCTTCTGAGCGTGAAGACCGCATAGTCACCTGGGTCGATCGGTGGCACAGTTTCGAAAGTGGCCGTGAACGTAAGCGGGCTGCCTTTGTTGACTACAACGTCTCGGATATTCGGTTTGTCCACTGGTTCGAGGCCGCGCTCGCGGAGTGCTTCCTCGACCGCGTTTGGGATCAGACCGGACGTCACTTCGTGGAAGATTTGTTCTCGGAACCGCTGCTGAATTAGTTTAGTGGGCACCTTGCCCGGCCGGAAGCCGGGTATTTTCGCACTGCGCGAGAAATCGCGTGTGACACGGTCAATNTCGGCGTCAANGACCTCGCCCGGGATTTCTATAGCAACTTTTTTCTGCGTATCACTGATGTCGGTGAACTCGGTCTTCATTTTTTCACGCTTCGATGCTGAGAATTGGTGCGAAAGGGGGGATTTGAACCCCCACAGCCTCGCGGCCACCGGATCCTAAATCCGGCGCGTCTGCCAGTTCCGCCACTTTCGCACACGGTAAATTGATGACGAGCAGAACACCGCCGCTGCGCGTACAACGCTAGTATAGCTCGGTGCCTAACCCTCAGGCGAGTGGCTAGAAGAATCCTTATTGATGTTTAAGCGATGTACGTGGCTCGGTCCTAAGCTTCATCTGGTACCATGGAGTGGTTTGCGTTTGGTGTTGCGGCCTGTGTGAGGAGCTACGGTGTTCAAGGTCTGCACCTACCCGATGAGGCGAACTGAATGATTGCTAATGACCGCCCGGTTCACGATAGAGGCGCTCGCTTCCTAATTATTGCCGCCAGCCTCGTTATTGTTCTCGCCGGCTTGCGGGCATCAGGGCNGTTGNTNCTCCCATTTCTCGTTTCCNTGTTTCTCGCTATCATNAGNCTGCCGTTNATGGCAGNTTTGCGGCGTTGGGGATTACCATCTGTACTAGCTGTTTTGGCGACGGTATTGACGGCTGTCGCTGTCCTGGCCGGCGTTGTGACTGTTATTGGACAATCCCTTAACGAGTTCACCGCTGCGGCTCCTGGCTACCAAGCACGTTTCCAGGAACTCATAGGGTGGGTATTGGAATGGCTTGAAGCGCGAGGCNTTGACACCGCNGGTTGGGGTGCGCCTGACATGCTCAACCCNGCCGCTCTCATGGACCTAGTGGGCGGCACACTCCGTGCTGTGGCGGCAATCGCCCAAAATACGTTTCTCGTTATCCTGACAATGATATTTATACTCGCCGAGGCGTCGGGCTTTTCTGGAAAACTCAAGGCAGCGTTTGGCGATCGGTCGGACCANGTTGAGCGATTTGGCCAAATAACCCGTCAGGTCCAACGNTACTTGGCGATCAAGACGCTCATCAGTCTAGTGACTGGGATTCTTGTGGGTCTNTGGGTCNCTTTACTTGGATTNGGATTTCCGCTTTTATGGGGATTGGTCGCATTCATTTTTAACTACATTCCCAGCCTCGGTTCAATCCTCGCAGCCATTCCGCCCGTACTGCTGGTGCTGGTTCAGTTCGGGCCTGCTAGTGCGTCAGTCTTGGCNCTCGGATACCTAGTAATCAACATTGGGCTAGCGAACTTCCTAGAGCCTTATTTAATGGGTCGACGCCTCGGATTATCGACGCTGGTTGTTTTCATGTCCTTGGTTTTTTGGGGTTGGATCTGGGGTCCTGTTGGGATGCTGTTGTCGGTGCCGCTAACGGTCATTGTAAAGATTGCACTAGAGAATACTGAGGACCTCCGTTGGGTGGCTGTGATGCTTGACGCTCACCCGCGGCGGTCGACAGCGCGNTTCTTTCGNCGTTAAAACGCGATCCTGGAGCGACCATGTCATTGTTAAAATTTTTGGGTTTCGGCGAGGCTGAGCCTAGCGATGTTGAACGAGACACCGAGACTGTTCATCGGATCGTGAATGAACTCGAACAACTCGATCCAGACAAGGCACGTTATTTGGCCGCGTTTGCTTACGTCCTCGGTCGTGTGGCACATGCCGACCAGTGCTTTAGTGACGAGGAGGTCGCAGTAATGACCAGGTTCGTTCTTGAACTAGGTCATATTCCTGAAGCGCAAGCGGTACTTGTTGTTAAGATCGCCAGAAGTCAGAACGAGTTGTTCGGTAGCACTGAGGACTTTCTAGTAACCCGTCAGTTTAAAGAGATGTCCACGGAGGCACAGCGCAGGGAACTGCTCGATTGCTTGTTCGCTGTGTCAGCCGCTGACGACTCAATCTCGTCGGCCGAGGAGAACCGGATTCGTCAGACCGCAAGCGAACTTGGTATCGACCGCGTTGAATTTACGAAGGCCCGTGCCGCGTACTCTGATAAGCGGGAAGTTATTCAAGCCTTTCGTAAGAGCGTAGGTTAGGCGGGTGGACGGGAACTGGAGTCTGGTGGATTGGTCACCGATCCTGGGTTTTCTTCCTCATAGTTTTGGATGAAGGTATCAATCTCGCCGAGGACGACGCTGGTAATTCCGACGCGGAGTTCTTCAGCCTGTACTGCGCCGACCACGCCGGTTTGCCAGGTAACGGTCTCGCGTATTACCTGATCAGGCACGCGCACCAACCGAGCAGCCTGTCGAAGTTCCACATCCACACAATAAATGTAAATACCACTTCCGGTCGTCATATTAACGTTGACGTACAAGTAGGCCCCACCGATGGCGTCAGGAGTAAGCGTAACCCCAGCTTGTCGGAGGCGATTCTCCACAGCTTTGACCANATCNTTCTTGGTTAGACCATCGAGCGACGCCTCAGGGATTAGGTCTTCAACAACGATTTCGATGCCCGTCAGACCACGCATGCCACCACTGCTCGCCAGGACAGGCTGTGCGCCGACGGTGGGAACCGAGAACGNCAGGGCAACAAGTGTTACTAAGACAACGAAGACTGTGCGTGTCATAGCTAGGTACCTCGAATCGGAATATGCGGATCTCCACAGTAGGATCTCGTTGCCCCAGGTTCAGGGCTCAGCGACCCTGGTTTGCCATCCAAGCGTCGTAGCGCATCCGTAGTGTTTTGACCGGATTNGCGTTCTCACTGGGCCGGATGTCTTCGTCGGTCGCACTGAGATACATCTTGTAGTCACCGTTATTGAAGGAGTCTCCNGATNTGTCGTCTGNGTGGGCTTGNAGGATGTAGGCAACGTGCGCGGTCTTCCCATTNCACGGTGCCTCAGGNCGCGGTTCAGTGTTGCAATCGCACCGACGATCGCCGCCGTTCATGTCGGCTGCTTCCATGGCGGCCATCACGCGGTCTGTCAGGCTTCCTGAAGCAACCTGAAGGGCGAAGACGGCCTCGTCGACCACGGTCTCGGCTGCCAGAATGTTGCCCTGGATAGCGTAGAAGATTGGCTCCCCGGNGACTTGGCCCGTGGAGTGGAGTGATACGGCACCATTACTAGCACCGGAGTAGCCAGCATGCCGGCCACGGAGGTCAACAATCCCGAATTGACGGCGAGCGATCTCGGGGTCCTCTTGGAGCATCCTTATAATTTCNGNCGGGTCAGTGCCATTTTCGATCTGGTTGTGGATTAGCTCTTGGTTNGTCCGCGTCCGGTCCACGCTAGCCTGGGCGGCAGCTACNCCCTTTCCAGGGACCACGACCGCCTGAATATCCATTAGCCCCTTGGCCGAAAAGCCTACAGCGAACCGACTTTGGGCCACACAGGTGGCAGATGCGATCACGACTTCACCAGTGCGTTGGTCAACCGCAACAATCGACCAGGTAGCAAGTCCCACGGACGGAAACGATGACACGATCAATAAAGCTAGGGTTATCTGTTTCAACATGGTTAAGCCTCTTTAAAAGACTTGATGTTTCAGTCGAAGATGCGCGGACACTTTTTCTTTCGTCAAAACGAGAGGAGTATACCAAGGCCGGTGTACTATCATTCCACTCCGGCATGTTCGAGACTAGTGTAAGGAGACTGAGATGAACCCGAAGAAAAACNTGTGGTTATNGGTCANTGTTCTTCTTAGNTTGACGGNGANTCTTGCNGGCCACCGGGTATCCGCGCAGCAGGTGGAATCGCTTGAGGTCGTGAGGGCAAGGTTTGTGGGTAATTACGAACTCGTGCGATACGTCAGTTTTCAACCCGATGGCANAGTGACCCCAAGGAACTACGTTGCGCGAATCATGTATGACCCTTTCGGAAATATGTCGGCTATCGGTATGCCGACTGACCTACCTCAGAGGGCAGCAGTGTCTGGTGGTGAGCGCACGGTCGGGGGCTTTGCCTATTTCGGGAAGGTTGAGATAAATATTGCTGCTGGAACCGTTACCCATCATGTTGTCGGCGCCCCAATACGCCCCGAACTGGTAGGCCAGGGAAGGGTGCGGCACTACGAGTTCGATGGAGATCTGCTTACCCTGTCAATCAAGGACGAGGAAGGGAGGGTTACCGGGCAACTGACCTGGAGAAGGGTATGGTCGGGAAAGTGACCAATGTGGCCGTTACTTTGTATGCAGGGGCGGAGCGACCACTGTGCCCTGATCCGTAAACGCTTTGAGAACTGGTGGGGTGCGTTCCAATACCGGCTGTGGGCACGAACTTGATCGGAATCTCCTTGCGAGAGACACTGTCTATGCCAACTGACTTGAGTTCGTTGATGGAGCGCTGTTGGTGGCGACCAAATTTAAAATGGGAATGATTAGGGGATTTTTACCCCTGTGCGCGATCCTTCTGGTGGCGTGTGAAACGCCATCCACGGCTCCGCCACCACCCTTTACGCCGGTGGGCGACGTTCAGCAGCTCATGGAAATGGTGATCGACCCAGCGGCTGACATCGTATGGGAGGCGGTCGGGACGATTGTCACCTTCGATGGCACCGAAGAGATTTTTCCGAGGAGTGACGAAGAGTGGTCGACTGTCCGTAACAGTGCTATGGTGCTGGCTGAATCTGGCAATTTACTGATGGTCGGTGACCGCGCCAAGGGTGAGGGACCTTGGATGATTATGTCCCAGGCGCTGGTTGAGGCCGGGATGGTCGCGCTTGAGGCCGCTGAGGCTCAGGACCCGGAGGCAATCTTTGGGGTGGGTGAACAGATTTACAACGCCTGTGAAACCTGTCACATACTGTATTGGTACACTGAGGAAGACGCTGTCATCAGGTAGCGCTGCGTCAGACAGGGAGGGTTGATCACGGTTATGCGCGCTCGGGGCAATGGTCTGGTGTTCGTTTTGGCAGCAATGGCTGTTGCCGGGTTGCTGGTGACTACCGATCAGGCCTTGGGTGCGGAGCAGAGCTTTGAGCCCCCACGTACCGCTGATGATCGACCAGACCTAAACGGCATCTGGCAGGCCCTCGGTTCAGCGCATTGGAATATCGAAGGACATGCCGCCCAGCCCGGCCCGATCGTTGCTCTTGGAGCGATTGGCGCGATACCTGGAGGACTGGGCGTCGTTGAGGGGGGGCGTATTCCGTATCAGCCATGGGCTGCGGTACAGAAGCAGGAGAATTCTGAGAACTGGGTAACGGCCGACCCGGTTGTTAAGTGCTACATGCCCGGCGTACCGCGCGCCACCTACATGCCGTTTCCACTTCAGATCGTGCAGACTCCTGACCACGTGCTAATCACGTATGAATTTGCTAGCTCGAGTCGGATCATCTACATGAGCCAGCCAGATTTTGAGAGTCCGTTTGACACATGGATGGGACATTCCCGCGGACATTGGGAAGGTGACACGCTGGTTGTTGACGTCACGGCCCAGGTGGGGGACACGTGGTTTGACAGCGCTGGGAATTTTCATAGTGATGCGCTGCATGTTATCGAACGCTATACCCCGATTAGCCCAAACGCGCTTCGTTATGAGGTAGTCATTGAGGATCCAAATGTGTTCACGCGACCGTGGACGATGAGCATGCCACTCTATCGGCGGCTAGATGAGAATGTCCAGTTGCTGGAATTCAAATGTGTGGAGTTTGTCGAAGAGTTAATGTACGGACACCTTCGTAAGGACCCGACGCGATGAGGAGGTTGCCGATGGCCGATCGATATTCAGTGATGGCGGTAGTGTTCGGGGTCGTGAGCGTTGCCTTGGGGATTTCGGGACTTCCGGTCGAGGCCCAATCTATAAACACAACTGGTGCCGCTGCAACGACGGTGGATTCGCCCGCAGCCCGCACTCCTTGGGGTGTACCCGATCTGCAGGGTATTTGGGATTTTCGAACTATCACCCCCCTGCAGCGTCCTGACGATTTGGTTGATAAAACCGTCTTCACCCCAGAGGAGGCAGCCGAGTACGAGGCGGCACGTGTCGCGAGTCTCCACAAGGACCAGCGAGTTGAGGACGGTCTGGAGCCAGAGACTGATGTGGCCTACGCTTACAACCATTTTTGGTGGGATTATGGCGACACACTTGTCGAAGACCGACGTACTTCCTTAATCGTGGATCCGCCCGACGGTAAAATTCCACCGCTTACCCCCGATGGACAGTTGAGAGGAGACCAACGGCGAGAGGCTCGCAGTCGGCCCGCACACGGTCCGGAGGACCGTAATGTGTGGGAACGATGCATTGTTGGGGGTAACGCTGGACCGCCAATCACGCCGAGTGCCTACAACAACAACGTGCAGTTGCTCCAGGCTCCCGGGGTTGTCGTGATCTTTAATGAAATGATCCACGACGCTCGTGTCGTGCCGATTGACGGAAGCGCGCACCTTCCCGATGACATCCGCCAGTGGCGTGGTGACCCGCGCGGGCGTTGGGAAGGTGAGACCTTGGTCGTGGAGTCGACGAATTTTAATGGTAAGACTGCATTTCGGGGGTCTGGTGCAGACCTGCGTTTAGAGGAGCGTTTTACACGGGTTAGTGATGACCGGCTCATCTACCAATTCACTATTGACGACCCAACGTCGTTCACTAAGCCGTGGACGGCTGTTATTCCGATGAAAGCGACCGAAGGTCCGATTTTTGAGTATGCGTGTCACGAGGGGAACTATGGCATGGTCAATCTTCTGGCCGGAGCGCGTGTTCAAGAGGCAGAGGCCGCAGCACTTGCGACGAGGGAACCGCAATGAGGACCAGGTCAGCCACAGAGGCGCCAGACGGTAGATGGCAAATTGAGGATTGCATGATACGACGAATGCGGGTCGTAATTGGGTTGGGCGTTAGCTTGCTATTGATGCTCGCCACAGTACCGGTTGTAGCGCATCATGCGTTTGCGGCTGAGTTTGATTCGAATAAACCGCTCTCACTGACGGGTACCGTGACCAAAATGGAGTGGATTAATCCCCACGCTTGGATCCACGTTGAGGTGACACGGGAGGATGGCACCGTTGAACAGTGGATGGTCGAAGGTGGTACGCCGAACACGTTGTTTCGACGAGGGATTACGAGAGATTCTCTAATGCCGGGAATAACCATCGTGGTTGATGGCTATCAGGCGAAAGACGGCTCATTTAAAGCGAACGGCCGCAGTCTCACGCTGGAAGGTGGGGAGGAGTTGTTC
>PAWT01000013.1 GCA_002714165.1 Acidobacteriota bacterium
TGGCGCTCGATACCCAAAGGTGTCAATTGCCTGTTCAATCGCCGGGTCTTGCACAAGGGGATCAACAGCAAGTTGCGCATAGAACTGGCCGTCGTAGCCAGGGGAGTCCTGATAGACGTAGTGTGGCACCTCCTGCACAGCCGGTAGAACCACTGCCTCAAATCGATCGCCAAAAAGGATTAGTGACGTAAAACCAGTACTGGGCGAATAAAAGTTGCTCACTGAAACTAAAAACAGCACAACCACCGCGCTGTAAAGCATCTTGATCCGGGTGGCCACCCACATACCGTGAGCAGCGCGAAGGAAGCCGTCGACCTCCTCCCGGTGGTCAGAATAGAGACTCCACAGCGCTCGATAAACATTCCGAGTCACCCGAAGCGTGACGGGTAAATAGACTGCTCCTAGGCAGACACTAAACGCACTAAGCGATAGCAGGACCTTGTACTGCGAGACCATCGGGAGAACTGCGATGACCAAGAACAGAAGGGACACCACCGTGATCAGTGCAATCTCGACGCGCCGAACGTATTGATAGTTATCGAAGCGAAACAACGGACACGCCAGCACCACGAGGACCACAAACAGTGAGAGGACGCCAACTATCGACACCGCTTCATAGCGCTCGACACTTTGGGGCACAACGACAAGGCTGAACAATCCATGGGAAAACCCGTGAGCGTTGCCGACTTCAAGATGCCGGAGACTCCACCCGTCCCCATCCCCTACTACATGTAGCGTGTCACCAGTCCTTAAACCTGCCTGCACACTAAGGTCGACACGTAATGTTTCATTCGGGCGAATCTCGAAACGGGACAACGACGCGTCGCTGTCTGCCACCATGATGGACCTAGTGGTCAGTGCCTGGTTGTGCAGAGTTAAGACAATTGCAGTCGGCCCTTCAGCGAGGCGAGAGAGATCCGGAAGCATCACCGCCATCGAACCATCCGATGGCAAACGTTCAGAATCCACGACCGAAATACGAACCCGGTCGTAACTAAGATAAACCCGGCCGTAGAGGACGAGCGCGCAACAACCTGCAAGCGCTACGAAGGCTCCGAACCACTTCAGCCCAGGCCAAAACCTGTGCATCGCCACGTCGTAAGTACCGGCACGAAGGCCGAACANTGAGGCCATTGGAATTAAACGCTTGCAGGCACCATGTCCGCAATAAATCCAGCAGAGAGCAACCAGTCAGGCGGTGGATGTCAATCTTGACCTGGCAGCACTCCGACCGTCAGATGGGACGGTAATTCCACCGACCGGTAAACCCGCTGAGTCGCGACCTCAAAGTCTGACGCATTNGCATTGTAAATATCGACGAAAGTTTGCGGGTTGCGATCAATCACCGGAAACCAGGTGCTCTGCACCTGCACCATAATCCGATGTCCTGCCCTAAACGTGTGGTAACGGTCACGAAGGTCAAATGTAATCTCCGTCACCTCACCAGGCACCATCGGCCGAGGGTCGGAGTAACTGTCCCGAAACTTGCCTCGGAACACTTCACCTGCCAACAACATCTGAAAATCGCCCATNGGCACATCACAAGCCTGACCAACTGCATCACCGGGATAAACATCAATCAACTTCACAATCCAGTCTGAGTCCGTGCCACTTGTTGAAGCGAATAATGAAGCCACGATCGGACCCGCGATCGTAACGTTCTCGGTCAGTATGTCGCTCTGATAGACCAGGACATCCGGTCGCGTGGAGGCGAACCGCTGGTCCTCGATCATCCATAGGTGGCCCTGAGTCGTACGGATTTCGGATGAAAACGGCACGGGATTCTCCGGGTCACTCACATATTCATCGTAAGCATTGGTGGTGCGACTCAACGGCGGTTCAAACGAGAGCCGCCCATTTGGATGAAAGTAGAGAGAGGCCGGTTCGGTAGCTTCCGGAGGCCACACGTCGTAGGTCTTCCACACGTTGGTGCCGGTTTCGAAGACAATTGCTTCGGCCGCATGCGACTGCCACTCACCCGCACCCTTTAGATGATGACTAAAAAAGGGATACTGAACTTCGCGCTGGAAATAATGAGAGGTCTTTGAACCAAATTCCACGCATCCAAGCACATCACCGTCCATCCGGCGCCAGCCACCGTGTAACCAAGGACCGACAACCAGCGTGCTTTGGTTCTGAGGGTTCATTTGTTCTAACGTGTTATAGATCGACAGCGGGCCATAGAAATCCTCAGCGTCAAACCAGCCGGCAACGTTCAATATCGGATGGTTAATCCCATCGAGAGACAGAAGTGCGTTCTGCTGTTGCCAGTAGTCGTCGTAGGTNCCGTGTTCCATGAACTCCGTCCAAGTGGGCACGCGGTCCTGAAAATATTGCTCGGTGAGATTGGNCAAGGTCCCAGCCTCCAAGAAGAATCTATAGCCCCAGGGCGTCCCGTAGTCGAAGGCCGTAGCCCGCTGNTCGGTCTGNCCNGACCGCNTTTGGGCATTCCGGGACAACCAAGAGAAGGCATACATGAGNCGGAAAGCCCCNTTGTGNTGCCANTCATCGCCAATNAACATGTCGGAGGGAGAGGCCTGCGGNGAGGAAGCNNCCAANGCAGGGTGCGCGNCGACCATNCCCATCACCGTTTGCCAGCCCGGATACGAAATTCCCCATTGCCCAACCCGACCGTTATGGTTCGGAATATTCTGGAGGAGCCATTCGATCGCATCGTAGTTATCGGTGCTCTCATCCACACCAGCGTCATCTGTCCGTAGCGGCTTAATGACCTGAAATTCGCCCTCTGACTGAAATTTTCCNCGTACGTCCTGAAACGCGAAGATGTAGCCATCGCGGTCGAACTCCACCGACGGACCGATTACATTCAGATATTCGTCGGGACCGTAAGGCGCAATAGAGTACGGGGTCCGNACCAGTAGAATCGGGTANGTCTGCGATGCGTCCTTCGGGGTGTAAACGATCGTGAAAAGACGCGCCCCGTCACGCATCGGGACCATATAGTCAGACTTGTCGTAATGCATCCTCACATCAAATGCAGGGTCAGCCGACTGACCGGAAACCGTCGAGACGACCAACGTAAACAGGCCCACCACAGCTGCCATGCCCTTCAAACCTATCCGTTGCGAGACACGCATTTCACTCCCCCTCAACACAATCTATAGATGACACATCCATAGAGCCCAACGATCTTGTCACATTCGGCAAAACCATCGTACAGGATATGATGAGCTGGGACTTTAACTCACTCTGATTGGGAGAACACTGTATGGACCGCCGAACATTCATCACTAGTGGAACAAGTGCCTGGGCTGGGCTTGCTATCACCGGTAACGAATCCTTAGCCATGCCCGTTCGCCCCACTCACCAATCCAAGGCTGCGTCAGACACCCAGAAGGTATTGCAACTCAATCACAATTCAAATCCGCTCGGGCTACCGCCTGGTGCCCGCCAAGCAATTCTTGAGACCCTCGAAGAGGTCCCACACTATCCACGGGCACGCCGAGGCCAACTTCGGACCCGACTGGCCGAACTCCACGGTCTAAGCGCTGATCAGGTCATACTCGGCGCAGGCTCCACAGAGTTAATCCGTTGTGCGATTCAGGCCCATGCCTCCACCGATAGTCGCCTGCTCCAAGCTCACCCAACTTACGAGAATGCCATCGAATACGGAGAGCCCTTTCCATATCGCGTTGAAAGGGTGGCGCTAACGAATGACTCCGCACACAACATCGACCGTATGAAGGCGCTCGCTGCCCAGTGGAAGGAACCCACGGTCGTGTATATTTGTAATCCCCATAATCCAACCGGGACNCTTACTCCGAGTGCTGAGGTGGATGACTGGATAGCCTCGGCCACTGACAACGTGTTCTTCGTGATTGACGAAGCGTATTTTCCTTTCGTCGCCGACGCGAGTTACTGGTCAGCCGACAAATGGGTGCATCAGAAGTCCAACGTTCTCGTCACGAGAACATTCTCCAAACTCTACGGAATGGCCGGTCTACGAATCGGGTATGGACTCTGTGCTGCCAGCACCGCCAAACGATTGGAACTGTTCGCCAACCATAGCCGTCCCAATATGCTCGCACTAGCCGGCGCATTGGCAGCGCTCGAGGATGCCAGTTGGACCCAGAAAAGCCTCGCGATCTGGGAGCAGTGCCGCGAGGTCGTCACAAATTGTCTTGACGAGCTTGAACTGAAGTACTTTCCGAGTCACACGGCATTTCTATTTCACGAAATCCGGGGTGACCAAGCGGAATATAGGCAACGGATGAGTGACCACGACATTCTCGTCGGTCGGTCCTTCCCGCCGCTACTGTCGTTCAACCGGCTTTCACTCTCGGCTACTCCCGATGAGTTGGAACGATTCACCGATACTCTTCGCAAGTTCCGACGGAACGGCTGGGTGTAACAGGAGGTCCTATGGTCGTAGTTGCAAATCGAATTCCAGTGGCCGATGGCCAAGAAGAAGCCTTCGCTGAACGGTTCCGCACTCGGGCAGGCCTCGTCGAGGGGCATTCCGGTTTCGTGCGCCTCGAGATTTTGAAACCAACCGAGGTTGCCATGCATGGTCGGTCGCTAGGGCGTTCCGCCTACCATGTCGTGCTGACCTATTGGGAGCAGGTGGAAGACTTCGTCAACTGGACGAACAGTCCAGATTTTAAGACGGCCCACTCAGACCGACCGCCTCCGGAAATGTTCGCAGGCGATAACGTGTTTGAACTGCACGAAGTGATCCAATCAGCTTCCAGCGAGTCCAATTAGTTCAACGTCAAACACTAGGGTTGCGTTACCTGGGATTGACCCGGCTCCATTAGCGCCGTAGGCGAGGGCAGGTGGAATTACCAATCGCCTCTTTCCTCCAATACGCATACCAACCACTCCTTGGTCCCATCCAGCGATCACATAACCCGTACCCAAGGTAAAGCTAAATCCTGCCCCTCCAGAGGAGGTGTCAAACTGTTCTCCTTTATTTTCCACAGCACTCGAGGAATACAACCAGCCGGTGTAGTGAACAGTCACCGGTTCCCCACTAGCCGCCGCATTTCCAGTGCCGACCACGAGATCGGTAGCGCTGAACGAAACGTTAACGGCTGTATACGTTGAGGTGGGCGCAGTCGGGCTGGAACCAGACTCTGAACTCCCACAATCCGTATAACCACACGCTGAACACAGAAGCACTACGGCAAGCAACCGTGTGGGGCCCACATTCATCATAAATCCTCAGCTACGTCCAATTCTCGATCCTGTATAACCCGGTCTAGCAAGCAGTGTAACCCCTTATGGATGAACTGCCGAAGGAGATAAAGAAGTCCACATTCGCAATGCCATGGCGACTATCTCCTGAAGCCCGCTAAATATTCAACCGCGAGGTCCGTAACTGCATCGATCGTGGACTGCGGGAGGTGAAAGTGGTTAGCAACGATTGAAAACGCTAATAGTTCATCATCTCTGGTCGTAACGTAACCTGACAGAGCCCGCACATTCGAAATCGATCCTGTTTTTGCACGCGCATTATTTTCAGCAAGAGTATCTTTCATACGATGTTGCAATGACGCATCCCGCCCTGCAATGGGTAACGTAGCTTTAAAAGCAGCAGTATGTGTTGTATCTCGGTGCATCCTCTCCAATATCGCGATCAACAAGTCAGTGGTGACATAGTTGTAGCGTGATAGGCCTGAGCCGTCATACTGCACATACGCTTCGGGAGAAATACCCCAGGATGACAGCACCGCCTGAACGGCCTCCCGTCCATCGGCGACATTGCCCCTCCCTCCATTTTGACCGCCAAGAGTTCTCAGGAACGTTTCTGCATAAAGATTCTGACTAACCTTCATGAGAACTCGACCCGTTTCCGTGAGCGGCGGAGAACGGTGAAGGAGTAATTGTCGGAGTGGCTCATCGTAGCCATCTTGAAGGGAGTCAACGTCGATGGCGGCACCTCGAACAACGATGCCATTCTCGCTCAATGCCGCTCGTAAACTTCGCACGAAAAATTCTGTGGGATTAGGCACTGATGCTGTTTGCGTAAACGCTTCGGCAGTCACTGGAAGGGACCCGGTAATTTCAAGGACAGCCTGGCCAGGAAGGCGAACGAGATTCAAAGTAGCCGAAGTATCCGCAGCGCCGGTTTGAGCTCGGATATCCAACTCAAGACCGCTATGCGCAGGACTCACCTCGACGATAATCGGGTCATCCACCGCAGCACCTGGACGAATGTCCAGAGCCACGATGTTCTGATACAGCTGTAGGGAACCAACTGGCGCGGCATATCCATAACCCAAATAATCCCACGCCCACCCAGCCCCAAGCGTGGCTTCGTCGAACACATTATCGTCCCCTATGAGCCGGCCTTCGATAGTGCGAATGCCAAGCTGTTTTAGCTTGTTCGACCAGCCACGAAACACCTTCACTGGGTCGGTATGCAAACGATTGAAGGAGGGATCACCACTACTGCGTACGATGAGGTCACCGCGAAGCGTCCCGTCCTCAATCGGTGCCCCTGTCAACAGTTGCGTCTCATACCGATAATCCCATCCGAACTGATCCGCCATAGCTGCCAGCGTCACGGCCTTCATATTTGAGGCCGGCATGACCAACTTGTCAGGGTTCAGACGATAAAGGTCCTCTTGCCTGTCGAGAGACCGCACCACCACGCTCCACAACGTGTGATCAAATCGCGATGTTTCGAAGAGGCCTGAGAGATCTCGGTCAAGTTGGACGACGGCCGGTAACGCCTCCCCCGACGTGTTGCGTGTCCTCTCGCGCACCGGAGCGAGGTCTGGTTCCACACGAGCGGTGGAGGTGACACACCCCGTCCCAATCAGAAGCCCTANTGCGCCAAGTACTACCTTAGTTGTCTTGCGCTCGAGCCAGTGGTTCACGGAAGCTCCCACCCGAAAAACGCTGACCGAATGCTCAGAGCACCGTCCCCGACGCTTCCTTCCTGAAGGCACACTAATTCTGNGCCACAGCGTATTTCGTCACGCCACCACCAGCCGTTGGCCGCGATCCTGGCCCCTCAGCCGCGTAGATATTGCCATCCGCATCAACCGCGACGCCTTCACCCATAACACCTTGAAGGACTCGAGTCTCGTGAGCATGAGGCGGAACAAAACCAGTGAGGCGGTCCTCGTTAGCAGGACCAATTCGGACACCGGTTAGCCAACCAGCATGGTTCCGTTCCCGGGACTCGGAGTCGATCGCATAAAGCATTCCGTCGTCCGTAATAAACAGGCCGCTGATACGACTGTATTGATGATAGGAATCTAGATAGGACCCATCCTGGTCAAAAATCTGGATTCGATGGTTGCCGCGGTCGGCCACAAATAATCGTCCTTCCGAATCAAATTCCAACGCATGAGGAGTCCGGAATTGTCCTAACTCCGAACCAATCTCGCCCCACTCCTTGATAAAGTTACCCTCACTGTCAAACTTCAGAATGCGTCCAGTTGAACCAGGTGGCGGATCCGCATTCTGCCCGCTGTGTCCATCGGAGACAAAGATGTCACCATTAGGTGCAGTGATAACGTCACAAGGCTGGTTGAGTTGACCGGGGCCGCTACCAGGCTGGCCAGCCTGACCGAGCCGAAGGAGCTCCTCACCTTCGGAAGTAAATTTGATTACTTGGTGGCCCTTCGTACCCGCTTCGTTCCCCTGTGAATCGGTAACCCAAACATTCCCGTCGTCGTCTACGTGGAGACCGTGGGGTAGTACAAATAGTCCAGCGCCGAAATTCGCAAGTACCTCACCGGTGTTGCGGTCAAACTTGAGGATTGGGTCAACCTCAGGGTTAGCCTCGCACCCACCGTCCAACCCGTTGGCCCCGCAGCGGTCATAGGTCCATACGTGACCGTCGGGACCAATATCAATGCCAGCCGTCGAACCCCAGGTCCGGCCATCCGGTAGCGCCGCCCACTTGACGATCACCTCGGGATTCGGATTCGGTAGGAGCGCCCGGTCGCTCATAAGCATCGACTCCCCGGAGTCGCCTTCCATCTCACCTGCAGAATCAGTTGATTCCCCACCGGCACAGGCAACTGCCATGATCAGCGACACCGAAGCGAGCACAACCCAGCTACGCCTAATGAAGAGCGATCGGTAGTCAGTCATTGTCATCGTCTCCTAAATTAATGAGGGGAAATCTTAATGCCCTCCGAGGTCATTCGCAATATCTCTCATAATCCCAAGAAAAGTTCACCACTAATACAGATTTCCAGGCTCAGCACATCCTGGGAGCTCCCTACCCTTCCCTTGTGCCCCACTAACTCGATATCGGTTGTGCCATTGAACAGTCGAACGTAGGATAGGGGGTGATTCCTTGCATCTTTTAAGGGGGCCCTATGTCCATACGTAGGTTGGCAGTGCTCGGAGCTATAGTCGTTTTTCTGACGGGAACCTTCGTGTTACTTAGTCTTGGCGACGCCGAAGCCCAGCGAACAGCTAAGCCTGTTCTACACGGTCGGCATTGGATGGCGATCACCGGGAAACCGTTGGCTGCCACGGCGGGCGCAATGATGTTTCAAAAGGGCGGAAATGCCGTCGACGCCGCGTGCGCGATGCTTGGCGCGACCTCTACAATGTTCGACGCTTTAAGTTGGGGTGGAGAAACGCAAGCGTTAATCTACGACCCAAACCAACAGAAGGTGATCGGCATCAACGCGCTTGGTGTTGCTCCAACGGGTGCAACACCGGAATTCTTCCATGAACAGGGAATGGACTTTCCACCCGAGACCGGCCCGCTAGCGGCCGTCACGCCAGGAACGCCAGGTGGCCTAATGGTCATGCTCGCCGAATTTGGCACTCTTAGTCTTAAAGAGGTTCTAGCTCCGGCAATGCAGATGGCCGATGGCTACCCGATCGAAGAGGGGCTAGCTAATAGCCTTGAGCGAAGTAAGGCCTTACTCAAGGGGTGGAAATACTCTCGTGAGACGTTCTTTCCCCACCTTGGAGAAGCACGTGAGGCACCTCGTGCAGGAGAGATCTTTCGCCAGCCCTACCTACACGACACTCTACAGAAGCTCGTCGATACTGAAGCACAAGCACTTGCAGCTGGCCAGAGTCGGAAGGAAGCCATCTATGCCGCCTACAACCGATTCTACAAGGGTGACATCGCCGAAGAGTATGTGCGCGGCTCACAAGAAGGCGGAGGACTGCACACCCTTGAGGACCTGGCGAACTGGCAGGTTTATATTGAGGAGCCAGTCAAAACGAATTACAAGGGAATTGACGTCTACAAGCTTAATACTTGGGTTCAGGGTCCTGTTTTACTCCAGGCCCTTAACATCCTTGAAGATTTCGATTTGAAGGCGATGGGTTACAACAGCTCAAAGTATATCCACACGGTGTATCAAGCTATGAACTTGGCGTATGCCGATCGAGATTTCTATTACGGAGACCCTTACTTCCCACCAGAGGAACCGGTCAACGGTTTACTGTCCAAGGCATACGCTAAGCAACGTGCAACGCTTATCAATCCTAATCACAATGACCCGACAATCGGACCAGGCGATCCATACCCGTTCCAAGGGGGAGTGAATCCGTATGGCCACTATCTCGACACTTGGAATCGAACCACTGAAGACCAGGCCGCGAACTGGAGCGACGAGAAGCGGCAGGAATTTGAAGCAGGGTTCTTCGCGGGCACAACAGCAGTGCAGGCAGCTGATGAAAATGGCTGGGTTGTCTCCATCACACCAAGTGGCGGCTGGAATCCAGCCTACATCGCTGGCCGAACAGGCATCGGCATGAGCCAGCGAATGCAGAGCTTTGTGCTAGACCCATCGATAAATCCCTATAACGTTGTCGAACCTGGGAAGCGTCCACGCGTTACTTTGACGCCGAGCATGGCGCTGAAGGATGGCAAACCGTTTCTGGCTTTTTCCCTGCAAGGCGGAGACTCCCAAGATCAGAACCTCCTCCAACTCTTTTTGAATGTCGTAGAGTTCGGAATGAACGTGCAGCAGGCGGCCGAGGCAGCTAACATTACGAGTTATCAGTTGAAGAGCTCATTCGGTCTGCACGAGGCCGAGCCTGGTCGGTTAACCCTAAACGAGTCAGTCCCACCATGGGTGCGAGCGGAACTCACTGGAATGGGTTACCGTCTAGACTTCCGCGACCGCACCTCGGGCCCACTGCAAGCCATCTATTTCGATCGAACACACGGCACAATGTGGGGCGGTGCAAGTCATCACGGTGAGGACTACGGAGTCGCTTGGTAGCACGACGTAGCGGGCTGGCTCCTTAACAAAGGTCGACCTTGGCTTCTGCGAGTATTCGGCGCAGGAGCCCAGGTCTATCCTCTAATCTGCTCAACATCTCTGGCCCGGTCGTAACAACCATCGAACGTCTACGGCAAAAGAGGACACGAGCATCGCGAGAGCCACAAACGCGATGATTGAGGCCATAGTCGCCGGAATGATTGGACCGAGGCAGACAAGGAGCACGACACCTTGCACCACACAAATCGTTTTCCGACGCCGACTCGCCGGTAACTCAGCCGCAAGGCTTGGCCGCAACCAGCTGGCCGCCACAAATAAGTAACGGAGCACCCCGATTAGCATCACCCAGAGCCCAACTTTACCGCTCTGCCAGACCATCACTGAAAGCACCAACAGTAGAAGGGCATCTAGCTCCATGTCGAATCTCGCGCCGAACACTGTCGGGCCGCGGCGACGAGCAACCCAGCCATCCACCCCATCGAGAATCATGGCGACCGTCGCGACCAAGATGATCCACCAGTAGCCAATGACGCTAATGACAGGGGTCTGTATCGTCACACCTGCCAACGGAAGTACAAGTGCGGCCCGGCCTAACGTCACACGATTGGCAATACCCAAGTCCAGTGCCCCAAACGACAGAGGCAGACTTACTAACACAAAGCCGGCCATGACCACGTAGAGGAAGCCGACTCCAAGGAAATAGCCGTTAGAAAGGTCAAAAACCCACGTGTTGAGACAAGCTGTCGCCAACGTGGCAAGTAGTCCGGCTGCCAAATCAGGACCGGCCAGACGAACGTTGGCTTGCCAACCCTGATCATCGCTGCATTCGCGGCTGAGCTGGATCATTGCGTGCAGGCTCTCCGTTATGAGTTATCGTCTGGTGAGGAGATACATTAACTACATGTCTGAGAGTACCACCGCTCGACAGTTCTGGGTTCAGAAACCCGGGGAGGGGCGAATCGTAACAGCCACCCTGCCAGCCAAACGTGACGACCAGGTTCTTATTCGTGCCCTGTACTCCGGCATCAGTCTTGGCACAGAGACCTTGGTATTCAGGGGTGAGGTGCCACCCTCCCAGAATGAAGCGATGCGCGCGCCGTTTCAGGAAGGTGACTTTCCAGGTCCGGTCAAGTACGGCTACGCCAGTGTAGGCGAAGTGGTAGATGGTCCGGATTCCCTTAAGGGACTCACGGTTTTCTGCCTTTATCCACATCAGGACTACTACTGTGTCCAGGAAACCGATATCACTCCCCTTCCCAAGGGCTTGCCTCCCTCTCGTGCGGTTCTGGCGGCCAATATGGAGACTGCCGTAAATGCGGTCTGGGACTCGCGACCAACCGTTGGGGACGAGGTCGTGGTCATTGGAGCTGGTGTAGTGGGCCTCTTTTCCGCATGGCTCTGTCAACAGCTGCCAGGCACACATGTGACCGTCGTCGACATCAATCCGGCAAAGGAAACAGTGACCAAGGCTTTGGGATTAACCTTTGTTACCGAGTTGCCGAGCGATACCCAAGCCGACGTAGTGCTCCATGCGAGCGGTCAACCGGAAGGACTCGTCAGTGCTCTGATGGTGGCCGGACTTGAGGCAAACGTGGTTGACCTAAGCTGGTACGGCAACCGACCCGTAAAGCTCCCGCTAGGCGAAAATTTTCACTCCAGACGTCTGACGCTTCGAAGCAGCCAGGTCGGTCACCTTCACCCAGAGCGTAGTCCACGCTGGACGCGTGCACGTAGAATGTCGCTAGCTCTTCACCTATTGCTCGACTCTAAGCTTGACGTTCTAATTAGCGGCGAAAGCCCGTTCGAGAAGTTGCCAGCAGTACTTGCTAAGTTAAGCCGAGACCAAACAGGTGCTCTCTGCCACCGTATTGTCTACTAGGAGGTCAACCCCGTGTACAGCCTGACTGTTCGCGACCACTTCATGATTGCTCATAGCTTGAAAGGTGCGGCGTTCGGCCCAGCCCAGAAGCTCCATGGCGCAACCTTCGTCGTTGACGCGACCTTTCGACGTCCTCAACTCGACGCGAATGAACTAGTCGTGGACATCGGCCGTGCTGGCGATCAGTTGAAGGTAATACTAGCGGGCCTGAACTACCGTAATTTGGATGACGATAAGACACTTTCCGGCAAGAACACCACTACGGAGTTTCTTGCGAGGGAAATATTTGAGCGTCTCGCCCAGGCCATCCGTGAGGGAGNGCTAGGNACAGAGGCCCGNGGAATTNCATCNCTCTGCGTNACCCTTAGGGAATCGCACGTAGCCTGGGGCNCNTACGAAGGACCNGTGTGAGNAGTCCNANGCTNCACNTGNTTGTNCCTGGNCCCCTNGCNCANTTNACNGGNGGTTACNTCTATGACACANGGATGNNNGCCGGACTNNNGCANNTNGGATGGNANNTNACNGTNCATGAATTNANCGGNNNTTTCGCNCCNGCAGANTCNCNGGCTGAGNCCGNATTGTCNCGAACNCTTNCNGAGCTTCCCACAGGCGNGNGAGTCNTNATNGACGGNTTGGCNATGGGNGAANTGCCTNNACCCTTACNANNNCATCACNANCGACTCCNNCTTCTGGCCCTCGTCCATCATCTCTTNGCCGACGAAACCGGTCTCNCATCAAACGAGCAAGCCCGAGTCGCNGNCTCNGAGCGTGAAGCTNTGNCNACCTGCATCGGCATNCTAGTGACCAGCAACTTCACNGCNCNACGANTGNNAATGNTNGGNNTGCCTNCTGCCCACGTGCGCACTGTNNNCCCNGGNANNGATCCNGCCNGANCNGCNNAGGGNCCGNGNCCNGGNGNTCCACCNNAATTNCTNTGCGTCGNGTCAGTGATTCCNAGAAAGGGNCANGANGTTTTGATNCGCGCCCTCGCNCAGCTTNAGAATGTNGCNTGGANCTGTGTCTGCGTCGGNAGNCTNACNCGGGCACCNGCNTACGCNGNTGCNGTNCAGNNNGANGTGCGNAAATACAATCTCAGNGACCGCNTTANCTTNANTGGTGAATCNACGCNNAGNGNNCTNGATAAACTATACGACGGCAGTTCGNTATTCGTTCTNNCATCNCACTANGAAGGGTATGGNATCGCCCTCACNGAAGCCGNCGNCCGAGGCCTNCCCATCGTNAGTACGACCGGTGGAGCNATCCCTGANACNATNCCTTCNGNNGTCGGNGTTNTGGTNCCNCCGGCTGACCANNACGCACTNGCCAANGCCCTTAGGNCTACTGCTGTCTNACGANTCGGACGAATNCGCCTTACAGTGGNNAGNNTNGTCTTNCCAGNNTAGCAANNGCCTCGCGGGNCCATGCAANGAGCCTNCCTGACTGGNGTCANGCNGCTCGGCNATTTGCTNANNCNNTTCTCGATCTCACGNNAGATGGCACCTNANACCAAGGCNTNCTTCGACNTCNNCTGGCTTTCNCTTCGTGANCCTGTGGACCATCGGTCACGGGCCGAGACTTTACTGCCTCATCTAGAAGCGGCATCGAACGCCCACCGGTGGTCCCGAGTGCTCGANCTTGGTAGCGGGACNGGCTCAAATCTCCGATATCTTGCTCCAAGGCTGCCAAGNAGCCATGACTGGACCCTNGTCGATNACGACNCCGCGCTTCTGAACCATCCAGTTCANGNCAANCTTCNAGCCCAAGTCCGCAGTGTNCGTCGGGTCCACAGAGACCTCACTGCTCACGACCTGCCCGAANTCGGCCAAGCCAACCTCGTGACGGGNTCCGCATTACTTGATTTNGTNTCTCAAGACTGGTTGANGCGATTGGTTCAGGCATGTCAGAAAACTGGTTGTGACGCNTATTTCGCCCTGAATTACGATGGCGACATTCGGTGGTTTTCCGGAGGACTTCACAGCGGCGATTTACGACCCGATGACGTTCCCGACGACGAATTGATTAGGACTGCTGTCAACGCACATCAACGTGGAGACAAGGGTTTCGGACCGGCGTTGGGACCAACAGCTGGCATCATTGCCGATAGACTTTTTAAAGCGGCTGGCTACCGAACCTGGCTCTCGCCTAGTCCTTGGTGGCTTGGGCCACAGGACCATCAGCTTGTCGACAGATTAATCAACGGATGGAAGGAAGCATCCTTAGAGGTCGACTACGACCCCGTCCATACGGACCGTATAAAGGCCTGGGTTGAACACCGAAGGCAGACCGTTAACAACGGGTCCTTCACGTTACGCGTAGGACATCAAGACCTAGTCGCNGTTTTACCGAGTCCCAATCCTGCCTCGCCTAAGCCGAGAGANGAAGNATAANNATNNTTGCTCTAGTGAACGTGGGTCAATCCGCAGCCTGTGAACGGAGATCGAGATCAAAAAGAATGTCATNGCCAAGANGAAAGTGACGATGCCGTGGGCGCAGAGCCTGCTGAAGTGAAAGGATTGGGTCCAATGAAAGTGCTGACCTACCAGACCCAATCAGNAGTGGCGCCACTGTAATGTGCAAACGGTCGAGTGCGCCAACCTTGAGGAANCGNGAAATCGTAATCCCCCCTCCCTCTACNAAGATTCGCCGATGACCCAAGTCACGGAGCGTTTGGATAATAACCCTCGGGTCGAAGCTGCCATTNGCATCNGCCGTTACCATGACCGCATTACCTGGAGATTCCTGTTCTTCACCGGCCGNATTATCTTCCCGACGGCGGAANACTAAACTGGGCGCAGAACCGTCTGTAAAGATGTGATGGTCTGGACCAAGCCGACCATTCGGGTCAAGAACCACTCGAACAGGATTGTCACCTTCAACATCACGGACGGTGAGCCGTGGATTGTCTGAAGCTATCGTACCAGCCCCCACGACAACGACATCCACAAGAGCGCGGAGCCGATGAAGGTGGCAAATATCAGCTGGACCGGTTACAAAGCGAGAGTGGCCGTTTTCGGTGGCGATCCGGCCATCAAGGCTTTGCCCAATTTGAGCTACAGTCACGTCAGCTTGAAGCTGGAGCGGTAAATACAGCGCGATTAGCTCTTCGGCGTCATCGGTCAATAACGTTGAAGTTGTCCACTCACCGGAGGCCTCCACATGTAACCAAACATCAGACCGGTGATCGTCGTGGACTCGAACAGATGCACCATCTCCATTTAGACCGCAAGGGACAGCGCGCACGAGGTTCCAAGCTGTTCGCTCGCCAATNCGTGCGCCCATGTCANCCATCCTNGCTCACTAGCCACGCTGACCGAAACTATGGNAGGGCCTCNGCGTCACGACAGCTACCGAGGCTGCTCTAAGTATTTCAACAGTTCATTGTCCGTGCCTAGAATGAACATCGTNGTCGAGTCCATGGTCGCCTCATACGTCTCCATTGATTTNGTGAAAGCGTAAAAGTCGGGATCNGNATTGTACGCNTCACCNTAGACAGCCGTNGCNNNTCCATCGGCCACGCCCCGAAGCTCCTCCGCCTCGCGATACGCTTCGGATTGAATCCGCAGGAGCTCGAGGTCACGCTCGCCAGCGATTCGTGCGGCCTCGCCTTGTCCCTCGGACCTAAATTCCTCAGCAATCCGCTGCCGCTCGGCAATCATGCGAGCNAAAACATCTTGTTGCACCTCTTCAACATAGTTGATTCGCTTTAATCGAAGNTCGAGCAACTCAATACCAAAGTCCTCTGTTCTTTGCGCTGAGGTTGCAAGAATCTCAGCCGCTATNTTTCCTCGTCCCATCTCAATCCCTTCTAATATCGCGGCCTCCTCTTCTGACTCCACCAGCACATCGTCGGGGTTTCGGTTGTTACTACGAACAAGCTCAATCAAGTCATATCGNGCCACTGAGTTNCTAGTCTCGCCGTCGAGAATGTCATCGAGCCTAGACTGGGCACCACGCTCGTCCCTCAGCCTCTCAAAAAACCTCAGCGGATCCACGATGCGCCACCTGGCGTAGGTGTCAACCCAGATGAATCGCTTATCCTTCGTTGGCACTTGATTTGGACTGCCATCCCATTCNAAGAACCGCTTTTCAAAGTAGTTAGTTTTCTGAATGAACGGCACCTTAAAGTGCAGACCGGGTTCGGTCTTAGCNNCTCCAATCGGTTGCCCGAACTGCGTGATAATGACCTGATTCGTTTCGTGGACCTGATAGGTCGCACTCGACAGGACGACGAGAATCAAAACNAACCCAAAGAGTTGCGTCACGGTTTTCGGATTCATCGATCACCTCCCGGAATTGGCGCTGNACTTCCAACGGACTGGCGGAGCGTGTCCAGTGAAAACAGAGGCACCACNCCATTGGCATCTTCGGCGAGAAACAACTTGCCACCGACCTTCGGCAATACCCGTTGCATCGTCTCCAAATACAGCCGTCGACGTGTCACATCTGGTGCTTGTCGATAAGCCTCGTAGACCGCACTGAAGCGGGCGGCGTCGCCTTCCGCTCGGTTCACTCGGTCAAGGGCATAGCCTTCGGCCTGNAGAATCGCCTGCTCTGCTTCACCGCGCGCNCGAGGGATTATTGCGTTGTATTCAGCGCGCGCTTCATTAATCAACCGGTCGCGNTGCTGCTGCGCCTGATTAACCTCGTCCCATGACGGTTTGACTGGGTCCGGTGGGTTCACGTCTTGCAGAACGACCTGTTCAACCGTGATGCCCATCTCATACTGGNCCGCCAGCACCTGTAGTTGCTGTTGAACGCNCGTCTCAATATCCTGCCGCCCGACCGTTAAAACCTCAGTCACCGTCCGATCGCCAACAACCTCACGCATGACCGCTTCGTTCATCGCTCGAAAGGTGTCGTCAAGATTACGGACCTTGAATAGATATTGAATTGGCTCAGAAACACGATATTGCACGATCCATTCCACGACGGCGACATTCAGNTCGCCTGTGAGCATGACCGCTTCGTCGGCGAACTGGCGCGCTGAAAATTGACTTCGGACGCCGGCCTCAACAGTGCGGAAACCAAATTCGTGTTTGAGCTGCCGCTGAACCGGGACCTTAATCACAGTCTCCAGTAAAGGAAGTTTGGCGCGTAATCCTGGTTCGGTCGTACGGACATAGCGCCCGAACCGCAGAACTACGCCCACTTCTTCTGGCTGGATTTGGTAGAACGTGCTCAGCAGGCCTCCCACAATGAGCAAGGCGATCACACCAGTGCCAATACTCTTGGAGGGAATCGCTGGCACCTTTATTTGAGAAATATCGAAGGTTCTATCGTCCATGTTTCTATCTCCTAGCCCCACAGACTATCAGGAATTAGGCGGTCGGCATCGGACAACCAATCGACGCCCTTCAAATCGAGACAAAATTGAGAGTGAATGCGAGCTATCTCGCCAAATAGTGCCCAGGACGCCTAAAACCCAGTTAGTTGTCAGATTGCTCACAAACATCCTAGAATCAGGTGACACTTGTGGGGATATGGCGGGCTTGGCGGGATGTCCAAACGCTAGGCTTAGGAAACCGGGTGGGATTTTCTCGACTCGTGAGGAGGTCACGTCACCACGGGTCATGGAGGAGTAACGAGATGCGATTTCATCCGATTCGCCGGCGTCAGGTTTACATCGCCTTTGCGCTTGCCACCCTCGTGGCATGGCATACCCCTGCCGTTGCTCAAGACGGTAACAACCCTTACGGTGAGTGGCGTTACCAGAGTGCNGACTCTTGGGGAACACGCNATTCNCCAATCGATCAGGTTAACAGCGAGAACTTNGAGGATCTTGAAATTGCCTGGCTNTGGAGAGGCGACAACTTTGGTCCTGCCCCGGCTAGCACCTCTCGGTCGACACCAACCTACGTCGACGGAATTCTCTACAGTGTGGCTGGTGAGCGTCGGACCGTTGTTGCGCTCGATCCCTCTACAGGAGAGACACTCTGGACCTACAGCGAGCCCAACACGACTAGATGGGAACGCTCCATGCGAGCCAGCTATGGCAAGGGCGTTGGATATGATGAGATAGATGGTCGAGGGGTGATTTATCTCATAACACCCGCTTTCTTCCTTCACGCCATCGACGCTAAAACCGGTCTTCACGTTGAGAACTGGGGTGAAGCCGTGCCATTGCCAGGTTTTCCTGAAACCGGGGTCGTCGATATGTTGCCACACCTGATCGGCGACTGGGATCCTTGGCTAAACTGGGACCAACCGTACGATCCTGATTTTGGGATTCCGGCGGAGCTAGGTTACATCACAAGTTCCTCGCCACCCATCGTTGTAAATGGCGTGGTAGTTATCGGGAATTCGGCTGAGCAAGGTTATACCCAAAGTCGCATTGAAAATGTGCCAGGCGACATTCTTGGCTACGACGCGCAGACCGGCGAGTTTAAGTGGAAGTTCCACATCATTCCTAGACCTGGTGAATTTGGACACGAGACCTGGTTAAACGACGCGTGGCAATATACGGGTGATATTTCGTCCTGGGCTCCGCTGTCCGCCGATAACGAACGAGGAATCGTCTATATCCCAACTAATCCACCGACCATTGACTATTACGGTGGCTTCCGCCCGGGTGAAAATTTATACGGCACAAGCACCATTGCGCTCGACGTCCAGACCGGAGAACGAAAGTGGCATTTCCAGACTGTACACAATGACCAGTGGAACTACGATTTACCCAACGTGCCAATCATCGCGAACCTCACAGTCGATGGGCAAGAAATTCCGGCAGTGATTCAAAACAGTAAGCAAGGCCTGATCTTTGCGTTCAACAGAGAAACTGGTGAACCAATCTGGCCGATTGAAGAGCGTGATGTGCCAGAGTCGGTAGTGCCTGGGAACTGGACATCGCCTACGCAGCCATTCCCGACAAAGCCTGCCCCAGTGGAATCAATTGGGCTGCCTGATGACCGGATAATCGACTTCACGCCTGAGCTAAAAGCTGAAGCATTGGAAATCATGAGTCGCTACAACATCGGTGGCCCNTACATGCCAAAGCTTCACGTTGGTCACGACACTGGNGTAGTCGCGAATGTCGCTTGTAGTGGTGGCGTGAACATTACCCATCCGGTGTCAATGGACCCATCAACTGGAATTATGTATGTCTCCTCGAACATGGGCTGTAGTGCCGGATTAGTCGCACCGGGAATTGACAGCGATGATGCTGACGACCCCTTCACGACGGGCACCACGGTCGCTGACTGGGTACGAGGTCCTGGTGGACGGCTGAATGGACCACAAGGTCTCCCAATCTTTAAGCCGCCTTATAGCCGCCTTACCGCAGTCGATATGAATAGCGGGGAGCACCTTTGGTGGGTGCCTACAGGTGAAACTCCCAACCAGGTTAAAAATCACCCGGCCCTGCAAAATGTGGATCTCAGCAGGACTGGAGGCGGAGGCCCAGCAATTTCAATGGTGATGGGCGATCTAGTCGTGATGACCGACGGGCGCCGAGGCGATTCTGTTCTCCACGCTATCAACAAGAGGACCGGTGACCGACTCGGCACGGTTGAAATACCGTCGAATGGTCAGTACGGCATGATGACTTACCTCCATGGTGGCAAGCAGTTCGTCGTCGTTCAGATTGGCGGCTCCGAGTATCCGAGCTCGCTAGTCGCGTTGGCACTACCGTAAGTACCGCCTACCACAAATGCATCAGGCCCGGGGGTCATACGAGGCCCCCGGGCTTTTTCGTTTAGCCCTGAAATGGATACCACAAGAAGTGACCCAACCCTTCAAGAACGAATACATTGAAGGGCGGACCTAGCGCTCATACCACGGTCCATCTCAACTGATGCCACCCTGTTTCTTCGACTGGTTTAGCAATACAATCAAAGCATGTTCAGAGGCACTCTAGTTTTTCCGTTCTTCTTTCTCGTCGTAGTTCTCACTGGAGCCTCAGAGGCGTTCGCTCAGGATTGGCCTCAATGGCGTGGCCCAAACCGTGACGGCGTCGTCACAGAGTTTGACGAACCGATTTCGTGGCCTACAAACCTCTCGCATCGNTGGCAAATCGAAGTTGGCCTAGGCTATGCGTCTCCGGTGCTTATTGGTGACCGGATATACATGTATACCAGGCAAAGTGAAGAAGAGGTGATGCTGGCACTCGATGCGGAATCTGGAGAGACCCTCTGGCGAGCTAGCTATCCCGCACCATTCGAGATGGTCCGGGCAGCCTTTCGGCATGGTCCTGGCCCAAAATCAACGCCGACCTTTGCTNACGGCCGCCTGTTCACCCTCGGAATGAGTGGTATCGTAACGGCGTTCGATGCAGAAACCGGACGTCAACTGTGGCAACATCCGGCCCCACCAATTGAACCGCTCTACCATACGGCGATGTCTTCGATCGTTGACGGCGACCACGTCATCGTGCACGTTGGAGGACACGATGACGGCGCGCTAACGGCCTTCGATGTCGCCACTGGGGCGATCCAGTGGCATTGGGACGGTGACGGTCCAGCATACGGATCGCCGATGGTGTTTGAACTCGGAGGCACGCGTCAAGTCGTGACTTTTACCCAGGACAACTTCGTCGGCGTCTCAGCCGAAACGGGCAACCTCCTCTGGATTCGACCTTTTACTACACCATCAATCACGACTTCTCTGACTCCAATCTTATATAAGGATACTGTCATCCAAGCCGGCCGCGCCAACGGCATCACAGCCTTCCGAGTACAACGGCGCGGTCAAAGCTGGGAAACNAATGACGTGTGGCACACTGATCAGGTTTCCCTCTACATGACGAACGGAGTCGTTGTGGATGGTGTCCTGTACGGACTATCCCACCTGAATAGTGGCCAGTATTTTGGTCTCGACCTCGATACCGGCCAGGTCCTTTGGACAAGCAACCCACGGCAAGCCGAAAACGCCGCTATCCTTGGAGCCGGTCAGTTCATCTTCTCCTTGCAAGACGATGCAGAACTGCTCATCCTCCGCCACAACCGAATCCGGTTTGATCCGATCCAACGCTACGAAGTTGCGGCAAGTTCCACGTGGGCACAACCAACCATCTCGGGTAACTCCGTCTATGTAAAAGACCTGTCAACTCTTACGCTTTGGACAATAAACTGAACTGACTAGTTCGACATAACAGGTCGCTAATTTCTGTACGGAATGGACAGCCACTTGTCTCGAAGGATCCTAATCCACTGACATTACGGATGCTCTCGCACCTATCGAGATTCGATTGATTCAATCTGGCCATCACGCAAATGAACGATTGACCGGGCGTGCTCAGCAACATCTCGCTCGTGCGTCACGACGAATAGGGTGTGACCTTTTTCGTGCAGACCGTCAAGAAGTTCGAGAAGGTCGGCGCCTGCCACTGAGTCAAGATTTCCTGTCGGCTCATCAGCAAGAATGATTGATGGGTCGTTCACGAGCGCACGCGCAATCGCCACTCTCTGACGCTGACCACCAGACAACTCATTTGGTCGATGCATAACTCGATCGAGAAGATCGACTTTTTCCAGAGCCTCCCGTGCACGAGCCTGACGTTCGTGTGCCGTCACACCCGCATAGACCAGCGGCAGCTCAACGTTTTGAAGTGCCGTCGCTCGAGCTAATAAATTAAACGTTTGAAAGACAAAACCAATTTCTTCATTGCGGACTTGTGCAAGGTCGTCCTCAGCCATCGAGCTAACGTCGTGGTCGTTCAGCACATAGCGCCCAGTTGTTGGCGTGTCAAGACAGCCCAAGAGGTTGAGAAAGGTTGACTTCCCCGAGCCAGACGGGCCCATGATGGCAATATATTCGCCTCGCTCGACTGTCAGGTTAACACCGCGAAGAGCGTGGATTTCCACCGACCCCATCTGATAACTCTTCGAGAGTGCCTCTACTTCAATCAGACTCACTTAGCCCCGTCCTTATTCGTGATGCAACGCTTCGATCGGGTCAAGGCGAGAAGCGCGAATGGCTGGCACCATACCAAACACTAAACCAACGGTCGCCGAAAAACCTAGACCCAGCGCAAACGACCACCATGGCAACGAAATCGGAAACCCTGAAATGAAATGCACCAAAAGTCCGGTGCCGCTGCCCAGTAGCACCCCAAGCACTCCCCCGGCTAACGTTAAGACGGAGGCCTCGACTAAGAATTGCCAGAGAATCTCCCGCGGCTTAGCCCCTAGTGCCTTCCGCAGACCGATTTCACTCGTCCGTTCCGTAACCGACATTGTCATGATTGCCATAACGCCGATCCCGCCAACCAATAACGCAATGGACGAAATCACAACAAGAGCCAAAAACACTGCTTGCGTTGTCTGTTGCCAGATCCGCGCCACCGCATCTTGCGTCACAAGGTCGAAATCATTCGGTTCATCGAGACGCAGACCGTGGCGGATCCGCATGACTTGTTCAATCTCCCGAAGCGCCACCGCACGCTGCCCATCTCGGGGAACCACGGTAATAGTTACGTCGCGATGTTGCCCACCACTCCAATTGAGTGATGGAACCCCGAACTGGGATTGATAACGGGTGTAGGGAATGACCGCCAAATCATCTTGCCCCACATTGAAGCCCCCTGGACTTGGACGCGGCCCCATGACTCCTATAACGGTGTATTGCTCCCCAGCTACGCGCACTTTCTTTCCGATTGGGTCCGTGAAGNGAAATAGTGACTCCAGCGGTGTCTGCCCCAGCACCACAACAGCGCGTCGATGTTGAAGTTCCCCAGCCGTAAAGAAACGACCAGCTTCAAGTGGAATGAAGCCGACTTGAGCAAAATACTCAGTGGCGCCCAAAATCTGTATCCGTTTTGTTTCTTCGCCTCGGTAGGAGATACGCTCTCGGCTATTACTGAGGCCACTTCCTAGCATGGTGTCTATGAACCGTACTGACTCAAGCCGCTCAAGCGCCCGCGCGTCGTCCGGCGTCAAATTGGGCCGACGAATCAGGTCAATGAAGTCATTGCCTGACATAAAACTAATCCCGCTAAACTTCGCAACAAAAATGGTGTTCGGCCCGAGACCCTCGAGCATCTCGCGGAACGAGCGGTCGAATCCTCGGACTAGCGACGTCATACCCACGATCGCTGTGATACCAATCACAACCCCTACAATCGTCAACGCTGAGCGCATCTTGTTCGCTCGAAGCGTTTCAAAGGCCATCACTCCGATCTCCCTCAACAGCGCGGCCCGCAACTTCACATCATTCCTTTCCGAGCGCTTCAATTGGGCTCAACTGCGCCGCACGTATCGCTGGGTACAAGCCAAAGACCAGTCCTACTACTCCAGTCATCCCAACACCAAGAACAATCGACCATCCTTGCACGGCAGCTGGCACCGGCGTGGTCTGTTCGATGGCGAGCGCTACCCCTAAGCCGAGCAAAATNCCGAAAACACCACCCACAACTGATAGCGTCACGGACTCAGCCAACACTTGCCACAGGATGTCTCGCCGGCGGGCCCCAAGTGCTTTTCGTAGGCCGATTTCACGCGTGCGCTCAGTCACAAGCATCAACATAATGTTCATGATTACGATGCCACCCACGACCAACGACAGCGCAACAACACCAACCAACACAGCAAAAATGCCCGAGGTCGCAGTCTCCCACAAATTGAGGATCGTTCCCGAGGTAAACATCCCGAAATTATTCTCCTCAGCCGGTTTAAGTTGGCGCTGGATCCTGAGTGCCACGATGGCATCCTCCATTACCTCGTCCATCTTCCCGGGCTCCTCTGGCTTAATCATTAGAGAGAGACTTCGCCGAATTCCAAAAATCCGCTGTTGNGCACCTAGGGGAACAACGACAAACTCGTCTTGCGATTGACCGAAAACGGCACCTCGCTTTTCACTAACACCGACAACCCTGAAGTGGCGGTCCTCCACCTTAACCGTCTTGCCAAGCGGCTCTTCCCCTTCGAATAACCGGTCCGCGACACCCCAACCTAACACCGCGACCGGCCGACGACGACGAATCTCCGTTGGCGTAATGAGTCTGCCTCTTTCGACTCCGTAATTTGAAAACTGCGTATAGCTCTCGCTGACGCCCTCAATGCGTGTCCGGTCAAGCTCGCGACCTCTATACGTAACGCGCCCTCGTTGCTCGACCTTGGCCATCACCGCGTCAACCGAATCGGCATACTCCCGAATCGCGACGGCGTCGTCCATCGTTATTCTCGGATTCAAGCGTCGCGCACGCTCGGCTTCATCCTCGTCAGTAATAATTCCAACGCGTTCGACCATAAAGGCGTCCGCGCCCGCTTCAGACGTAATCGCGTCACTCACCGCAACGTTCATGCCCTGAATGAGAGTGACGACGGCGATGATCGACATCACCGCCACAATGTTACCCAGCACGGTCAGAAGGGACCGTAGTTTATGGGACCAGATGGACCCAAAGGCTAAACGTATAGCTTCAAGAAAGTAGGACATGGAGTGAACTAGTCCGCGGACTGTTACGAACCAATGCTCAGGCTAAAGCTCCAGCCGTCATCGTCATCGGCGTCATCTTGGCGAACAACACGGTCGCCATCTTCAATCTCTCGCACTGCGCTATACGGACCCGTAACGACCTCGTCCCCCTCACCCAAACCAGACAGCACTTCAAAATACCGCTCACCAGCGATCCCAACCTCGACCGACGCAAAAGTTACTACGCCATCTCGAAAAACGAAGACGCCTTCCTGCTCATTATCCTGCTCGTCCTCGCGCATGGTTAGTGCCTGAATCGGGACTGCGATTACATCATCTCGCGTTGCCGTCGTAATTTCGGCCGTGCAGGAAAAGTCTGGGCGGACACCAGGAACTTCATCCTCAATAGTGACCTCTACTTCAAAATTGGTGCCCCGTTGATCAGCGGAAGCGCCAGGAGTCGTTGACGCCTGAATTGCACTAGATGCGATTTTCGTGACACGGCCGGAGAACTCAACATCGGGTAATGCATCGATAAGCACAGACACTGTCTGCCCCAGGCTCACGTCGAGAATATCGGTTTCGTCTACTTCCAGTACTGCCAGAATGACTGACAGGTCGGCGATCGTCATCAAGACAGTGCCTGGATTATTCATGGTGCCAACAACAACGGTCTCTCCTTGTTCGATGTTGAGCCTAGTAACCATGCCAGCCATCGGCGCCTCTATGGTGACCTTGCTTAACACGTGGCGCGCGCTGCGTAGATTGGCTGTTTCTTGTTGCAGCCGCTGCTCCTGCACGCGCACCTCTGTTTCCCGCGCCTCGAGTTCGCTCGTCCGAATCTTAACTTCACTTTCAGTTCGATCGAGTTCCTCTAAGGAGACAATCTCGTCCCGATTAAGCTCACGCGCTCTCGCTTCATTCCGAAGTGACAAGTCAAGATTAGCTTGCGCTGTTTCAACCGCTATGCGCTGTGTATTCAGTGAGGCCTGTGCAGCCCGGAGCCCAGCAGCGCCCATTTCCACTGCACTCTCGGCCGATTCAGGATCGATAAGCATTAAAAACTGACCCTGGTCTACACGCTGACCTTCTTCGACAGCAAGGTCTGTAATTCTGCCCATAGTATCTGCGCTGATATTCACCATGCGTTCAGGCTCGATCTTGCCTGACGCAGCTACGGTCGCCACGAGGTCCCGCCGCTCGATGCCCTCGACTTGAACTGGTTCTGTCTGTGAACGGTCCCGATAGCGGAACCAACCAAAGGTAGCCACACTTAACACGACTACCGCTACAACCAGAAGAACCCAAGACTTCGTTCGTTTCGCCATAAACCCTTAAGTAGCTCCGATTATCCCCGTGAAAACCATCTCGGTCTCACTCAGAGCGCAATGAATGTCCTTACTGACCTTGCCAGAAAGATTCCGTAGATCTGCCAAGAAAACTCTAAGACAACAACTCTCTATTATATGTAATAGGCTTGGCTATCGTCCGTTTACCTAGATCCCAGCCTAGCCCCAACCGTTACCTCTGTCTTAATGGGATTCGTTTATAATTTCAATACTCCCCGTTCACGTGGAACACTCCCANGAACTTGTATGATGGCAACTATCTTATGACTCAATTTTCTTCCTTTTGNTTTGGNCTCACCNTTANTTCAAGGTCCCTANTCGCAACGTTTCTAATCGGAATCACCCCGGTTTCCTTCTCATGGGCACAGTCCATTGATGTGACAGCAGCGACCCTCGAGCAGGTCAATCAAGCACTGGATGAGGGCACCTTGACGTCCGAACGNCTGGTTGAACTTTACCTCGANAGAATTGANGCGTTNGANCAGGATGGTCCAATGCTCAATGCCATCATCACGCTGAATCCAAAAGCCCTTGCCCGTGCTCAAGAACTTGACAGGGAACGCGAGGCGCATGGGGCGCGTTCGCCCCTGCATGGTATTCCGATCGTCTTGAAAGACAACCTAGACACAGCTGACATGCCTACGACAGCTGGCTCCAGTTTGCTCGCAGGTTCAATGCCACCTGATGACGCGTTTATTGTTGGCAAGCTTCGAGAGGCCGGCGCGATCGTGCTCGCCAAGCTCAACATGAGCGAATTCGCATCTGGAGGCGCCCAAAGCTCGCTCGGCGGCCCAATGCGCAATCCACACGACCTTACCCGGTCTCCAGCCGGGTCCTCTGGTGGCACAGGCATTGCCATCGCCGCCGCCTACGCGCAAGTCGGCCTAGGCACTGACACCGGGGGCTCCGTGCGGATGCCCTCCACGGCGAACGGGATCGTCGGGTTGAAGCCCACACACGGATTAATAAGCCGTGATGGAATCATCCCATTGGCCCTGTCTTTTGATATGGCTGGGCCCATGGCGCGCCATGTCTACGACGTAGCCGCGACCCTTGGGGTCATGACTGGGGTCGACGACGCCGACGATGCAACACAGAAAAGCAGCGGATACTTTCAGACGGACTATACCGAAGGCTTGGACTCCCGCGCACTTAACGGAGCTCGGCTTGGAATTGCCCGCGACTTTCTCGGTCAAGACTCCGACGTCGATTGGGTGATCGAAGCGTCGTTGAAGACCATGCGGAACGCTGGCGCGATTATCGTCGACGTGCGCTTTCCAGAATGGCTACTCGAAGTGAACAACGCGCTTTACACCACCATTCGTTACCGCGAGTTTCGGGCGCAACTACCTGAATACCTAGCAACACTAAATACCGAATACCCCGATACACTCGCTGAGATCGTTGAACAGACTACACGCATCACCTCACCAACCCCAGGTGCGCTACCAAATCCGAGCCGCTGGCGCCTGATGGAGCGCGAAGTGGATAGCGGCGAACTCTCAGACCACGAATACGAAGCCGTTTTTGAGCATGGCTTACCGCTCATTCGAACCATTGTTAGGGGGTTAATGGACTCTGAAGATCTCGACGCCATCATTTATCCGACCCAGCCGAGACGTCCAACACGGCTCAACTCCGATCCCACACCGAGCGTCGGTGAACGGCGCCCATCACCGATTCGCTATGCTAACCTCACGGGATTTCCAGACTTGGTAGTGCCAGCTGGCTTTACCGGTAATCGGCTCCCGGTGGGGATTTCATTTCTAGGGAGAGCCTTCAGTGAAGCGAGACTGTTGTCTCTGGGCTACGCATTCGAACAACTCACGCACGCACGCCGGCTACCAATCCACACACCTAACGTTGCCGGTAGGTCGAATGGCCAGCCAGATTGAAGCCTGACCACTAAGATTCCAAGCCGAAAAAGCTCTCTAGTTTGGGAATGTCACGCGAGACTTCAGCGCGACGCGTCGGTATGCCAGGCCGCCTTCCTCGCATCACCTCGTAGAACGCAATATGAGCCTCAACGGTTCGCTTAATAACGTCCTCATCGGGTTCTAACGACCAGACCCCTCTCAAAGCCATGAAGCCGAGAGCAATTCCATCGCTCCGCGGCATCGTTCCTACTCGGTGAAGCGAGCCATCCGGACTGCGTAATATTCCATTGATGATGTAATTCACTTCTGGCTGCGGCACAAGAAATGTGAGTTGGCCTTTTACCGGAGTCAACTCCTGATCACCAAAAAGTTCTCGAGAACCCATTGCAGTGCAATTGATGACCAGTGACTCGTCGACCGTCATTAGATCGCTCGGACTCTCAAACTTCCGAATCACGATCTTTCCCCCGAAAAGAATGACATCGCGCATCAGCGCATCGAGGTAGACCGAGGGCTCGATACGCATTCGGACACCCAGACTGGCGTATGGTGATGGGAACGGGTGTTCACCAGGCCCAAGGATATTTCGCCCCGTCTCTAGTTGCGATGGCAGGAGACCCTCTGGCTCAGGAATGGGCCGGTCCCGTCTAGTAGAGCGGCGTTGCGTAGGCGCGGCAGAATCCATCATCCCATAATCATCAATCCAACTAACCCCATATCGAGGACCAACCATTAATTGAAGTTGTCGATAGGAGATCTCTGCTGCCTGTCTAAACTGTGCTTCCCAGGCAGGCGTACGACCTGCTGCGCTCACCAAGCTTGAAGTCGGCGTGAAGCCAGCCCACGCCTTGTTTGAGGTGGTATACGGCGGGGTCTTTTCGGTATAGATCGTGACGTCAAACCCGCGGCGCTGGAGTTGCCGCGCCGCGGTGAGGCCAACAGTCCCACAGCCCAAAACAGCAACGCGGCGATCGCCATGCTCAATCGCTAGGTCGGCGGCAAGCGAACCAGTGCCCCACGCGAGTGAATGACCGGAGCCGCCGTGCCCGTAGTTGTGAATGACAGTCTTGGCACCAAATTTCTCGGCCTTCAATACAAAGCCCGACGGCCGATAAGGTCGAAGGCCGACGGTGGTTCTGATCACCCGGTCCCATGAGGCCCTGACGGGCGGGAGATTGACAAGCTGTGATGAGGGCGCAACCTCCACACCGCTCCGTGCCGCGCAACCGCCAAACCCCAACCCTAAAGCGGCTAGGCTTCCGGTCTTGAGCAGCGTCCGTCGATCCATTACAGGCTCTCTCTCAAAAATCCTTAACTAGAAGACTAGAGAACTATCGAAGTGAAAGACGANAGCGTCAAGGACGAACCNTCACCGCAACGTGAGCGGTAGTCCAACAGCACTGCGACCCGCCGCCACCCTTACCGGTGTTGTCAGTAATTTCAGCGCGAAGAAGATACCGACCTGGAGTTTCAAAGGTTGCCGTAGCTGTGACGAGACCACCGGTCTCAGGAACTTCAGGCTCGGCTTCATCGAAGGTGACCTTACCCTCGCCACGTAGAACACTCCAGCCGACGCCCAGTGGCGGCCGAGTGCTTTGGCGCCGTCCAGGCCGAACATAAAGGTCGTCCGTCACCCAGAGAGAAAGCGTAACTGGCTCAGTCGCGCTTGTTTCGAACGAAGCAGCAACCTCTCGCGGTGGGCCCTGGAAAGCACTACCGTCCTCTTCAAAACGTACTGTTGGAGGCGAATTTCCATTCGCGGCATCCAAAAATGGTTCAATCGCCCACAACGGGTCCAACTTTAAAGGAATCGACGTCGATTGTCCGTTGGCCGTCAAGGTCCACGTAAGGCTCTGATCGCCAAACTCTGGTGGCACCACGATCGTGAACACGCCCCACTGCCGGCGCGGCAAGAAGTGTGTGGGCTGCCCTCGGTCAGGCGCCCCAGGCAAGATTTGATTATTCGGACCGACCGGGATGTTGAGATGTTCTTGATTGTTCCGATTGAAGTAGCCAACCAGCATAGTAAAGCTNCCGTCGGTATTCTGATACCAGCCCTCNAAAGCACCAATGACGCTTTGCCCATACTCACGCACCGGAACAACAGGCTCCTGAGCGTAAGCNGCGGTTGCGCCAGCGAGCATGGNGCACNCCAGCCCAACTATCAAAAACGACCTCACTAGCTACGCCGCCTTCCGAGCATCAGTGCGAANAGGTTGTAACAGCAGTCCACCCCTAGGGCTGCTGCTGGGAAGCTACATCTTGTTCGGCNGCCCGACGGCCGACCTCGTCCTCGTAATCAGCATCNCTCATGTAGGTAACGTTCACCCAGGCGTGCCCCATTTCATCAACCGTACGGTCCCCATAACCAACCCACTGATTTGGATCAGGGTTAGCCCGGTTGGCGGTCGTGTTGTCGTACCACGACGCTACACGCAGGATCGTCCCCTTGGGGAAGAGTGGTGCAGCATCATCGGTGTAAACGTAGTTGACGTGCCAGTTGAAATTGAAATCACTAACCTGACTCAGCATGTGCGTTGAGCCATCCGGCAGGATTGCCTCCATCGACATTCCTTCACCACGCAAATGCATGTGTGGCTGGAAATTCTCCACGCGACCCGCCTGCTTCAACACGTGGAATCGCTGGCTTCCCCAAAACGAGTTAGGCGGAATGTCGATATTCCCACCGCCACCGGCGATACTGCCCAACGAGGCCAGCACCTGGCGATAACGTGGCTTCTCATCCTTGGGATAAAAATAGATGCCGAGTTCTACGCCATCAGTAATTTCTTCACCGACCGCGTGGTAGTGAATATCAAAGACGAACCGGGCTCCTGGCAGCATGAGCTTGCCGCTGTTCGGCCGCATGATCTCACCCTGCTTTCCGACTGCCCACTCCATGAACAAGCCAGCACCTATGTCATCGTCAGTCAGGTCGTTTTCCTCGTCTTGATCAAGCCTCGCCAGAGCGTGGTGAACCACCCGACGACCGGCAACGGTCGAAGGTCGAATTTCGATGGCCCTCACCCAGCGCTCTTCGGTCAGACCCGTCTCAACGACTGGCCGGTACCANGCGTCTTGGGCAACAGCAGGTACGGTGTAAGGCGGCGATTTAATGATCATATCGGGAGGGCCATCAAACAGCTCNGCGAAGTTCCAAATNCTGTCGTCCGCGAACTCCTTCGGCGGCGGCATGTCATTCGGGTTACCACGAGGCGAGCCGGCATCAACCCAGCGCGCAATCATGTCAATCTGTTCCGCAGTGAGCGACCGGTCATTCTTGAAGGACTGGATGCCGACGTCCGTATCAATGTGCCAAGGTGGCATCTGTCCCTCAACAACCCGTGCCTTAATTGACCGCGCCCAGGGCCTTACCTCACGGTAGCTTTCTAGCCCCATCGGCGCCATATACCCCTCGCGGTGGCANGCCTGGCATTTCTCTTGGAAAATCGGTGCGATATCTTTGGTGAAGGTAATCGTGTCGTTGGCCTGACCCGCACTCGCTGGAGCAACAGACACCAAGATAGCCCCCAGCATCAGCATGACGAATCTCATACCTAAACTCATCTCCGTGCCGACTTTTCCATGTGCCATTACCCACTCCTTAAATAACATCGGGGTTTAAGGTAACTTGCCTCGTCCCACGACCAACAACTCCCACGGGGTGAACCGAAGCCAACGGACAAAGCCTCATTAGCCNCTCTGCCCTATCCACAGATGCCGATTACCCAGCATTGTGCGCCTATACCACTGTCAGGTCAACCGAAGCNGCAGCCTAGGAAATATTGACCCGTTTATGACCATTTCTCGGTGCATTCACGGCCCTTNCCCACTTCTAGAAAGTCACCTCACCGGGAAAACAAACGGACCCTATTGACACTTAGCCGAACCAAGCGCATCCTATGTTGAGNACCGTGGGTCCCGGGGGTATAATCTGTCGTGGAGTTAGCCTGAAATGATACGAAATCGGCGTTGTGGGCTNGCAGTGTTCGGGATGGTTGCGCTGGCTAGCATACTGCTGNNNTCNCCAAGTACTGCCCAAGACGGCACCACCGTCCACGAAGGCCTAGAGATCTCTATTGATCATCTGGACCGGGGAATTATTACTCCTCTCAGCGACTGTCCGCCTGGTGCCAACATTGTTCGTGGCGTCATTGCTCCTGGCACCAACGACACCGAATTTGTAACTGTCTATCTAGACTTCAAAGTTTTATCTGATTTCGAGTCGGTGAACTGGCCCCGACCGTCCATCCATGACGTCAATGGCCGCGCGTATCTTACGGCTCAAACGTTTCAGGATATGGGCCGTGAGCCTGAATACGCATGCAATTTCTCATTCCGCGTGCCGGTTGGTATGGCCGTTAAAGAACTGTTTATTGATGACATAACGTTGGATCTCACAGCACATGATCAGTAGCACTGTTAAGCCTTATGGAGCGGAGGAACCCAATGAAGATTGATCGACGTAAATTCTTCACGAGTGTTGGTGGTGCTGCGGCGGTTGCGCTCATGACTTCTGAAGAGAAGGCTGACGCTCTCGAGCACTTTATGGAGGAGGAGCTNGAGGACCATATGCTCNACCAGGGTCGGCAACTCGGTAAGTATCCAACCGTTGCTGAACTTGAAGCACAAAATCATGACCTTACGCGTCGTGCTCGCCGAGGAATTGGCGGCATCTTTGTGCCCCGAGGCGATAACGACCTGCGTGCTCTTCCGGAGATGCCTAAGAAACCGACACTGATCGATTTCTTTAAGTATCGCTTCGGCACGGGAACGCACGTTCAGCAGAGCGCCGCACGNGCNTTGCAAACTGGCATGCCCGAAAAAGTNGTCCTAGCCTGTCTCCTGCATGATGTGGTCAACAACCTCATGCGTGCCGACCACGGGTGGTGGGGTGGTCAGTTGATTGAACCTTACGTGCCTGCAGAAACTGCTTTCGCGGTCCGCTATCACTCGACGTTACGTTTCTTCCCTGATTCGGATTATGGATACGAATATCCGGAGAGCTACCTCCGCACGTTTGGTGAGGACTACGTGCCGGAGCCTTACCTGCAACGTACCTATGAGAAGGTAAGAAACCACAAGTGGTATGAGCATTCGCGGCTCGTCACTGTGAATGACCTCTACGCATTTGACCGCAGCAAGACGGTGTCGATCGAGCCGTTCATCGACATCATCGGACGCCACTTCAAGCAGCCTAAGGAAGGCCTGGGTTGGGACGACTCGCCGTCATCCCACATGTGGCGAACGATTATCAATCCGGACCGTCGTCTGTAACACCTTACTCGTTCAAACGGCGCGTGCTTTTGCTAGCACGCGCCGTTTTTTTTTGCGCAAAGACCTCCCNCNCCNCTTGNTNTGACCACTTCCANATCTGCTCCGCCTTCTGGAATGGGTCACGCTATAATGGCCACGCCGTCTCAGGATTCTAGTAACCGAGGTGCCAACCCGGGAGGCCGAGCAATGAAGAAGGTGGCGAAGTCAACATCTAAACACTCTGTGAACCGTCGCCGGTTTATCAAAGGTGCGGCAGCTGGCGCTGCCGGAGCAGCGATGCTCGTGAACGACCAAACGGTCANCGCACAAACTCAATCCGGCAACCCAGACCAATCAGCCGATGTTCCTTCGCCCGAGGGTGAAGGAGTAAACGGAAACGAAGGGTTCGCACGTAGCCCCAAAGTCGACAGTTTTATCGTCGAGAATCCAGGCTCCGATTACATGGTCGACGTCTTCCGAGCACTTGACATCGAATACTGTGCCTCAAACTGCGGCTCGAGCTTTGACGGTTTACAGGAATCGATCGTCAACCACGGTAACAATCAGATGCCGGAATTCTTGACCTGTCTCCATGAAGAATCATCCGTCGCGATGGCACACGGCTATGCCAAGATCGCAGGAAAGCCAATGATGGCCCTGTTCCACGGCACNGTGGGACTCCAGCATGCCACCATGGCAATTTATAACGCCTACGTTGACCGGGTTCCAATCTATATGGCGGTCGGGCTTGACTACGAAGGACCGGTATCTGCGCATAATGCTACCGACCTCGGCGCAATCGTCAGGAACTTCGTGAAATGGGACCATCAGCCCAATTCGTTAGCGGAATTTGGCCGGGCGGCTATGCGAGCCTACTCCTTGGCGACCACCCCGCCGATGGCACCGGTCCTTTTGGTTCTAGACGCTGCGCAACAGAAGGCCCCGCTCGAGACGGCACCTAGTATTCCCCGGTTGTCCCTACCCAAGTTTCCGAGTGCTGACATCAACTCAGTGAAAGAGATTGCTCGGTTATTGGTCGACGCGGACAATCCCCGCATCAACACCGGCCAAGCGGCGCGGACGCAAGAGGGAATCGATTTACTCGTTGAGCTGGCTGAACTGTTACAACTTCCTGTTAACGGCGTTAGCAATCGGCTCAACTTCCCTTCCCGTCATCCTCTCCAAGGCACTGGCACCGGAACGCCTGACTTAATTTTAAATCTTGAGCCTGGTTCAAGAATTGGGCCCACACCAAGCACGCCTCGGTCAAGTAGGCCAGGAGCCACGTTAACTGACAGTTCCGAACTCACCACTGTCACGATAAGTTCAGCGGAATTCCTCGTCACCAGTAATTTCAATGTCTTTGGTAACGGCGCGGGAAACGCGGATCTCCTCATCGCGGCTGATGTGCAGGCAACACTGCCAGCGTTAATCGAGGAAGTACGGCGCTTGATCACCAACGACCGGCAACGGTTCTTCAGTGACCGTGGGAAGCAGATTGCTGACGTGCACGCACGAGCCCGGCGTCGGGAGATCTCTGAAGCTCGCTACGGGTGGAATGCAGCGCCGGTTAGTTTAGCCCGCCTCGCAGCGGAATTGTGGCCGCTCATCAAAGACGACGACTGGTCGTTCGTTTCCCCGCAGCGATTTCTCGGCAACTGGCCGAGCCGGCTCTGGGACATGAAAAAGTCCCATCACTTTATTGGCGCCCACGGTGCTGGGGGTATGGGCTACGGTGCACCCGCTGCGGTAGGTGCGGCACTCGCCAATCGGAAGCATGGGCGACTCTCCATCAACATCCAGGGCGACGGTGACCTGAATTATGCACCTGGCGTCCTGTGGACGGCAGCTCATCATCAGATACCGCTCCTGACCATTATGGCGAATAACCGTGCGTACCACGCGGAGCTGATGTTCCTCCAGAAACAGTGTGCAGCTCGTAACCGCGGCGTGGACCGTGCTCATATCGGGACAACTATTAGCGACCCCAATATCGACTACGCGCAAATGGCAAAAGCGTATGGAATTTACGGCGAGGGTCCAATTGAGCATCCGAATGACCTTGTACCGGCCTTGCGTCGAGGGCTGGAACGAGTCAGGGCGGGTGAACCGGCGGTGATCGATGTGCTGACACAGCCACGAGGATAAGGAGCACGATATGAACCGCATGTATCCATTTCTCCTCGCCTTGCTAATAACAGTGGCGGGCCTGTTCGCAGGCATCCACGGTAGCTCCCAACAAAGTAGTAACGACCTCATCGGAGATGCTGATATCGGGAAGGTGCTATTCGAGGAGTACACCTGTGACGGATGTCATGGCTCAACGGCAGAAAACGGCTTGGGCACCAGACTGAACCCACCCAGGATGCGCCAGGCCCGTTTCATCCAGTATCTTCGTAACCCAACCAACCCTGAGCTGATGCCTCCGTATCAGCAACCGGAGGCGTCAGACCAGAAGCTGGCTGATATTTATGCCTTCCTTCAATCCTTACCGTCGGCTTCACCGCCGGTGGAAGAAATTCCCGTGCTGCAGGCAATTCTCGAAGAGGTCCCTAAGTAGGTCGCGCACGTTCGACTGAGAGCTCCACCCATTGGGGTCGTATCATTAATCGTGAGGTTCAAGTAATGACAAATGCGTTCTCGACGATCTGGCGTTGTGGTGTAGTCGTGATGGCTTCAGCACTGTGGGTCAGCGGCACCTTGGCCACGGACGAGCGAGCAATCCAATTTCCTGATGTACCCGGCTTCCACACTGTGGCGGTAGACCTACATACCCATTCTGTGTTCTCCGATGGCCTCGTGTGGCCAGACATTAGGGTCGAAGAAGCTCGCCGAGACGGGCTTGACCTCATCGCGATTACCGAGCACCTAGAATACCAACCCCACGCAGATGACATCCCACACCCCGATCGAAATCGGTCATTCGAACTAGCAACAGAGTATGTCGATCAGCAACAACTCGACCTGCTCGTCGTTAATGGGGCGGAAATCACCCGTGATATACCACCAGGCCATGTCAACGCCGTGTTTCTAGCCGACGCGAACCCCCTCCGAACGAACATGGTCATGGATGCTTTTCTAGCGGCCGACCGTCAAGAGGCCTTTGTCTTTTGGAATCATCCCGCGTACCTCGATCATTTCCCCGACGGCGTTGCCCAGCTCACCGACATGCACCGGGAACTAATCCAGCGTCGATTGCTCCACGGCATCGAAGTGGCTAACGCCGGTAGTTACTCAGCAGAAGCACTGCAAATCGCCCTTGACCACAACCTCACAATCCTCGGGGTCTCTGACATTCACGGGTTCATTGACTGGGACTACGACATACATGACGGAGGACATCGCACGGTCACACTGGTCTTGGCCCGTGAGCGCACTGCTGAAGCTGTGCGGGAAGCACTCCTGGCACGCCGCACGATCGCGTGGTTCAACAATCTATTGATTGGGCGAGAAGACGTGTTGATGCCGCTACTCGAAACCGCGATCACGGTGTCCGATGCCGTGGTGCGAAGCCAGAGTGAGGTGGTGGACGTGACGTTGTCGAACAGTTCCGACGCTTCGGTCGACCTTCGCAACACGAACTCCTACCGGTTCGCCGAACACTCGGCCGTGGTTCGAGTGCCGGCCCACGGTCAGGTCACGCTTGGCGTGACAGGCGAACCCCAATCTGCGTTCGACCTGGAATTTGAAGTGCTAACGGCTCTGGTAGCACCCGAAACACATCCAACGCTCCGGCTACACGTCGAAGTCGAAGGTCGCTGACCTGATCCTGGCTACCAACGCGGGGCAAACCACTTTGAGTGAGGATTACCCCGTCCGTAGCACCTCCGCGAAGACCCCAGACGCACGCCGCATTTCCCCCATAGTGCCGAGCGACACACGACAGTGGTCGAGCATCGGCGGGAAATTCCGACCTACCTGAACCCGATGTTCGAGACACGCATCCCGAAAGTCCCCAACTGGACGGTCGAGGCTAACGAACAGAAAGTTCGTGTTCGACAACGGTGCGTCTATACCCAAACCCTTGAAGGTCGAGTGAACGAACTCTCGCACCCGCGCGTTCTCCTGCCGCTCACGCTCCATGTGCGCCGGATCATTCAACGATGCGATAGCCGCTGCAGCTGTTAGCACGTTTACGCTCCCCAAACCCCAAGCAGCCTCGATCTTTTGCATTGTCTCAGGCCGGCCGATGGCATAGCCCAAACGTAACCCAGCCATCCCGTAGGCCTTAGAGAACGTGCGAGTGACAAAAACGTTGGGGTCATCGAGGGCAAACGGAACAGCGGTGCCACCAATCGGGTCCTCGGAATAGTCAATATAAGCTTCATCGACCTGAATCATTGTCTCAGGCGATGAGCGACGCACTTCATCAATAAACGCTGCAACCGACAGACCCGAATGGAACGTCGATGTGGGATTGTTCGGATTACACAAGAACACCAAGCCAGCACCTTGTGCCGCCTCAGCCATACCGTTCAGATCAATCGATAAATCAGGCAAGACCGGCACTTCCCGAATAGGAGTGCCGATGCGCCGCGCCGTACCCACCGGTGCGCCATAGGATGGAGAGGCGTTCACTAAAGGGCGTTCTGGCGAGGTAAACGCTCGGACAGCACCAGCCAACAGACCGGCTGAGCCCGTGCTCAAGAGAACGTTGTCGGCTCTGGCGCGGTAGAGGCCAGCGATAGTCTCTGCTAGACCGGGAGGATTGTCCGGGTATCGGCCCACCTTAAAGGACACGCGCCCATCGAGTGCTCGCAAGGCAGCATCGCCTGGTCCACGTGGATTCTCATTACCACTAATTCGAATGAACCCCGGCTCGATTAATGGCGGAGTCTGGCCTTCGATACCACGCGCCGATAGCTCTTCGCGCCCGCGGGAGATGATAAAGGGCAGCGAAAGCATCCCTGTCCCACCCCATCCGACCGACCGAACGAACTCACGTCGAGACCAACTCATACTTCCTCCTTCGTTTGACCTTCGGGACTCCCGAGACACCGCAACACTTCTCGATAAAATTCTGGATGCGACTGCCAAGTCTGGGCGGTAACGATCATGCCATCTCGCACGGCCTGGTCGGTACAGTAAACACCCCCAGTATAACAAGGGGCGCCACTAAGGCCGATCGCGCTATAATTCTAGGCTTACTAGTAACGGAGATGACATGGCGGACTACACCTACGAAGACTTAAAAGCTAAGACAGTGGAGGAAATGCGTGATCTCGCGAAGGAGTTAGATCACGAAGCAGTCAAGGGTTACTCACAGCTAAACAAGGAGCATCTGCTCCCGGCCCTCTGCAAAGCTCTGGGTATCGAGGCGCACGAGCAGCATCAAGTCCAGGACGGTTTTGACAAAACCGCCATCAAAACGAAGATGCGTGAACTCAAGGCGGAACGGGCGGCAGCACTTGAGTCACACGACTCGACCAAACTAAAGGCCATTCGCCGCCATCTGCACTCGTTGAACCATCGGATTCGTTCACACGCCAGCTAAGGACTAAAGGAGAATCAGACTCCAAGGCCTCGGAGCGAACGATCGATTTTTTGCCAAACACTTCGTCGAGCACTGCGCTCACAGAATTTACAACGAGGAAACGATGCCTGTTATTACGAAGTGCCTGTTGGTGTTTACGCTCATTGTAACTATTCCACTCACCGTAAGTACGCTCTTAGCAGAACAGACTAACCCAGTCCATGCTCATATTGGCCATGTCATGGACGGCTTTCGGAGCACTCCAGACGGCCAAGGTTTACTGCCCACAGCGATCGCCGAAGCTAAGATCGCTGCCCAGCATGCGGCGCTGGTCGCCGGAAGTGCCGACAACCTAGATGGGATGAAGCGACACGCCGGTCACGTTCTGCATGCGGTAGATCCCTCGGAAATAAGTAGTGGTCCTGGCTTGGGGTTCGGGGTCAAGCCTGCCGCCGTCGGAGCATCGCGACACATCCGCATGGCAGCTGATAGTGAGGGCGCCTCCGGGAATGTCACAACACACACTCAGCATGTCGAGACATCAACCAACAATACGGTACAGCGATCCGACGAACTAATCGCTCTGGCCAAAGCAATACAAGAAGCCACGACGGTCGCCAGTGCTGCCACTGCTGCGGAACGCTTGAACACATTGGCCGCTCAGCTTATTTCTGGTCGTGATGCAAACGGCGATGGGCGAATCGGATGGCAGGAAAATGAAGGTGGACTACAGCAAGCTGAGCAACACGCCAATATCATGAAGAAGGGCGAAGGCCTCCCGTAGCCTCACGACGACCACGATGTGTGGACACAGTAGGAAGTGAGGGTTCTATGTACATACGCTCACTAGCTTTCTTTTTGTTGCTGGCAATGACAGTGTCCAGCCCCGCTGTCGCACAGCCACCAGACACAGTGTGGCTCGACGAGCTCACGTGGACCGAAGTTCGAGACAAGATCAGTAACGGCATAACCACGGTTATTGTGGCGACGGCGGGTACTGAACAAAACGGACCACACATGGTCCTTGGTAAACATAAATTCATCATCGCTGCGGCGGCTGAAAAAATCGGACGGCAGCTTGGCAACGCGCTGATCGCTCCTATCGTGACCTACGTGCCGGAAGGAAACCTGAATCCGCCTTCAGGCCACATGCGCTTTTCTGGTGCAATCACTCTGCCTAATGAGCACTTTATGACGCTCTTGGAGTTCGCAGCACGAAGTCTGGTCGTTCATGGATTCACAGACGTCGTGTTCATAGGCGATAGCGGTGGCAATCAGCGTGGTATGGAGGAAGTGTCGGAACTCTTAAATACGGAATGGGCGACTGAACCAGTGCGTGTCCATTTCATTGGTGACTACTACGCGAATAACGGATTCCGGCAGTGGCTTGAATCGCAGGGAGAAACCACTGAGGACATCGGGAGTCATGCCGGCATCAGTGACACGTCCCAATTACTCGCGGTAGCTCCGCAGCACATTCGGACCGACAAGCTCGCCCCTCGGGGTGGCTTCGATAATAGCGGCGTCTCTGGAGATCCGACCCGCGCCTCAGCAGAGTACGGCCACAAAGGCATCGCCTTAAAGGTTGAGGCCGCTGTCAAGCAGATCAACGCACTAATTGATGCACGCTAATTGTTGATTACCGCCCTGGTCCGCTCAAGTCAACACTGGGAGGCTCGTATGCCGACAACAACATGCCGCCTTATCGTAAACTTTTCGCTATTCGGAGTTTTTATTTTCGGGCTAGCCACCGGCGTTGATGCGCAAAAACCGATTATTGTTCAGACAAACGCTGCTGGTGACAACGTGCACCTCATTGACCCGACCTCTAACACCATCGTAGGTGAGATTTCCGGCATCGAGGTCAATCATGGTGCGGCAGCGGCCCCTGACGGAAGCCGCTTCTACATCACCAACGAAGTCGACCACACGCTAGATGCAGTTGACGCTCGAACGCTAAGAGTTACCCACAAGGTGCCACTCAGTGGCCGCCCGAATAACGTTGCTATCCGTAACGATGGTCAACGGGTCTACGTCGCGATTGTTTCATCGCCTGGTGCCGTCGATGTGATCGATACGAACTCGATGGAACTTGTGAAGAGCATTCTCACAGCAGGCGGGGTCCACAACACATTTATAAGTCCCGACAGCAAACATGTTATCGCTGGCTCAATCTCAGGACGCAACCTCACTGTGATCGATGCCGACAGTGAAGTCGCACTCTGGACATTGTTTTTTGACGCCGGCGTCCGCCCGATGTCATTCGAAACACACCCGGACGGTTCAACTCGCCGCATCTTCGTCCAACTGTCTAACTTTCATGGCTTTGCAGTAGTCAATTTCGATGAACGCCGTGAAGAACAAGCGCGAGTCGAACTCCCTACGATTCCCGAGGAGGAACGCCATGCCGAGTTTCTACAAGGCTCCCCTTCACACGGCCAAGGTGTGGCCCCTGACGGTAGAACTTTGTGGCTGTGCAGTAAGGTGAATAGCTATGTCTACGCCTACTCGCTACCCGATTTAGAGTATCTCGGTGGCGTCCACGTCGGCAGTCATCCGGACTGGCTCACATTTTCACCTGACAGTAAATATGTCTACGTTGCCAACGCCGGCTCGAACTCCACGTCCGTCGTCAGCGTGGAGACTCTTGAAGAGGTGACGCAAATTCCTGTGGGACAGGTGCCAAAAAGAGTAATTACTGCGGTGATTCCGGCGGCGACTGTCGCCGCTTGGAGCACCGCCGATGCTGGATCAAGTGCATCAGTTGGTCGTGAAGCGCTTGACTATGAATTTTATAGAGATCAAGTAGAGCCAATCTTCATTAATAAACGCGGAGGTCTGGCCCGTTGTGTAGTTTGTCATGCGACCAGAACCCGCTTTAGGCTTCAGGCCCCGCCACCGGAAGGTGCCACCTGGAATGCCGAACAGTCCCGACGCAACTTCGAAACTGCGCGACGGATGGTCGTGCCCGGCGACCCACTGGGCAGTCGACTCTTGCAACTNCCACTCGCGGAGGCTGCTGGCGGCAATTCATTCCACCCGGGTGGCAAGCACTGGACCTCACAGACAGACCCCGAATGGCAGACGATCGCGAGCTGGATTCGCGGGAGCCGCAACTAAAGAAATCGTCGCTGCCAATGGGCGGTCTTTAAAATTCTTGCTACAGTTGTGACCCTCGCACGGTCACCCCTTAAGTGGTTTCCGTTCGATACCGTAGGGGCTCAACGTTACTGCTTATTGTAGGAGATGCCAGCTTCCTGGGCCTTCTCGATGGCAATCACCATCGCCGGCACGATGGTCACTCCAGGTAAAAGATTTGCTCGCAATTCCGCGTCGATATCGGCCGCTACCCCTTTACCCCGTGACTCAAGTTCGAGCACCCATGAGTTAAGAGCGTTGTTGCACATAATAAACTCTGTGCCCATATCCTGAAGTCTCTCAATCCCTACTAGGGGCATAACAACCCCAAGCGCACCGAAGTTAGGAGACTGCAACCCCTTTGCGAGAAGAACCGAATCGTCCGCGGTCGGGTGATTGAACACGTTCCTCGTGTATGGCCTGCCATTCGAGTCGTCCAAGCCCGCGTACTCACCCACGTTGTACCTAGACCAAATCTCGTCGTTAAACCCCATGAAAATACTCGACGCTGGNCCCCCGCCGTAAAAGGTNCCCACNGTNCCCACCCGTTCATTGCCCACNCCNTAGGCCGAGGCATAGGTGGCAATGTAATTNCGGATGTGCACCAGTGGAAAGCCNAGCTTGTGGTTCGGAAAGTCAAAAAAGCATTTGTGATTACCCGTTACTTCCCCGAGCCAATCGTCCTGAGCTGACTGGCTGGACGCCTCGGTAACACGCCTATCCCATGGCAAACTGACCGCGACAGTCATCGCCATTAGGCGACCCAGAAAACCACGGCGGGGAGTGGACTCAAAAGACATCGGTAAAACCCTCCAATAAATAGAGATACCACGCAGTTGTCAGCGTCTTGGCTTTCCGGAACGCTCACCAAGGGCGGAACACCATTGGCGCAACAATTATTCCATAACACCCACCACTTCCGCCCTGCTTATGAGAGAATTTTGTACTGGCTATTGAGGTATGTGGGCGATGGCACAAAGGAGTATACCCATGCGATTAGCTGTTACTGCTCTTACGTTAAGTCTTCTTGGCACGATAGCTGAAGCACACATTACAGTCGTGCCACGGGAATCGACCCTTGGTCGAAGTCAAGTTTACACAGTGCGCGTACCAGCCGAGGGTGGGGTGGCCACGAGCCAGACTGTTTTACACATTCCGGAAGGCGTGACGGTCTCCAGAGTTAGAACCCAACCTGGCATGCAGGTCGACGTCAGGCGTGAGGATGACAGAATCGTCCAGATTACCTGGACCCTAGACGTGCATCCAGGCTCTTACGCCGAATTTGAATTTATCGCCAGAAATCCAGAGGAGGGTTCCGAGATTGTCTGGAAGGCACAGCAAGTCCATCCCGATGGCACTAGCACCGACTGGGTCAATCCCTCTGAGAATCAGAGACCAGCGTCAGTCACCAAACTTGTGTCCCCTGAGGATGCCTACAGTTACTTTATTCGTACGTATCCGCTTGTCGATGACCCACTGATAGGTGACATCCGTCGAATCTTCGCCGAAACCCACGACGGTAATCCGGCCGGTGCTGCCGACGTCCGGCACATACTCTGGCGATTACTCTTCGAACGAGACCTCTACCCAACTCTCGACGAGGCCACGGCTGACTGGTATGGTGCGGGATGATAGCCAGCTGCAATCGAAAGGCTGAGGCTTGACACGAAGACCATAAGCAACCAGAGTTTGGTCTTGAGCAGCCGGTCGATGATGGCCAAGTTGAATACTTGAGGGAGAGCCCTATGTCACTATCACGTCGCGCATTCGTTCAGTCCCTTGGCATTGGTAGCGCGGGTGCGCTGTCTACCGCCTGGATCACAGGTCGAGGCCGTGAAGCCCTGACCTGGACACCGGATCCATTTGAGGCAGTTCTCCAAGCCTCAACCCAGCAAGGTGTTATTAGGATTAGCTCCAACGAAAACGCCCGTGGCCCAGGAAAGGCCGCGCTCGATGCAATGCGGAAGGTGATCACTGGTGACGTTGGACGCTACGGTCGTGAAGTCGCGAACACAGAACTGCCAGCAGCAATTGCTAGTCGCATAGGCCACGGACTCACATCGGAAAATATTCTGACCTCCACTGGCTCAGCTGGAATCCTTGAAGCTGGGGTGCGGGCCTACGTTTCAGAGCGTAAACCACTTGTAAACGCTGCCCCGTCTTACGAAAACCCGACGGAGATCGCTGGTCTACTCGGCGCTGAGGTTCGCAGGGTGCCAGTAGCTGCTAGCTTGAAGCTCGACCTCGACGGAATGGCCGAGGCCGCTAAGGGCGCTGGACTTGTCTTCCTCTGCAATCCAAATAACCCAACCGCAACCGCGCATTCACAATCTGCTGTGTCAGCTTTTATCCAGCGAGTTAAGTCCGACTCGCCTGACACAGCGATTCTCGTAGACGAAGCCTACATAGACTACGCAACCGACACGACCGTCGGGACTGCGGCGGCTGAAACCTTAAAATACGACGATGTCTTCATNGCAAGAACATTCTCGAAAGCTTACGGAATGGCTGGGCTCCGAATGGGATATGCAGCAGGTCGACCAACCACTATTGCCAAGCTCAGTGCTGCTTGGGGCTTGGGCGAACTGAACATCCTAACGGCAACTGGCGCGATTGCGTCGTTGAATGAACCTGACCATATGGTAGCTGAGCGCGAAGAGAATCGTCGGGTCAGAGATTTCACCATCAATGCGTTCAAGGAAATGGGTTACGAGGCATCAGACTCGCAAACCAATTTCCTGTTCGTCAATGTTCGCCAACCGGCTGCTGAGTTTCGCGATGCGGCCCGTGACCAAGGGGTTCTGGTCGGTCGGGACTTTCCACCACTTGAACAGACTCATGCACGTATCTCACTTGGCACAATGGAAGAGATGCAGCAGGCCGTGGAAGTGTTTAAGAGAATCCTCGAAACCTAAGATTTTGAACCGGTGGTTGGGGTATCCCAGGAGAGCGCTGGTTCGACCAGCGCTCTCCTTTCTGTAGCTACCAACCGAGATCTGTGAATATCCACACTCCGGCGATGCATTCGTACTCGCCGTGCCTACATTTAGCCGGTCTCCAGCAACACGGTTAAGAGGCGAACCTGCCTCAAAGACTTACGCTTGACACAGAGACGGCCAGCACCCAAACTTTGGGTCTCAAGTAGCCGGTCGATGATGGCCACGCTGAATAATTGAGGGAGAAACCTATGTCACTGTCACGTCGCGCATTCGTTCGGTCCCTTGGCGTTGGTAGCGCGGGTGCGCTGTCTACGACCTGGATTCTCGGTCGAAGTGATGAAGCCTTGAACTGGACACCGGACCCGTTCGAAGCGGTCTTGCAAGCCTCCACGCAGCAGGAGGTGATTCAAATTAACGGTAACGAAAACGCCCGTGGCCCGGGCGAGGCCGCCGTCGACGCAATGGTGAAGCTGATTAGAGACAACGTTGGGCGTTACCGCTTTAGTCTGGCGGGTGAGGAACTCCCGGAAGCCATCGCCAAAAATTTTGGCTACGGACTCACGGCGGAGAATATTCTCACCTCAACCGGTTCGGGTGCGATTCTGGCAGCAGGAGTGCGGGCCTACGTTTCGGAGAATAAACCATTGGTTAACGGTGCCCCGTCATTCGGGAGTCCGAACCGGACCGCGAGACAAATCGGCGCGAGCATTCGNGAGGTTCCGCTCGATGCCAATTTAAAACTCGATCTTGATGGGATGGCCGAGGCCGCTATCGGTGCCGGGCTCGTCTTTCTGTGCAATCCCAATAACCCGACGGCAACTGCGCATTCACTAACTGATGTGACAGCCTTCATTGAACGGGTCAGGGCGAGTTCACCTGACACNGCGATCCTCGTCGATGAGGCCTACATCGAATATGCCACTGATACAACTGTTGAGACCGCTGCCGCACAAGCGCTGGAATACGACGATGTCTTCATCGCGAGAACATTCTCAAAGAATTACGGCATGGCCGGCCTACGCCTCGGCTATGCGGCNGGGCGCCCGGCCACCCTCGCGAAGCTCAATGCGGCTTGGGGCGTAGGAAGCGTAAACGTCTTGACTGCCACTGCTGCCATCGCGTCGCTGAACGACCCCGACCGCATGCTCAACGAACGCGAAGANAATCGTCGGATCCGNGATTTCACCATAAGAGCGTTTGAGGAGATGGGCTACGAGACAACCGACTCGCAAACCAATTTCCTGTTCGTCAATGTTCGCCAACCCGCTGCTGAGTTTCGCGATGCAGCCCGCGATCAAGGCGTCTTAGTGGGTCGAGACTTCCCACCGATGGAACAAACACATGCGCGGATCTCGCTCGGCACCATGGAGGAAATGGAGCGGGCCGTCGAGGTGTTCAAGAGGATNCTCGAAACTTGAGGATGTCGATCACCAGCTGGAGTGCTCCAGGAGTGCGCTGGTTCAACCAGCGCACTCCTTCATTGATGTAAAGACCGCGCTAACGCCATGGACATTTCTCGACGGAAGTTTCTCAGAGTCTCGGCGGCCGGCAGTTTCGCTCTGAGNACCCTAGGATTTGATCTACGTCCCGCCTATGCGGCTGTTCGCCAACTCAAGATCAGGAACGCCAGAGAATATCGTACGGTCTGCCCTTACTGCGCGGTTGGCTGTGGAACCATCGCCTACGTGCACGGTAGTGGTGGCCTCAACACAACTCCAACCATCATCCACGTAGAGGGAGACCCCGATAACCCGATCAACGGTGGCACGCTGTGTCCGAAGGGCGCCTCGCAAATGCAGCTCGCAATCAGTCCTCGGTTGCGGAAATCACCGATGTTCCGTGACGCACGCTCCTCAGAATGGCGCGAGATTTCGTGGGACGAGGCAATGAGCTGGTTCGCGCGAAAATTCAAGGAAACCCGAGACGCTAGTTTCGTTGAGCGTGACGAGCTTGGCCGGACCGTCAACCGATGTGAGGGACTAGCTTGGGTTGGCAGTGCCACCGTAGCCAATGAAGACGCCTACCTCATCACGAAGACGATGCGCGCAATGGGGCTCGTCTACATCGACCATCAGGCCCGCATATGACATAGCCCCACGGTGGCCAGTCTGGCCGCCACGTTCGGTCGGGGTGCGATGACCAATCATTGGAAGGACATCAAGAACGCTGATGTTGTTCTAGTGATGGGGGCCAATCCCGCCGAAAATCATCCTTGCGGGTTCAAGTGGGCCCTCGAAGCTCGAAATACCCGAGGCGCCAAGTTAATAACCGTCGATCCGCGTTTCACCAGAACCTCGGCTGTAGCCGACGACCATCTACAAATTCGGCCCGGGTCAGACATTGCGCTGTTGGGCGGTCTCCTCAGACATATCCTGACGAACGATCTGCATCATGCTGATTATGTACGCTTGCATACCAATGCGTCCTTTATCGTCAGCGAACGCTTTTCATTCGAAGATGGACTGTTCTCGGGATTCGATGAGGCAAACAGCGAATATGACGCTACCGCGTGGGAGTACGACCGAGACCCTGATGGCTACGTGCGTCGCGATGCGACCCTAGAACACCCGCGCTGTGTCTTTCAACTTCTCAAACGTCATTACGACCGATACACGCCAGAACGCGTCGCCCAAATCACTGGCTGCACTGAGGAAGGCTTCCTGCGAATCGCCGATGTCATTTGTTCGACCGGCACAGCTGACCGAGTTGGAACGATTATGTATGCGGTGGGCTGGACGATGCACACGGTAGGAAGTCAGATAATTCGGACAGCAGCGATCGTCCAGCTCCTTCTAGGCAATATTGGCCGGCCGGGCGGCGGGATCAACGCACTGCGCGGTCACGCCAACGTGCAGGGAGCAACTGACCACGCAATCGTCGCCGGCATTCTACCTGGCTATTTGAAGGTTCCTCAGCCGGCACAGACATCGTTAGCAGACCACCTGAAGGATTCAACGCCTCGACCTTTGGTTCGTGACACGGCAAATTACTGGGGCAACTATCCTAAGTTCTTCGTATCCCAACTCAAGGCTTGGTTTGGTGACCGTGCGCAAGTCGATAACGAGTTCGGTTACCACTATCTCGGTAAAACCGACAAGGACGCCACCTGGTTGTCAATCTGGGATCAGGCGCACCAAGGTAAGCTCGAAGGCTTCGTCGCGTTGGGCTTCAATACACTCCTGGCCGGCCCGAACGTCTCGCGCCTACTCGAGTCGATGGCAAAACTGAAATGGAAAGTTGTTATCGACCCGTTTATGCTCGATAGTGCGGAGTTCTGGAAAGCACCCGGGATGGAGCCGTCAGAGATCGACACTGAGGTGCTGTATCTACCGACTACGCATTGGATTGAAAGGGACGGCTCATTCACAAACAGTGGCCGCTGGGCGCAGTGGAAAGAAAAGGCAATCGACCCGCCAATTGGGGTCCGCTCGGATACCTGGATCCTCTCGGAACTCTTCTGGCGCGTAAAGGAGCTCTACGCAACCGAGGGCGGCGCCTTCGACGAACCTATCCAGTCGCTGACGTGGAACTACCTGAACCCACGCGAACCGACAATGGCCGAGCTGGCCCAGGAAATCAACGGTTCGGACCTTGCTAGCGGGCGGCGCCTCTCGTCCTTCGGGGAATTAAAGGACGACGGATCGACCGCCTCAGGTAACTGGCTCTACTCGGGCAGCTACCCTGAAGAAGGCAACCAGATGGACCGCCGAGTGACCGATGACCCTACTGGTCTGGGCATGCATCATGGCTGGGCGTGGAGTTGGCCACTCAATCGACGCGTGCTTTACAACCGCGCTTCGGCCGACCGAGACGGGGTCCCTTGGGACCGTGGGCGCTCGGGTATCGCTTGGACTGGCCGCGAGTGGATCGGCGATGTGCCAGACTACGGACCTACCACCAAGCCTGACGCGATGGGGGCATTCATCATGACCGAAGAAGGCGTAGCCCGTCTGTTCAGTCCCCTACTAAAAGATGGCCCGATTCCTGAACATTACGAACCGGTTGAAAGTCCAACCGTCAACATTCTGCATGAGAACGTACCAACTAATCCGGTAATACGTTGGTACGATGGGGTTCGGGAAACCCTGGCACAAGAAAGCGAACGCGAAGCCTATCCTTACCCATGCACCATCTATCGCGTTGTCGAGCGTGAGCACTTCGTCACCAGTAACGTGCCGTACCTGGTCGAGGCGATGCCAGATTTCTTCGTAGAAGTGCCGGAGGGGCTAGCGGCCGAAAAAGGAATTGAGAACGGCAAACAAGTAAGAGTCTGGTCGAAGCGTGGTGAAGTTCAGGGCACTGCTATCGTAACGAAGCGAATCCAGCCGCTAACGGTAAACGGTCAGACGGTCTGGACGATCGGAGTGCCGGTACATTGGGGCTTCGTTGGGATTACCCAAGGATCCATGGCTAATGAATTGACCCCGTTTATTGGTGATGCCA
>PAWT01000014.1 GCA_002714165.1 Acidobacteriota bacterium
TGGCGGCGGAGCAAGGGAGCCCCCAGGCTGTGTCAGGAATCCGCCGGATGGCCGAGCAAGGCAATGCTGAAGCGCAGCTTGGTCTCGGGGTGGCGTATATCGTGGGTCGGGGTGTGGCGCAGGACGCAAGTGAAGCGGTGCGGTGGTATCGACTGGCGGCCGTGCAAGGAAATGTTGCTGCGCAGGTGAACCTCGGAGTGATGTATGAGGGAGGCCGCGGTGTTACGGAGGACAAGGCGGAAGCGATGGCTTGGTATCGTCGTGCGGTCGAGGAGGCATCGGAGGAGGCGGTAACGTGGATTCGTGAAGTGGCCAACCAAGGTTGGGTCGAGGCACAGCTTGCCCTAGCGGAGATGTATGCCGAGGGCCGGGGCGTGGCGCAGGACGCAAGTGAAGCGGTGCGGTGGTATCGACTGGCAGCGGAGCAAGGGCATGTTGAAGCGCAGCTTACGCTCGGACGCAGGTACGACACGGGTCGTGGGGTCGTGCAGGATCTGGCGGAGGCACTGCGGTGGTATCGGCAGGCAACGGAGCAAGGGAGCCCCCAGGCTGTGTCAGGAATCCGCCGGATGGCCGAGCAAGGGCATGTTGAAGCGCAGCTTACGCTCGGAAGCAGGTACGACACGGGTCGTGGGGTCGCGCAGGACGCAAGTGAAGCGGTGCGGTGGTATCGACTGGCGGCCGAGCAAGGGCATGCCGACGCGCGGTTCACTCTTGGAAGTATGTATTTCGACGGGCGATGGGTGGCGCAGGACGCAAGTGAGGCGGAGCGGCTGTATCTGCTAGCGGCCAAGCAGGGTTCGGTAGAGGCGCAGCGCGCCCTAGTGGCCATCTACTCCAACGGTCATGGCGTTGCGGACGATCCCTTTTCTACTCCCCTTGCCATGGGGCATCGTGCCATCGAGGTGGACATTGTCGAGTTCGTTGCCATCCCGAACAGTGAAGGAACGGCGGCACGGATGATGCTGCTGATCGATGAGCCAGGCACGCGTCGCATGTTTGTGAACGATATGCGCGGACCGCTCTACAGTGTTAGCTACGACGGCAGCACTGTCACGCAGTACCTCGACCTTAATGACCGCGTTTGGGGGATCTCTGTTATTTGGACCTGGAGCGAGCAAGGTTTTCAGAGTTTTGCCTTTCATCCGCAGTTTAACGACTCTGGCGCTCCCGGCTTTGGGAAGTTCTATACCCTCACGGACACCGGTGATACGGGGCCGCCGGCTGATTTCACATCAGGCGGTGACATTAACTCGCACGACACGGTCCTCCTCGAGTGGACCGCTGAGGATCCTGGGGCCTTGACCTACGATGGCGGCCCGCCACGCGAGTTAATCCGTTATGAGCAGCCCGTTGGTAATCACAATGGCGGCCACCTCGCTTTCAACCCAATTTCATCACCTGGCGATGCTGATTTCGGATTGCTCTATATGGGTGCTGCCGATGGTGGCGATGGCGGCGACCCACTCAATCTCGCACAGAGTCGGCGCTCAGCCTTTGGCAAGATTCTGCGTCTGGACCCGCTGGGTTCCAATAGCTCTAATGGCCAATACGGCATTCCCGTCGACAATCCGTTTGCGAACGATAACATCCCTGACACGCTCGGCGAGATCTATGCCTTGGGTCTACGTAACCCCCAACGCTTTAACTGGGACTCAGCTACTGGCAACATGTTTGTTGCCGACATCGGGCAAGAGTCCGTTGAAGAGATCAGCCTCGTCACGGCCGGTGCTAACCTCGGCTGGAACGACTGGGAAGGCAGTTTCAGATTTTTCGGCACTCAAGGAGTTGTCAGCCTCGCCAATCCACGCGGCGAAGCTCAGATGACGTATCCCATCGTCGAATACGGGCAACGCGACCCGCTTCTGCAGCCAGCCTCCGCGGTTACAGGTGTCTATGTTTATCGCGCGACCGCGATTCCCCAGCTCGCAAACCTCGTGTTGTTTGGTGACAATCCCAGCGGCGAGATGTTTGCCTTTTCCGCTGACGACCTCCCTGCGGGTGGCCAGGAGGCAATTTACCGTATTCTGTTCAACGATGGTGATGGCCCAAAGACATTGCTCCAGTTGATTCAGGAGAGAAACACCGTGGAAGGGCAGGAGGTGGCGACTCGCGCTGACATGCGTCTCGGTCTCGGCCCCACCGACCAGATCTTTGTGCTAAACAAACACGATGGAATCATTCGTCTACTTACTGCGGAGCGCTGAGTTTTTTGTGATCATTTTTGTTTACGGTAAATTGTCTAGCGGACAGGGTGCCGGATAAAAGTCTGGCCGCAGTCGGTCAGTCCGCGCCTCAGATCACTCCCAGCTTCCTTCCGACCGTTGCGAATGCCTCAATCACCCGGTCGATGTCACTTTGAGAATGGGCTGCGGACATCTGGACCCGGATCCGTGCCTGACCTTCTGGCACTACGGGAAAGGAAAATCCGATGACATAGATTCCCTCTTGGAGCATCCCGCCCGCCATCTGCTGGGCGAGCTTGGCGTCCCCCAGCATCACCGGGATGATCGGGTGTTCGCCAGACACGAGATCGAATCCCGCCTTCGACATCCCTGCCCTAAATTGATCGGAATTATTCTTCAGTTTCCGCCGAAGACTCCCTCCGCTTTCGATCAGCTCAAACGCCTTGATCGAAGCCGCAGCGATTACGGGGGCCAGCGTATTGGAGAAGAGATACGGCCTCGAACGTTGGCGGAGCCACTCGACGATTCTTCTAGATCCGGCGGTATAACCCCCCGATGCCCCCCCTAGAGCCTTTCCCAGCGTGCCCGTAATGATGTCCACGCGGCCTTCGACCCCGCAGTGTTCTGCCGTTCCGCGCCCATGCTCTCCTACAAACCCAACTGCATGGCTGTCGTCCACCATGACCATGGCATCGTATGTCTTGGCGAGATCGCAGACACCCTGTAGATTGGCAATGATGCCGTCCATCGAGAAGACACCATCGGTCGCGATCAGGCGAAAACGAGCATCTGCGGCTTCCTGGAGTTTAGCTTCGAGATCATCCATGTCGTTATTGGCATAACGGTACCGCCTGGCCTTGGACAACCGCACGCCATCGATGATGGAAGCGTGGTTCAACGCATCCGAGATTACCGCGTCTTCCTCACTGAGCAAGGTTTCAAAGAGGCCCGCATTCGCATCGAAACACGAGGAGTAAAGAATTACATCCTCCATACCGAGGAAGTCGGCGATCTTCTCCTCGAGTGCTTTGTGCTCTTCTTGTGTACCGCAGATGAAGCGGACCGAGGCCATTCCGTAGCCATATCGATCGAGGGCGGCTTTGGCGGCTCGAATCAGCTCGGGGTGGTCTGCAAGGCCAAGATAGTTGTTGGCACAGAAATTCAGGACCTTGTCACCGGTGGAGACCTCGATCTTTCCGGATTGCCGGGAGGTAATAATCCTCTCGGCCTTGTAAAGACCGGCTGACTTTAGCGCATCGATTTCCTGCTCGAAGTGGTGGATAAATTTCTGGCTCATGTCGGCTACCGCCAAAGTATGAGACCCAGGGCCTATCTCTTGGGATTTGCCTTCCGTTTAATCACGCCGCCGCCCTGACCCTGATTCCCCTCAACTCTTCAAATGTCCGATGTGCCTTCTCCTGATTCTTATCCACCACGATGATGGCTGCATCCTGTTGGCCGAGCATCAGTGCCGTCGCTTTGCCGATACCGCTGCCGGCTCCGGTGACTAGGATGTTTCTGTCGGACATAGAAAACATGTTTACATTCTCGCTTGCCAACAGCTTTTAGCGCTTTACGAAACTCGTATACCGCCAGGAGCACGTCTCAAAACCAGCTTCAATTCTGAACGATGAAGTGATTTCTGCTATTAAGCTAAATTAATTAACCGCACCAGTTTTCGTGCATCTAGACAGCATCGACCCGTTATCGTCAATAAATCTCTCACCATTCAACACTCATGCTGTCGAATATACCCGCAGCAGGCATTAACTAGAACCCGGTCCAGTCGAGAATCACCTTGCCGCTCTCCCCGGAGTTCATCACCGCAAAACCCTGCTCGAATTCTGAGGCTGCATACCGATGGGTAATGACGGGAGAGATATCGAGCCCGCCCTGCAACATCACAGTCATCTTGTACCAGGTCTCAAACATCTCCCTGCCGTATATTCCCTTGATTGTTAGCATGTTGAAAATGACTTTATTCCAGTCAATGGCTATGTCCTCATCGGGAATCCCTAGCATTGCAATTTTTCCGCCATGGCACATGTTATCGAGCATGTCTTTGAAGGCCTCTGGGCTGCCAGACATTTCAAGGCCGACATCGAACCCCTCCTTCATGCCCAGTTCTTTCTGGGTCGCGGCGATCGATTCCTTATCTACATTGATCACCCGAGTGGCACCCATTCTCCGGGCAAATTCCAGTCTGCCTGAGTTTATATCCGTGACGACCACGTAACGGGCGCCGGCGTGTTGGCAGATCGCTGCCGCCATACAGCCGATGGGGCCGGCACCGGTGATCAGGATGTCTTCTCCCAGCACATCAAAAGACAGTGCAGTATGTGTAGCGTTGCCGAACGGATCAAAAATGGCGGCAATATCGAGGTCGATTTCCGGTGCATGGTGCCAAACGTTGCTCTCGGGGATTGACACAAATTCTGCGAATGCGCCCTGCCGGTTGACCCCGATCCCCTCGGTGTTGACGCAAAGATGTCGACGACCCGCAAGACAGTTGCGGCAACGACCACAGACCACATGGCCCTCACCGCTCACGATCTCACCGGGATGAAAGTCCTCGACGTTCACACCTGTCATTTCGATCTTGCCAACGAACTCGTGACCGATGATCATGGGTACGGGTATGGTTTTCTGAGCCCAGCTATCCCAGTTGTAGATATGAAGATCCGTCCCACAAATTGCTGTCTTCAGCACCCGGATCAGAACATCATTGGATTTGACCTCTGGATTCGGTGCGTCCTCCAGCCAGAGGCCCTGTTCCGCATAGCGTTTACAGAGTGCTTTCATTGCGTTCTTCGTTGATCACTTGAATCAGGTCGGCCATTATAATTGTTTAAATACCCTAGCGCTGTTTTGATGATTTCGTATGGCTTATCTTTTTATCTGTTGGCGTTGTTATCTCAAAAACTACCACTCGCAATAATTTATGCATCTTGGGCAGGGCTGGGTGTTTTCTCAGTAGCGTTGTTAAGTTATGTTTTTTATAAACAGACACTAAATTGGCAGACGATCATTGGTTTGTTTTTGATTGTTATCGGGGTAACTGTAGTAAATTTATATAGAGGGCAAAGTTATCAACTGTTGTGAACACTTCAGTCACCTCCAAAACTCTAACGCTTACGCCGTCCTGCCTCAATCGCTTTGAACCCTTCACTAGACATCGGTAGAATTGAGTTTTTCAGCAAGTTCGTCGGTGGTAGAGGACTGCTATGACCGTTCGCCACGCTCGACTGATCGCCCTCGCTGTAATCGCCATTGCGATTTTGAGTAGCGGTGCGTGCGCGACGGTGGAATTAACGCCCGAAGAAATACGCAGCGTAGGGATCGCTGATCTCCGCGCCCGCGCGGGGCAGGGTGACCTCACCGCGCAGGTCACCCTAGGAGATCTCTACGTCGAGGGGGATGGTGTGCCACAGGACGAGGCGGAGGCGGTCCGGTGGTATCTGCTGGCGGCGGAACAAGGTAGTGCCGAGGCGCAGCTTGCTCTGGGGGGGATGTATTTTTCGGGGCGGGGGGTGCCGGAAGATGCGGCCGAAGGGGTGCGATGGTGGCGACTCGCGGCGGAGCAAGGGCATCTACCGGCGCAGACCGGGCTTGGGGGCCGATATTTCGACGGGCGAGGCGTGGAGCAGGATGAGGCCGAAGCGATGCGGTGGTATCGGATGGCGGCCGAGCAAGGCGATGCGGAAGTGCTGGACTGGCTCCTCGTGACGGCCGAGCAAGGCTCGGCTGAAGCACAACTGAATCTTGCGGAGATGTATTCCGAGATGATCGGCGAGGTACGGGATGCGGCGGAGGCGGTGCGGTGGTATCGGCTGGCGGCGGAGCAGCGCGATGCGGAGGCAGTGGTGTGGCTGCAACAAGCGGCTGAACGAGGCGATTCCGAGGCGCAGATCGTCCTTGCGGGTATGTATGCCACCGGGCGGGGGGTTCCGCAGAATGACGGGGAAGCGGTGCGGTGGTATCGCTTGGCCGCCGAGCAAGACGAAATCGAGGCTGTGACCCAACTCCGCCGTATGGCCGAGCAAGGTTCGGCCGAGGCGCAGGCCGCCCTCGCGACTATCTACGCCGAGGGCCGCGCCCTCAAGGACGATCCTTTTTTTATGCCCATTGCCGCGGGGCAAACCGCCATTGAGGTTGGCATCATGGCGTTCGCCACGATTCCGAACAGCGATGGGCAGGCAGCGCGCATGATGCTATTGGTCGATGAGCCCGGGACCGGTCGGTTGTTCGTCAACGACATGCGCGGACCGCTCTACAGTGTCAGCTACGACGGCACCACCGTGACCAAATATCTCGATCTCAACGCCGATAATTGGGGTGTCAGCGTCGAATCGTCGGGTTTCGAGCAAGGTTTTCAGAGTTTCGCCTTTCATCCGCAGTTTCATGAGTCCAGCACTCCCGGCTTCGGGAAGCTCTACACCCTCACAGACACCAGTGATACGAGGCCGCCGGCCGACTTCGCGTCAGGCGGTAACAGTAACTCGCACGACACGGTCCTGCTCGAGTGGACGGCTGAGCATCCTGAGGCCGCGACCTACGATGGCGGTCCGCCACGCGAACTAGTCCGGTTCGAGCAACCCTTTAATATCCACAATGGCGGCCACCTCGCCTTTCATCCGCTCACGTCGCCCGGCGACGCCGAATTCGGCCTGCTCTACATGGGCGCGGCCGATGGTGGTAATAGCGTTCAGTTCTTCCTTGCACAGAATCGTGGTTCCGCCTTCGGGAAGATTCTTCGCCTCGACCCGCTGGGTTCCAATAGCGCCAACGGTAAGTACGGCATTCCCGCCGACAATCCGTTTGCGAACGATGGCGACCCGGACACACTCGGCGAGGTCTATGCCTTGGGTGTGCGCAATCCCCAACGCTTTAACTGGGACTCGACTACCGGCAACATGTTTGTTGCCGATATCGGCGAGAACGTCGTGGAAGAGGTCAGTCTCGTGACGGCTGGTGCCAACCTCGGCTGGAGCGACTGGGAGGGTAGTTTCGCGGCCAGGAGTGGCCGTCGTCATGTCAGTCTCGCCAACCAACGTGGCGATGCTCAGATGACGTATCCCGTCGTCGAATACGGGCAACTTGACTCACTTCTGCAGCCTGGCTCTGCAGTAACGGGAGTCTATGTCTACCGTGCGACCGCGATTCCCCAACTCACAAACCTNGTGNTGTTTGGTGACAATCCCAGCGGCGAGNTNTTTGCCTTTTCNGCNGACNANCTNCCTGCGGGTGGCCAGGAGGCAATTCGNCGNATTCTGTTNAACAANNGTNATGGNCCAAAGACNNTGCTNCAGTTGATTCAGGANAAAAACACCNNNGANGGGCAGGNGGTGGCGACTCGNGCTGACATGCGCCTCGGTCTCGGCCCCAACGACCAAATNTTTGTNNTAAACAAACNNGACGGAANCATNCGTCTACTNNNTGCTGNGCGCTGAGTAGTTTNGANAAAAGGNCACATTGGGGNCACACGGCGGCTTAANGGGGCGGCGGTCATCGCCGCCCTTTTNCATTACCTGCTAGAATTGCTAGGAAANTTGGTGCGGAAGGGGGGATTTGAACCCCCACGCCCTTGCGAGCACAAGCTTCTGAGGCTTGCGCGTCTGCCAGTTCCGCCACTTCCGCGATGTGACAGGTTCCCAGGTCATACCCGGATTGGCGATTATAGCTGGAAGGTTGAATGGGCGTCGACCGAACTCGTCCTTCTTCGACCCCTCTTGTCGGGTAAGCTCAACGCTGGAGNGTGAAAGATGCTTTGCTGGTCTTGTGCATGGCTACTAAGGAGGTGCGGTGATGTTTGTACGACGCGGTATTAGGTTCCTCCTGACGCTGTTCATGACGGCTGTGATTGTTTCATCGCTCACCATGGNGGTGGTCTATTTTCTGTTATCGCGGGGGCCATCAGTGCCGCGCAACGCNACCCTCGTGCTGCGTGTGCCATCCGNTCTGACAGAAGTCAATGCAGGTGGCCTTTTGGGACAGGTCTTTGGGGCGCCGCCGACACTCCGATCAATCGTTAACAACCTTCACAAAGCAGCAGTGGACGATCGAGTATCTCGGGTTATTTTGGTCCCGAGCGGCGGNCAGGCGCTCTGGGGAAAGATTCAGGAGGTCAGAGATGCGGTGATGGCTTTCAAGAGGTCTGGGAAATCCGTCGTCGCGTATCTAGAGTATGGCGGAGACCAGCAATATTACTTAGCGACGGCAGCTGACGAGATTTTTTTGATGCCGACAAGCCCACTTGACCTGATGGGAGTGGCCAGCTACGAACTCTTTCTTCGTGGCACATTCGACCTGATTGGTGTCTATCCAGATTTTCTACACGCCGGGGACTACAAGACAGCAGGGAATCTCTTTACGGAGAAGACATTTACGCAGCCACATCGTGAAATGTCGGAATCGTTGAACGCGGACCTGTTCGATCAATTGGTTCTCGATATTGCCACCAGCCGTGGCCGTCCAGTTTCCGAGATCCGTGCACTCATTGCCGAGGGTCCATTTCTACCAGAGGACGCGCTCGCAGCTGGGTTGGTCGACGAGTTGGCGTACGAAGATGAGGTATTAGCACTCGATGCCGAAGGGCAACCACAGAAGATTAGTGGCCAAGACTACACGAAGGTAAGTCTTCAATCAGTCGGGCTGAATACAGGACCGAAGATTGCGGTTATTAATGTCGCTGGTGTCATCAATACTGGACGGAGTGGTTATAGCTCAACTGAGGGGAGTGTGGTTGGGTCTGATACGGTCATCGAGCATCTCCGAGAGGCCCGGAATGATTCAACAGTGCGCGCCATTGTTCTGCGGATTGACAGTCCGGGCGGATCGGCAATTGCTTCAGATGTAATCTGGCGTGAGGTTGTGTTGACTAGGACTGACACGCCGGTCATTGCATCCATGTCAGATGTGGCGGCGTCCGGTGGTTACTACATTGCGATGCCCGCCCAAGCCATCGTTGCGCAGCCGGCAACACTTACTGGTTCTATCGGGGTGGTGGCTGGCAAGTTTGTTGTAGGGGAGGCCTTTAGCAAGCTTGGTGCAAATATCGAATCGGTGAGTCAGGGCCGCTTTGCTGAAATCAATTCTCCAGTCAGGGCGTTCTCTCCGGCTGAGCGTGCGAAGGTGCAGGTGCAGCTCGACGCTGTTTATGAAACGTTTGTCCGCAAAGCAGCCGAGGGACGAGCTATGACGCGGGAGGAGATTCACGCCGTCGCACAAGGCCGAGTGTGGACCGGGCGTCAGGGCCAGCAGATCGGCCTCGTTGATGAGCTGGGTAGCTTGGACCANGCGATCNNGGTCGCTAAGCAGNACGCTGATATTGANCCGGAGACGGATGTGGAATTGGTGTTCTATCCACCAGCACGGGGCCTATTGGAGACGCTACGTCAGCCTCTGGTTAGCGTCCGCAAGAATTTCCCCGCTCCACTGTTCTCGTCTGCGGAAATGCATGCGCTAAGTGCTTTTTCAGCAGCATTTCGGCTATTCAAGCAGGGAGAGGCTCTGATGCTGATGCCCTACCTCTTCCTACCATAAAGGGGAACAACCAGAGGGTTCTGGCGGCTTGGACTTACCGCTGATGGGCATTTAAGACGGTCAGGTCAGAGGATGGACATCGCCAAGGTTTCCATATTGATCTCAATCTGCATGGTTTCCTTAGCCTGTGTCATGTAGGCACTAAAGAAGCGCCCCTGTCGGTCCATTAGCAACTCGCCACGGAGGGTGTCCTCTGCCTCAGCAAACCCGTCTTCAGTCGCTTCTTCTCGCTCGGCTACGTGGATAACCGCGACCAGGTCGTCAGTTGCCAAGACATCGCTGGTTTCGCCAACCCCTAGTGAAAAAGCAATTTCCTCGATTTCTGGTCGTGATCTCAAACCGCTCACGACCGCACCCCTCGCGGCGAGGTCGTCAGTCGTCACCGCCAGGTCGGCCCGTTCCGCAGCCGCCATGAAGTTTTCGGCCTCTTGCAGAAGTGGTGTAATCTCGGCCGCGCGCCGCTCGGCAGCCTCTCGTGCACGCAAATCGATGACATCCGACTCGACTTGGTCACGCACTTCGTCGATTTCCGGTGCGTATGACTCCTGTTCGTCGGTTACGGTCAAGAAGACGTGCCCCGTAGGCGTACGAAGTGGGCCTCCCACCTCCCCTAGCTCGAAAGTAAAGGCGGCCGAGGCAACACCCGAGGCGAGACCCAGCCCGTCTATCGCCTCACTACGAGCGAAGTAGTTCGACTCGGTCACGGACAAGCCGTGTTCTTCAGCAGCCCGCACGAGATCCTCCTGTGTTGCTAGGGCACCTGCCATTTGCTCGGCCATAAGATCAGCCTGGCGCTGGGCTTGTTCCCACTGAAGCTGGTCGGCAATTTGTTCCCGCACCTCGTCGAGTGGGCGAGTAGAGGCCTCTTGTTTGTCAGTCACATGAATGATGTGAAACCCATATTCAGTCTGGACGAGATCGCTGATCGTGCCAGGTGCCATGGAAAACGCGGTTGCTTCAAATTCAGGGACCATCCGCCCGCGGCTGAAATAGTCCAAATCACCGCCGAGGCTTGCTGAGCCAGCATCCTCGGAATGTTCTTCAGCCAGCGTTGCAAAGTCAGTTCCCGACCTAGCGTCGGCCAGTACAGCTTCTGCCTGGGTTCGCACCTCAGTCTCGTCTTTACCTTCAGTCTCGAACAGGATGTGGCTGGCTCGTACTTGTTCTGGTGTTGAGTACTGCGACGCGTTATCGGTGTAGTACTGTGCAATGTCAGGGTCAGGCACGACAACGCTAGGTCGGAGTGTTTCAGCTTCGATGAGCAAATAGTTGATCTGTCGCTTTTCAGGAATCCGATAGGTTGCGGCGTTCGCCTCAAGGTGTCCAGCCAACTCTTCAGCAGTTGTCGTAATGCTGTCGCGGAACTGGTCTGGCGAGAAGGTAACGATGTCAAGTTTCACTTTCTCGTTCCGCAAACGATACTCCTCGTGCAATTCGTCGTCCGACACGTCGATCCAGGCGGTGATGGCACCCCGCAATTTGTCGACTAAAAGACTTCGTCGCATGCCTTCTTCAAACTGTTCCTCTGTCATCGGTGGAGTCTGCGAACGTAGCAGCAGGCGGTATTGTTCCTCTCCGATGAAGGTGCCGTTGTTCTGCAACCCAGGTAGACTCAGAAGTCTCTCGGTGACTTCGACGTCACTAATACTTAAATCAAGCCGCTCGGCTTCAATGACCGCGGCTTCCTCATCGATCATCTGTTGCAGGATTTGACGGTCAAAGCCTAATTGCCGGAGGAGCTGGTCATTGATCTCATCGCCATAGGCGAGCTGATACGACTGCACTTGTTCAAAATATTGGCGGCGGAAATCTGACGAAGTGATTTCCCTTCCCTCGATGCTCGCCACGGCATCGGTTGGGGCAACGCCGACCGTAGGATTTAGAAAGTCAGGAATGTATAAGAACATGAAGGCGAGTACAACGACCCCGAGACTCCACTTCAGCCAATTCTTGTGTTGCCGCATCCGGTCAAGCATTGTCATAATCTGTCACTCCCTGCCCGCCTTTAGGCGGCCGACTTAAGCTAACATCGTAGAACAAGAAGTTTCACCCCTGCAAGCACTTGAATAAGGCGCACGCTTCTGGCGGGACTTCTGGAAACTATGCAATCGGTATCCGGTGGACGTGGGCCGATGTGATATATTTACGGTGGATAGAAGGACTTAGGGAGATTNACAGGTCGCTTAGGAGGCGCGTCGCGACGGATTATCACCCCGCGACTTCACATGTTGAGACGTTTCGATCGGTTTGGAGCGCCGGGCATNTCCAGGTTNCGCTCNTNCCGATTGAGATTGAGCAACAANTTATTTTGGCCGAGCCANTTGACCTTTTTGCGAGGCTCAAAAAGATCCAGTCGGTCTTTCGCCGACATCTGTGGAATTACGGGGTGTGGTCGAAAGTTCATCGGGACCTGAACAAGGCCGTCGAACCGAAAGAAATTGCCGAGTTACTAGTGGAACACGCGAGCCGCTTGCTGCCGGTGCCGTGGTGGGCCGTCGTCGTACCCAATAAATCGTTGGGCGTGAAGATGGTCGCGAGTCTCGGGCCTGATACTGAACTACAACGTGGAGCGCTACCGCTCGGCGAGTGGGTGATTCGTCACGGCCACGACACTGTTTCAGTTGATTTGTCAAAGGACAAACGGATTTCTGAGGGTCCAGCTGTTGCGGCGTTTGGGTTACCAATGGTGAGTAGGCGCCAGACGATTGGTGCGTTGGTTGGCCTGGACCGCCAGCCGACCAACCGCTCGTCGCAGCTCGGGAAACCACTGCTTGATGGTTTAGGTGCACTTGTCGAGCCAGCTGCGGTCGCGTTGGATCACGCGGTTAAGCTGAAGCGGGCCGAATCGCTGTTGGTCACCGATGACCTGACGCGGCTCTACAACTCAAGTTTTCTCTTGTCGGTGCTTCACCGTGAAGTCAGGCGGACGTCACGAATCGGCAATTCACTGTCGTTGCTGTTCATTGACTTGGACAATTTCGACACGGTTAACGACAGCCACGGTCACCTTTGCGGAAGTCGAGCCTTGGTAGAAGCGGCACAGGTGATTCAGAGAAGTGCACGCGAGACTGATATCGTGGCTCGATTTGGTGGCGACGAATTCGTTGTTGTCTTACCGGACACCGGAAATGAAGGTGCCAGGGTGGTCGCTGAGCGCGTTCGAGAAAACCTAGCGAAGCACCGATTTCTTACCACTGCTGGCTTCGAGGTCAGGTTGACAGCATCGATTGGCTTAGCTGCGTTACCGGAAGCGGCATCGACGGCTGATGAGCTGCTGCGAGTTGCTGACTGTGCAATGTACGCAGCGAAGGCACAGGGTAAGAACGGTATTCTTGTGGCCGGGAAGGCTAGTGGTCTAGGTCAGCGACCACCTGGACGGCTTAGCGTGGTCCGGTCTTCGACTGACCAATCACGAACCATTTCGCAGGGGGCTAATTGCTGAACTTCCGCTCGATGTTATCGCTGTTCTCGAATGACTTGGCCATTGATCTGGGAACCGCTAACACGTGCGTCTATGCGCGGGCGAAGGGCATTGTCGTGGACGAGCCCTCGATTGTAGCGATCAATAAGGTAACAGGACGGATCGAGGCCGTTGGCAAGGATGCCAAGGAGATGCTCGGACGAACGCCTGGCAATATTGTAGCGATCAAGCCGATGAAGGATGGAGTTATCGCCGATTTTGAAATCACCGAAAAGATGCTCAACCACTTCATTAAGAAAGCGCACAACCGGACCGTGTGGGTCCGTCCACGCATTGTCATTGGTGTGCCGTCAGAGATTACACAGGTCGAAAAGCGGGCGGTTAAGGATAGCGCTAAACGCGCGAAAGCGAGTGAAGTGTATCTGGTGGAAGAGGCGATGGCAGCAGCGATTGGTGCTGGCATGCCGATCACCGAGCCATCTGGAAATATGATCGTTGATATTGGTGGTGGCACGACTGACATTGCGGTTATTTCCTTGGCTGGCATCGTCTACAGCAAAGCTGTGAAGGTGGCTGGTAATGCGATGGATGAGTCGATCATCCAGTACGTTAAGCAGAAGTACAAGTTACTTATTGGCGAGCGCACGGCTGAGGCTATCAAGATGACTGTGGGTTCGGCATTTCCACTGGACGACCCACTCACGATGGAGATCAAGGGGCGCCATCTTATTGAGGGAATTCCGAAGACACTCACCATCAACGACGAAGAAATTCGCGAGGCGCTTGCCGAACCAATTAATAAGATTGTCGAGGCCGTGCGTGTCGCACTCGAACGCACGCCGCCGGAGCTATCGGCCGACATTGTCGACCGTGGCATCTTGCTGACCGGTGGCGGGTCGATGCTCAATAATCTGGACAAGCGGTTGAGGGAAGAGACTGGCTTGCCGCTCTCGATGGCGGAAGACCCATTAGGGTCTGTCGTCCAGGGTGCTGGCAAGATGCTCAATGACTTTGACCTGCTACGGAAGATCTCGATCGACTAGTCAGCGCCGGTCGTGTGCTTTCGCCTGAGGCTGTGTTTGACATCCGCCGACGCACCGGTTTCATCTTGCTGGCCGTCCTGACGGCTCAGATCATTCTCATTTCGGCACAGGTCCGATCCGATTCGGGTGTGCCAGTGATCGAATCGGTTACGTTCGGGTTCTTCTCTGGGATCCAACGCCTAACTTTTGGGTTTGTAGATGGAGTAGGGAACACGTGGGCGCGCTACTCGTCGCTTCAAAACGTCGCCGAAGAGAACACGCTACTTAGGCAACAGGTTGGAAACCTACAGGTCCAACTTCAAAACGCGCGTGCACGAGCACACCGTAGTGAGAGTCTTCAGGATCTTTTGAATTTTCGAGAAGAGGTGCCGTGGTTGACGGTGGCCGCTGAGGTAATGGCGGTCGATGCCACGTCCTGGTTTCGTACTGTGACGATCGCTCGCGGTACTAGGGATGGTTTGCAGACCGACCTTGCCGTGCTGGCGCCAGCGGGCGTCGTTGGCCGCGTGGTTGGTCCTCTGAGTGCGACCGCTGCAAAGGTGCAACTCTTGGTCGACCGAAATGCGGCGATCGGAGCCATGCTTGAGCGTTCTCGTTCTGCAGGTATTGTGACCGGACAGGTCGGNGACCTACCTCTCCGTTTTGACTACATCTCNAACCTGGCTGATGTTCAGGTGGGGGATCGGGTAGTGACGTCAGGTAGCGAAGGAATATATCCAAAAGGGTATCTTATTGGAGTCGTTGAGTCGGTCCAGNTGGGCCGNGGGCTCTACCAGGANAGCGGCCTCTATCAGGACATCGGGGTGCGGCCAGTGGTTGATTTTGGTGCCTTGGAAGATGTGCTGGTCATTACGGAACGACGACCCACTGATCTGCCAAGTGGGGGAGTGCAATGAAAGTGTCTAAGGTCGCTTTCGTTGTTGTTTTTGCGCTCGTGCTCCAGACCACTCTCATACCGTATCTGGTGGGTAATGGGGTGCAACTCGATCTGGTGTTGGTCGCCATTGTTTATCTCGCCATGACGACTTCGCCAGTAACGGCACTCCTCAGTGGTGCGGTTGGTGGTGTTATCCAGGATGCACTTTCAGGCGGCATCATTGGGGTCAGTGGTATTGCGAAAACCATTGTTGGATTTTCCGTAGCCTTGATTGGAACACAGATCATCGTCGTGCGCTCACTTCCGCGCTTTGTGATTTTTTTTGGAGCGACGCTATTACACGCGTCGGTGTTTCTCGGGCTATATTCGATGTTGGTGGTGAGGATCCCAAATTCGTCAGTTGGTGGCGTGTTTGGAGAGGCGTTTGGAAATGGCTTGGCTGGAGCGGTATTGTTTGAACTCCTTCGAGCGCTGCCTCGCCTTCGCTGGCGGGGTATGAGTGGCGGCCGCGTAAAGCCTCGGCTGGAGTGGTGAGCTAGTTATGATCAGTGATGACCGTCGTAGTGTGGACACGCGCCTCGCCTTCCTACAGGGCGGAGCCGTAGCCGTCCTGGTGACGCTGGCGATCGGTTTCTGGTTTCTCCAGATTGCGCAGGGCAGCAGATTCCGCGAGTTGGCAGACAACAATCACCAACGGACGTTAACGCTTCGTGCTGCGAGAGGACTACTCTTTGACCGGGACGGCCAAATCCTTGTTGAGAATCGTTACTCTTTCGATATTTCGCTGGTGCGGGAACAAACCGGCGACCTCACTCGGTCGATTGAATTACTCAGCGCAATTAGCGGTGTTGACGAGCCATCACTCTGGCAGACCATCGAAGAACATAACGATGAACCAGAATACCGGCCGATTGTGATGATTCGGGAAGCGACGACGGAACAGGTCGCGGCAGTGTTAGCCCGGCGGATCGAGTTACCTGGCATCGTCGTTGAAGAAGTGCCGACACGCCACTATCGGACCGGCAAGCTGGCGGCGCATCTATTTGGTTATGTTGGTGAAATCACAGAAACGCAGATCTCCGAAGTTCAGTTCCGCGGCATGGCCAGTGGCGCGATTGTCGGCCAGACTGGGATTGAGCAGGCCTATAACCGAGAGCTGATGGGCACTGATGGCACGCGGCGTGTTGTAGTCAACAGCATTGGTCGTGAACTCAATACCATTGAGGAGGTCAACCCGGTTGAAGGCCGACGGCTTCAATTGACGATTGACTACGATTTGCAGGTTGCGACGGAAGAAGCATTTAGAGCCCATGGATTCAATGGAGCCGCGGTCATTCTAGAGCCAAATACCGGGGAGATACTCGCAATGGCGAGTGTGCCAAGCTACGACCCGAACGATTTCTCGCTAGGTATCGACCAGGCTACATGGCAACGGTTGAACGACGACCCTCAGAAGCCGCTCCATAACCGCACCTTGCAGGGACGGTATGCACCAGGCTCGACTTTCAAGCTCGTGGTTGCCGTGGCGGCGCTCGAGGAAGGAATCGTGGAGTCTGATTTTTCGGTACAGTGTAACGGTGCTAAAAGATTTTATGATCGCTCCTATCACTGTCATCTCCGTGGTGGCCATGGCCGGCTCATGATGGAGGCAGCCCTCGAGCGGTCCTGTAACGTCTACTTCTACACCCTCGGGAGCATGCTGGATATTGACGTGCTGAACACCTGGGCTCGTCGGCTCGGGTTGGGCGATCTGACGGGCATTGACCTTCCGCATGAACTGGAGGGCATCGTTCCGTCCAGGCAGTGGAAAATGAAGACCACGGGAGAGGATTGGTATCCGGGTGAAACGATTTCAGTATCGATAGGTCAAGGCGCGGTATCGGTCACACCGCTGTCCCAGGCGGTCCTGATCGCGACGATCGCCAACGGTGGCGTGCGGCCAACTCCGTATGTAATTAAGGCGATTGATGACGGCGAGGGATGGAAACCGACGCAGCCGCGGCCGAGTGTGGTGGTTGAGCTACAGCCTGAGACCATCGAGACACTCCATCGTGGATTGTGGCGTGTCGTGAACGCACGAGGTACTGGCGGACGTGCGCGAATCGACGGTTTCAACGTGGCTGGTAAGACGGGCACGGCACAGGTGGTCTCACTGGCGGGCCGAGAACAGTTGGAGGAAACTTCCGATTTGGATTTTCGTGACCATGGATGGTTTACGTTCTTTGCACCGAGTGAGGGGCAGCCTGAGATTGCCGGGGTTGTACTCGCCGAGCACTCCGAGCACGGTTACCTCGCGGCGCCGATTGCACGTCATGTGATGCAGACCTATCTGGCGAAGAAGGCTGGTCAGCCGTTGCCGGACTTACCACAGCCATCGCCGGTGTTGACGGGAACCACAACTGAGACAGTGCAGCCCGCGCCATCCGACCACTTGACAGTGCCTGTGCAAACGCAGGGTGAGATCAACTAATGTTGGACGGTCGCCTGTATCGCCAAGTCGACTGGCCTCTAATTGCTGCGATTCTGGTGCTGTGTGCAATTGGCGTGGCCATGATTTACAGCACCACTTTTGAGCCAACGGTGAGTGCCGTTGGCCCGCAGTTTGGGATGCAGTTCTATGCCTTGCTGCTAGGTGGGGTGGTTTTTGCTATCTGCTTAGGCGTTGATTACCGTGTAGTTGCAGATTACGCACTCTTTATTTACGGTGGAGTGCTTGCAGCGTTGGTGCTCGTGCTTCTGGTTGGCGAAATCTCCGGAGGTTCGCAGCGGTGGCTCCGCCTAGGTGCGTTGAATATACAACCATCAGAGTTTGCGAAGTTAGGATTGGCGGTCTTACTCGCCAACTATTTCAGTGAAACACGGCGCGGTTCGGTCGAAATCCCCGACATCTTGATGGTCGGTATTTTTACAGCAGTCCCTTTCGTGCTGATCGCAAAACAGCCTGATTTAGGAACCTCGGTGGGGTTGTTGGCTGTTGCCCTCGGTGTTACGTATCTCGCTGGTCTCCGCATGCGGTGGCTGGCTATCTTGGCCACCCTGGCGCTGCTCTTGGCACCAGTTGCGTGGAACTACTGGTTGGAGCCCTACCAACAAGAGCGACTTGTTACGTTTCTCGATCCGGCACGTGATGCACATGGTGCCGGATACCAACAGATTCAGGCACAGATCACGGCCGGGTCAGGTGGCCTTGCCGGGAAAGGATTTCTACAGGGTACACAGGGGCAGTTTGACTTCCTGCCTGTTGCACACAACGATTTTATTTTTTCAGTACTAGCGGAAGAACAGGGGTTTCTCGGCGTTATTGTGGTGCTCGGACTCTATCTGTTCGTGATCGTGCGGAGCCTCGCTGCTGCACGGCTCGCGAAGGACCGTCTGGGGGCTTACCTTGTCGTCGGGGTGATGTCGAGCTTTGCGTTTCAAGTCGTCTACAACGTGACCATGTCGGCTGGGTTAGCGCCCGTGAAAGGGTTAACACTACCGCTAATGAGTTATGGTGGTTCATCGCTGATTGCTACCCTGGCTGGATTTGGTCTCATCGTGAACGTCAGGATGCGCAGGTTCATTAATTGATAATGCTTTTGGCGTCGGATTCTGATCGAACGAAAAGATCGAGAACGCCGGCGCATGGGACGAGGGGATAAAGTGTATATCTGGGAGTTGCTAAGCGACTCGCACGGTAATCGGCCAGTGGTTACACACCAATTACAGTGCACGAATGTACACCTGAACACACGCCCCGTTGGTCCCAAATGGAGTTTAGTAAATGAGCAAGGAGATGATCATCTCCTCGAACAGCCACGAAACCGCTGTGGCTATTCTCGAGGACGACCTCGTGACCGAGGTCTTTATCGAACGGGAACAACACCGAGGGACCGTCGGTAACATCTACAAGGGCCGGGTTTCGAAGGTGCTACCCGGCATGCAATCGGCATTTGTTGGCATCGGACTGGAGCGTGACGCGTTCCTCTATGTGTCGGAAGTGCACGACACACTGGAGGAGCTCGAGCGCTTTGATACCAGTGATGATGGTGATGAAAAAGCTGAGGACAGTAATCTTATCGATTCCGGCGGTGAGACTGATGGTGACGTGGATGGTAACGTTGACCCGGTAGCAACCGAGGCTGGCCACAGTGCCGACCGTGACCGGGATTCCACAGCAAAAATAGAGGACCTGCTAAAGCAGGGCCAGGAAGTGTTGGTCCAGGTAGTTAAGGAGCCACTGGGCACAAAGGGCGCGCGCATCACGTCCCACGTCAGTATGCCTGGTCGTTTCTTGGTCTTCCTGCCTACGGTCGACCACATTGGTATTTCGCGAAAGATTGCGTCTCGAGAAGAGCGGTCGCGCTTGCGCCGGATTGTTCGGGAGTTCAAAAGTGAGCACAACTTCTCGGGTGGGGTTATCGTCCGGACCGCGGCCGGTGGTCGTTCCGAGGAGGACATCCTTGGTGACCTGTCCTACTTTCATCAGGTCTGGACCGGCATCCGGAAGCGGTCCGAGTCCAATCCTCCGCCGACCGTCGTCTATCAGGAAGAGAGTCTTGTCGCGAAACTCGTCCGAGATTTTCTGACGGCTGACTATAGCGCTATTCGGATCGATAACGCTGAGGAGTATGGTCGTGTTGTTAAGTTGGTTGAGCGAATCATGCCAGATCTGGNATCTCGGGTGCGCCAATACACGAAGTCGTTTCCGATCTTCGACGAGTATGGCATTCAGGACGAGATTGACAAGGCGCTCCGACCNAAGGTCTGGTTGAAATCNGGGGGNTACNTCGTTATCAACCANACTGAAGCACTGGTGGCGATTGACGTTAACACTGGACGCTATGTTGGTAAGCGGACNGGTCGGCTNGAAGACACCATCCTCAAGACGAACCTTGAGGCTGTTAAGGAGATTGCGCGNCAGTTNCGNCTNCGAGACCTNGGTGGCATNATTGTGCTTGACCTGATTGACATGGAAGAACGGAAAAACCGNCAGAAAGTCTTTCAGGCCATGGAGCAGGAGCTTAGACGTGATCGGTCACCATCAAAGGCAATACAGGTAGCAGATGTAGGCCTCATTATTGTGACCCGTAAGCGGGTTAAGCAGACACTGGAACGCCAGCTGACCGAATCGTGCCCTTACTGTTCTGGGAGTGGAACGATTAAGTCCATGTCGACTATTTGCTACGAAATTCTAGCCGAGATGCAGAAAATCCGTGGNGATCTTAATGGCCACGGGATTGTGCTGAGAGTGAATCCAGATATTGCACAGGTGCTTAAGGAAGAGGAACGCGGGGTATTACGTGATTTACGCGCCACACTCGGTCGCGATCTAACGCTAAAGCCTGACGCTAGGCTGCATCACGAGCAGTTTGACGTGATGGCCATGTGAGGCTGTCGCCTTCGGTGTTGCGAGGAGTGTGACCAGCAGGCTAGGTTGCAGAGCCAGTGTGGCACCACCGAACCTTGGTGAAGTTCCTGATTGCAGTTCGGCTGACTTGTATTCCCTCGGCTCGGAGGAGTTGGCGTTTAAGTGTCGGATTTCCGCCATAGCCGCCCAGGCGTCCTTTGGCTGTTACAACTCGGTGACAGGGTACGTCGACGAGGTAACAATTTCGCATGATGTTGCCGACAGCACGGTAGGCGTTTGGGTGGCCCGCTATGGCTGCAATGTCTCCATAAGTGGCAATATGCCCCACAGGAATCCTCCGAACCGCGTTTAGAACGTTCTCGGTGAAGGATGACGTTGGGTCTGAACAGCCCGAACGAGTCATGAACGTCTGAGGACTGGTAAATAGCAGAGAGCTCCAATTGCTATGTTATACACGGCGCAGCCAATTAGGTACCACTGCGGGACAATGCCGACTGATAGCGCCCCTGGACGGTGCAGGATGTCAACAATTGCGTGAGCAACGAAAGCGATGGCCAGAATAATCAGGGCTTCGCGTGGGTCTCGAGTTTGTGCGCTAGCGGCTACGACGAAAAAACCCAGTGCCAGCGCGATGTCGAGTCCTCCTCCCGCAGTGGCATTTGCTACCCCAGCGAATCCAATATAGGCGCCGGCAACGAACGCTAAGAGTAGCGCCCCAGTTTGGGCGAGGCGTAATTCGGCTATGAGTCGGTTTGGTGCATTGGTGTCGAGTTGTAGGGTCCGCAAGGAGAGCCANACGAAACCGGCACCCGAAGTCACGGCGGTTACGAGAAGAGCTAGGAGCACGTCACTCACAGCAATGGCTTATTATCTTCTATACTCGGGAACTCTGCAGTATGCGTGTGGTCGATTTGATCCGTAAGAAACGTGACGGTGAAGCGCTCAAACCGAGTGAGATTCGGTTTTTGGTGCGTGGGGCCACGACCGGTGAAATTCCAAACTATCAGCTAGCTGCGTGGTTGATGGCGGTTCTACTTCGAGGCATGTCCTCTGACGAGATTGACACGCTAACGCAGGCGATGACCGACTCCGGATCCCGCCTCAATCTGTCGACAATCACCGCACCAAGAGTTGATAAACACAGCACAGGTGGAGTGGGNGACAAGACCTCACCAGTGCTGGCCCCGTTNGCGGCGGCATGTGGTGTGGTTGTACCGATGATGTCTGGTCGTGGGCTTGGACATACTGGCGGTACTCTCGACAAGCTCGAGTCAATTCCTGGTTTTAAGACCGACTTGGCTCCTGAAGAAGCACTTCGAATTCTCGACACTGTCGGTTGTTGTCTCATCGGCCAAACGAAGATGTTAGCCCCTGCTGACCGTGTGTTGTACGCGCTCCGTGACGTGACGGCAACAGTCGAGAGCATTCCACTCATTGCGGCATCAATCATGAGCAAGAAGCTTGCCGTCGATCTCGACGGCCTCGTACTTGATGTCACGGTCGGGCTCGGCGCGTTTATGAAGAATGTTTCGGAGGCGCGTGAGTTGGCCNATCGNCTGGTNGCCATCGGNGAAGCATCGGGAGTCAGGATGCGGGCGGTTCTTACAGCGATGGACACNCCGCGTGGCCGGGCNGTCGGCAATNCGCTNGAGATTGCTGAGTGTATTGCGACGCTACGCGGGGAGGGGCCGAAGGACCTTGAAGTCGTGTCNGTNGAGTTGGCGGCTCGGATGGTGGAAGCCGCGGGTCTTGANACTTCGTTNGAGGCCTCNCGCGGGCGAGTGCGGNCTGCNCTCAAGAGTGGNNACGGATTGGAGAAGCTGCGTGAGATCGTCGAGGTGCAGGGTGGCGATCCCCGAGTTATTGATAACCCTAGCCGATTGCCGACGGCTCCGTCTGTGGAGCCAGTGACCGCGACCCGGCCGGGATATCTAACCGCGGTGGATGCTGAGCTGATTGGGCGTGCCACGAAGGTGCTTGGAGCAGGGCGTGACCAGTTGGATCAAATGATCGATCATGCTGTCGGTGCGGTTATAAAGGTGGCGTTAGGGGAGTCCGTGCGTGTTGGTGACCCAGTGGTCGACCTACACCATCGGGATGCGCGTGGGCTTGACGAAGCACGTCAGCTGATTTTAAAAGCGGTGCGCATCGATGATGTGCCACCCGCGACGGCCACTCTCATTCTTGATACCGTAGCTTAAAGATAGACTATGAAGATGTTGAGCAATCCCGAGCAGCGTTACCGATTACGCTTCGTAGCCATTGCGCTCGGCTTGACGGCCGTAGCCTACCTACTAAGGGACCTTGCAGACCCACGGGTAAGGGCCGTATTGGGTGTAGCCGTGTTCATTAGTGTGACCGCTTCCTGCTCAGCGGACATTCGGAACATTCGATGGCGTACGGTGGCTTGGGGACTGTCGCTTCAGGCACTGTTGGCGTTCGTCATTCTGAAGCTTGTAATTGGAGGTGTCAGGCCAGGGTATGCGCTGTTTACGGCGATCGCCCGAGTCGCCGAACGTTTCATGAAGTTTACTGATGCCGGGTCCAGGTTCATCTTTGGTGAGTTAGCGAATCCCGAGGTTGTCTCACAGCTGTTTCCTGGAGGGTTTGTCTTCGCGTTCACTGCATTACCGATCATTATCTTCATTTCATCGTTCTTTAGCGTGCTCTATCACTTTGGCATCCTGCAATTCTTCGTCAAGCAAACGGCACGAATCGTTGTCTATCTGTTGAATACCAGCGGTGCGGAAACGCTTTCGGCGGTAGCGAATGTATTCATGGGGCAGACTGAGGCGCCGATCATCGTTCGTCCGTATGTCTCTCAAATGACACGGTCTGAACTGTTGACACTCATGGTTGGTGGAATGGCAACGATTTCCGGCGCTGTAATGGCCATCTACATAAACTTGGGCGCTGATGCGGTGGCTATGTTGACGACCAGCGTCATGGCAGCGCCATGTGGTCTTTATCTATCGAAGATCCTCATGCCTGAGTCCGAGGTGCCTAAGACCCGCGGCGCGGTGACAGTGAACGTTAAGCGCCAGTATGCCAACGTAATTGACGCGGCGGCTGGCGGAGCGACTCAAGGAATGACGCTAGCAATCAATGTGGCGGCGATGTTAATTGCGTTTCTGGCCTTTATTGCTCTAATCGACTACGTGCTTGCGCTCCTACACCCTGCTTTGTCACTGGCAAGCCTGTTCTCGGTTGTGTTCGCCCCCGCCGCGTTCTTGATCGGTGTAGCGTCAGCTGATGTCGGGGCAGTTGCCGATCTCTTAGGCACTAAGATTGTTGCCACTGAGTTTGTGGCCTACGTCAAGCTAACGACTGAGTATCAGGACCTCATTGAACCTCGATCGTTCGTGTTGGCTACCTACGCTCTAACCGGCTTTGCAAACTTTGGCTCGGTCGGCATATTACTTGGAGGACTCGGCGGTATGGCACCAGAGCGCCGCGGCGACCTGGCCCGTCTTGGCACGCGTGCCCTGTTCGGGGGTTTCGTGGCAACACTCATCAACGCGTCAATCGCCTCGCTCCTTATTTGATGACATGGCGAAAGACACAATCACGAACAGCTTGAACGAGTTCGAAAAGGTCGAGCAGGCTGCGGCATTTCTGGGACAACGAATAGCTACCCCTGAGGTAGCGGTGGTGTTAGGGTCTGGCCTGGGTCAGTTTTCAGAGGCCATCGTCGACCGCATCGTCATACCTTACGCTGACATACCACACTGGCCGTCCGACCCGCTTATCGGGCATGGACGCATACTGACTGCTGGGACGGTTGCTGGCCGACCAGTCGTCGTGTTAGAAGGCCGTGCACATAGGTATCAGGGATACACACGATCCCAAATTGCATTCGCTCCTAGGGTATTGGCTCGAATTGGTGTGCCGACCTTAGTGCTCACCAACGCTGCTGGTGGGATTAATACCGCGTTCACTCCCAGCAGCATCATGATTATTGACGATCACATCAATCTGCTTGGGGATAATCCCCTGATTGGACCTCATGATGAGCGATTTGGCCCCCGCTTTCCTGACATGACGCAGGTCTACGCTAGCCGGCTGCGCGCGGTGGTCGACCAGGTAGGAACGGATACCTCGCTTCGCTTGGTTCACGGAGTCTACGTTGCTGTCCATGGGCCGAGTTTTGAGACGCCAGCTGAGATTAAATTTCTCCGTACGATCGGGGCCGACGCTGTGGGTATGTCGACGGTTCCTGAAGCAATTGTGGCGAGGCAAATGGGACTCGAGGTGCTCGGACTGGCGTGTATTACGAATATGGCTGCGGGTGTGTTACCAGAACCGCTACATCAGGACGATGTACTTCAGGCGGCCGAACAAATCGCGGAACCCTTTGGGAAGCTCCTAGTAAGCCTCATTCGGCACCTGTAACTGGGACATCATTCTTCCATGTTGCCAACTATCGAATGGCGTGANGACNCGGTCGTNATGATCGATCAACGNAAACTGCNAGAGCAGGAGCGCTATGTCGAGTGTCGGACNGCTCCNGAGGTTGCGNGAGCTATCAAAACGATGGTTATCCGAGGGGCACCGGCGATCGGCGTGGCAGCTGCTATGGGTCTGGCCATGAGCGTGGCTCGGAGCAAGGCAAAGGGGACGACTCGGCTTGCGGGTGAGTTTTACAAGTTTTGCGACCTGATGGCTGGCACGCGGCCGACGGCCATTAATCTGTCGTGGGCGGTTAATCGCATGAAGCAGGTGTTCTCAGAAGGCATTTTGGCTGGTCACTCAGTGGAGGAGGTGGCCACGCAGTTGCGGGATGAAGCGCAGGCTATTCATGATGAAGATGTAGCGAGTTGTCGGGCCATGGGAGCNCACGGCGCGACTGTCCTGCCGGACGGTGCGCGGGTAATGACTCACTGCAATGCCGGCTCGCTTGCCACGGCTGGTTATGGCACGGCGCTTGGGGTTATCCGAGCCGCCACCGAACAGGGCAAGCGCATTTCTGTGGTCGCCAACGAAACCCGGCCGTTCTTGCAGGGAGCCCGGCTGACAGCTTGGGAACTCGTTCGGGACGGCATCGATACAACAGTGGTGATTGACAGCATGGCTGGACCGCTTATGCGCGATGGTCAGGTTGATNTAGTAATCGTTGGTGCTGACCGGATTGCCGCAAACGGTGATGTCGCGAACAAAATCGGCACCTATAGTGTTGCGGTATTGGCACGGTCGCATGGCTTGCCATTCTATGTGGCTGCGCCGACTTCAACTATCGATCTCGCGATGTCTGAGGGAGGGCAGATTCCACTTGAAGAGCGGAACGCACGCGAGGTCACTCATTTTGGCAGGTCTCAAATAGCCCCGGAGGGTGCACACATTAGAAATCTGAGCTTCGACATAACGCCACACCAATACGTGTCCGCGGTTATCACTGAGCGAGGTGTCTGTCGGCCACCATATTCCGACAGTCTTCGAGGCGTCGTTGAAGACGAGCCTTCCAAGGGGGCACTGTAGCGCACCATGCGAATTCTAGGGATAGAAACCTCGTGTGACGAAACGGCGGCAGCGGTTGTCTACGACACCGGGAACGCCGAGCACCCTTGGGCTATCGGGTCATCGGTTATTGCGTCACAGGTGGAGATTCACCGGGAGTGGGGTGGTGTTGTNCCAGAGCTCGCCTCACGTCAGCACGTACGGGATATTTGCGGTGTTGTAGAGCGGGCAGTCGATGATGCTGGAATTGCGTGGCGGGACCTTGGAGCAATCGCGGTTACCCAGGGACCGGGGCTTGTTGGTTCGCTTCTCGTCGGCGTTGCTTTCGCCAAGTCGTTGGCGTTGACGCTCGATGTTCCNNTGGTGCCAGTGCACCACTTGGCGGGGCATATTGAATCGTTATTTCTACACCACGGTTCGTTACCACTACCCGCCATCGTACTAGTCGTGTCGGGTGGGCACACCTGTCTTTATCTTGTTTCAAGTCCGGGCGACTACCGCCTGATTGGCCGGACGCGTGATGATGCTGCTGGCGAGGCGTTCGACAAGGTGGCCAAAATGTTGGGGTTGACCTATCCCGGCGGCCCAGTTATTGACCGTCTGGCGCGCGAAGGCAATGCCCACGCGCTCGATTTTCCTGTGGCTCGGATGACCCATGTCGATCGAAACCAGCCGCCGACGGTTGGGGACTGGGTGCCTGGCCATCGAGGCCCCTGGGTGACCGACTTCAGTTTCAGCGGCGTCAAGACTGCCGTGAAGCGGCATCTGTCGGCTCGGTTAGCGACCCTTGGAAGTGACAGGCTGCCAAAAGAAGAGATTTCTGATATCTGTGCTTCTTTTCAACGGGCGGTTGTCAATGCGTTGCTCGATCGAACCTTCGACGCCGCCCAGCGGTTCAATTCCAAGGCAGTGGGTGTTGCCGGTGGCGTGTCCGCAAACAGCCTGCTCCGAGATGAGGCAGTGACGCGAGGTAAGGCCAAAGACTTACCTGTCTTCTTGCCGACGCAGGCTCTCTCAACNGACAATGCGGCGATGATCGCCGCCGCAGGTCTGCGTCAGTTTGGTCGCGGTGTGATCGCAGCACCTGACCTAAATGCCGATGCGTCATTGCCGCTCTAATCACTCCAGTCGAACAGGTCACCTGGCTCGACTTGATGGGATCGACCATGGTTGATACTAGAAAATATCCGAAACGTCCGATTATTGGTGTTGGGGCTGCCGTATTTGATGGTGCCTCGGTGGTGTTAATCAAACGTCGGTTCCAACCGCTCCAGGGACGGTGGAGTCTTCCCGGTGGNGGGCTCGAGGTTGGAGAGACGTTGGAAGCTGGGGTTGCCCGTGAAATCGAGGAGGAAACCGGGCTGACAGTGTCAGTGGGACCGATTGTCGAGGTATTTGATCGGATCTTGTTGGATGATGCCGGTCGTGTTGAGTACCACTTTGTGCTTGTGGACTTTCTGTGTCGTGCGACGGGTGGGACGCTTGCACCAAGGTCGGATGTTACGGATGCTGTTCTTGCCAATCCAACGACGCTCAATGCCTACGGTCTCACCAAGAAAGCAGAGGAAGTCATTGCTCAGGCGGTCGTGATGCGTCGTACATGGCAGGACGGCTAACGGTCTGAAACTCCTAAGATTCATGTGGAGTAGGGAGAGACCTGACGTTCATCCGTGGNCCTTATCTGTGCATTAGAATGATGATGATGGAATTGAATCGGGACGCTGCTTGGGAATTATTGGCCGAATACACTCAAAGCGAAAATTTACGCAAGCATGGCTTAGCGGTTGAAGCTGCCTTACGNGGNTATGCCCGTAAGTTTGNCGAGGACGAGNTGNTGTGGGGCNCCGTGGGTCTGTTACACGACTTTGACTATGAACGATGGCCTAGCCTNNACGACCATCCCTTTCGNGGGGCCGAGATCCTGCGTAAGCAGGGCTATCCGGAGGTTGTGGTNNGGGCAATCTTGTCGCATGCCGACTACACAGGTGTCCCTCGGGAATCGAAGCTGGAGCACACGCTGTTTGCGTGTGACGAGATGTCTGGGTTCGTGACTGCCGCTTCGCTCGTGCGACCTTCTAAGAGCGTGCTTGACCTGGCGGCTAAGTCAGTCAAGAAGCGGATGAAGGACAAGGCGTTTGCTCGTGGAGTGAGTCGCGATGATCTTCGACTCGGTGCGGAAGAGATTGGTCTTCCGCTCGACGATCACATCACGAATGTTATTACGTTCATGCGCGAAGAAGTCGACGCCTTAGGCCTCCGTGGTTCCCTGTAGTGACAGTCATGGCGGTGTTCTAGCGCGGTGACAGTTAGTCACCACGTAGGGTGAGCGACCGCCAAGCTTCTGGTCGAAGCAATGCCAGCACAGTCAGCACCTCGAGGCGACCAACCAACATAGCTGCGGTGAGCACGACTTTACTCACCGTATGTAATCCAGCGTAGTTTGCCATCGGACCCACTTGGCNAAAGCCAGGNCCGATGTTTCCGAGTGTNCCTGTGGTCGCGGTGACNCCGGTCAATATATCCGCACCGAGTGCGACCACCACGCCGACACAGACGGCGAANAGTAGAAGATAAAACAGAAAGAAAACTAGGACAGCNCGCATNACGTCNTCAGGNACNACCTTGCCACCAAGTTTGACNGGTAGCAGGGCNCGAGGGTGCAACGTTCTCTTGAGTTCGAGCANGGTATAGCGCGCGATCAATATCTGTCGCCATATTTTTGGGCCACCTGCTGCGGAGCCAGCACAACCGCCGATGAACATTAGCACCAGTAAAACCATGCGTGATTGTTCAGTCCATAACGAAAAATCTGCACTGGCGTATCCGGTAGTCGTAAGAATCGATAAGCTCTGGAACAGTCCGGACCGGACGGCCGTGGCTGTGGCCATGTCAGTTTGCAAGAGAAACACCGTGAGCGCGATCGTCGCGATAGCGACGATCGCGGTGTAGACTCGAAACTCGTCGTCAGCGATGGAGGCTTTCAGTTGTCCCCGCAACAATGTCTGGTACTGCAGTACGAAGTTCGTGCCCGCTAGAAACATAAACCCGCAGATAATCCATTCGACCGCCGCACTGTTGTAGCCCATGATTGACTCGGGGTTCGGCGAAAAGCCTCCCGCCGAGATTGTCGTCATGGCGTGGCAGATCGCATCATAGGCAGACAGGCCTGCAAGCATCAGTGCCACGAACTCAGCTAACGTCAGGCCGACGTAGAGGCGCCAGAGCATGCCCGCTGTCTCACGGACATGCGGTTTGAGGCCACCGCTGCCAGGAGTGGTGGTTGTTTCGGTGAAGAATAGCTGGCGTCCGCCGATTGCGAGCCGTGGTAGGACTGCGATGAACAGTGTGATGATGCCCAGACCACCGAGCCATTGAGACATTGAACGCCAAAACATCAAACCACGACCGAAGTAGTCGAAATCCGTGAGAGTGGTTGCACCGGTCCCGGTTATGCCGGACATCGACTCGAACATTGCATCCGCTGCAGTCATTCCGTTCATTGCGTAGGGCACTGCACCGACCATGGCGACTAGCAGGTAAGTCACAACCACGACTGCGAGGGCCTCGACGCGTTTGAGTGTCCATTCGCGGTGACGGATCTGGCGTCGCATCACCTCACCTAACACGACGGCTGCCACACCCGTGGCCAAGAAGGTGATGGCATCCGCCGACTCTCGTGAATAGAGCGCGATCAGGAGAGGCGCTACGAAGGCCGCTCCTAAGAACCTGAGGATGGTGCCCGTTAGGTGAAAAACGATGGCGAGTCGCATCGTTCGGTATTCTCGCGTTGGTTAAGACGACGTGAAAAATGTTCTCATCAGATCGGCCGATGTGTCGGTGCAGAACACTAGCAGTCGATCGCCAGGTTCGATCCGGTCGTTTCCGTGAGGGACTATTGCGTCGCCGTGCCTGAGAATCGTGCCTACAATCGATTCTGGGGGTGTGGCGAGGTCACGCAAAGCGGTTGCTGGAAAGTCATCCGGGACGACGAGTTCGAAAATCTTGGCCTCGCCTTCTTCAAGCACCGCGAGGACCTTGGCTTTGCCGCCTTCAACCTCACGGACGATCGACTCTACCGCCGCACCTTTGGCCGAGAGGGCGACATCGATGCCCACCCGTTCGAAGAGCCTAAGGTTAGCTACCTTGCTCACCCGTGTGATGATTTTGGTCACGCCGAGTTGTCGTCCGAGGAGCGACGCCAGAAGGTTCCGCTCATCATTGTCGATGACCGACACGAGTACATCACTACGTCCGATTTCCTCCATTTCCAACAATTCGAGGTCCGTGCCGTCCCCGCTCAAAATTAGAGCGTTGGCAAGGGTCGCTGCCAGCATTTCTCCCCGTACTCGGTCACGTTCAATCATTCGAACACTCACGTCATCACGGGAATCGAGGAGTTGCGCAAGCCTGAACCCTACGTCGCCGCCTCCGATGATTGTGACCTGACGTGCGTCACGGAGGTTGCGACCGTCAGGCGCCACTCTGGCTTCCATCGCTACCATCGCGTCCCCGCGTCCCATCACGATCACCTTATCGCCTGGTTTAAGATGCGTCTCGCCGTGCGGAATTGTGATGGTGTCCCCGCGTTTAGCAGCAACCACTACGGCGCCACGGGGTAGCTGTAGGGAAGCGATCGGTGCAGCGGTCAGAGGGGAGCCGCTCTCGAGGCGATACTCGAGCAGGCGCACCTGGCCGCCGGCAAAGCTCTCGGCGTCGATCGCTCCCGGTGCGGCGATGATCCGCTGGATGGCATCCGCCAGTTGGGCTTCAGGCCAAATAGTCTGATCGACCCCGAAGTGTTCGCGGAGGCTGTAACCACCGCTGACAGACTCAAGAAAATCGTTACCTGACACAAAGCATACTGTCTTAGTGGCGCCGAGCTTCTTGGCGAGTGCACAGGCGATAATGTTGACCTCATCAAGACCCGTGCATGCGATAACAAGGTCGCTTGATTCGACGTCTCCCAGACCCAGCACCTCGGCACTCGTGCCGCTCCCGGGAACAAAACTCACATCAAGAGGATGGAACCGATCAGCAACGGCAGGGTTGTGATCAATAACGTGCAGGTCGTGGTTCGGGGCAAGTGCCCTGGCGAGTGCGTAGCCGACTTCGCCACCGCCTATGAGAATTATGCGCATCGTCTAACGCAAATTCCATTCTGGCACCCACGCAGAGTTTTGGCAATGGCTGTAGGCGTTATTGACCTAGTGACTGAGCTGTTTCTTGGGGTTCTGCTAAAATGCAAAAGTTATGGAAGCGGACGATGTTGTTATCGTAGGTGCTGCCAGGACACCAATCGGCAAGTATGGTGGAGGGCTGCGAAGGGTTCACCCGGTTGAACTTGGTGCGACGGCGGCCAAGGCAGCGTTGACTCGGGCCGGGATTGACGCTGCCAGCGTGGACGAGGTGTGGTTTGGCCACGCGCGGCAGGCTGGGTCAGGGCCGAACCCGGCCCGGCAGGTCGGTCACCGGGCTGGCTTGCCCCACACCGTACCCGCGCAAACCATTAATAAGGCGTGTGCGTCTGGCCTGCAGGCAATTGCCAGCGGTGCCCAAGCGATCGCTCTGGGCGACGCCGATGTGGTTCTGGTCGGTGGCATTGAATCTATGAGCCGCATGCCCTATCTGATCGATGCCGAGAACGCCCGGTGGGGACACCGGATGGGTAATGTTGAACTCGTCGATGCCATGTACCGTGACGGCTTCTGCTGTCCACTATCCGATTTGATGATGGGAGAGACGGCTGAATTACTGGCCCGTCAGTATGCTATTTCACGCAAGGATTCTGACCTTTACGCGCTTGAGAGCCAGCAGCGGGCCGAGGCTGCGATAGCCGCAGGGCATTTCGACGCTGAGATTGTCCCGGTAGAGGTAACCGATCGAAAGGGCGACGTAACGTTGGTGACTCGCGATGAACATCCGCGAGCTGGTGTGACCGTCGAATCGCTACGAAAACTTGAGCCAGTCTTCGAAGTTGAGGGTCACCAGGGCATCATTACCGCTGGCTCGGCGTCTGGAATCACAGACGGCGGTGCAGCGCTGGTATTGGTCAGTGCGTCGCGCGCGAAGTTGCTCGGTTGCCGGCCACTTGCCCGGATCGCCGGGTGGGCAAGCGCGGGTGTCGACCCGAAACTCATGGGCATTGGACCGGTGCCGGCGATGCAGAAGCTATTTGGGCGATTGCAGCAATCCGTCGATGACTATGACCTTGTGGAGCTGAATGAAGCATTCGCGGCACAGGTGCTCGCGGTATTACGTGACATGCCGATTGCCCGCGATCGGCTCAACGTTAACGGTGGCGCGATTGCACTCGGCCATCCGATCGGCTGCACAGGCGCGCGGATCGTTGTGACGCTCCTTCACGAACTTCAACGGCGCAACGCAACCCGGGGCCTTGCCACGTTATGTGTGAGCGGTGGCATGGGCATGGCTATGGCGTTGGAGCGGGGCCAAACCTAACCCTGAATCAACTAAGATAAGTGAATGCGTAATCTCGTACGAGCGCTCCTGGCCGAGTTAGGTGAGGACCCGATGCGTGACGGGTTGACGCGCACGCCGGAAAGGGTTGAGCGGTCACTGAAGTTCCTGACGTCTGGCTATGAGTCCGACGTGAAGACTGTGCTTAACGGTGCGCTTTTTGATGTTGACTATAGCGAGATGGTAATTGTGAAGGACATTGATTTCTATTCGCTGTGCGAGCATCATCTGCTCCCATTTTTCGGGAAGTGTCACGTGGCCTATGTTCCGCGTGACAAGGTTATCGGTCTTAGCAAGATACCCCGACTCGTCGAAGTGTTTAGCCGACGGTTACAAGTCCAGGAGCGATTGACTAATCAGATCGCTGATACCATTCGTGCAACACTCAAGCCGCTAGGCGTGGCTGTTGTTCTTGAGGCTACCCATCTCTGTATGTCGATGCGGGGGGTCCAGAAACAGAATTCCACAGCGGTGACGAGTGCAATGCTCGGAGTGCTGCGCGAAGATGCACGGACCCGGATGGAATTCTTGGAGCTTATTCGTCATCGCGGCGGTTCGACGTCGTGGAGTACGGCGACCGATCAAGGAGTGTCCTGTGTCACGGAGGAAATCTGAGCGTGCTGATTGTCAAACCGGTAACCAGCGTTTGGTGGTGCTGCTCATCACCGTCGCTGCGACCTCCTTGGTGGCCATGTCGATTCAGACAGAGCCAGCGGATTATGCCTGCCCCTCGTTCTTGGGTCACGGAATCAACACCGGTCGTAGTTTTTGCGATGTGCTAACGGGACGGGAACCTGCTGGTGGCATCATCGTTACCATCCCGCCCGGCCGCGGTGAGACGACGCTGACGTTCGAACTATCTAACCGCCACACCTACTCTGAGGGTCAGATTCGAGCCGGTCGAGCCTTCGCAAGGTATACAGCGACTATCGGCATTCTTACGTTAGACAACACTCTACTGGCTCGAGCTGCCGTGCAGAGTGAATTTCGTGACGCCGATGACTTGGTTGACCGGGTTGATGGTGGGGCAGGGCCTGGTGGGGTCAAGGCCGTTGCACCGGTCGGGCTCGAAAGCGTATCGGTCACTATTCCACCTGAGGTGACTGAGGTCAGCATCCTCGGAGAGGTACTTGAGGTGATTCGGATTGACGGTCAGGATATGTTTCGGTCACCTGGACGCCCCATTGCAATTATCAGTAATGTTCAGATCGGTCGCCCAGTCGACTGACGTGTTTTTAATTAATCAAAGGATACTACCGAGGCCATGAGGGTGTTATGACTCTGGTTCTCGGAGAGGATGAAGGAGAAAAACTACGGATGTCCCCACGTGACGTAATTATTATCGGTGCTGGTCCGGCTGGGCTTGCCGCTGCGATTACAGCTAAAAAGTACGGCCTTGATTACACCGTGCTTGAGAAGGGCATGCTAGTAAACTCGCTCTATCACTTTCCAACGCACATGGTGTTCTTTACCACACCGGAGCTGCTCGAGATCGGCGGATTACCTTTCGTAACCCCGTACGAAAAACCAACCCGGCTGGAATCACTACGTTACTATCGTCGTGTCGCCGATACCTATGAACTTGCGGTTGACTTGGGAGAGACTGTGACGGCGATTCAGTCGCCACAGACCAGTCGAACGGAAACTTTTACGGTCAAAACCCGGTCCGGAGATGGTAGAACCCGGGACTTGGAGAGTCGCACGATTGTCTTGGCTATTGGTTGCTACGACCATCCGAATTTACTTGGCATTCCAGGCGAGCAATTGCCGAATGTCTCGCACTATTACGACCAGCCACATCGCTATTATCGAAAACACGTGGTTGTAGTGGGTGGAAAGAATTCGGCTGCTGAAACTGCACTCGAACTGTACCGTTCAGGTGTCCATGTGACCCTAGTGCACCGGAGGGCCGAACTTGGGGAATCAATTAAATACTGGGTGCGGCCGGACATTGAGAACCGGATCGCGGAAGGGTCCATCCCTGCTCGTTTTGAGACGCAAGTAGTGGAAATTCGGCCCAAGGAGGTTGTCGTCGAGTGTCGTGGACAGCGAGCGACTCTACCAGCCGATCATGTTTTCCTCATGACTGGTTACCAAACTGATTCAACGCTGATGAGCCAAGCTGGTGTGCGTCTCGATCCGGAAACATGTGTTCCAGAGCACAACGAATCGACCTTCGAGTCTAACGTGTCTGGTTTTTACATCGCCGGTACGGCGCTTACGGGTGTGCACAGCGGTCGAATCTTCATTGAGAACGGCCGCTTCCATGGCCAGGTGGTTATCGATGCGATCCGTGAGCGACTTGCTACTGTTGAAGCCTAGGGGGCCTCGGCCGAGTATTTTCCAAAAGGTCTTCATCTCCCACGTGTGGCTCTATAGCGAGAAAACATTCTGAAGCAGTAGGCGCTTACTGTATCTCGCCATGGTGGCCGTCATGGTGTCCCAGCATTAGCTTCATTTCCAGCAATTGAATCAGTGATTCGCAGCGGTGTAGTAAACCGTCACGCTCGAGAAGCGCCTGCTTTTCAACAGGTTCTAGGTCGAGATACTGTGCGAGCGCGTTCACGAGATCGTCGTCGGGGATGGAAGCCGGAACCTGATTTTCAGTTTCAGCTTGATGCAGGCCCTTGGTCACGAGGGTCTCTAGATGTACGCGGTCGCGGCGGATCGCCTGACGAATAGAGTCGTTGAGTGGCTCAATAATTCCGTCCACCTGAGCGAGGCGGTAATTTCGTTGATTGTCCTCATTGAGGATCCGAAACTTCTGTAATCCACGGAGGACGATGTTGTAGCGGCCATTCTCCAGTTGCTCAAAGTTTGTGATTAAACCAGCACATCCGACTGAATAGACTGGCGGTCGACCTTCATAATCCTCTTCCCACCCGGGACGAAGTAGTGCCATTCCGATGATCCGATCACTTTGTAGCGCATCGGTTACCATCTCTCGGAATCGTAACTCAAAGATGTGAAGCGGCAAAAAGACATTTGGAAATAGCACAACATTGGGGAGTGGGAAAAGCGGAATCGACGACGGCAGCATGGTCAAGTTTCCTTACGATTCGCGGTATTCAACATCTCGATTTTAACATGCAGCCCGAGCGTTTTACTTACTTGCGGCGGATGCGATCAACCTCCTCGCCGTTCTGAAAATGCTTACTAGCATTGGCGGTGTGAGCCTCCCGGTATTGGTGTTCTGCCGGCTAGGATGATACGAAGCAATTAGGGTGGGGCCGCCGTCGGGTGTATGCAAGAGCCCGTGTTTGAACGCCGGCTTGGGTGACGGACGTATCCCCCAGCTGCGCATGACGCGCCAGTAGGTATCGAAAGCAATCCGACCGAGTGCAACAACGATCTTGAGGTTCGACAGCGCTGCAACCTCAGCTTCGAGGTGTGGCTGACAGTTTTCAATCTCTTGACGGGTTGGCTTATTAGCCGGCGGGGCGCACCGTACGGCGGCGGTGATGTAGGCATCGTAGAGCCTCAGGCCATCTCTGATGTGGCGCGCAGTCGGAATATTTGCGAAACCGGCTGAGTGCATAGCACGCATAAGAAAATCGCCGGAGCCATCACCTGTGAACACACGGCCAGTTCGGTTGGCACCATGTGCTGCAGGTGCTAAACCAACTACGAGTACGCGGGCACGGTGATTCCCGAAGCCCGGTACTGGTTTGCCCCAGTAGTCTTCTGTGCGATACGCGAACTTCTTCTCTTGAGCGACGCGGGCGCAGTGAGTCCGTAGGCGAGGGCAAAGGTCACAGCATATGATCGTCTGACGGATGGTTGAGAGGGATGCCGGCGTCAACTTATTGCGCTGCGCGCGTGGCCGCATCGGCCTGTTCTTGGGCATGATAGGAGCTTCTTACCAGTGGTCCTGATTCAACGTGATGGAAGCCGAGACCACAAGCCACACGCTTAATCTCCGAAAACTCCTTCGGTTCGTAGTAACGCGCTAAGGGCACATTCGCTGGAGAAGGTCGAAGATACTGACCCACGGTCAGTATGCGGCAACCGTGTTTTCGTAGATCGGCCATCGTCTCGATAACCTCGTCTATTGTTTCGCCGATGCCGACCATCAAACCAGATTTGGTAGGGATTGTGGGGGTAAAGTGTGCAGCGCGTGCGAGTAGATCGAGGGCAAGGTCGTATCGCCCGGCCGGTCGGACGGAGCGGTAAAGCCGGCGCACGGTCTCGATGTTGTGATTTAACACGTCGGGTTTCTCTGCAAGGACCGTCTTGAGTGCACGAGTCTGGCCTTTAAAATCTGGAATCAAAAGTTCGATGCGGCACTCTGGTCTGGCACTCCGTATCGCGCGAACGGTTGCGGCGAATGCTGAAGCCCCGCCGTCCGGCAGGTCGTCACGGTCGACCGACGTAATGACAACATGGTCGAGTCTAAGCGACGCGACAGCACGTCCCACGCGGTTGGGTTCATTGGGATCCAGCGCTTTCGGCCGACCATGCAGGACGTTGCAGTAGCCGCATGAACGGGTGCAGACGTCACCCAAAATCATGAAGGTGGCAGTGCCCTGATCCCAGCACTCGCCAATGTTTGGACAATTTGCCTCTGCGCAGACCGTGTGCAGATTCAAGGACTGGACGAGTTGTTTGAGTCGCCGATAACCTGCCGAGCCAGGGGCTCTGACCTTCAGCCAGGGTGGTTTCGGCTCGCGGGGTGGTGGAGTTCCGCGCATCGGTCGCCCGCGTAGCAGCGGTACACTCGAAGTCATGCTTCCATATGTTATCGCCAATTAGGCAGTTTAGGCCTTGTTAGTTGGTCTCGGTGAGCCCTGTGAAGAGAAACGGTGTCTCCGACACTTGAGGATTTCCTGGTAAGACTCTAGAGTGTGCCGGGTGAACGTCTTTCTCATCGATGGCACATATGAGTTATTTAGGCACTTCTATGCGGTGCCTGCATCATCGGATACCGATGGTAATGAAATCGGCGCTGTGCGTGGTGTGCTCGGTTCGGTCGTGGCAATGCTAGAAGACGGCGTCACCCACATTGGGGTTGCAACGGATCACGTCATTGAATCATTTCGTAACGGGCTCTGGCCAGGCTACAAGACGGGTGAGGGGATTGACCCAGTTCTTCACAAGCAGTTCCATCCTTTAGAGGAGGCGCTATCTTCGATGGGAGTGGCAGTCTGGCCAATGGAGGAGTTTGAGGCGGATGACGGACTGGCGTCGGCTGCGGTGAAAGCGGCAGCTGATGAGGCAGTGGAACAAGTGTTTATCTGTACCCCTGACAAAGACCTCGCTCAGTGTGTCGTTGATAACCGTGTCATACAGTTCGACCGTCGCGCTGGTCAATTGCGCGATGCCAAAGGGGTACGTGAAAAATTCGGTGTTTCACCGAACTCAATTCCTGACTACTTGGCTCTGATGGGGGATTCAGCTGATGGTTTTCCCGGCCTCCCCGGGTGGGGGCACAAGTCAGCGAGTACTGTCTTGGGCCATTATGGACATTTGGAGCAGATTCCCGAGAAATCCGATTCTTGGGCCGTGATGGTGCGAGGCGCTAAGAAGTTAGCACAAACGCTGGTTGAACAACGTGAGGTTGCCTTGAAGTTCAGAGACCTTGCAACCTTGCGGGAAGATGCACCAGTTTTCGATTCCGTCGAACAGGTTCGATGGGTTGGTCCTCAGGCAAGCTTTTTTGACCTCTGCGCAAAGATGAACATGGGTAGAATCTATCGACGGATTGACAAATTGGCAAACCAACGACGGTCGTAATGCACTAGGAGTCGTATCACGTGAATTCAAACAGTAAGCTCGCGGTTCAATGGCTCGGACACAGTACGTTCGTAATTACCTCTCCTGGTGGAAAGCGCATCGTGCTCGACCCATGGCTCGAAGGAAACCCAAAGTGCCCAGATGAGTACAAGAAGATCACCGAAGCCGATTTGATTCTTATCACGCACGGTCATCCGGATCATGTCGGCGATGTATTCTCGGTTGCACGCACAACCGGAGCACCGGTGATTGCAATTTTGGAGTTCGCGAAATTATTTGAGGAGAAGGGACTGCAGTCCGTGCATGGCATCAATAAGGGAGGCACGATTAACATCGCCGGTATTGGCGTGACGATGGTGCAAGCAGTGCACACTAGTGGATTTGAGGTTGATGGACGGATGATTTTTGTTGGCGACCCTGCAGGTTATGTCATCAGACTTGAAGATGGCCGGAGTCTCTATTTTGCAGGAGACACGGATGTATTCAGTGATATGGCGCTAATCAAGCAGCTTCATGCTCCGGAAATCGCGTTTCTTCCGATTGGGGACCATTTCACTATGGGACCGAAGGGCGCCGCCTTGGCGGCTGACCTCCTTGGCGTTCAACAGGTGGTGCCGATGCACTACGGCACTTTTCCCGTACTGGTCGGCACACCAAGTGAGCTTAGAGCGCTACTTGCACCAGGAATTGAACTCTTGGAATTTCAACCAGGTGAGACCAGGGTCTGGTAGTTTCCCAATACGAAGGATCAGCCTCTAGACATCACGCCTTTTATCGACGACCCGATTAGACTTGAGTTCAAACCTCGGTAACGAAGCGGGTGCCACCGTGCGAGTCTCAATCCTGACCGCGAGGCGCTGTGAGAAGGCGTCTGCAAGCGCGTTGGCCACCTCGCTTGAGGCTTCGACCTCGATGATTAGTTCATCCATTTCTTGCTGGCGTGTTCTCACGATCCGGAACTCGTCCACCTCAAACTCTCTAATGATCGCTTCAATCGATGATGGATAGATATTGATACCTCGCACCACCAAAAGGTCGTCAGCCCTGCCGATCAGGCCACCTGGTAACGTCTGAAATGTACGACCGCACGGACAACCGTGCCCACCCATCCGCACGAGGTCGCCTGTCCGGTAGCGGATCACCGGCCATCCAACGCGACCTAGGTTTGTGAGTACCAGTTCCCCGACACCACCTTCCGACACGGTCTGCCCAGACCGAGGGTCAAGCACTTCAGCAATAAATTCCGATTCGATCACGTGTAGTCCTGTCTGAGGCTCGCAGGTGTAGCCATAGGCGCCGACCTCAGTTGCGCCGGCGTGATCGAAACACTTTGCACCCCACGCCCGCTGGATCCGGCCGCGTACTGACGGTAGTGAGGCGCCCGGCTCGCCCGCGTGGATAGTTGTGTGTACTCCTAGCTTTGACAGGTTGATGTTTTCCTGACGCGCCACTTCAGCTAGGCGTAATGCGTAGGTCGGAGTGCTCAAGAGCACTGTGGCTTCGGCACTCGCCATTAGGTGGAGTCGTGCCTTTGAATCGAGCCCGCCACCAGGGATACCCAAGGCCCCGAGTTTGAGTGCGGCGGCATGTGCTGCCCAGAATCCGATGAAGGGCCCAAAGGAAAAGGCCATGAATAATCGGTCCCGGTCTGTCACGCCAGCAGCTCGGTAAATATATTGCCAGCACTCCGTCCACCAGTCCCAGCTCTCAGGGGTGTCGAGCACTACCAGTGGTCGACCGGTCGTACCAGAGGTCTGATGGTAGGTCAGGTAACGTTCACGTGGATAGGTCGCAATCGTACCGAGTGGTGGAAAAGCTGATTGATCTTCGACGAGTTCTGATTTCGTTGTGAACGGTAATTGAGCGAATCCCTGCCAGTCGATCGGCGCTGACAACGACTTAAACTTTGATGCGTAGAAGCGATTGTGAGGCAAGATTTCAGNCAGAAGCAAGTTAAACCGTTCAAGCTGCCGCGNTCGNGTTTGNTCNGGCGGNGCGGANTCCAGGTTNGCTCTGTGCACTNTGCTCACTACAAAGTTTTTNTCAGGCAGCAGGGACGGGCANNGGTTTNCCGTTGAGTGTTGCCCGTAAGACAGTCGGGTACGCTTCACGCATCGAGGCATGAAGGAAACAGGTCTGTTCACCCATTCTTACTGACTTTCGTGCGACGTCCTCAGATTCGTCGGCATTGAGATACACGTGTGTATCTACGGCAGTGGCTGCTGCATTAGGACCAGCGGCGCCAGATTGTTTGTAGCCATTGGTCTGAACGATACGCATTGACTCCAATTTCTGCTTGGTGATGTGCGCGTACCGGCCGAGTTGTGTCATATAACAAAAGCCGATGCCGGCTGACAGATACGCCAAGGGAGGTGGTGCGGTGTCACCCGTGCCGGTATCTGACAGAAACCGGAAGCTGCTGCCGAGCGGTTGAAACAGGCGGATATCCGTTTGCAAAAGACCTTTGTCAAGGAGGCAGGCATCTGAGCGGACGTGCAGCGTTCGCTTTTGTTCTGACTTCAAGCTCGACCCTGCACCGCCAGTCACACCGTGCTGCACTTCAACCGTTTCGGTTTTGGTGATGATGTCGGGATGGAAATGGCCCGCAGGTGTGGGTCGGATGGACTCGAAGTCTCTCACCGGGTCAGGAAAGAGGGCGTTTGGGGAATGCTCCTGATCTACGAGTTTTACCGTGGACCCATTCAGCTGGAGTGCGAATGTGTTTCTAAAGAGATCGCGCATCACTGCGTGTCCGGGGGATTCGGCCAATGCTCTGGCGACCAATTTGCCCGCAGCTTCCGGAGACAGTTCAGCATCGATTGCAACGTCAAGATCGACCGGGATGCCTGAGCCGGNCATGTCACCCTTCAGCGCGGAACCCGTCATTGTGTACCGGGTATCNTGCCCAGATCTGAGTCCACGTAACGCGATGCCACGGTCACGGCAGAGTCGCACCAGCTGAGTCATATAGCAGAAGTGCAGTCCCGCTGCGAAGAATGCCAGTGGGAAAGGCGCTAGATCCGTCCCGTTCAGATACGGCCCCTCGTCAGAGACCATCCGCCANGCTTGACCAGATCGCTCCGANTGGCGGACGGTCGCCTCCTTTTGCATTCCTTCGAGGGCGCGCACCTCAACGCGAAAATTTTTGGCATCGTCGGGTGCGTCGAGTGCTGCTGTGGCCGGCAGATCGTCGAATTTAAAGACCAACGGTGTCTTGAAATCCTGAAGTCGAGGCATAGGCTTTTTCCCCTCCTAGCGTCGCGCATTATACCGTGTCAGTCACTCACGTTTGACGCCTACAATTACGGTCATCATAATGAGTGGTTAATGGCACCTACTGCTTCAGAGCAAGGGGTTCAGTTTGATACACACCCAGAGAGGTATCGTCACTGGAAGCTTACGTTTGACGGGCCGATAGCCACACTGTCGATGGACGTCCAGGAGGACGGTGGTCTATCAACCGATTACAAACTGAAGCTGAACTCGTACGACCTCAGCGTAGATATTGAACTGGCTGACGCGATTCAACGAATTCGGTTTGAGCATCCTGAAGTGCATGCAGTCGTCGTGACCAGCCTGAAGGAGCGGATTTTCTGCGCAGGCGCCAACATTTTCATGTTAGGTAGCTCGCCACACGGTTTCAAGGTTAATTTCTGTAAGTTCACGAACGAGACGCGGTTGGCGATTGAGGACGCGAGTCAGTGTTCTGGGTTGAAGTTTCTTGCCGCTATTAACGGAATTTGTGCGGGTGGCGGCTATGAACTCGCTTTGGCCTGTGACGAAATTGTCCTAGTTGATGATGGGAATTCTGCAGTGAGTTTACCCGAAGCGCCGTTGTTGGGCGTGTTGCCTGGAACGGGTGGTCTTACGCGACTTGTCGATAAACGGAAGGTGCGGCGTGACATTGCTGATTTCTTTAGCACCTTGGTTGAGGGTGTACGTGGGAAACGCGCCGTTGAGTGGCGTTTCGTAGATGCCGTTTATGCGCGGTCTCGATTTGATGAGGCGGTATCCCAACGAGCGGCTGACCTTGCGGCTTCATCGGATCGTCCGTCCTCAGGCCCTGGTGTTACGTTGGGACCACTGGAATTAACGCGGTCGGAGGATCGTTTTGAGTACTCCACGGTTACGGTCGAGATGAANCGCATGAAACGAACTGCTGACCTGACGGTACGGGGGCCAGACGGNCCACAGCCAAGNGATGCNNANGCCATGCTAGCTCTCGGCGATCAGTACTGGCCANTNCGTGCGTTCCGNGAGTTGGATGCAGCGCTGTTGCATTTACGCCTTAATGAACCAGAGATCGGTGTTGTTGTCTTGAAGACCGTGGGTGATCGAGAGGCTGTGTTGGCTATCGACCGGACACTCGCCACCCATCGTGATCACTGGCTAGTGCGAGAGATTCTGCATTTCATGAAACGCACCTTAAAGCGGCTGGACTTAACTGCTAAGAGCTTCGTTGCGCTAATTGAGCCGGGTTCATGCTTTGCTGGGACTCTTCTTGAGTTGGCGTTAGCGGCAGATCAATCGTTCATGCTCGACGATCCTGATCGCCCGACTGCGATTGGAGTGTCAGTCTTAAATGGTGGCGCGCTACCGATGAGTACGGGCTTAACCCGTTTACAGACTAGGTTTCTTGGGGAGCCTGACAAAGTCGAGAAGCTACTCGCCATCAGCGAAGCGATTGAGGCACCTGTAGCACTCCAGACTGGGCTTGTTTCATTCACGCCGGATGAATTGGATTGGGAGGATGAGGTGCGCTTGATGCTCGAAGGGCGGGCCTCTCTGTCACCTGACGCTTTGACAGGTCTGGAGGCGAACTTACGATTTGCTGGTCCGGAAACGCTAGAAACGAAAATCTTTGGTCGCTTATCAGCGTGGCAGAACTGGATTTTCCAGCGCCCNAACGCCGTGGGTGANCGGGGCGCGTTAAAAACATACGGNGTCGAAGGTAGACCGGAGTTCGATTGGCGNCGAACGTAAANTCGTNGNTCTCCNGNNGNNTATCATAGGAGTCAGTTGAGAGGTTTNCACGCATGATTTCNACCGAACGNATTCCGAACAACGTTGATTTAGNTGGCAATAAGCGATTACAACGGGCGCTTGANCACTGGCAACCGAAGTACCTTGAATGGTGGCGTGACATGGGACCAGAAGGGTTCCAGAACCACCATCAGGTTTATTTACGGACAGCGACTAGCGTCGATTCAGATGGCTGGGCACATTTTGAATTTGTAAAGTTGCCCGACTACCGCTGGGGGATATTCCTTGCCGAGCCTGTTCCTAATCGGACGATTGGATTTGGCGACTCATTTGGGAAGCCGGTGTGGCACGAAGTCCCTGGAGAGTTTCGTAATCAACTTCGACGCCTCATCGTTACCCAGGGCGACACTGAGCCAGCTTCTGTGGAGCAACAGCGGCAGCTTGGAGCGAAGTGCCCGAGTCTCTANGACTTNCGTAACCTGTTNCAGGTGAATGTTGAGGAGGGGCGTCACTTATGGGCGATGGTNTATCTCCTGCATTCNTANTTTGGACGNGATGGGCGAGACGAAGCGGAGGAGCTACTTNTACGAACGAGCGGGAATCAGGATAAGCCTCGCATTCTCGAGGCCTTCAATGAACCGATTGACAACTGGCTAGATTTTTTCATGTTCACGATGTTCACTGATCGCGATGGTAAATCTCAGCTTATGTCCCTGTCGGAGAGTTCGCTTGATCCTCTGGCTCGGACGACACGTTTTATGCTCACCGAGGAAGCTCATCATATGTTCGTTGGTGAAACCGGGATTTCTCGTATTCTTGAACGGACCTGTCAACTAATGAAGGAATCCAAAGGTCTAGCGGAAGACGTACGTCAACAAGGCGGGATTGACCTGGAAATGATCCAGAGGCATCTTAATTTCTGGTTCAGTCGGAGTCTCGACCTTCACGGTAGCGAGGTGTCCAGTAACGCAGCTTCGTATTTTGCCAACGGGCTAAAGGGAAGAGCTCGGGAAGAGACTTACGAGGACCATCGCATCGCGGATGCAGTCTACGACATGNAGGTTTATGAAGACGGGCGGCTCTCCCAAAACGAGGTTCCTATGCGTAACGCAATGAATGAGGTTTTGCGCGACTGGTATGTCGGTGATTGCCTCGCGGGCGTTATACGTTGGAACAAGATTTTGGAGCAGTACGGTCTTTCCGACCGCCTCTATCTACCCGACAAAAAGTTCAGCCGAAGCATTGGGATTTTTTCGGGTTTTCACTTTGACCCGAAAGGCAACTCAGTGTCGGTGGAGGAGTGGGAACGGCGTAGGGGTGACTGGTTGCCAGTTCGGGCCGACAAGGATTATCTGAAGAGCATTATGGTTGAGCCGATCTACGAGCCTGNCGTATTCGCCAATTACATCGCTCCACCTCGTAGAGGTATCAACCGGATGCCGCTTAACTTCGAGTACGTTCGGACCGAGTCGTAGCTGACGGTTCGAAGGCGATCTTATACGCTAGTACGGAGCCTTTCGTACTGTGGTTCAGCGAAGTTGCTGTTTTCATGGCCCAGTTCACCCGATATGGATTCCTTGCTGAGTTGGCGCGCTGAGTCCCCGATTCTCGAGTGCTGCACCTCAATACTGAGGCGGAGATTGATTTAGCCATGTGTGCGATTGATGAGAGTGTTGCTAAAGGTGTCACAACGGAAGCGAGTGTTTCATGATCCGTTCCATTGTAGTGCTCGGTGCTGGAACGATGGGCCACGGTATTGCGTACGGGGCGGCAATGGGTGGGTTCGATACCCGACTATATGATGTTTCAGAGGAGGTACTTGAGCGCTCCCGTTCGCTGATTAATGTCATCGGGGCCAAGGCGATCGAGCTTGGCAAGGTAAGGTCGAATGATTTTGAGTCTGCCCGTGCTCGTCTCGACTTTGTTGCCGACCTTTCGGTTGCCCTCAGTGGTATTGAGATGGTCATTGAGGCTGTCCCTGAGCGGATGGACTTGAAGTTATCGGTCTTCCAGGAGGTCGAGCGCCATGCTCCGGCCGACGCCATCATTGCATCGAATACGTCGGCANTAAGTATTACGGAAATCTCCAGTGCCTTCACGCGTCCGCAGCGGGTGGCGGGGATGCACTTCTTCAATCCGGTCCACAAGATGAAACTTGTTGAAGTCGTTTGNGCCCTTGAAACGGCACCAGAAACGATGGANGTAATTGAGGAAGTCGCTAAACAGATGGGTAAGGAGACCGTNCGGATTAAAGAGTCNCCGGGATTTGTGACCAGTCGTGTTAACGCGATGATTGGCAATGAGGCTTTCTACATGTTGCAGCAAGGGATCGCTTCNGCNCGTGANATCGACAAAGCGCTCAAACTGGGATTGAATCACCCAATGGGCCCCTTCGAGTTAGTCGATCTTGTAGGGCTTGATACTCGGCTAAGTGTGCTGGAATTTCTGCACACCAAACTCGGCGANAAGTATCGTCCGTGCCCATTACTTGTTGAGTATGTTCAGAGCGGTCGGCTTGGCAAGAAGGTGGGAAAAGGCGTCTACGAGTACTGATTTATGACTTACAAGAATATTTGCGTGTCAGTGAGCGACGGTATAGCGGAGTTGACTTTCGATCGTCCCGAGGTGCGAAATGCTCTAAACCTCGAAACTGTGCGCGAAGGGGAGGCGGCGCTAGCAGAATTGGCAGCCGACAACACTGTTGGCGCGTTAATTCTAACCGGCGCTGGTGACCAAGCTTTCGTTTCTGGTGCTGATATCAACGATCTTCGAACTCGGACTCGAGATGAGGGCTTGGCAGCGATCAATTCGTCTTTTTTTTCTTCTGTTGAGCGTTTTGCACGACCAACGATTGCTGCTGTGAATGGATACGCACTCGGGGGTGGGTGTGAGCTGGCCCTAGCCTGTGATTTGCGGATTGCTTCAGAGGGGGCTATGTTTGGTCAGCCTGAGCTAGGATTGGGAATTATTCCCGGTGCTGGAGCGACTCAGCGTCTACCGAGAGTCGTTGGCCTAGGACGCGCAAAACATATGATTCTGACTGGAGAGATTATTGATGCCGGGCAGGCACTTTCGATTGGACTTGTGAGCGCCGTCGTTCCAGCAGACAAGCTTGATGCTGCGGCCAGGGAGCTTGCTGGTCGTGTGCTCCGTCAGGGGCCCTTAGCGGCACGACTAGCGAAGTTGGTCATTAATTCGTCCGCGCGTGTTGATCTCGATTCTGGGCTGCTTATTGAGACGCTCGCGCAGGCGCTTTGCTATCAGTCGGATGACAAACAAGAAGGGACAACTGCATTTCTGGAGAAGCGGAAACCCAAATTCACTGGCAAGTAACGCAGCAACTTGGCCAGACGATCTCGTTTGGTGCTACAGCTAGGTTCGAAATCAGGTCTAGTCCAAACTCTTCTTCTGGCCGATAGGCATAGGGTAGTTGAAATTCAGCAAGGAGTCCGGTACGATCAGCTGTTCAATTTACGGAGGACGTCATGGCCTATACCATCTGCGAACCCTGCATCGGCACGAAAGACACGGCGTGTGTTGACGTCTGTCCGGTCGATTGTATCCACCCACGTAAAGACGAGCCCGAGTTCGAGGCGGAGACCAAGCTCTATATCCATCCGGACGAGTGTATTGACTGTGGGGCCTGCGTGCCGGCCTGTCCAGTTGAGGCAATCTTTGCAAACGATGAGGTGCCTGAGCAATGGGCCAATTACATCGATATTGACGCAGGGTGGTTTGAGGGAAAATAGTTCTGGGGTTAAGATGCTGTCCACGACGGCTGCGTATTGGCAGGTGCAGCGGCGAAGAGGGAGATCCTGATGGGATTGATCGATCAGCGATTCGATGACAACATCATTACGACGAACTTAGATAAAGTTCTGGTTTGGGCGAGGCAGTCCTCGCTTTGGCCGATGGGCTTCGGTTTGGCCTGCTGCGCGATCGAGATGATGGCGACATCAGCGTCCCGATTTGACATCTCTCGGTTTGGAGCGGAGGTCTTTCGGGCTTCGCCGCGCCAGTCGGACCTCATGATCGTGGCAGGAACCGTGACGAAGAAGATGGCACCGGTGCTGCGTCGGCTATACGATCAGATGCCGGAGCCCAAATGGGTTATTTCCATGGGCAGTTGCTCAAACGCCGGTGGTCCGTTTCCGACGTATAGTGTGCTGCAGGGTGTTGATAAGATCGTCCCGGTCGACGTTTACATTTCAGGATGTCCGCCGCGTCCCGAGGCGCTGCTGTACGGTTTAATGCGGTTACAAGACAAGATCCGAAAGGAAAACACCGTGCTCCGCCGGCCACGGGTTATCAAGGTCGGGGAGACCGAACCTGTGCTTGTGGGTGACCGAGGGTAAGTATTGTGCAAAGGCTGAAAAAGTTTTTCCGGACGGTTTTCTTGATCGATCTAGTGAAGGGGCTTTTGGTGACGCTTAAGTACACTCCTCAGCCTGCTTTTACGTTTCAGTATCCGGCTGAGAGGCGTCCCGTTGCGCCTAGATTCCGTGGTTTGCTACGGCTTCAGGTTGAGCCTGAGACCGGTGCACAGACATGCATCGTTTGCGATCAGTGTGCCAAGGTGTGTCCAGACGATTTGATTTCGCTTGGTGGCCATCGCGAACCTGGGCAAAAAATTAAGATTTTGGATTACTTTGATTTTAATCTGTCACGCTGTAGTTTTTGCGGTTTGTGCTCGGAGGTCTGCCCCACGAAACCATTCAAGGCTTTGATCATGAGTGAGGATTATGAGCTCGGGACTTATAGCCGAGACACGCAGATCCTTCGGGTCGATGAGATGTACGACGGCGTACCTATTGAGCAGTACACACGCTGACTCGAGCAGCCATCCGGGTCTATATGTGGTCTCTGTTTTACACTTTTCATCTTTAGGTTGCTGATACACGTTGATTCATCTGACTGTGGTTTAGTTGCCAGTGATCCCCCAGGCGTTTCGGAGGGTTCATGCACATCGGACTTCGTCCACTTTTCGCGGTTACCGCTGCTCTGGTAGCGCTTTCGGTTATTACCGGCCGGAGCGCAGACCCTACCTATAGCGCTATCCAGCTTCAGTTAGCTGATTTGCTCATTGCAGAAGAGCGTTTTCCTGAAGCGCTTGAGGCATTCACACGAGCAAAGGAGGGCGCGACGGCCTCACAGCTTTTTCGAGCGCGCCGTGGGACGGTGCTCTCGATGTTGCGCTTGGCTCGATTTGCTGACGCGCGGGTGGAGGCCGATGCGGCTCTTGCAGAGGCGCCTAACGACCCAGCGGCAATTGTGATGTCTGGCGATACCTTGTGGGCAGCTGGTCTGTTTGATGAAGCCGAACAGCTCTTTCTCGATGTTGTTGCAAGGGACCCCACCGTTGCACGCGGCCATCATGGACTTGGTAAGTCGTTGATGAGCCTAAACAAAAATGATGCTGCGCTTGAGGCAGCGCAGAAAGCTTTAGCCCTGTCGCCCCGTGACGGAGAGTTCCACCACACAGTTGGCACCATCTACAAGCGGATGCATCGCTATGAGGAGGCGGCTGTTGCGTTTGGCAACTACGTCAATTTACTTCCACACAAGGACCAAAGTCAGCGAGCGGCTTGGTCTCGTGCCCAGATCCGTTTTCTGCGTTCTTTGGGGCGTCGGGTTCCGTTTGATATGGAACCTGACGTTGCTGAGCAGCTTCACACTGTGCCGTTCAGGCTCGTCCGGGACAAGATTATTGTAAAGGGGAGTGTGAATGGACATCGTGAGATTGACTTCGTGGTTGACACTGGTGCTGAGCAGACGGTGGTCTCACGTGAAGTCGGTAGAGCGTCCAACGTGCGGCCGGTTGTATACACCTTGAGTGCGGGTGTTGGAGAAGTTGGCCTCCGCGGCCTGCAGCTCGGCTGGATCGATTCGATTGAGATTGGTTCGCTTAAGATGGACAACGTACCAACCCTCATTAAGAACCCGGCTTTAACCGGGATTCCCAGGCGCGAAGTCGAGAGTTTTTCACCACTGGCTGCTAGGCTCTCACTCACGGTTGATTATGAACGCTCTCAGCTGACGATCGGTCGAAAGATTCCACAGAATCCTGCAGACGTTGTGTTGCCGTTGCGTCAGCATCGGCTAGTGACTGTGCGAGGCACCGTTAACGATCAAGACGCGAGTTTCGTTGTGGATACGGGTGGTGAGGTGATCTCGATTAGCTCGCAGACTGCTAGCACGCTGAGTCGCCGACCAGTCGTAAGACATCTTCCGCTTCGGGTATACGGGTCGTCGGGATGGGATCCGGGTGCGTTTTTATTGCCCGGTATTGACCTGATGTTCAATACGATTGCATTTCCAAACTACCCGGTCGTTGTTCTTGACCTGAAGGCACCCAGTGCCCTCCTTGGATTCCAAGTGGGTGGCATTNTTGGACACAATTTTCTNAGCCGGTACCGGGTNGCGATNGATTTAGAAGAGAGNGTCGTCCGCCTCNNANATATTTCTTAAGGNGGCAACANTTCTTACAGNGAAAAGTTNTCAGAGGNNANCNGTCCTCGGGCTTCGAGGCGTTGNGCTCGNCGCGCGCGNGCCGTNTCGGCACGGTGAGTGTCGTCGACCGATTCAACGAGAAGGGGTGGAATCGGGGTGGGGCAGCCCCTCTCATCGACCCCAACGAAGGTCAGGAACGCTCGGCTCGTCAAACGTCGTGTACCTGTCAAGGACTCTTCGGAGACGACTTCAACCTCAACCTCAAGTGATGTATGGAACGCGCAGGTGACTCGTGACCTGAGAATGAGTAGATCGCCAACTTTAACGGGATGTAGAAACTCAACGCTGTCAACTGCCGCCGTTACGACACGGCTCCGGGTATGACGATGACTGGCAATTGCCCCAGCGAGGTCGATCAGATGCATCACGGATCCGCCGAGCATNAAGCCCAACGGATTGGCGTCATTGGGCAAGACAATGTGGACTGTCTCAGTGGCCGAATCTTCCGGTCGTTGTGGTTGAAGATGGCTGGTGGTCACTTCGTTAGCTCCCGACCAGAAGAGACCTACTGAAAGGTCCGGAGTTGGTTAAGGNAGTGAAGGAACTTCGTAAATTACCCATCTACCGCGTCTAAAAATCGTATCCTATCCAGAAATTNAAGCGGCTTTCACGAAATTTTGCACTGCCACCGTTTCCGGCGAAAAGATAGTTTTCCCAGGTCTCGTTGAAAAGAGTTCGCCACGTCCAATCAAGGTGGATCGGAAAGCCGAACGCCATGGTTTCCAGGCCAAAGCCGTAGGAGCCACGCGCGTCTCGTAATCTGAAGCCGTTGACTTGGACCGGAGCAGCGTAAACCGGNTGAGGCTGCAGATTACTGTCGTATTTGAGACCAATTACCGGCCTGAATGTCTCCGGAGAGGAAGTCCATGGAGTAAAGCTGGCGCTGTTGAGTGCAGCACCACCAACACCAGCGAAGAACACACCTCGGAAGCCGCCCAAGATACCGATCGGCGTCAACATTGCTTCGACCAGTGGAAACCGTAATTCAGCGTTCAGATGGAATGCTTTGTGGCCGACAAATTCTAGGTAGTCGTAACCCCTCAATTCGGAATTACCACCAAAGAAATGGAAGTTTGGACTTTCACCAAAGCTCCTGAAACCTCTTGCCCGCAGTGCTACTAGTCCGGTTTCTCCCAGCCTGAGATAGTAACGGGCATCACCATCAAGACTCTGCTGCGAAAGCGTGTCCCCGAATTTCGGTGAGTATTCGAATCCCAGCCGCATCGTATTACCTGATACCGGGCCGAATTCGCGAAATANTGTCGTNTCTTGAATAAAGGCGATATTGAAAGGNACNAAGGTNCCATTGCGGAAGATGGTGGTGCCAAATCGATCCGNNTGTACCTGGTTAGAGGNTGCCTGTAGNNGNGGGCTACCAAATTGCTCTTGGNAATTTGCNACNCCAGCCGACANTTCCANCCGTNGAAACTTACTAAAGGGNTAAATACCGAAGANTGTGCCGCCTNGCATNCTGGTGGTNGCAATGGCGTCGTCNCGATTAAAGAGNCCATACGANAAACCAGTNGGCGTGCCNAAGAAGAATTGAGTCTGGGAGAAGAGTTGCGTGCCCCACTGTAATCGGCGCGCAAGGTTCACATACGACATTGCCATTGTCCGGTATTCGGAAATTGATGCTGCGTANACGTTGAACTGTTGTTCGCCCAGTAGGTCGGTTAGCGTTAGAGACGAACCGCCGTAAAGGTCGCCGCTATTCGTTACCCCAAGGTTGACCGGTGGCCGACCTTCGAGAACCATCTTCTCGAACCTGCCCTTGTCTCGACTGTTATCCCTNATGAGGGTGTGCGATAAGGGAGCCTGGAAATCCATCACTAGGCCAGGGGCACCAAAATCTGAGGTTTCCACCATGTATAGTGGTTCTTCCACTTCCGTGGTGTAGATACCGTAATTGCCCTTGTTGTAACTGACGAACGCGACCTCTTGGCCGTCGACAGTTTCCAGCACGACGGGGGAGACGTTCCCGCTCAGGGCGTCGGTGTACTGCTCAAGNGCGCCTGTTGACAGGGTCAGCGTCCACAGNTTGNANATGTTGCCATCGCGGGCTACGTCAGGGTCGATAGGCTGCAGTGGGTCGACCGCTGTAGAGGAGAACACAATCTTATCCCTATCAATGAACTGTGCCGCCGTTTCGTCGTGGGCACCAAAGGTTAATTGCAGTTTCTCTCCTGATTCGAGGTCCACCCGGAACAGTTTATTGTTGCCGTTAACACGTGCTAGGTAGACTAAAGNCCGTCCGTCCTGGGAAAACGTGGGCGCATAGTCTGCAAAATTATCGTTTGTGACGTTCCGAACCTCGCTTGTGGCCAAATCAATGGTGTAAATGTCACCTGTGGCATTCTGCAGTGCTGAGAATGCGACATGGCGGCCATTAGGCGAGATGTCCGGGGATTCGGGTTCGTCAACGGTTGTCATGTCGAACCGTTGTTCGATACGGCGGCTGACAACGTTCCTGATGATGAGTGTCTTACGTTTGCCCTTGCGCACGAAATAGGCCAGCTGATCGCCTGNCGGTGACCACGACATCCACGGCACGGTATTCCACCGCGCGCCAGGAATAGAGATGTAGTCATAACCATCGTTCTGCGAGAATCCAGGAGTTAGATTTGTGACGACACTACCGTCCTGGACNGAGATGAGAATGATGTCAAGCTCNCGGTCTTTNCTGTTCGTGGCTACCGCTGCCAATAGNTCNCCCGACGGCGCCGGTTCGACGGAGTAGGCAGCCANGAAGTCNGATNGAATTGGNTCGGGNGCTAGGTCGGTTCCATAGTCCTCCGCTCGTTCCCGATCGCGGAAGGGCTGAAATCGTTCTCTGAGGTACCGCGAGAACTCGATGTCGAACTCTTCGGCGGAGAGGCCGAGGGCTGCCTGATACGCGTCACCGCCACCACCGATCACATTCGTTCTGAGAGCCAATAGGAATTCACGGATACCTTCTTTACCTTCTCTCGCCTCAATGAACTCGAAGGCTGCGTGACCCAGGTTATAGGGTAACCGTGGGCTACTAAAGCCGAAGAATTGATCTGGTTCGGTCAATTTGGGTACGATGTCAGAGACCGCCGCATCGCGAACCGTCATTAGGTCAAGTGGGTTCCAGACCCCTGCCAGGTGATCAGCTAACCCCTCGTCGACCCAGAGGGGCACTTCTGTTCGAAGGACACCGCGGGGGATGATGTCGAANTCAAAGATATGGACGAGTTCGTGAGTGATGAGCCGNTAGAGTTCATCGGGAGGCTCATCGATNGGNAGAACCATACGGTTGCGAAGTGGTTCGGCAAAGGCTGCAACGCCTTCCGGCATGTCGGCTGGAATCACGTTCTGCTGTTCAAATTCACTGTGGGTCTTGAATAGCACGAGGGGGATCTGAAACGCCAACTCATGTCTGAGGTCTGAACTGACCTGTTGATAGGCGCTTTCAGCGTAGCCTGCCACTCGCTCTAGGTGCTGTTCAAGTTCNGGGTAGTAATACATTTCGAAATGATCNGTTGTGTAAATCTGCCAGTCGAAGTTGTCATACTTCACNCTGGCCTTTCCGTAGTAGGGATTGAACTGANTTTGTGCGANGGCAGGTAGCGCCAGACAAAAGAGGAAGAGCAGTGTCAATCCGGCGCTTATGGAGACGCGAAGTTCACGCCCCTTGCGGATACGCATAAAATTTACCTCGTGGCTCATTTGGGGACTGACGCCGACTATCAAGGCCAACGCTGACATATGTTACTGTAGCGACTACGGGAGACCTAGTGAGTTCGTCTACTAGGGATTCTAGGTGTGCTATTTGTCAGCATGCTAAATATTTAGACGCACCGAGGTCGGTTGCGCTTTTTGGGCTTTCTTAAGGTAATCTTGGGGTGACGGGCGCCCCCCCTAAACGAGGGTTCGGAATCATGAAGTGGCGATGGATGACAGCTGCCGTAGCGTCTTTGGCCTTGGCTTTTCTAACGTTTCCGGTGTTTCCGGCAGAGATGTTGAGCGCCTCCGTTTGGTCAGAGGCTGATGCCGTAGACACGGCGGNTTGCGACCCCGATGCCCGCCCGGCGAATCTCGATTTTACCCTCCAAGATATGAATGGGGATGATGTCGATTTNGCATCGTACAGGGGAAAGGTCATTCTNTTTAATTTTTGGGCGACTTGGTGTGGNCCCTGTAAGGTNGAGATTCCNAGTTTTGTCGAGTTACAGAACGAGTACGGAGACCAAGGTCTCGCTGTGCTCGGATTGTCTGTCGACGATCCGATCGAGAAGTTGAAGCCGTTTGCTGACGAATACGGGGTCAACTATCCGCTGCTTGTGGGTCTTGGCCGCGACGATGTCAAGGAAGCGCTCGGACCGGTTTGGGGTATTCCGATAACTTTATACATCGACCGGAGTGGCACTGTATGTAAGCAACACATGGGTTTAGCCACGAAGGACCAGGTCGAGCGAGAAATCCGCGCAATGCTCTGATTGTCAACGTTCTCCATCCTAGTTTTTCATTCCAGTTCACACAGACGAACAGCCGTTGGTGTATGATGGCTGCGCATCGGCTGCCAACCTAGGCGGTTGATTGCGAATTCATGAGTACCGAAGTTAATACGGCGTTAAAGGGATTCCACCACGCAACTTTGTCGTGTGGTTGCAGGATCACATTTCGGGCTGGTGTGGCGGGGAGTCCTGTCCTAGCTGTTGTGGAACGTAAAGCGAGTGCTTGTCCGCTAACGTTCCACGTCGGAGGATTGCCAGTGTATGACCGCCGTGAAGCCCTTCGTCCCTCAACCCGTCCTCGTCCAACTGAGGAAGAAGGCTACGAGGAAGAAGGCTGAGACAACACCTGCTGGGTTCTCACGGCAGTGCTAGTGCGACCTTCTCCACACTTAATTGAATCATGTAGTCCTGCCGTCTTGGGGCTTGGTCGTCTCGGGTAATGAGAGTCGAAATTTGGGGTTCTTTTAGGGGGCTCATTTTGGATTTCGCTCCAGCCACGGTATTCCCACCATTTCAAGAATAGAGTCACGACATGGCCCTCGGCTAGGGTAGGAGATATCATGTGGTCTCGCCTAGATGGGCGGTGACTACCGCGTCACGATTGGCGCTGAAAAGACAGCGTAAAGGCGATGGTAGGGAGGGTCCACAAATGACTAACCTCACGTCGGAGCTCGAACTGGTTTGTCCTTGCTGTACCGCCTCACTCGTCATCGATGTGGGTTTAAAGCGTGTCGTACGGCACAGCGAGCCGGAACGTCAGGACAAGGTCGAGTTGGGTGAAGCCGATCGGATTCTCGATGAGGAGGCAGCGCGTCGAGAAGCGGTGTTCCAGCAATCGGTGACTAATGAGCGCACACGTGGCGATGCCCTTGCCAAGCGCTTTGAAGAAGCCCTCCGTAAAGCGACCGACGAACCGGTGACCAGGCCGGAGCGCGACTTTGATCTTGACTGAGAAGCACTTGGTGACGCCGTACGATTTCTTCAGGTAGTGCATGCNGCCAATCACGTCTCTATATAGTGGATTAGTTAACGTTCGGATGGCTGATCTCAAAATACGGTTTGACAGGCGTAGAGCGTAGTTTTTGAGAATCTCTAGGTCAACACGCGACCATTTATGTTTCTGAGCGCCGTCATTATTTATCTCGCCGCGCTAGTTGTCGTTGGTTCCTGGAAGAGTCGTCAGGTTCATACGGCCGATGACTTTCTGATTGCCAACCGCGCTTTACCAGCTCGTGTGCTTGTCTTCACCCTTCTTGCTACATGGATCGGCTCTGGCAGTCTATTCGCCGGTGCTGGTTTGGGCTATCGGGTAGGCTTCCCAGCCCTATGGCAGTCTGCTGGTGCTTGGGTCGGCATCGCATTGGTTTATTTCATTGTCCCTCGCGTGCGCCGGCTCGCGCAGTACACTGTTCCGGACATCCTCGAATTACGGTATGGGCCGACCGCGCGCCTTCTTGGCGCTCTTACCACGGTAATGGCCTATACGACCATTGCGGCCTATCAGTTCCGCGCAGGCGGAAAACTACTGGAATTGGTGGCTGGTATTGACCCGGCGACCGGTGCACTGATGACCGCCGCATTCTGCGTCACTTACACCGCGTTGGCAGGCATGCTGTCGATTGCTTATCTCGATGTTGGGAATGGCGTGATGATGGTAGTGGGTGTAGTCCTGGCTATGGTCTTTCTCGTGTCTGACGGTGGCGGACTTGCAACGACCCTTTCATCACTACAACCAGAGCATGTCGCATTGTTTGGTGCGCTATCACCGCAGGCGGCTTTAGCGATTTTTTTCCCAACGTTGTTCTTGCTTCTCGGTGATGCGAATATGTANCAGAAGTTTTTTTCTGCAAAAAGTGAGCGAGCGGCCCGCCTAGCGGTGATTGGTTGGATTGTTGGCACGATCGTCGTCGAGACGTTAATTGTCTCGATTGGTGTCCTCGGTAGCGTTGTTGTGCCAGGTCTGAGTCCCGAGGTTTCAGAATCGGTCGTGATCAATGTTGCACTGCAAGTTCTACCGACGGGCATTGGGGTGCTACTTGTTTGTGGGGCTGCGGCGATAATAGTTTCCACTGCCAACAGCTTTCTCCTGACGCCTGCAACGAATTTGATACGTGACGTCTATCAGCGCTTTATAAATCCAAAGGTCGCTGACCGACAGCTATTGGTTTACACCAGACTGGTTGTAGTGGCATTGGGGTGTGTCGGTTACGTGATCGGAAGCTTTTTTCCGTCAATTTTGGCGATGGCGCTTTGGGCTTACACAATGTACGGGGCTGGCATTACGCCGGCTTTGCTCGGCGCACTGGTCTGGCCGCGCATACCGCGTTCCGCAGGCGTGTGGTCGATTCTCGTAGGTATGACTACCACGTTAGTTTGGGAGATCGTCGGTCTGCGGCACAGTGTTGATGGTGTCCCGGAGTATCCGCTCGGTCTTGAGACGGTCTATCCAGCCCTGACCCTATCAATTCTAGCGCTCGTGGTTGTGGGTTTGACTGCTCGACCGAGCACGACCGATTTTCCTGTGCCATCCTGAGGCAAGCGCTAAATTAACAAATAATTGACTTTGATTATGCGTGCACTCTTGATTGCGACCTATGAGATGGGCCGACAGCCGTTTGGCCTAGCTTCGCCAGCAGCTTGGCTACGTGATGCAGGCGTCGAAGTAACGTGTGTCGATCTGGCTCGTGAGCGGCTACGGGACGATTCAGTTACACAGGCCCAGTTAGTGGCCTTTTTTCTACCAATGCATATGGCGACGCGGCTTGCGGTACCGGTGATCAGAAAGATTCGNANTCTCAATCCGTCGGCACACCTGTGCGGCTATGGGCTCTACGCGATGCTCAACGAGTCACTCCTACGCGACCTCGGAGTGCACTCAGTACTTGGTGCCGAATTTGAATCAGACCTGGAAGCTCTGGCGATCGCTTTGAGNGAAGGCACTCCACCACCGCAGCCTATCGCGGATACTGCGCTACCGCATCTTGCNTTCAAGNTACCGGACCGACNGGGGTTACCGCCGCCCACGAGCTACGCCACCTTACACGATTCAACCGGGTCGACTAGATGTGTCGGATACACAGAAGCTAGCCGCGGTTGCAGGCATACGTGTCGGCATTGTCCGATCGTCCCGGTCTACAAGGGGCGGTTTAGGGTCGTGCCAATCAACATTGTTCTGGCCGACATCGGAAATCAGGTTGAAATGGGCGTTCGTCACATCACCTTTGGAGACCCTGATTTTTTCAATGGCCCAGTNCACGCTATTGAAGTTGTCCAGCGTTTAGCTGATACGTATCCTGACCTTACCTATGACGTGACGATCAAGATTGAACATTTACTGGCTCACGCTAAGTATCTAGCAACGCTACGCGATACAGGATGTGCGTTTGTTACGAGTGCGGTTGAATCTTTTGACAATCATGTTCTAGAAATTCTTAACAAAGGACACACCTCACAAGACATTGCGCGAGCCGTAGCCACATGCCGAACGGCGGGACTCGTTCTAACACCAACGTTTGTAGCGTTCACGCCGTGGACGACACTTGAGAGCTACTGCGCGTATCTTCAGGCCATTGCTTCCCTCGATCTCGTCGATGCAGTCGCCCCGATCCAACTGGCTATCCGCTTATTACTACCTGAAGGGTCAAGTTTGCTTACCCATAAAGAGGTGGCTGAGGTTGTAGGAGAGTTCGACAAGAACATGCTTTCCTATTCTTGGTGTCATGCGGACCCCCGTGTCGATGCACTCCAAGCCGAGGTGATTGCCTTGGTCGGTCAACATGGGACGGCATCTCGGCGCGCGATCTTTGAGGAAATTTGGACACTAGCGCACGAACGGGCTGCATTGCACTGCCCACCACTCGCGAGGAATACCCAGGCTCGTGTGGCAATCCCTTACCTNAATGAACCTTGGTATTGCTGAGCTGAGCCGACTGAGGAGCAGTTCGCGCTCTTCTAGCTGTTGCGACGAAGCTAAGCNGTNATGTCACGAATACTTCTATTCGCTACGACGACCAGCTATCAAGTGCGGGCGTTCGCCGATGCTGCTGAACGACTAGGTTTTGAACTTGCCTTTGCAACGGATCGATGCCACACCCTTGACGATCCGTGGCGGGATGAAGCAATCCCGGTGGAGTTTCACAACGAAAGAATGTCGCTTCAGCGTGTCCTGGATGCGACCGCCGGACGCCCGGTGACAGGGGTGCTAGCTGTTGGTGATCGCCCGACGATTTTGGCATCGATGGTAGCTGAGGCGTTAGCATTGCCATACCACGGTGCAGCCGGCGCTCGTCTGGCGGCCAGCAAACTTCGCTATCGGCAATGTTTGTCCCGCGAAGGACTTCGGGTGCCGGCTTTTCACGTGCTGCGACTTGAGCAGATTGAGCGCTGTCCTGCGTTACCGTTCGGTTTTCCCAGGGTTGTAAAGCCGCTCACGTTGTCGGGTAGCCGAGGAGTGATCCGCGCCAATGATAAAAAGGAACTTGATGCTGCGTTGGTAAGGGTTGCTCAAATGTTGTCAAGGCCAGACTTGCGTGCACTTCGCGATCCATCAAACGAGTTGGTGCTGATTGAGGAATACATCGACGGCGCTGAGTATGCGGTCGAAGGTTTAGTCAGCGACGGACGGCTCCACGTGATGACCATCTTTGATAAACCCGACGCGCTTGAAGGGCCGTTCTTTGAAGAAACGATCTACGCAAGGCCCACAGAACTGAGCTCTGATGAACGGTCGTCGGTTGAATATGCGGTCGCAGAAGCCGTTCGTGCGCTTGGACTCCGTCATGGTCCAGTCCACGCCGAGTGTCGTTTGGACGCGCACGGACCTGTCGTTTTGGAAGTAGCAGCACGACCGATCGGTGGGCTTTGTGCCANGGTGCTTCAGTGCACGGATTCCACAGGTCATTCCTGNCAGTATGAAGAAGTGCTGCTCCGGCAAGCCGTNGGNGAAGCCGGGNGTACNTTTNACTGTGCGCCTGGAGCATCGGCCGTAATGATGATNCCTATTCCGTGCAGCGGTCATTTGAGGGGAGTAGTTGGTACGGAACTAGCGAGAGCAGTAGAAGGGGTTGACGATGTAATCATCACTGCCAAGTTAGGGCAGCAGCTTGTACCACTACCTGAAGGTGCAAGCTATTTGGGTTTCATTTTCGCTCGAGGACAAACGTCCAGAGATGTAATCGCCGCCGTACGTCAGGCGCACCAGCAACTCCATTTCGAAGTTGATAGAGAAATTCCACTGCTGTAGGGAGAACTAAGTGAGTGCGATCGAAAAGCGGCAGGTGAGGAGAGGCCTAAGCCTTACTACGTTCTGGGACGTAATCTGGTGGAAGGGCTGAGCCTTCACCGAAAAAGAATTCCTCCATTTGTTTAGCGACCATCTCTTGGGCTTCCTTTTGCCAGGGCATCAGTCGGTATTCGTTGAGAATCATCTTCATTCGTTCTTCCCAGAGTTTCCACGCTTCAGCGGAGACGTTCTCGTAGACCCGTTTGCCTAGTTCACCGGGCCAAGGAGACTCTATGAGGCCAGGCAGATCTTTCTGTAACTTAACGCAATGTACCGTTCGACCAGCAGCTTTTTCTTCAGTAGACATTCCAACTCCTCGCAGTGATCCTATCCTGCGTTGGCTCGGACACCAAATCTTCCCGAGGCGCGGCTCTAGATTGGCAAGCGGTATCAGCCTACCATTAGGGTGTTGATGGTGATACACCATGAATTTCTGACCCTTCAGATACCGATTTCTCTAAGGATTGGGATGGGCAGTGATCGATTGTGTCGGCGGTTAGCAGATGCTTGACAAACTTTTCGTGCGGATCACACGACGGATGGTTGTGACGTGCGGGGTCCTCGGCGGAAATTTTTTGGCTGCGATTGAAGCGACGATCGTCGCGGCGGCCATGCCAACCGTTGTTACGCAACTCGGTGGCCTCACGCAATATAGCTGGGTATTCGCGGCGTACCTTCTGGGAGCGACAGTTACGGTGCCGCTGTGGGGCAAGCTTTCTGACCTTTACGGTCGACGGCTCTTCTATATGGGGGCTGTAGGTTTTTTTCTGCTGGGTTCGGTGTTGTGCGGTGTGGCGTGGTCGATGCCTGTTCTCGTCGTCTTTAGNCTAATCCAGGGAATCGGCGCGGGTGGCATTCTCCCCCTCGGGATGACGATTCTTGGTGACCTCTACACCATGCGTGANCGGGGGAGGATTCAAGGGCTTTTTAGTGGNGTNTGGGGAATCGCGTCAATTGCCGGACCACTCGTTGGAGGCTATCTCACCGACTCCTTGTCGTGGAGGTGGGTTTTCTTCGTAAATATCCCGTTTGCTTTCATCGCCGCGGTGGCTGTTGGTAGTGCGCTCGTCAGTCCCCGCCCATCGTCTCGGCCTCGCATTGATTACCGCGGTGCANTACTCCTGAGTGGCACTGTCACACTGCTGTTATTGGCTCTTGGACAGGCTACCGGAGGCCAAGGGTTTGCTTGGGGAAGGTTCGGAACGCTCTTAGGTGGCGCCTTAATACTGTCGGTAGCGTTTATACATGTTGAGCGTCGCGCCACGGACCCACTGATACCATTTGAACTCTTCGGGGATAGGGTTATTGGGCCAGCGATGTTGAGCGGGTTCCTAGTTGGCGTGGCGATGTTCGGCGCGATCTCATTTGTGCCACTTTTCGTGCAGGCGGCGTTGGGTGGAAGTGCCATTGATGCTGGCTCAGCGCTCACGCCGTTACTCCTCGGGTGGGTATTGATGTCAATTGTTACCGGTCGCGTGCTTATGAAAGTTGGGTACCGGCGAATGGTGTTTGCCGGCTTATCGTGTGTGAGCTTTGGATTCTTTCAGCTATCGCAGATTGATATAGGGGCATCCCTGTGGATGATACGCGCGGTACTTGCGATCATGGGCGTGGGTATGGGCATGACCATTCTTACCTTGATCCTGGCTGTCCAGAACGCGGTACCGCGTAACCAGCTCGGNATNGCGACGTCGCTGGGTCACTTTACTCGATCGATCGGTGGCGCCATTGGTGTAGCCACGATGGGCGCGATTGTGGTTGTGTCACTTCCTGCCGGCGGTGACGCCAGCCCCCAACAGTTGACCGCTGCCTTGCAGCGAGTATTTATGTTTGGGGCGTTCGCGGCAGGCTCCGCAGTCATCTCATCGTTCTGGTTCCCAAAAGGGCTACCTCAGGAAAGACTGCCCGACGGGGCGGCATCTCCAGTGGCGAGTGTAACGGGAGAGACGGCGCAGAGGATTTGACGCTGTGGATCANGAAACAANCTCNCAGTCTGAATCGGGGCCGTTACACTTGGCTTGGCGCCTCACAATCCTGACATTAGCCCTGGTGGTTGCCGTTGGACCAACCTCTGAAGCCTGTGTTGAGCGTACCTATTCCCGGGGCCTCTATCCGATTATTCAGCAAGTGTTTACATCGTTATCAAATCAGGTGCCAGTTGCTCTGTTTGATTTCTTAGTGATTGGCTCCGTAGTTGCTTTGATAGCCAAATGCATAGTGATATTTAGACGTTCCTCGATGGTGCGTAGGACGGTCGTCGTTCTGGTGCTGATTCGGGAAATAGCGGTTGCTGTGGCGCTTGTCTATATCGTCTTTATGCTCTGTTGGGGATTCAACTACCGTCGGGAATCGCTTGAATCCAAGCTCGACTTTGACACTAGTCGCATCACACCGGCATCACTCGAGACCCTTGCTCGCGAATCGGTTGTCCGGTTGAACCGGCTACACGGGTTGGCCCAGGCTAGGCCCTGGCCGACGCTCGAATCTGTTCCGAAGGTGCTCGCCAAGCCGTTCCGGTACGCACAGGAGCAACTACCGGCGTCCGCCGAGCCGCGACTGGCGCGTCCCAAGACGTCATGGTTCGACTTCTATTTCCGTCAGGCTGCCATCGATGGTTTTACTGATCCGTTCCTACTTGAGACNCTCATTAATTCTGACNTTCTGCCCTATGAACGNCCGTTTATCGTTCTTCATGAATGGGCCCATCTTGCAGGATACGCTGATGAGGCTGAAGCTAGTTTCGTCGCTTGGTTGGCTTCTCAATCAGGCGATGCAGCGGTGCAGTACAGCGCTTGGTTGTTCCTCCACCCATACCTAATGCGTCAGTTGGACACCGACACGCGGAGCGAGGTGACGGCGGCACTCCANCTNGGTCCAGCTCGCGACCTGGTCGCGATTCGTGATCGACTTGGACAATCGATGCCAGTCGTGCGTCGCCANGCGAGTTGGGTTTACGACCGTTATCTACGCGCCAACCGCGTATCGAGCGGAATAGCAAGCTACGGTAGAGTTTTAGATCTAGTGCTCGGATCTCGTGTGTCTGAAGTAGACTCATGAGTCTCAAGCGGTCGACATGATACGAGAGTCTCGATATNATGAGGTGTNCGTNAGGNACACTAAAAGNNGGCTGTGGTGGACCNGGTGGTCATGATCTATCGTTGAGTGNCTCTGTATGTTTAAGCTGATTCCAACTGTCAGNGGNGGGTCGACCAACTCACCGCTNGTGGCCNTGCGATACTCTACCGTTGACGAAGCGCGGGAGAGTTCGAAGCAGCTCATTCAGGAGAGCGCTAGGATTACCCGGGTAATGATTGTTGCCGATGAACACCCACCGCGATTCGTTGAATGGATCGAACGGTCGTAACCGGTCGTCCTGACCGTTCGGCTTTTTACTATTTTTTAGAGACGCCGCCGTCGGGTCCTTCGACGTGGCGCCCGGTCCCGAAAACCGATTTCTACCAACCAGCTGCGTATCTTGGCTCAGGCCCAGTCGTATTGTAGTGAGCGCCGATGATTGAACTTCAAGCTCTGACGAAACGTTATGGTGAGCACGTCGTGGTTAATCGTCTCTCGCTTCGGGCTAATCGGGGCGAGGTGGTTGTGCTGTTGGGGACCTCGGGATGTGGCAAGACTACGACGCTGAAGATGATCAACCGGCTGGTAGAGCCATCCGACGGTTTGGTGCGGATTGATGGAGCCGATATCGCTGCTCTGCCGGCACACGAGTTGAGACGGCACATTGGCTACGTGTTTCAGGGGGTCGGTTTGTTTCCCCACATGACCGTCTTTGAGAACATCAGTGTAACGCCGACGCTGCTCGGTTGGACGGCTGGGCGCATGCGACGTCGCGTGGACGAACTTCTGGACTTGGTCGAGCTGGACCCTGCGGTGATGCGCGATCGCCGGCCGAGCGAGCTCTCCGGCGGTCAGCAGCAGCGGGTTGGGGTCGCTCGTGCGCTGGCATCCGAGCCAAACGTGATGCTTCTGGATGAACCGTTCGGAGCTCTTGACCCACTGACGCGTGAGCAACTGCAGCAATCCTTTGCACGCATCCGAACGGAGCTTAGCATGACCGCGATCTTTGTCACCCACGACTTGGTAGAAGCGTTGTTCTTGGGCGATCGGATTGTGGTGATGCGAGATGGCTGTTTGGTGCAAGTAGGCACGCCGCGCGAGCTGATGGTGAATCCTGTCGATGAATTCGTCGAGCGGATGTTCGGCACTCCGAAACGAGAAGCACAAATGCTCAACGACTTGCTCGGCCCTGGAGAGCAACCGTGAGTGAGCAGCTGGCGTTGCTGCCAGCCTACCTGACCGGGCACGTTCAGTTAACCCTCGTAGCGTTACTCCTTGGGACCGTTATCAGTGTTCCGGTGGGAATTGTGGCGACACGTATCCGGTGGGTGGAGCAGGTCGTCCTTGGAGCGGCAGGGATTGTTCAAACGGTGCCGAGCTTGGCGCTGCTCGCCATGATGGTACCAGTACTCGCGGCGATTCAGGTCCAGAGTATCGGGTATCTACCGGCGATTATCGGCCTGACGCTTTATAGCACCCTCCCGATTCTGCGGAACACGGTCATCGGCATCGCCGGGGTTGACCCGGCGTATACCGAAGCCGCGAAAGGCGTCGGGATGACCCAAAATCAGCAGTTGTGGCGAGTTGAGTTGCCGCTCGCGATGCCGGTTATTGTGGGCGGTCTCAGAACCTCGACCGTCTGGGTTGTCGGCATGGCGACGCTTTCGACACCGGTCGGGGCGACGAGTCTTGGCAACTACATCTTCTCCGGCCTCCAGACTAGGAATTACACTGCGGTCATGGTGGGTTCCGTCGCAGCGGCCCTGCTCGCGCAGTTACTCGATGGGCTCGTCCGCGTGCTTGAGGAAGGTGTGCGATTCCGCCGACGCGGGCTAATTGCTGCTGCACTCGGCGTGTTATCCGCCCTGTATTTGTTTGCCGGCGTGACACTTGCACGCCAATTCGTCGGCGAGGATGAATCTGAGCGGATTGTTATTGGCAGCAAACCGTACACGGAACAGTACATTCTGTCTGAAATTATCTCTGGTCAAGTCACTGCTGACACGGGTCTTAACGCGAGGGTTCTCCAGTCACTTGGTTCGACCGTAGCGTTCGACGCTTTACGGTCGGGTGACTTGGATGTTTACGTTGACTACTCGGGCACGATTTGGGCTACGATTCTGCGCCGCGAGGCAAACACTGAGAATCGGGGTCAAATCCTCGACGAAGTTGAGCGCTTGCTTACTAAGGACTACGGCGTTCACGTGGTCGGAGCCCTTGGCTTTGAGAACACGTACGCGTTAGCGATGCGTTCTGCGGACGTACAGGAGCTCCGGCTGAAGCGGATTAGCGATCTGGTGCCCCATGCGTCGCGTCTGGTCTTCGGGAGTGATTACGAGTTCTTCGGGCGGCCAGAATGGGTGTCGCTCCAAGCGCGCTACGGGCTGTCGTTCGATAGGGAAGTCACGATGGACCCTGCGCTTATGTATCAGGCGGTGGCTCAACAGGATGTGGATGTGATCACCGCTTTTTCGACCGATGGCAGAATCGCAGCGTTAGGTCTAACAACACTTGAAGACGACCGGAACGTGATGCCGCCCTACGACGCAGTGATTCTTGTGAGTGACCGCTTGGTGCGTGACCAGCCTCATGTCGTTGCTGCACTGGGGGGACTTGTTGGCGCGATTGACGTCGACTTGATGCGAGCGATGAATCTGGCAGTCGATGAGGGTGGGCGGACTCCGAGGTCTGTTGCGGAGGAGTTTCTGACGGGGAGAGCCGCGACAGACGCCCACAGCCGCTGATTGAGGATAAGCGCTGCTGGCGTCTGTCGTGTCTTTAGCTTACTGTTCTTCAGCCTGTTCTAGGTAGCGGTGAGCTTCGTTGAGAGCACGTTCTTGGCCGGCACTTCCAGCCCAAATGGTCTCCAGCTCCGCGTAGCGTGACCGAGCAGTTTTGGCATCCCCGCTCCCAGCGGCCGCACGGGCTGACCCCAATAAGGATAGCGGGCGGTGGGGAGTTCTCAGTAGCGCTTTTGCGAACTGCTCGGTTGCTTCGCCTGGACGATTCAGCTCGAGCAGTAATTCACCGTAGAGTTCGTGCGACGGCTTGATTGGTCCGTCGGTCGGAGACTCGCCTGGAGGACCAGAAGGTGCGACCATCGTCTCCTCGATGGACGCTGCTTTGGCTAGCGATTCGATCGCGCTGTCATGGTTGCCCTGCGCGAAATGGACCATCCCTTCAACCTCGTTCAGGATCACGGCGATCTGCGTCACGCTCTGATTGTCGTCGCCCATATTGGAAAGATAATCGTGGAGCTCACGTAACCCACGCAAAGCGAGTTGGGCTTCAGTAATGTCGTTGAGGTGCGCCGCGCTGAGCCCAGCAGCCAGTAGGACGGCTCCCGCCTCGTGGCTGCGAACTTCCGAAGGGTCCTCTGTAATTCGATCGACGAGTTCGGCTAAACCAGGATTCCTGCGCCACTGCCGTGTGGCGATCGTATAACGGGCATCCATGATCGCGTAAGTGCTACGGACCCGACGCCCATCCTCGCGCTCTGCAATTGGCCGGATCAGGGCGAGCGTCTCAGTCGCTTTATCGCGAAGCCCTTGCTGAAGGTAGGCATACTGTAACCAGTAGAGCGCGTGGTACGAATAGCGTGTTGGAGGTTCACCTCTAGCGTCGACCCGAGCAACCGAGGCGTCCCATGAAGCCTTGTTCGAACGAGCCAGGTAGTCCCACATTCCTTGTTGCACAAAGATGTGTGACGGCATGTGCAGCGCGTGCACCGCTGCCGGAGCTATGTCGGCGTATGTTAATGCTGCGTGGAGGCCGATCGGTGAGTGAATCGGGTCATCATAAGCGTGGATAGTGTAGTGGGCCGCACCGGGATGATTTTCGTTCTGCCGGAGGACGGACTGTGCGATAGCGCCGGCCTGCATGTCCTGCCGGATACTACCTTCACCGCGTCGAACCGACCGCATTAGTGAGAGTGCGTAGAACGTTGCCGCTTCGAAGTCATCGGGGTAGTTCTGGTGCATTTGCCCCATCGCCTCAGAGTAAGCGAGGGCTCGCTCCTGAGCGTCACCAGGACCGTAGAGCGCCTCAACGGCCGCTAGGTAATCCTTTTCTCTCGCTGTCGGAGCTTTAGCGGCCCGCTCCTCGCGTGTCTCGGCCAACCGCGATAGAACCTCACGTGCAGCCGCGAGATTCTGGCCGGCCGGAAAATGGTGTCCCGTCGTATGACTGAGCGCCTGGCCCCAGTAGGCCATTGCGAAATCAGGCTCAATCTGCTGGGCTGCTTGAAAGGCTTCGGCCGCGTCCTCCCACTCGAAGCTGTGAAGCATCATTGCGCCTTTAAGGAAATGCTCTTTGGCTTCGGCCGATGTTACTGATACAGGGAAGTCGATAGTACCGAAGGTGGTGGTCTGTTGGGCTTCGGTGAACCCAGCGATCCCTAGCGACAGGAGGCCGGCGACCAGAAAAGTCCATACCGTTCGTCTTGACATAGTCTGTGACTCCTAGGCTGAACCACGGTGTTAGCGTACCTTCGGCTAACAGGTTGCTCCAGTCTAACACGGACCATGACCTTCTTGAGAGACGTGACGGCCTGTTTGCGAGGTTGGTCTTCGGGGATTAAGCTACAGTGATGCGACGAGGGTATGTGATGAATCGGTTGGGTTGTTTGGGGATGCTGTTGGGGACACTTTTACCGGTGTTCGCGTGCGGGAGCGGTGGTCCCGAAACAAGTGGCGGCGACGAGGTTGATCAGTTGCGGATCGCGGTCGTACCGAAAAGTACGACTCACGATTTTTATAAAGCGGTCCACGTAGGTGCACTGAGGGCCGAAAAGGAATTCGGTGTTGAGGTGATCTTCCGTGGTCCAGAGCGTGAGGATAGCCGGGACCAACAGATCTCGCTTGTGCAGAACTTAATTAGCAGCGGTGTCGACGCGATTGTACTAGCGCCGCTTGACCAGCATGCTCTCGTACCTTCCGTACGCCTAGCCACGCAAGCTGGAATTCCTGTCGTGGTTTTCGATTCTGGACTCGCCGCTGAAGCCGGTACTGATTACATTAGCTTTGTGTCGAGCCCCAATGTTGAGGGTGGCCGGATTGCCGGAAAACGCATGGGGGACCTCCTTGGAGGACAAGGACAGGTGCTTCTGTTACGGCACGCTGAAGGGTCCTCGAGTACCATGCGGCGTGAGGAAGGGTTTGTCGAGGCCCTGTCTGCCTTTACCGGTATCGAGTTGATTGATCCGAAGCGGTATGCAGGTGTCACGACGGCCACTGCACAGATCGCCTCGGAGAGTCTCCTGACGACCTACGATTACGTTGACGGTGTTTTTTGTGCGAACGAGTCGTGCACATTCGGCCTGCTACTGGCGCTTCGCAGCCGGGGCTTGGTTGGGGATATACGGTTGGTTGGGTTCGATGCTAATGAGAGACTCGTGGCTGCGCTGGAGCAGGGNGACCTTGAAGGGCTCGTTGTTCAGAGCCCAGTGGAGATGGGCTACCTGGGTGTCAAAACCGCCGTCGATCACCTGCGAGGCGTAACTGTTGAGCTCCGTCAGAATACAGGAGTGACACTCGCAACCCGCGAGAACATGAAGGATCCCATAATTGCCGAGCTGCTGACGCCAGATTTTTCTCTCCTTCTCGATCGATGAGCAGAGCTGGGCAGTCTCTCGACAGTTCCGGTGAAAGTCGCAGTCCACGGCTCGCCATGTCGGGCATTACAAAGCGTTTTGGTGCGACGGTTGCGCTTGATGCTGTTGATCTTGAAGTTTACCCAGGTGAAGTCCTCGCGCTAGTTGGAGAAAACGGAGCGGGCAAGTCGACGCTAATGAAAATCTTGTCCGGCGCTGTGCAGCCGGATGAGGGAAACACTCGTCTTGATGGTGCGATGTTCACGCCGGCTGGTCCACTTGCGGCCCGTGCCTCAGGCATCGCGATGATCTATCAGGAGTCCAATGTTGTACCCAACCTGAGCGTTGAGGCCAACCTAGTCTTGGGCGCCGAGCGTCACCGGTTCGGATTCATCAATCGGTCGGCACACCGCCGAAGGATTCGTGGNGTGCTTGATCGACTGGGTCGTCCAGAGTTGNCACTCGCCACGCCGGTNAGTCGNCTCTCNACTGGTGATCGTCAACTGGTTGAGATTGCTAGGGCCCTGTTGACCGATGCACGAGTTGTAATCATGGATGAACCGACGAGCAGTCTGGGGCTCGTCGAAATCGATAGGCTGTTCAGCATTATTTCTGGGTTACGCCGCGAAGGCGTCGCAGTTATCTACATTTCTCACTTCTTGGCGGAGGTGCAGCGGATTGCTGATCGCTTTCTCGTACTCCGCGATGGGCGCGTGGTTGGCCAGGGTGCCACCACCACGGTCACGGTTGCTGACCTGATTGAACTTATGATTGGCCGACGCCTACCCGACATGTTTCCGATCTCGTCGCGGACTACCGGCATGCCGTTACTAACCTTAAACGACGTGGGTACTGCCGAGTGGCCGTCAAGGCTGATCAATCTAACGTTGCACCGTGGCGAGATTCTTGGCCTAGCCGGGCTCGTCGGCGCGGGCAGAACTGAATTACTACGCTCCATCTGCGGCTTGGACCCAGTTGTTTCCGGAGAGGTGACTGTGGCTGGATACAGCGGAGGGAAGTTTTGGCGCCACACTGGTCTCAAGCCAGGTGTTGACTTATTNAGTGAAAATCGGCAAACGGAAGGNTTAGCGCTAGGACTTTCGGTTGGGAATAACATGCTGCTGAGCCGACTGGAGCCGTTTACCAAGTGGGGTTGGCTCGATACTCGCACGATGCAGCAGACCGTGGAACGGTTCATCGCGAGGTGTGGCATTCGGGCACGAGGTGCGGGGCAGCCCGTGGGTGAGTTGTCCGGTGGTAATCAGCAGAAAGTGGCGTTCGCACGTCTACTACATCAGGATGCGGACGTCCTACTGCTGGATGAGCCAACTCGCGGGATCGATGTGGCAAGTAAGGCGCAGATTTACGAGTGGATCGGTAAGTTAGTCGAACGGGGTAAGGGCGTCGTATTGGTATCGGACTATATCCCAGAATTGCTCGGCGTATGCGATCGAATCACCGTTATGTACCGGAACCAAGTGATAGCTACGCGATCGGCCAAAGACTGGACCGAGCATGACATCTTAAATGCGGCGACGAGCGGGGAAGGCAAGGTCGCTTGAATACCATGGTGCTAGGCACATCGCTTGGCCAGTGGCTGCGAACACTGGCACCTGCGCTAAGCCTAGCTGCTGCAGTGCTGTTTTTCTATGCGATTCCACCGCATCCGCCACTGACGCTATTTGATCTGAGGCTGGTCGCAGTACATGCGATGATCGTTGGTACGGCGGCGATCGGGATGACATTTGTCATCATTAGTGCGGGAATTGATCTTTCCGTTGGATCGGCCATCGCCCTAGTCAGTGTTGCAGCAGCACTTGTTCTCGAGAACGGTGGGGGTATCGGATCCGCGCTCATCGTAGCCTTGAGCACGGGAGCACTCTGTGGATTCTACAACGGCTTGCTNNTAACGAGCCTCCGNCTGCCTCCATTCATTGCNACCCTCGGNACNCTGGGTTTCTATCGCGGNGTTGCAAAGTGGATNTCNGGNAGTATCCCGGTCACAGCGCCNACANNNGGACTNGACNTGTGGGTNAATCCNATTCCTAATCCNCNNTGGTTGTTNGTGGCGCCTGGCGTGTGGCTAATGTTAGCNCTNGCNGTNGTNTTCATTCTCCTNCTACGNTATTCGNTNCTTGGNCAGCANGCGTTGGCGATCGGNTCNAANGAAGCTACNGCNNGGCTNTGNGGCATCCGTNTNACGCGCACNAAGATTGCTATNTANGNACTGGCGGGGTCGCTTACTGGACTCGCCGGCCTTATGCAGTTCGCTCGGCTAACCCAAGGTGATCCGACTGTAGCCATTGGCCTCGAACTCGACATCATTGCTGCTGTGGTGATTGGCGGTGGCTCGCTCAGTGGTGGCCAGGGTTCAATTGTCGGTACACTCGCGGGCGCAGTCCTGATGGCTTATCTTAGAAATCGGAGTACAGTGCTAGGTTGGCCGAACTTTGTAGAGGAGATGATCGTCGGTCATATCATCATTGTGGCCGTGGCCGTGGATCGGTGGCGTGCTAGTCGGTCAAGTTAACCGTAATTGGACAAACGGAGGAGCAGAGTGATCCGCATCTATGTGGCTAGGCATCCAACGGACGCGCATCTATTCAAGGGAATTCTTGAAAGTGAAGGGATTGACGCATTGGTGCGAGGCGAAGCCCTATTCGGTGCTCGAGGGGAAGCCCCGCTGACATTTGACACACTACCGTCGGTGTGGGTGCTGGATACCGAAGAGGTCGGTCGGGCAAGTGAACTCGCCCGCGAATATTCGAGGGATGTTATCCCAGAGGGTGCTTCAACTAATTGGCGTTGCGCCACGTGTCGAGAGTTTGTTGAACAGCAGTTTACCGGGTGCTGGAATTGCGGTTCATTACGCGTTACCTAATGTTCCAAGGCGCTAGTTGGGCTGTGCTACAGTGCTGCACGCTAGGTAGGGAGATGTATGGTCGCAGCTGAGATGTTCGTGACTGGTTCAAGTGAGGCTTCGAAATGCCAAAATTAACAGTTGAAGGATATGCCCCCGTTGATGTTCCGGACGGGAGACGGTTGGTCTTAGCCATGGAACAGGATGCGGGCGTGGATGTGCTACACGCGTGCGGTGGCGGTGCAAGGTGTACGACGTGTCGCGTTGAGTTCATCTCTGGCGAACCCGAGCAGATAACGGAAGCTGAGCTGGAGCGATTGACACAGCGCAATCTCACGGGGGTTCGTCTTTCCTGTCAGATAAGGTGTGACCAGGACATGACTCTTCGTGCGGTGAGTCGGCTTGAAGGAAGCGGCCGTGCGGACCCCGGGTCCACCCCAACCGACGATATAAATCCTCCCCCAATCTGGGTTGATCGTTAGAGGAGTTTGAGATTCACGGTTCCGTGTCTAGGTCACGCAGATGGGCGTCGAGTGCACTAAGTGCACGAGTGAGGGTTTCTCGGTGAGCTGGGTGTGTTGCATGTTCGAGGTCGGCTGCTATCCGGCTACGGGAAAGTGAAAGTTCGTAGCGCTTGGCATCCCTCGCTCGCTGCGCGTCGGTTCGACGGTCAACAGGTTGACGCTCGCGTGAGGCCTCATCCTGCTGCGATTCGATTGCCTTGCTTTCCCAGCCTCTTGCCATGAGTTTTGCAGTAAACGGCTGTGTAGGTCGTTGAGGACTGCTGTCTTGGCCTTGTGTGCAGAACGAGGCGGAACAATTCTATCAGCCCAGGGTAACGGACGGTTCTAATCCCAATGCGCTAGATAATTCGTGAAGTTTTTGCTGGACTAATCGCAGGTTGCGAGACCCCATGCGTATGGCTTGCCGCTGCACTGGAGCTAGTCTTTCAAGTGACAAATCAGCAAACTGAAATGCAACCGTGCGCGAAACAAGTGCGATTTCGCCATCGACGATTGGCACCTCGACGATCTGACGCACCGCTTGGGTAAGGGCTTGGTGAAAATCACCGTCGGGATGTCCCAAATTTCGGTACGCTTCGTCGAGTAACGGCTTAAGTTGTTCGTATAACTGTGCGGCACCCTCGACGTGCACTGAATTAAACGCGTCGGCGATAAGGTCGTAGCGCGCATAGCTCCGCGGATCAATGACTAACTGTTGGCGATTGCCCGCGGTGCCAAACGGTTCTTTCAGCGAGAGACCTCCTAAGTGGCGCGCCGGTGTTTGTCCTTCCGCGATATTTTCCACAACGACCACGAATGTTCGTATGAGTTCATCCGTTGCAAGCCAGGCGACCAACGTTGGATGTGCAGACAGTGTGCTTACGAGTTCACGAACGAAACCATCGCTCTCATCAAGTGCAGGGAGGTTAACCGTCTCGGGCACATCCGGTTCCGGGTCGGGTTCTGTCACACTAATTTCAGGAGGCGTTGACTCGATGACGGACTGGGCTTCAGCCGGCACCGTCTCATTGGGACCGCGGCTTACGAGATATACAGCGACGATAGCTGCGGCGACCAGCGCGACGCCTCCCACCACGATTGCTACGGATTGCCATCGAGGCGAACCGTTGGACGATTCTGATGGTGGTGGGTTGTACTGGAAATCGTCAAATTGAGTCATCTTCGATGCAGTGGGATCCCGACCATTGTAGAACAGTCTAGCCCTGTGCGGCGGTGTATAACGTCAGAAAGCGGTCAAGCATAGCTAAGGTGCTTAGAGAGTGCCCGAGTGCTCAGCGAGCGCGTTTGGCTCAGGAGAGATTTCTCGGGATTCTTTTTGCGGTCGCTTTAACTTCGGCAGAAGCGCCGCGGCAACAACGACCCCAATGCCCACCGTTGTGAGGATGGTGAACAGGAGGGAGAAGCCGCCTGTCGTGTCATTGACGTAAGCTACCAGCCTGATTGCCAGCGGAGCTGCACCGAACGCGAGGACAAACTTCAGTCCGAAAGCAACTCCGTGTCTTTGCTCAGGTGTCGCGGCGGCAAGAAGCATGTTCTCAGCTGGCAGCGAACCGGTGTTAGCCATGACCAAGACAGTTGAGGCCGCAACAAGTGATACCCCGCCGGCACTCGCAACGATCCAGAGGACTGGAATTTGTAACAAGAATGTGCCGATATATACCATTTTGAGGTCGAAGCGATCTGCGAGGTAGCCCGATGCGACCTGTGTTAGTCCGGCGAACCCGTACACGAGCGCGATGAATGCGCCAACACCGAATGTCGAACTACCAACAAACTCCACGAGTCTCACCGCAAAGACTTTTGGGAGTGCGATCTGCGTAGCCTGGTAGATGATCGCTCCTCCAAACATTGTAATTAGTAGCAGTACAAACGCCCGCAACTGTCCGGTCTGACCATCAGCCCGTGCAGGGAGACGACGGGAAGCATCATCGGTAAGCCTTCCGCTGATTAGACAGTAGAGCATGACCACTCCCGTGGCCAGCGAGATGGCGCCGGGCGCAAGGAAGGCTATCCGCCAACCAAAAAGGTCAATCAGTGTTCCGGCGATGAGCCCTGCGCCGGCCACGCCAGCGTTCCCAAATACTCCGTTGAAGCCGAGCACCTTGCCTCGGCTTTCCGAGGTGGTGCGAACCAGCCAAGCGATGCCGACCGGGTGGTAGATAGCAGCGAAAGCCCCGAGGAGGCACAGGCCAGCCCACATAACGGTTGGTGACGTCGCGAGCCCACAAATAATTGCTGCACCGCCAAGACCAAGAAAGAACAGGACCAACATACCTGGTGCGCTCCAGCGGTCCCCGAGCCAGCCAGCGGGAAGCGCCATGACGCCCACCAGGAGCGAGCCGATCGTCCAGAGGCTGATCAATTCATGGTACGGCATGGCCCACTCTCGCTCGAGTGGCAATACGACGAGGAAGAAGTACACCGCGAACAAGTGCATGTAACTATGACCAAGACAGGAGAAGACAAGCGCGTAGCGAGCCGTAGTCGTTGACGTCACGTTCGTCATCATACGCGAATCGGTAGGACTTGACGGGAACGTCGCAGGGCTCCAGATGCGAATGCTACAGAGTTCTATCCAACGACCCGCTGTCAAACAGATAGAATTGAAGCGCCTGACACTAACTGACAGGCAAACACCTCGCCTGTCGAAGGTCCTTTGGCCCGATAAGCAGCTGACACATGTGAGATGAATGACTTGACAGCATCTGAAGTTACAAGCGCAATTGCACTACCGCCGAAACCCGCACCTGTCATTCTGGCGCCGTAACACCCCGCCGTGTCTTTCGCTAAGTCTGTGATGAGATCGAGTTCAGGAGTGGAAACCTCATAGAGATCACGTAGGCTCGCATGAGATGCATTAATGAGCTTCCCGGCCAGTTGCCAATCGCCAATCGTGAAGGCCGCGGCAAGTTGGACGGGACGTGCGTTCTCAGCGATGACATGGGCAGCACGCCTAAATGCGGCAATGCTCACTTTCTGCCGGATCGATTCCAGAAGAGGGAGGTCGACGTCACGCAACGTTCGGATGTTTGCCTGACGTTCTTGAATGACCCTGAGTGCGACAGTGCATGCATCACGCCGTGCAGCGTATTCTGTGGTGTCCAACGTCCGTCGAATTCCAGTATCCATTACGACGACGGACAGGTCTACTGGCATGGTGACCGGTTCAACCGTCAACGACCGGCAATCCAACAGTAACGCGTGACCTGCAACGCCTATGCCGGATACCAACTGGTCCATAATGCCGCACTGCACGCCGACGAAGGCATTCTCAGCTTTCCGGGCAAGCTTTGCCATCACCACAGCATCCCAGGGAATTCCACTATTCGCACATAATGCGCGTGCTACAGCCATTTCTAAGCAGGCTGATGACGCGAGTCCGGCTCCAATTGGCACGTCGCTACGCACTGCCATGTTGGCTCCTACGAGTTTGTGACCTGCTTCCCCAAGTGCCCAAGCGGTACCAGCTATGTAGTCGGTCCAACGGGTCTTGCCGGCTACACCGGCCACCCGAAGAGTGCGTAAGTCGATTGTGGCGTGTTCGTTGTAGGCGGTGGCCAACACCTGCAGTGTCTGGTCATCTCGCGGGCCAGCCGCAATGAGAACTTCACGATCGATGGCAGCCGGAAGAACAAATCCGTCGTGATAGTCAGTATGCTCGCCGATCAGATTAATACGACCTGGCGCTCTGGCGATGAGGGGTGGTGATTGACCGTTGAACGCTTGCCGAAAGTCGTTGACAACCTCGGCAGGATCCACGCTCACGATGGTTGCCCTCTTGAGGGACCACCTCCATTAAGTTCGAATGGAGTGCGGAGTCGAGCAGCGGCTTCTTCCGCGGTTAGGTCCCGTTGCGGCTCAGCTGTCATCTCGTAGCCGACCAAGAACTTTCTGACTGTGGCTGAGCGAAGAAGTGGTGGGTAGTAAGCGGCGTGAAGACGCCAACCGTCTTGAAATGTTCCGTCGGAAGGCTGGCCGTGCCATCCCATCGAATAGGGGAATTCGCAGTCAAAGAGAGCATCGTATCGCTTTGTAACGTCAGCGACGATCGTTGCTAGACTGGCACGTTCGTCGGCGCTGAGGTCAATGAGGCCGGCAACGTAACGACGGGGTACTACCATGATTTCGAACGGCCACACCGCCCAGAACGGCACTAGCGCGACCCAGCCTTCGTTAGCCGATACGATACGTTCGCCTTCCGTAAGCTCCACGTCTAGATAGTCACCCAACAGATCTCTGTCGTGTGTCTTGTAATAAAGGCGCTGCGTTGTTTGTTTCCGAGCCGGAATAGTCGGCACGTGGTTGACTGCCCAGAGCTGGCAATGGGGGTGTGGATTACTACACCCCATCAATTCGCCGCGATTCTCGAAAATCTGAACGTATCGGACTGCGGCATGTCTCGTGGCACGCTCGGTCTCCTCGCTCCAAGCGTCAACCACCGCGCGAACACCGCTCGCTGTCATTCGAGATAAAGCCAGGTCATGTCGAGGCGAAAAGCAGAGCACGCGGCACGTGCCGACCACACCCTCAGTGCGCAAGAGCCTAGATGACTGAGGTCCATCAATAGGTCTCGAGCTCGTGAATGCCGGAAAATCATTGTCAAAGGCATATGTACTTGTGTATCCAGGATTTACTTTTCCACTTGCCCGAGTGTTACCTGGACAGAGGTAGCACTCCGGGTCGTATGTAGCTCGATCGTTCTTCGCTCCTTCATCGATTCGGCCCTGCCACGGTCGTTCTAACCGTTGCGGCGATGTTAGAACCCATTCGTCGAGCAGTGGGTTGTAGCGTCGATGAGAACTATCAATCCGGAGGGACATACGACCCTATTATTGATCGTGAACGAAAGTTGGTTATTCGGTTGCAGCCAATGCGGTTGCAGGACCACCCCAATTACTCGAAGATTCTCATATATAATTCGCCATCTGCGTCTCAATTAGAAAGACGAGAACCTATGTCAGCTTTTGTCGCCGAACTGATAGGCACGATGATTCTTGTTGTTTTAGGTGATGGTGTGGTGGCCAACGTTTTACTAACCCGCTCGAAAGGTGAGGGGAGTGGGTGGATGGTTATTGCAACCGGCTGGGGCCTCGCTGTTTCTGTCGCGGTGTACGCGGTTGGGAGTGTGAGCGGTGCTCATATCAACCCAGCTGTGACTGTCGGTCTCGCTTCGATTGGTCGTTTTCCTTGGGCCGATGTACCTATCTATATTGCAGGTCAACTGCTCGGGGCGATTCTAGGTGGTGTTGTCGTCTGGCTTGCCTACCGACCGCACTGGCAAGGCACTGCGGACCCTGACCTCAAGTTGGCTGTCTTTTGCACGGCTCCGGCTGTCCGCCAATTCGGCGCTAATGTTGTGACTGAGATCATTGGCACCCTTATTCTCGTTCTTGGCGTGCTCGCCATCTTATCGCCGGAGAACCTCGCTCCCGAAACAGGGTTCCCGATGGGAATGGGACCTTTGTTGGTGGGTATGTTGGTCTGGTCGATCGGACTTTCACTGGGTGGGCCGACCGGATATGCCATCAACCCAGCGAGAGATCTAGGTCCTCGAATCGCGCATTTTTTTCTACCGATTCCGGGTAAGCGTGATTCTGACTGGGCTTACTCCTGGGTCCCGGTCGTGGGACCCCTTGTCGGAGGAGTGCTGGGTGCACTCTGCTATCGTCTACTCTGGGCAGCCTGAAGGCAGCGCTGGGCTCCATCATCACCGCTTTTATCACGCTGGTGTTTAACGTCAGACCACTGGTCCTCATCGCCTTCGCTACGGTCTACGTCGTGTGGGGGTCGACCTATCTAGCAATCCGATTCGGTATCGAAACGATTCCGCCGTTCTTTATGGCCGGGGTACGTTTCTGTATTGGTGGCAGTCTTTTTATTGGCTGGGCGATTGCACGAGGTGCGAAACTTCCGTCCAGCTCGCTCTGGCGGCCTGCCGCGCTCGTTGGCGTGTTAATGGTCGCTGGCGGCACCGGTGGGGTTACGTGGGCAGAACAGTTCGTACCATCAGGGCTGACGGCGCTTCTGATTGCCATGGTTCCGCTCTGGATTGTATTAATTGACTGGGCACGACCTGGTGGTTTAAATCCAGGAAGCACTGTTTTTTTTGGCCTGGTGATTGGCCTGGCTGGGATGACATTGTTGGTGAACCCGGTGGCGGTGGGGGGAGTCCGTGAGATCCACCCGGTCGGAGCGCTTGCGCTGGTGTTTGCGACGCTAAGTTGGGCAACTGGCTCGGTTTACTCAAGGCATGCGAGGCAGTCATCATCGCAAACCATCACGGTCGGGATGCAAATGGTTAGTGGTGGCGTCACTTTACTGTGCATGAGCACCATCAGCGGTGAACTGAGTCAGGTCGACCTTGCGCTCATATCCTGGCGGTCAGTAATGGCGATGGCCTATCTCATTGGGCCGGGTTCATTGGCGTATGCTGCGTATCTGTTCTTGTTGCGTGCGTCCACCCCAACGAAAGCAGCGACCTACGCCTACGTTAATCCGATCATTGCACTTGTGCTCGGTGCTGTTATCGGAGGCGAACAGGTCAGCGCGTGGACGCTCCTCTGCTCAGCCGTGATCATTACCGGCGTCGTGGTGATCGTGACTGCCAAAGGTCGCGCAGTCTCTAGCTAGGGCAAGGCAAATAGATAAAAAGTTACTGGTTTTTGCCTCGGCCAGCAACCGGCCAGACTGCCTCTACGCTGTCGTTCCGAATCGCGTAGATCTTGTCGTAGAGATTCACGACCGGGTCGCAGTGCGAAGTGATTAACTCGAGGCGATCGCCAGACTGGTAGACCCGGCTCGGATTTTCATAGCGGATTGAGCCGTATTCATCCGACCCGCTGGTGTAACTCATGCCGGTTTCCCCGATGATGATCGACCAAGGCCGGTTGATCGTGCAACTCTTCGCGCCGGCGTCAGTAGTCGCACGTCCTTCATACTGCGCGTTAACCACCGTGGTCAAAATGGTCAGTGAAGGTTTGAAATCGCTATAAACCTCGTCGTTGTCTTGCCCGCCGATGCCCAAATACGAAGCATCCATAAAGACGTAGCTGCCGCTTTGGATATCGGTGAAGCCTGGGGTCGCATGATCGATGTTATAGGTGCCTGTTCCGCCACCACTGAAAATTTCGACGTTCAGGCCCGACTGCTGCATCATCGAAAATGTCTCAGCCGCTGGTGACATGCGTTCGATCGCTTGGGTCCGGCGAGCTGAAAATCCAGAGACATGCTGCGAGCCACCGTCGTAGCACAGCATGCCGCGTAGTCTTAGGTTGCTGAGGCGGTCAACGAGTTGCGCAAGCGTGAGCGCGGGCTCGCCGGGAGTGATTCCAGAACGGTGTCCACCTGGATCGACGTCAACTGTAACATCAGCGATGATGCCAGCCTCACGTGCCGCATCGTTAAGTTCCCGTGCATTTCCTTCGGTGTCGACTGCTTGGATAAAACCATCGCATTGCTTTCGTAGCTGCATGGCTCTACGGATCTTTGCGGCCGATACGTTGACGGTGGTCAGCAAGATCTGTCGAAGACCGTGCTCGAACATAACCTCAGCCTCAGTAAGTTTGGCCGTGCAAATGCCGACGGCGCCTCTCTCCATCTGGAGATGGGCGATCGCTGGGCACTTGTGAGTCTTTGTATGAGGTCGGACGCCGATGCCATTACGCGATACGGTGTTCTGCATCGTGTCAATGTTGGCTTCGAGTTTGTCCAGGTCGACACACAGGGCCGGCGTTAAGAGCGAAGACTTCGGCAGCCCCACTTCGAGGTAGTTGTCGTTATCAGCTGTTGCGCCAGCGGTTAGTGCGGTTGGAACCGCCCATACGCCAGCGGATGCAGCGACACTGTTACGCAGGAAGTGGCGACGAGAATGTTTGACTCGATTCATAATGTTTCCTCTCGATACAGGCGATTACTTTCTAGTGTGTGGATAGTTATGGTCAGAACTTCATCATTTAATCAACCATATTTTTTACTAGTTTAGGGCTGGCGTTGTCTTGGGCGGCGCCCGGTGCTGTGTAGCTTGTTCGTACGCGTAGGCGATAGTGATTAGTGTCGATTCTGCCCAGGCATCGGCCAGAATCTGCAAGCCGGCTGGAAGACCGTCACTGACAAAGCCCATCGGTACAGTGATGGCTGGAAATCCTGTAGGCGGAGACAACTGAAAGCTGTTGTTACCGTGTGGAGTGTTTAGATCGCCAATCAGACGCGGTGGATTGTCCCAGGTGGGATAAATCAATGCATCGAGCTGGTTAGTTTGAAGCGTTTGTCTGACGCGGTGCCGGAGACGCTCCTCTCTAGTGGCCTGTTGGGCACATCCGGGTTGGTTCGTTGGGACGTCAGCGGCTTCCTGGGCCGATTCCAATCGTGTACGGATGTTTGGATGGACCTTTTCTGAATCGATAATCTCTTGCAGGGTTTTGAACGGGGCTTCTGGTCCGAGACTAGTCAGATATTGCTCTAGGTCGAACCGAAAATAGCTGCAGGGCAGCCGCTCTTCCTCAGCTACGTCGTCTTCAGGCAACGTGACCGGGTCAACGACCGTCGCCCCGAGTCGACGCAAGTCCTCGATAGCTTCGTTGAGTCTAGCAATAACCTCGGGGTCGGCGGATTCATCCGACATCTCACGGAGCACACCTAGTCGTTTGCCCTGTAGATCGTCCACCTCTAAGAGCTCACGATAATTCACCCGACGGGCGTCGGCCTGTTCGGTTATGGCATCAGCAGAATCGGTGCCGGCGATGACGTCAAACACGATGACGGCGTCGGCAACCGTTCGGGCCATTGGGCCCCCGATGTCGCGGGATAGATTGAGTGGAACGATGCCGTCCCGGCTCGTCAATCCCATTGTCGAGCGGATGCCGACAAGACTCTGATGGGATGACGGTCCGCGTATTGAATTACCGGTATCAGTGCCGAGGCCCACGGTGCCCATACTTGCTGCCACAGCCGCTGCGGTGCCGCCACTTGACCCCGCGGTAACGCGCCTCAAGTCATACGGGTTTCGTGTATAACCTGGCAACGCTGAACCGACCGTCTCATATGGAGAGAAAGCAAACTCTGCCATGTTTGATTTTGCGAGGACGATGCCGCCAGCATCCACGATTCGCTGAACTTGGAATGCGTTGTCTGGCGGGATGGACCCCGCCAGCGATAGTGAACCAGCAGTTGTTGGCAAAGCGAACGTGTCGTAGTTGTCCTTTACGATAACGGGGATACCATGGAGTGGACCTGTTAGGCCAGATGCCTCGAATGCTTGGTCGAGTTCGTCGGCGCGGGCTAGTGCATGTGGATTGATAGTCACGATGGCGTTTAGCGCTGGTCCCTGTTTATCGTATGCTTCGATGCGTGCGAGATATGCGTTGACCAAAGTCCTCGCACTTAACTCACCGGCCTTCATTGCGGCGTGAATCTCTATAATCGAAGTTTCAACCACATCGAATGCTGGTGACCCCGGTTCTTCTGATGATGGGGGCTGACACCCGATAAGTATGAGTACCAGGCTGAAGATGCCGTAGCGGCGCAGATGAGTCATTATCGCTGTCGTCATTTTAGGTGTGAATAGTCAGTTGCACTCATAAACACAGAATCGACGTTTGCGACCAGTCGCCCATTTACCCGAGATGCTTCTGCCGCATCCTGCCAATCCGAATCATTCCCGAAACCCTGCCAGGATCTTTCTGCTGCCTGACGACTTTCGTGCGCCAGGATGTATATGAGGGTATCCGTTCGGTCAGTTGGGACGAAATAACCGACGTTCGTCATGCCGTGCCGCTCAAAAAGTGCGGTCGTGTGATCCCGAAACCTAGCATGTAGGGCTTCGAGCTTGCCAGGCTCCGCCGTGTAAGTGCGGAGTTCAAACGTCCGGGAGTCGTGAGCCATCGAGAGACCCGACTGTGCGTTGATCACACCGACGGCGATGACGGTGCCGGTCAATGCGGCGATGTATATACCTGATTGCATGCGCACCTCCGAAATGCAGGTTCAAGAGCGGGCATTATAGCTCGGAGTTGCTTCGGGCCGGAGTAGGAACCTGACCTATGCTAGGCTCCGGTAGTGGCGCTTCAGGGCGCTTATTTCCCATAGTTCGATCGAAAGGATGTTTTCTATGAATCGTCGAGAATTTATCGGCACAGTCGGTGTGGGCGCGATCGCTGGAGCGTCAGCTAGGCCCTCGGCCAATGCGCAGCCATCCGACTCGGCAGCAGATATCTACGCTCGTGCGTACGCGGTCGATGCAATGTGCTTTGCCATGGAACCGCCGCCTCGCACGTTTGTACAGTACCTGACCGACGACAAAATTGAGGCGCTTCGCACTTCGGGAATTACGGCGATGGCAATGAACATGACTTCAAATTTTGCCGAATTAAGCCAAGTGGAGAACATGTTTGCTGCGGTTAAACACCGCATTTTTACGTGGGATACGATCGTAGCCACCCACCCCGATGTTTTTCGTAAGGTTACGACGGTCGAGGAACTTAACGCCGCGAAACGTGCGGGGCTCGTTGGTTTTATCTACTGCTTCCAGATGGCTGCTCCGTTTGGATGGGACCTCGGAAAGTTACGCACGTTTGCAGGGCTTGGGGTTCGTCAGATTCAACTTGCTGATGGGGGCCGGAATTACCTGGTGGACAGCTGTTGGGAGAAGACAAACGCTGGGCTGAGCCGTTTCGGGTTCCAGGCGATCGAAGCTTTCGCAGACCTAGGGATCATCGTCGATCTCTCCCACGTTGGCGAGCGGTCCTCGCTCGATGTCATCCTAGCCTCGACAAAGCCGGTCATCTATTCCCATTCCGGATGTCTAGCGCTCTGTCCTCATCGACGGAACGTTAGCGACCGCAATATCCGGGCCCTTGCTGAACGGGGAGGCGTTTTTTGTGTTTATAACCAAAGTGGTTGGCTCACTCAGGACCCCGAGATTTCCATGGACCACTTCATCGCACACGTTGAACACGTTATTAACTTAGGAGGCGAAGATGCTGTGGGTGTGGGGACCGACCAAGATGTGGTTGATATGACGGCGATGCGTCCAACCGAGGTGGCTGATCACAATCGCAGCTTTGAGCGGCGGCGAAATGAGTTTCCTGAATTATCTTGGGAGATCCGGCATATGCGAGTGCCTGAACTCAGTCATCCGAAACGGTTATTGCATCTGGCCGAGGCTTTAGATGCCCGCAGATATTCTCCAGCAACGATCGAGAAAATTCTTGGTGGCAATTATGTGCGCGTGTTCAACGAGGTCGTTGGGTGACCCCCCTCGAACGAAGATAGAGACAAGGAACAACGATGGGATGGAGTCGACGAGAATGGCTGGCGGGAAGCATTTCCACGCTCAGTGCAGCTTGCGGAAGGTCGGTTGAGGAAGACCTATCGGTTGAAAACACCACGACGAACGAGGCGATAGCGCTTTCAGAATTCGAGCCGCGTGGCATGCTTCACGTGGGCGAAACCCGTGTTGAGAGGCCGCGCTTCCCGGTGATCGATGTACATACGCATGTCACATGGTCAGCGGTGCCGCTGGGCATAGAGCCGTTCGGTGAACGAATCAGGAAATTTGGTGAACCAGTCGACATTTTGCCAGTGATGGACCGCAAGGGAGTCCGGACGATGGTCAACCTCACCGGGGGAGTCGGTGAGGGGTTGGTGGAAGTGCGGCGGGAGTTTGACGAGGCCCACCCCGGTCGGTTCATCAGCTTTACGGAGCCATCGTGGAATCACGTGGCATCACCGGATTACCCGACCTTTCAAGCTGACCAGATTGAGCGGGCTTACGCAGCTGGAGCGAGAGGGCTCAAGATCACGAAAACACTTGGACTGTACTTACGTGAACAAATCACACGGGGCCCTCTCATTGCCATCGATGACCCCCGCTTTGACTCGATGTGGGAAACCTGCGCTGCGCTCAACATGCCCGTTGCGATTCACGTGTCCGATCCGGAAGCGTTTTTTCTACCGATCGATCGCTTCAATGAGCGTTACGAAGAATTGCACGCACACCCAGATTGGTCGTTCCATGGCGCGGACTTTCCCAGCAATGCCGACTTGTTGGCTGCACGGGACCGGGTGTTCGCGCGTCATCCCCGGACTAGTTTTATTGGTCTACACGTGGGCCACTCGGCAGAGAATCTTTCAGCAGTGGGGGAGACGCTCGACCGTTTTTCGAATGTCTGCGTGGAGATTGGTGCCAGAATTGGCGAGTTGGGTCGCCAGCCTCGAGCAGCACGCCGTTTCTTCGATACCTATCAGGATCGGATTCTGTTTGGTACCGATGCGATTCCGGCCCCGGAAGGTGACGAAACGCCCCAGCAAGTGTTCGGTGAAGCCTTGTATGAGATCTACTACCGATTTCTTGAGACCGAAGACGAGTACTTCGACTATGCGCCCGCCCCCATACCACCTCAGGGGCGGTGGCGGATTTACGGCCTTGGACTGTCTGAGCCAATTCTCCGAAAGGTCTACCATGGGAATGCTGAACGGGTGTTGGGGATTGAGGTGTGAAATGAAGAGTCTCGATGGATGGAGGCAGCTATGGGACGTGCGGTGTGCGGCGGCCTGATGGTTGTGGTTAGCGCCACTATGATTAGTGCGGGGCAGCGCGTAGTTACTCCTGAATTCAGGGTTGCTTGGACTAGCGCGGCCACTGCATCGCTTCTGAACAACGAATCACCGTGGTGGGAGGCTCACTACTTCAATTACGGTCCGACGCTCTATGAGACCGAGTTTCGTGCGCTGTGGAACAACGAGGGGCTTTATGTTCGGTTTGATGCTACGGACCCGAACCCGTGGTTCACGATGACGAACCGCGATGATCCGATTTGGGAAGAGGAGGTCGTCGAGATTTTCTTGGATCTCGATCGGTCGGGTAAAAACTACGCCGAGATTGAAATCAGCCCGAACAATGTGGTCACTGACGTTCGAATGGTAAGCGGAATGCCGGACAGAGAGATGGACCTTGCATGGAACCTTGAAGGTCTTGAGAGTCACGTGCGGCTGAATAAGTATCGAGATGGTCGGACCGCGGGGTGGACCGCCGTGGCTTTTCTACCGTGGGAGGGTTTTCGGTCATTGCCTTCAGCGTCAGCGATTGTGCTGCCGCCGGCGCCTTCTAATCGGTGGCGGTTTAATGTGTTTAGGATCAAGCGCCCAGACGGAGAGCGCCGGCCGACGGAGAATGTGGTGTTTGCGGCATGGTCACCACCGAACGGCGACAGTTTTCACGAACCCGATGTGTTCCGCGACCTTATTTTTGAAATGCCGGCCGAACTAGCGGAACCATAGGTCCAGAGGTGTGAGACTCGTAAGAGAGCCCCCCACCAGCAGGCTACCCCTCGTGGCTCGTGCTCTTGAGAGGCCAACGGGGCATCAATACCGATAGTGAGACGGCTTGTATGGTCCGTCCACTGGCACGCCGATATAGTCGGCCTGCTTTTTTGATAAACGGGTCAGATGCACACCCACGTGATCGAGGTGTAGGCGGGCAACCTTCTCATCCAGTTCCTTGGGTAGCATGTAGACTTTCTTTTCGTAACTACCCTTATTTGCCTGGAGTTCAAGCTGTGCAATTACTTGATTGGTGAATGAGGCCGACATCACAAAACTAGGATGTCCTGTTGCACAACCGAGGTTGAGTAGTCGTCCTTCGGCGAGCAGCATAACGCTGTGGCCATCAGAAAACCGAAACTCGTCATACTGGGGCTTAATGTTGATCCGTTCTACGTCCTCGGCTCGTTTTAGCCCAGCCATGTCGATTTCATTATCGAAATGACCGATGTTCCCGATGACTGCTTTGTCCTTCATCCTTCTCATGTGGTCGATGGTGATGATGTCAAAGTTGCCTGTGGCCGTGATGAAGAAATCGGCTTTTGCAACCATGTCTTCGAGCGTTGCAACTTCGTAGCCCTCCATTGCTGCTTGGAGCGCACAGATCGGGTCGATCTCAGTGATCACCACCCGGCAGCCTTGGCCGCGCAGCGCTTGAGCGCAGCCTTTTCCGACTTCACCGTAGCCGCACACTACTGCCGTCTTTCCGCCGAGCATAACGTCGGTTGCTCTTGCTAGGCCGTCGGGGAGCGAGTGGCGACAACCATACACGTTGTCAAATTTACTCTTCGTAACAGAATCATTGACGTTGATCGCTGGAAAGAGCAGGGTGCCAGCCTCCATCATCTGATACAGGCGATGGACCCCGGTAGTCGTCTCTTCGCTCACACCTTGCATTGAGGAGGCGATCGTTCGCCAATAGTTCTGGTCTTCACTCTGGATCGTTCGAAGCAAGTCTAGAATCACGCCCCATTCTTCAGGGTCAGTATCGACTTTAAAGTCCGGAACTGTTCCGACTTGCTCGAATTCATAGCCTTTATGGATGAGTAGTGTTGCATCACCGCCATCGTCAACGATTAGCGTCGGACCAGAACCGTCAGGCCACTGCAATGCTTGTTTCGTACACCACCAGTATTCCTCAAGCGTCTCGCCTTTCCAGGCGAATACTGGAATACCCCTCGGATCATCTGGCGTGCCACCTGTCTGGGGATTTCCCACAGCAATCGCGGCAGCAGCATGATCTTGAGTTGAAAAGATGTTACACGAGACCCAGCGAACATCGGCGCCCAAGGCGGTCAGGGTTTCGATCAAAACGGCTGTCTGGACTGTCATGTGCAGACTACCCATGATCCGCGCACCTTGAAGCGGTTGTTGACCGTCGTATTCTTTTCGCAGTGCCATTAGCCCAGGCATTTCCTGTTCGGCTAGCCGGATTTCCTTCCGTCCAAATTCAGCCTGAGACAAATCGGCGACCTTGAAGGGGAGTCGGCCTACTTCTTTGGCTTCGAGGAAAGGATGTGCCTGTTTGGTAGCGATTGATGTCATCGAGTCCTCCATAAAAATTGGTACGGCTAGTTGATCGTTCCGACGGTCGATGCTTTGTGAGCAGTCGCCGTAAATAACGCGGGCCCCTTGACGCGCGCATCGGTAGGTAATGCTGTCACTCGGATGCGTTCGAAGCCTGACTGTTCCAGATATCTCTCGATTTGTGCATCCGAAAACCCGAGCCAGACGTGGCCCATCTGGTGCCGGTAGTGTTCACGGTCATGGGGCAACATATCGACAATTAGCAATCGGCCTCCCGGCCTTAAGACGCGTGCGATTTCAGAGAAAATCCGCTCTGGTTCTGACACATGGTGTAGCACAAGAATCACAGTGGCTGCATCAAGCGTGGTGTTGTCGAGCGGTAAAGATTCCAGTTCACCACGTCTGAGTTCGATATTCTTGATTTTACCGACTCGCTTCTTTGCCGCCTGTAGCATTGCCATGGAGCTATCAATCGCAATCACTTGCTTTACGAACGGTGAAATGGACGTGGCCACTTGGCCAGTACCACATCCAAGGTCGCCGACCGTCCACTCGTCGTTGGCCAGGCCTGGTAATGCGAGAAAGTGGAAACTTTCTCCAAATAGCTCATCCCGGAGTCTGTCCCATTGGCCTGCTGAGGAACTGAAGAACTCTTGCGACGTTGTCCGACGCTCGGTAAGGACTCCTTCGAGTCGATGATAATCCTGGACGGCGGTAGAACTCACCGAGACCTGCTCCCTTACGAGTCTCCACAGTTGTTCTGCTACGGTGTCTAGACCGTTGCGGAGCATCGAGTACCAGTTGCTCGTCCCTTCCGCTCGTGCCGTGATCCATCCCGAATCGGAGAGCGCACGAAGATGGCGACTGGTTGTCGATTGTGGCAGCTGTAGGACGGTGCAAAGTTCTGAGACAGTGAGTTCGTTCCGCTCCAGTATCAGGAGAACACGCGTTCGTGTTGGCTCAGCGAGCGCCGACATGTGGTTCAGAATAGCAACGCTGTTTTTAGGCATTCATCCGTATATCCGGATAAAGAAGTTAATACTATTTCTGGATAGAGTCAAGTCACACCAACGCATAGCAGGTCAATCAAAGTCGGCGCCTGCTCTCGGTAGGTTCCCGGATCGGACACAAAAGGTTGTCGGATTTGCTAGAGAACTCCAGACTTGAAGCGGAAGCCACCTTCTTCAACTTGTTCGCGATATTCAGTGTGGCACGACCGGCAGGTGGCGCCGAGACGGTCCCTGGCGCCAACGAGTTCACCGAACGTCTCGTTGTCGACCGCGGATTTGATGTCGGCGGCTGCCTGTATAGCCTGGCCTGCCACGGTTACACCATGCTCGAGTTCACGTGCCGAGAAAAAGGCCTCGACGCCCTCAAAGATGCTTACAAGATTCTCAGCTCCGCTGGCCACCGCCTCACGCTCCCGGGCTTCCATTGCTGAGCGCACGGCACCGAAATTCTTCCCGACGTCTTTCATGGCCGCTTCAAAATCGGTCTCATTCGCGACCTCACGCGACTGAGAGGTGCCAATGATTCCGGTTAGGAGCACGCCCACGACCACCAGCCACGTTTGCTTCTGCATTGTGTTCTCCTAAGAAATCGTCTTGCCGAAACCCCATGCGAAGGTTAATCACAGTGGCTTACCGTAAGGTCGGTCATTATACTCCTACGGTGAGGGTGTCTACATGGGTACACCGCCGAGTGATTTATTGGAACGAAGCATAGTTACACGGGTGCCGACCCACTTTCAGGAGGTGGTATTGCTAGTTACAGATTGGTGCAAGGGACATAACATCCGCACCCTGCTTGTAGGTTTAGCAGTAGCGACAGGACTTTTTTCGGCAACGATCGGGGTGCAGGCGGTGGTTTCGGCCCAAGTGCTCCAACCGGTTGACCCAGCACGTACACAAGTCATTCTTCTTGGGAGCGGTACGCCGTTTCTCGACCAGAATAAGGTTGGGGCATCGGTCGCTATCATCACAGGGGGCGTTGCCTACCTCGTCGATCTCGGACCGGGCGCTTTTCTCCGGACGGTCGAAGTGGCGCAGCAGGGTGTCGAAGCTTTAGCTTGGCCGAACCGCGTATTCTTTACCCATCTCCACAGTGACCACGTGCTTGATTACGCGGACCTTCTTTGGGCGCTTTGGTGGCGCCGAGAAGAACGGGTTGTAGCCTACGGCCCATCAGGACTCAAAGCACTGACCGATGGGTTACGTGCAGCGTACGCTGCGGACATTAGAGTCCGGACTGAAGGGTTGCAGCCTGTGCTAACTCATGGCTACAACTCAGAGGTCCATGAGATCGATGGGACATTCCAATTTGAGGATGAGCGGGTACGGGTTACCGGTTTTCCCGTCTGCCACGAACAGCAGGAGGCCTACGGCTATCGTTTCGAAACGGGCGATCGGGTAATCGTAATCTCGGGCGACACAACTTACTGTGACAGCCTCGTCGAACACGCCCGTGGCGCCGACCTCCTTCTCCACGAAGTGTTTTCTGAACGAGGCCTATCCGCTGGACCAGACCCTCCATCTCGTCGGACGGAAGATTGGCAGCGTTATCATCGCGCCGCCCATACCTCTCCCGCACAGGTGGCACGGGTTGCGAACACGGCTCGCCCGGGAACTTTAGTGCTTTACCATCAGCTCTATTTTGGAGTCAGCGACGAGGAGTTAGTCGAAGAGGTGCGCTCAGCTGGTTATGCGGGGCCTCTTGTAAGCGGTCAGGATTTCGATGTGTTCTAGGACTAGGAATAGTCTGTTCATTGGAGGAGTCATGCAAATTCGAGGCATTGTTGTATTTCTATTCTTCCTTCTCCTGGGCGCTAGCACGACGGGTGCTCAATCACTAGACCTGGTGATCAGTGGCGGCCGGGTAATCGACCCTCGAAACGGGATCGATGCTGTCATGGATGTTGGAATTACCGATGGTCGTGTTGCCGAGATCGCCGCTACCATTAGTCCTGCGCGTGCCGTCACCGTTATCGATGCGACTGGTTTCGTCGTGACGCCGGGTCTTGTTGATTTGCACACGCATGTGTTTTACGGGACCACACCGGACTCGTACTTAAGTGACGGCTATAGTGCGGTACAGCCCGACGCCTTTTCGTTTCGGTCAGGGGTAACCACTGTGGTGGACCTAGGCGGATCAGGCTGGCGAAATTTCATCCAGTTCAAGGAACAGGTGGTTGACCGTTCCCAGACACGAGTCTTGGCTTTCCTCAATATTGTAGGGAATGGGATGAAGGGTGGGCCTATCGAGCAGAATCTTGCTGATATGGACTCGAAGCTCACCGCAATGCGTGCGATCCAGTTTCCAGAGATCGTGGTGGGTGTAAAGGTGGCGCACTATTTCGGGGAGGAGTGGGACCCGGTTGATAGGGCTGTGGAAGCAGGTCGTCTAGCTAGCGTTCCAGTCGCGGTCGATTTTGGTGGCCATGAGCCCCCTCTGTCACTGCAATCACTTCTCCTTGAGCATCTTCGGCCAGGAGACTTCTTGACCCACGCCTATGCCAAAGTCGATGGACGAATTTCACTTGTCGACGCCGCAGGGCGCCTGAGGCCATTTGTGTTCGAGGCGCGTGAACGGGGAGTACTTTTCGACGTCGGACATGGAGGAGGGAGCTTTAGATTCGATCAAGCCATACCCTCTATGCGACAGGGGTTTCCGCCAGACACGATTAGTACGGACCTTCACAATGGCAGTATGAACGGCGGCATGAAGGACATGCTCAATGTTATGTCCAAGTTCCTTAATTTGGGGATGTCTCTGCCCGATGTGATTGACCGTTCGACGTGGCAGGCAGCTAGGGTCATCGACAGAGAGGACCTTGGTCACCTAGGTGTCGGCGCGCCGGCCGACGTGGCGGTAATCGGCATCCGGCACGGTGCATTTGGCTTTCTGGATGTTGTTGGTCAGACGCTTTCAGGTGACCGAAAGCTTGAAGCCGAGTTAACAATACGGGGCGGACGGGTCGTTTGGGACCTGAACGGCCGTGCCGGGACCCCCTGGCAGGGTGCTGGTGAGCCCTGAACTATTTGACCTGCGCTAGGTGTTGGAGGCTTGGGTCAGAATGTCGGCAACACGACCAGCTACTATTTCGTGGTCGCCGGGCTCCATCATCCAGACACCAATATCGAGTCGATAGGCGTCATCTGCACCCGGACGTGGTTCGATGCGCGGATGACCCTCACGCAACGCTTGGGCAACTTCGCCTCGCGTCAACGCGATGCGGTTCGGGTCCCACGTAATACCCGCGTGTGGAACTTCGTTGGCGATTTCAGGGACAAACTGCTCACCCTCAACCCCTGGAATATTGGCGACGGCGTCGGTAATTGAACGGACCCGCGCTTCCCATTCGGCCCACTCCGCTTCATGGTCTTTTTCAAGGTACAGCTCGACAGCGCGCATCAATCCAACGATTTCTTCTTTGCCGACCTTTGCTAGGCGAGCAATCGAGTTCCCGTGGGGCGACCCGTTTAAATAGGCGGCTTCGATGAGGTCCGGTCGACCCAGTAACAGGCCAGAACACTGCGGTCCGCGCAAACCTTTCCCCCCGCTGAATGCGGTAAGGTCGAAGCCTAGTCGTGTGAAAGCCTGTAGGTTGTCGGCGGGCGGTAGGTCGGCGGCCGCATCGATGAGTGTGGGAATTCCAGTCTGGCGGCCAATTTCAACGAATTCCTCTCGTTGGATTTGGCCGAGATTATTTGTCACGTTGAGAAAAAACAGCATCGCCGTTTTGGCACTGACCGCGGCCTCCATTTCTGCACGCGTTTCAACTTCTACCAAGTTAACCCCGACGTTCCGGATTGCATGGTCATAGCCGAAGCGGTGGGAACGCTGGATGATTACTTCGTTTTTCAGGCCAGTGGTATTGGGCACCTGCCGGATAGCGTCCTGGTCTCGTCCGCAGACGCAGGCCGCAGTAGCTTGGGTTAAGGCGGCAGCGCATCCCGAAGTGACGAGTGCTGCCTCCACCCCGACGAGTTCGGCAATCCGCGCGCCGGCCGCGGCGTGTAATTCATTAAGGGATACGAACTGTTGAGAGGCTTCAGCCATCACCGCTTTAACTTCAACCGGCATCAGTGAAGCCGTTAGTGCCGTGTAGGTTCCCGCGGCGTTGATAAACGGTCTAACGTTCAGGTGATCGTAAATATTTTCGGTTGCGATCGTTGGTTCTGGCGGAGTAGTACAGCCACTTGCGAGCGCGCCGACTAGCGGAGTCGCCCCGGCTGATGTGAGAAACTTACGCCTCGACCAGTTCTTAGTTGTGTTCCTCATGA
>PAWT01000015.1 GCA_002714165.1 Acidobacteriota bacterium
AGCCGGTAGTGCAACGGGATTCTTGGAGGACTCATCGGTATTTTTTGCCATGGTGCGAAGGCACGTGCTCGAAGGTATGTTCGGCGATCCTTACTATGGCGGAAACCATGACTTCGTTGGCTGGGACCTGCTAGGCTACCCAGGAGTCCGCACAGCGGTTACGCCAGCCGCTCAGCAGCGCTTAGAGGCGAACGAGCTTCAGCCCAATCACCGGTCCGCCTATGACTGGGAGACGTTTACCAAAGCGAGTGCACAGCTATCGCTCCGGGACCCGCAGCATGGCGACTAGGTTACCCACCACCGATGTCATCATCGTAGGACTCGGCGCCGCTGGGGGCGGGGCAGCGCTCCCATTGACCGAGGCCGGGCTCCAAGTCGTTGGACTCGAAGCCGGTAGTCGGCTAACACGCCGTGATTTTGCCCCAGACGAAATCCGCAACAATGTGCGCGACTGGCCGTTCGCAGTCCAAAAAGCCAGCCGGGAGATACCAACCGTCCGCCCGAATAGTTCGGTCGATGCGGTCCAAGCCGAAAGTCATCCCATGATGAACGCCGTCGGTGGTACTTCGCTTCACTACTGGGGTCAAAGCTGGCGACTCAACCCTTGGGATTTTCAGGTCGCCAGCGAGACGCAACAGCGATACGGCACGTCGCGTCTGCCGCCAGGTACCACGATTGAAGACTGGCCTTTTGGCTATGACGAACTTGAACCATATTACGACCGCATCGAACGTGAAGTCGGCGTTTCAGGACAGGCCGGTAATATCAACGGGAGGATTGACCCGCGGGGGAACCCGTTTGAGGGACCGAGACAACGCGAGTACCCGATGCCCTCGCTTCGATGGACCAGCTTCCTCAATCGAATGGCGGAGGTCGCCCGCGGTCTCGGCTGGCATCCCTTTCCTGGCCCCGCCGCGATTAATTCGCGACGTTACCAAGACCGTTCAGGCTGCGTGTATCACGGGTTTTGCAATAAGGGCGGCTGTCATGTTGACGCCAAGAACTCGACTGCGGTTACGACAATCCCGAGAGCCGAAGCAACCGGGCGTCTTAAGATCGTCACCTACGCACATGTCACCGAAATTGAAACGGATTCCGAAGGACGAGCGACCGGGGTGACCTATCTCCAACACGGCGAAGAATTTTTCCAACCAGCAAAGTTCGTACTCCTGGCGAGCTACACCTATGAAAATGTGCGCCTCCTCTTACTGTCGACTTCAGGTAGCTCCCCCCTTGGGCTGTCGAACAATCACGGACAGGTTGGCCAACACTATTTCAGCCACCACCAAGGGGCAGGAGTCTCGGCGCTCTTTCCGTTTGATCTAAAGGCGTGGTACGGGCTGCCAGCACAAGGTGTTGCCATTGATGATTGGGCCGACGACAACTTCGACCACACTAATCTGGACTTTATCGGCGGTGGCAACCTGTGGGTGATGTCCGACCGACGCCCTATCACGGCCGCGGGGATGAGCACCTTTGGCCGCGCACCAAGCTGGGGGTCTGCGTGGAAAGCCTTTATCAAGGAGAACGCCGACCGATCACACAGTACTTACATCCAAAAGACCACGCTCCCCTACGAATCGAACTACCTAGACCTAGACCCGGTCGTAACCGACCCACTCGGCTTTCCGGTCATCCGGATCACGGGCGAGTACAAGCAGAACGAACTGGCAATCGCCTCCTTTCTCCAAGAGAAGATGGTGCAATGGTACCGTGACGCAGGTGCTACTGAGGTAACGCGGGCTGGTCTCGGTAGAACCATGGGAGTTTCAACGCACGCCTATGGTGGAACCCGCATGGGCGACAGTCCGGAAACAAACGTAGTGAATCGCTTCGGGATTTCACACGAGGTCCCAAATCTTGGCATCCTCGGCGCCTCAGTCATGGGGACCAGTGGTGCGCACAATCCCACGCTGACCGTACAAGCACTTGCATGGCGGACAGCGGAGCACGTGGTCTCAAACTGGCATGCGCTCGCCGAATAGTCATGGTGGCGGTGACATGCCTTCCCTTAGCCTGTGATTACTGACGATCTTGCATGAGCCATGGAGATGTTCGCATTACCCCTAGTCCATCTGTATTAACGTCGAATCGGTTGCAAGAGGTGCTCTAGATGACAACTGACCAAACTTCCTCTCCCCCACCACCTTTACTTGTGACAATGCGTCATCGACGACTTCTCGCCGTGGCGCTCCTCTTCGCCGCGTCCATGAGCGTTGCTGCACAGGAACCGGTGCCACCAACAGCAACCGAGTATGGTCAATGGGAAACTCTGGGTCGCAACGGCGTGCTGTCGCATGATGGTGAGTGGCTTGCGTATCCGATCACGCGCTCAAACGGCGAGGATGAGCTCAGGATCGCGAATACAGTGACCGAGGTGGGAACCGTCGCCCCATTCGGTGAAGATGCTGCGTTCTCTCCTGACTCAAACTGGTTGGCCTATGGAATCGGCCGCTCAGAAGAAGCTGCAGCTAAACTCCAAGCATCTGGAGAACCGGAACAGAGAGACATGGGGCTCCTAGACCTGACGACGCTCGACGTTGAGGTCATCAACAACGTCGCAACCTTCGCCTTCAGCGAAAACGGTGCGTACCTGGCTGTGCATCGAGATTTACCTCTGCGCAACGACGAACCTGAAGAACACGATGCTGGTCCTCCCGATGACCCGACCGGGTCCGACCTCGTGGTGAGGGACCTGAGCTCTGGTGCTGATATGCAGTTCGCGAACGTGTCGGCGTTTGCGTGGCAGGACGACGGTGCACTTCTAGCCATGACGATTGCCGCCAAAGGGCGAACCGGTAACGGTGTGCAGTTGTTCAATGCNCTGACCGGCAACCTGCTTGCCCTTGAATCTAATAACGCCATGTTCAGTGGACTGTCCTGGCGGAAAGATGCAGACGACCTCGCCGTGCTGCGCTCCCACTCCGTCGACGGGTATGACGGTGCCACGCACAGCGTTCTAATTTGGCGGAATCTCCAAAATACACCGACCTCCACCTTGGTCTATAACCCCGCCGATGACACTGATTTTCCATCAGACTTTCGTATCGTCGATGATCGACAGCCGACCTGGTCAGACGATGGCACAGCAGTATTCTTCGGAGTGAAGCCATGGGAGGCGNCCCCAAGAACTGACGATGACGAAGCTGCAGATAGTACTGACGCAGATGATGAAAGTGATGTCCCCGAAGAACCCGCCNCGGTCGATGTCTGGCACGCGAAGGACCGACGGATAATTCCGATGCANAAGGTGCAGGCACAGCNAGACCGNGAACGTAGCCTNCTCGCAGCCTGGCATTTNAACGAGGGCCGCTTCGTGCAGCTCGCAACGGACCTCATGGAGGAGGTGTCGCTGATGGAGGGCCAAGCGTTCGCCATCGCGCAACACACTGATCCCTATGCCTTCGATAGCATGTTCGGTCGACGCTGGATGGACATCCACTTGGTTAACGNCAGGACCGGCACCCGNATCAAAGCTGTCGAGCACGTGCGACATCTCCACGGCAGCAGCGCGACGGGCCGTTACGTCCTNTATTTCAAGGATGGTCACTTCTGGACTTACGAAGTAGCAAACGGCCAGCAGACGAACCTNACCCAAGATCTGCCCACTTCATTTGCTGATGCTGAATTTGATCACCCGACCGAGCAGCGACCCGCATACGGTGTAGCCGGATGGGAAACGTCTGATGAATCAGTGCTGCTCTATGACCGATATGACGTGTGGCGCGTGGCCCCAGANGGGGTCTCATACACGCGCCTCACCAACGGTTCACGGGAAGAGATCCGCCACCGATACGTCGAACTGGAGGATGACGCCGACGGTATCGATCTAGCGAAACCGTTTTACGTCAGCGTGTATGGTCAGTGGACTAAGAAAAGTGGATACGCTCGGATCACCGTCGAAGAGAACCCTGAGAGCGAGCGCCTCGTCTGGACCGACAGTCAGGTTGACCGCATCATTAAGGCCACCGATGCCGAGTTGTATGCGTATGTCGTCCAGAGATTCGACGATTCGCCGGATTATTTCGTCAGCGGTCCGGACTTGTCGAGTGCCCGGCAGGTGAGTAACACCAACTCATTCCAGAAGAACTATGCCTGGGGACACTCGGAGTTGGTGGACTATCGCACTCCGGACGGTCAACGTCTTCAGGGTGCGCTTTTCTATCCGGCCAATTACGATTCTAGCCGTCAGTATCCCATGATCGTCTACGTGTACGAACTGCGGTCACAGACCGTACACGGCTACGTACCACCATCGGAACGACGGCCATACAACACCACAGTCTTCACGAGTCAGGGTTATTTTGTTCTCCAACCCGACATCGTCTATCGGGACCGGGACCCGGGAGTATCGGCCACCGAATGCGTCGAGGCGGCGGTCGCACAAGTGCTGCAAATGGGAACCGTCGACCCTCAACGGGTTGGACTTGTCGGACATTCATGGGGCGGGTACGAAACGGCCTTCATTCCGACCCAAACCGATACGTTCGCGGCGGCGGTGTCAGGTGCACCACTTACCAATTTCTTCAGCATGTTTGGCACCATTCACTGGAACCAAGGAATGCCAGAGACATCCCATTTCGAAACTGGTCAGGCGCGGATGGACGTGCCCTATTGGGATGACATGGACGCCTATATCCGCAATTCTCCCGTGATGTTCATTCGTGAACTTCACACGCCAATGCTCGTGGCGTTCGGCGACGCGGACGGCACAGTCGACTGGCACCAGGGTATCGAGCTGTATAACTACGCTCGGCGTGCCGGTAAACACTTAGTCATGTTGGTCTACGCTGATGAAAACCACAGTCTCCGACGAAAGCCAAATCAGATTGACTACCACCACCGGGTGCTCGATTGGTTTGATCACTATCTGAAGGGCAAGAGCGGACCTGATTGGATTACCGCTGGCGTGAGCGTTCTAACACGAGAACGAGAGCTGCGCGAACAATAGGAGACTTTTCGCCNGTCTNCAGAATGACGACATGCCTAGACCTTTTAATAAGCTTTATTCAGCGGGTTAAGGGCTTCGACTCGCTCCACNAAACTCCCCTGCCCTCCCTAACGCAAGCCTTCAAGCGCCGCCAAGGCCAGCTCCGCCCCGGGGTGAGAGGGCCAACGCTCGAGGATACGATGGAGCTCCACTTCTGCCTCATCGCGCCTGCCCGCCTCGCGCAAAACTGAGGCCAGTGAGTAGTGAAAGCTAACGGTATTNGGTGAGAGCGCAATAGCCCGTCGGACATGTTCGACCGCTTCTTGAAAGCGCCCGGCGGCGGCGGCGGCAAGACCGAGATTCTTGTGGGCAGCTGCTAGTTCGGGGTCGAGGTCAATCGCTTCCTGCAACACAACCTCAGCTTCTCGTGGTCGATTTTCCCTTAAAAGCATTTCTCCCAAACCGACGTGGGCTGACGCATGGTCTGGCGCCAGTGAAACAGCCTTCTGAAACGCCTGGCGTGCCTGGGTTGCGTCGGAGGCATGCTGACCTAGGANCACATACACCTCAGGATTATTCGGTTCTAGCCTCTGAGCCCGTTCGAATGTACGCTGCGCGAGTACGTTCTGGCCCACCGACGAATACCGCGACACCTGCAGCAGAAGTGACTCGACGTTGTAGTTGTGATCCAGCAACTGGGTCACCCAAGGATCGGGGGCTGGTGCGAAGCGACGAGCACCTTCCGCCTGCCGTAACGCTGCTTCCCTTTCTTGCTGGTGGCCGAAGTGGTCATGCACTGAGGCCAGNAAGCGGTAGACCGCCGCAAACGCATCGGCTTTTGTTACGCCCTCAAGATAGCCCTCGGCCAACTCCCATTCCGACCGGGCTAGCGCCAACCGCGCCAATCCAAGACTGGCGTACGGATCACCAACAGCCAAAACCAATCGACGTTCGTAACTCGCACGGGCTCGGTCGAACAGTCCTTGTTTAAACTGATTGTCGGCGAGCTTCAACCACGCAGGAGCATATTCTGGCGCCAGGTCGACCGTCCGCTCTAGGAGTTCCGTGACCGACGTGTTTTCACCGCGCTCTTGCCGTAACACCGCGAGTAGGTATAACCATCGTGGATTCTCCGCGTCCTTCGTCGTGGCCAGCTCGTAACACAAAGCAGCATTTTCACCGTAGTTATTTGCGTGGTAGATCTGCCCCAGACGTCCCGCTGCTTGGGCGATCGTTCCCGATTCAGCAGATTCGGCGACAGACCGGCGGAGCACCTGATCAGCTTCTGTGAGCACCGGCACGAGCGCGGTCGGCAACTCGGAGAGTGCTGGTAGGTCCGGTATCGATACAAACTGCCGTTCGACCGGGTCAGCGGAAGAAATTAGCTGTGAGGTGCCCCAGACCACCAACGCCACCAGAATTACTAACGCTCCCAGCGCAATTACTCCAACCGAGTAGGGACCCAAGCCGGCAACACGACGACGGTTCCCGACGCCGTCGTCTTCCCGGAACCCTTGACGATTCGCCTTCAAGGTGTGACGGGTCACTCTACGCGTTTTACGTATGACCATACTTTCTGGAAATTACGTTTTAGTCAGGGACACACAGAGGTCAGCGCATGCCGGATCGGAGCGATACCCCGTGAACCGGAAGCTCAATGGCAGGTTCATCTGCCCATATTTCGTGACGTCGGCCGGCGACCGTAGCGTGCAATTAAATAGACAGCCGTCGCCCCAATGCAAGCGACCACCACCGAACCAGCATTCAAAAAACCAGTCTGCGCATACCACACGATCAGATACCCAAGAGCTCCTGGTAGCAACGCATAGTAGATAAACGGAACAATCGTGAGGCGTATCACCGCCCCTTCCTTTCCGAGTAATCCCACGACAGCCGATGCGGCCACAATGTTGTGCACACAGATCATGTTCCCTGCCGCCCCACCAACGGCTTGTAAAGCCACGATCCAAGTTGGGTCGACCCCGATCCGCTGGCCCATGTCGAATTGAAATAACGAAAACATCATGTTGCTGACTGTGTTACTGCCCGCGACGGCAGCACCAATCCCACCAACGAATGGAGCGACGATCGGCCAGGCCGAACCCACGAGCGATGCCACCCCTTCAGCTAGCGCGATCGGCATCCGTTCGTACCCGGCAGCTCCGCCGCCGCTATTGATGAATACCTGCACCATTGGAACGGTGAAAACCAACGCAACCGACGCAGCAGCTGTTACGCGGAGTGATGCCATCCACGAAGTTTTGTACGAGGCGGTCGGGATTTGGTGCAGGCCCCAAGTGATCAAGGAAACCACGATGAAGATCGTCCCAGGCAGAAAGAGCGGCTGCACGCTGGCCGACACGTCAGTATCAAAGATATTCGGCCAGCGAATCGTCCACGCCTGGAGCCAGTCTCCGAACGGCAGTGTGCGCAGGCGCGAGACAAGCAAAAGTGCCGCAACGAGCATGTAGGGTGACCACGCCTTACCTAGACCCATCGGGCCACGATGACCCGCGAAGTCCTTCAGTTGAACCGAACCGGTCCATTCTGACGGCCAAGCTTCCTTTCGATCGAACTCCCAGGCNTCCTCGGGCGTCGGAACAAAGATGCCACGACGTGCCGCAATGACAACAACAGCAAGCCCGGTCAGACTTCCGAGTAACGCTGGAAACTCTGGCCCGAGGAAGTAGGCGGCAGCGAGATAGGGGATCGTCATCGCNAAGGCCGCGAACAGCGCAAACTTCCAGACCTGGAGCCCTTCAGNAAACGAACGGTTCTTCCCGAAGAAACGGGTGATGGCCGAGACCAGGATGAGTGGAACGAGCGTTCCCGCTATGGCATGCAGGAATGCAACCTTCAGCCCAATGAATGCCAGGAACCCGCTCCAGTCGTAGCCGAGCTGGGCGGCATACTCCTGAACTAGCGGGACATCCGACAAGCCGGTATTCACGCCAACGAGGATAGGGGTGCCGGCTGCGCCAAAACTCACCGGCGTACTCTGGATGATCATACCCGCCGTGACCGCGGCCATGCCAGGAAAGCCGAGTCCTACCAGTAACGGCACCGCGACCGCAGCCGGGGTCCCAAAGCCAGCTGAACCTTCAATGAACGACCCGAACAACCACGCAATGATGATGACCTGTATCCGGCGGTCTGGAGTGATGTCGGTAAACCCTTGGCGAATAGTCTTGAGAGCACCGCTTTCCTGTAACGTGTTCAGCAAAAGGATGGCACCAAAAATAATGTAGAGGATAGTAAGTGCCACGATCACGCCGTTAACTGACGCGGCGAGTACTTGCAGGACAGGCACTTGCCAAACGAATAAGGCGAGAAAGATCGCAGTTGCTAACGACAGCGGCATGGCGCGACTTGCCGGCCAGCGAAGGCCCACAAGGAATACCGCAACCGTGATAATCGGCAGTAGCGAGAGCGCCGAGAGGGTAACCACACTCATGAAGTACCGTCCAACTGTGTTCAACCGCGGGCCGCGAACCCGGCTCAGCGGCCCGCGCGTCGCCGGCTAGAACGCCTGAGCTGTCGAATCAGGTTACGCCTCAGACGCACGCAAAGACCGCTTCACAAGATTCTGCATAAGTGGAATCTTGTAGTGGTTGTAATTGAGGGGTCGGGCATCCGCGGCAGCAGCCGCGGCAGCAAGTTCTTCGGTCTCTTCGTTCTGGACTCGTCCTTTGACGAGATTTTCAACCTCTGTAAGGCGGCGGGGCGTGCACTGTACGGCACCGCAAGCAATGCGTGCGTCCTCGATCGTGCCAGCACTATCGACCCGCATCGCGGTTGCTACGTTCACGAGTGCAAAGTCCCACGAGTTACGGTCCGCGACCTTCTCAAAGTAGAAACTGGCACCGGCCCACGTTTCCGGAATCCTGATAGTCGTGAGGATGTCACCGGGCTTGAGCACAGTCATCCGTGTAATATCCACGGCTGGCGCCATGAAGAAGTCCTCTGCAGCCACGACGCGTTCGCCGCGCACATTTCTGATGACCATCGACGCGTCTAAGGCAACCAACGCCGGAGCGGTATCGGAGGGCGTCACCGCGACGCATCGGTCGGCTTCAAAGATACTGTGTTCCCGGTTCATGGCGACCGGCGTGTCGGCGTAGCAGATGTTGCCCCCGGCCCTGTAGCAGTTGAGGCCGTAGCGATAGTACCAGCACCTTGTGTCTTGACAGAGATTACCGCCGAGCGTGCCGGTATTACGGATTTGCGGACTCGCCACGCGACGGGCAGCGTCCGNAAGCAGGCCGAACCGCTCACGCACCATCGGGTCTCGCTCAATCTCGGTCAGCGTCGTCAAAGCCCCAATCTCAATACCATCGGAGGTCTGCCGGATACCCTTCAGTTCCGCAATACCTTCAAGGTCAATCACTGTGCCTGGCTGCTTCGTGCGCTCCTTGAACCAGCCAAGGCTGTCGTGGCCTCCAGCGAGGATCCAACCGCCCTCGCCTAAGCGCTCCACGTGTTCCAGTGCAGTCTCCAGGTCCGCGGGCTGGAGTAACTCGAAATGCGGCATCATGTCGTTCGCCATGAGAGTTCCTCAGTCGGTATTCACTTGCAACGGCGTGTGGGACTGCGGACGCTTCGACGCCGCATTTAGAATCATGTCGGGCAGGACTGGTACTCGGTTGAAGTAGTGCCCGCCCAACGCGTCGGAAATTGCACACAACAGAGCCGCACTGGCACATCCCATCAAGGGCTCGCCAATCCCTTTGGCGCCCACTGGGTTTTGCGGGTCTGGCTGGTCCACCGCCTCCGCACCCATCCCAACCGCCACGTCCAAGTAGGACGGCGGCTTGGCCTGATACAGACCAACCGAACGGGGTAGACCGTACTGCGGGTCGTAAACTTGGCGTTCAAGTACAGCCGCGCCGAATCCCATGACCGCGCCGCTTCGAATCTGCGCCGCAAGCCCTTGTGGGTGCATAACTGTCCCGCAGTCAGCAACACCGAGGTAATCAAGGATTTCAAACTTACCGGTCTCTAAGTCCAACTCAATCTGAATGAAGCCAGCGGCAAGTGCCGGCACCATCCCGGTGCGCGGCAGGTTATCCTTGGCAACACCGACCAATCCTGTGCCGGCTAAACCCCGCACGGCAGCCTTCGTCATCGGGTTGAGGTCGTCAGCCATCTCGTCACCGCAGAACTTACCGCCTAGCTGGATGGCCCGTTTGGCCGCCGCCGCATAGGTCAGCCGCTGCGATGGATTACTCCGTCGGAACACCACTTCGTCGCCGATCTCGTAGTCGTCCGGAGCACCCCCCAGGTCACGAGCCGCGATCTCCTTGAGTTTGCCGACGGCATCCATCGCCGCAGCGTAATTTGTGCGTGTCATCGTGAACGACGTGTTACTGCCGAACTGCCCGAGGTTCCAAGGCAGACCGACGCTCGAATCTCCCCGTTCAATTACGCAGTTGTTCCAATCACACTTTAGAACCTCAGCTGCCACCCGTGAGGTCGTCGCATACGAATAGGTGCCCAGGTTGCCAACGCCAGTGTGAATATGAAGTTTGCCTTCAGGCGTTAGCCGCACTAGTCCATCGAAACCACTCGACCCCGCGGAGTGAAACGCCTGACCAATCCCAACTCCAATCACCTTCGACCCACGCCGCTGGCCGCTCTGAGCTTGCTTCTTTACCCAGTCGAACTTCTCGGCACCCTTATCCAGTGCTTCCCCTAGATAGGCACTGGTGATGGCCCCTCGGTCTGCCCCATATTGAGAGTCGTGATCGGGCACATTGACCCGGCGGATCGCAAACTGATCAACACCTAGTTCCTGTGCGGCTTTGTCGAAAAGCGGCTCCATTGCGCACGCGATCTGGTTCTGTCCAGGACCACGTTGGGCACCTCGGGGCGGCGTGTTAGTCAGTACTGACGCCCCGCGGAACCGCATAGCAACTGGGGTATAGACAATCGATATCGCGCTGGCCGCAGCCGACATATCGCCGAATCCCCCGTTCGGTCCGTTCTCCTGGACTACATAGAGGTCGCAGGCCAAAAGCCGACCATCTTCCCTGAACCCCAACTTGAGGCGCCCCTGGAACCCGGGTCTGGCCGAGCCGATGGCATACTCCTCGGCGCGGCTGATCCGCATCATCACTGGCCGTCCGGTTTTCTTCGCCATTAGGACGGGTACGACCTGAATTGGGTAGGCAGCACCCTTCGACCCAAATCCCCCGCCACAGTTCTCACCCACGTATACGATCTTGTCCAGTTCAAGCCCGAGGTATCGGGCCAGACCCGGCACGACGAAACTCTGGCTCTGAGTAGATCCATAAATGAAGCATTTCTCATTCTGCCAGTAGGCCATGGTCGTGCGGGGTTCCATTGAGTGATGCGATGTACCCGCCGTCACAAACGTTTCATCGAGTACGACCGCAGCGCTCGAAAAACCTTCCTCGATGTCGCCGTACGACCACGTCGCAGTCGGCTCGCCCATCGGCAGTTCACCATCGGCGGGCGCGTCAAAGTCTTCAGTGGTCCACTTAATTTCTTTCAGTCCCTCACCTGATACGACAGTGTTGGCACCACTACGAGCATTGGGACCACCAGGACGAAGGCTCTCAAGCGGGTCAACGGTAAACGGCAACGGCTCAAGGTCAACCTTGATCTTCGCAATTGCTTCTTCGGCGAGCGTTTCGTTAACTGCCGCTACCGCCAGGATCGGTTCGCCAATATAAAGCGGCTCGTTCGTCAGAATCGGATTACCNGGCTCTGGTATCTGCGGCACTTCATCGGCCGTCAATATCGCAATCACGCCCTCCATCGCGAGCGCGGCAGAGGCATCAATGTTCCGCACGCGCCCATGAGGCATCGGGCTAGTAAGCAGCCGACAGAAGAGCATCCCTTCGGCACGGAAGTCCTCCGCGTATTTCGCACTCCCGGTCACCTTCCCTCGGATGTCTGGCGGTGTGAAGTCTTTACCAATTAGCACATTCGCCATCTCAAGCCCCCTTCGCCGCACGCATGACGCCGTTTAAATAATGGTCGTAGGCACCGCACCGACAAAGGTTGCCCGCCATTGCCTCACGTGCTTCTTCACGAGTGGGGTTCGGATTGTCCCTCAGCAGCGCTACACCCGCCATCACCTGTCCCGGAGTACAGAAGCCGCACTGCGGACCAAGCTCATCGATAAACGCTTGCTGCACCGGATGCAACTCACCTGACGAACTCTCCAGCCCTTCAACGGTCGTAATCTGACGATCACGCACGCGGTGCGTCAGTGTCGAGCACGAGTAGTGCGCTATGTCATCAATCAGAACAGTGCATGCACCGCACTCGGCGCGGTCACAACCGAGCTTGGTCCCGGCCAAACCGAGCTTGTACCGAAGAGTCATCGCAAGCGTTTCATTCGGCAGCACATCCACCCGGCGGGTCTGACCGTTCACACGCAGTGACAGAAGGCGCTCTAGCCCCCCCGCCTGACCCGGCGCCATTTGTGCCCAGGCGGTTGAAACATAGGCAACACTCGACACTGCCACTCCTGAGGCAATCACACCCTTGATGAACTCCCGCCTCGAAGGGGCAACAACGGCTTCGGGAAAACAACAATCTTCTCGATCGGCCATGGCTGTAAACTCTCAGTTCCGTACTGGCTGTTCCGTACTGGCTGNTACGATTCCTGCTATTATTAGGGGTTGAGGTTACCACACTGTGACACGGGATGAGGCCATCCGGTTGCTTTTAGCCGACCGTTGGAGCCGATGCGCCGTCTTAAACCGCAGAAGTGAACGACCAGTAGCAACTGCCCCATCAAAACGCTGGTCCATCTTGAGACCGCCGGTCTCGAGCGTTATTACCCGCGCCGACCGGCCTAAGGATCACCCAGAACCGGAAAGAGCGAACCGTCATGAATCGCGGAGTTAAACGGATTTTTCAATTTTTACTGCCTGTTGGAGTCATCGTTGCCGCTGCCCTCGGGGCTAGCACGATGGTATCTTTCAGACCAGAAGCACCGACACAATCACCTGCGGTAGTTGCTCCGCTAGTGCGGGTCGTTGAAGTAGGTTTGACGACAGTCACCCTCACAGTCAGGAGCCAAGGCACGGTCGAGCCACGTACTGAGAGCCAACTTGTCCCCGAGGTCTCAGGGCGTATCGTTGAAGTGTCCCCGTCATTTGTTGCCGGAGGCTTCTTCGAAGCGGGTGACGTNCTTTTCAAAACCGACCCGCATGATTACGAGCAAACCCTCGTCCNGCNTGAAGCAGAAATTGAAAGCGCNCGACTTCGTATCCTCCAAGAGGAAGCCGAAGCTGAGGTCGCTCAGTGGGGCTGGGATCGAATCGGCAGTGGCCAAGCAAGGTCCCTCACACTTCGTGAGCCACAGATCGCTAGCGCACGAGCGGAATTGGCCGCTGCTGAGGCCAACCTCGAAACCGCCCTACGGAACCTAGAACGGACNGAGGTNCGCGCACCCTACGCAGGCCGAGTCCGTGAGAAAANTGTCGACGTCGGTCAATTCGTGACTCTGGGTGCACCNGTGGCNAGGATCTACGCAGTTGACGCAGCCGAGGTCCGCCTTCCACTTCCCGACGACGACCTCGCCTATCTGGATCTCCCNCTAAANTACCGAGGGGANTCAGGTCGTGTCCGTGGCCCCGTGGTGACCTTGCGCGCGAGCTTTGCNGGTCGAATCCACGAATGGCAAGGCCACATCGTTCGCACTGAAGGCGAAATTGACCCAAGAACGCGGATGGTTCACGTCGTCGCTGAAGTTCCTGACCCCTACGGTCGCGGNCNTGACCCGGCCCGCCCGCCCTTAGCTGCGGGCATGTTTGTTGAGGCNGAAATCGTGGGACGGANAGTTGAAAACGTGGCNGTTGTGCCGCGTGCCGCACTTCGCAGTTCAGGTCAAGTNCTCATCGTGGATGCCAACAGCAGGCTCAGGTTTCNAGACGTTGATGTGTTACGGGCCACGACCAACGAGTTGTTCATNCTCGGTGGTCTNGANNCGGGNGATCGCGTAAACATTTCGCCGCTTGAAGTTGNANCNGACGGCATGGAAGTGACAACGAGTNGTNTNCGGNGCAAGAATCCCCCAGTGANCGNGAACATCACTAATGAGGAAAACCCATCATGAAGGGAGCTATCAGTTGGTTCGCACGTAACCCNGTCGCTGCCAATCTGTTGATGGTTTTGATCGTGGCTGGCGGNTTATTTACCGCCCTTACGGTTAAGCGCGAGGTCATGCCGGAATTTTCCCTCGACATGATTACGGTGCAAGTGCCATATCGCGGTGCGGCACCAGANGAAGTCGAGGANGGTGTGTGCATTCGCGTTGANGAAGCGATTCNGGGACTTGACGGCATCAAAGAGGTCACATCGACCGCTAGTGAAGGCTCAGGGCGGATCACAATTGAGCTTGAGGCTGGTGCCGACGTTCGCAAGGTGTTAGATGATGTGAAATCTCGCGTCGATGCGATTGACACCTTCCCTGAAGAGGCTGAGAAGCCGATCATCCAAGAGATTACCAATCGCAGACAAGTGATCAATATCGCTGTTCATGGTCATGTCGATGAAGTCAGTCTAAAAGCGTTGGCCGAGCGGGTTCGGGACGACATCACGGCTCTACCCGGCATTACACAAGTCGACGTAGCCAATGCCCGTCCCTACGAAATTTCAATCGAAGTCTCCGAAACATTACTGCGCCGTCATGATTTAACGTTCGATGAGGTCACACAAGCGGTGCGCCGGTCATCGCTCGACCTGCCCGGCGGTTCCGTGAAGACGGATGGCGGCGAGTTCTTGCTGCGAACCAAGGGCCAGGCCTACCGCGGGCACGAATTTGAAAACCTGGTGCTCCTTACCCGCACTGACGGTAGCCATCTAACGCTGGGCGATGTCGCGACCGTGCTTGACGGATTTGAAGACACCGTCCAGTTCTCACATTTTGAGGGCGAGCCAGCTCTCATTGTCCAGGTCTACCGCACTGGCGAGCAGGGTGCAATCGACGTGTCTGATACCGTCCGTACCTACGTGGAAACCAGTCAACCTCGGATGCCCGAGGGGGTCTCCCTGACCGCGTTTGGTGACCAGGCGCTCATCCTAAAGGACCGGCTGAACTTACTCGTTAGAAATGGCCTCACCGGATTCGCCCTCGTCTTTATTGTCCTAACGCTGTTTCTGAGATTCAGTTTGGCGTTCTGGGTCAGTCTCGGCATCCCAATTTCGTTCCTTGGTGCCCTCTGGCTCCTTCCTGGTCTCGACGTATCGCTGAACATGATGTCGCTCTTTGCTTTCATTGTCGTCCTGGGAATTCTGGTTGACGACGCCATCATCGTCGGCGAGAACGTCTACGCACATCAACACCGCCACGGAGACCGAATGCGCGGCGCGATCGAAGGCACCAACGAAGTTGCCGTGCCGGTGATTTTTGCAGTCCTTACCTCAATCGCTGCGTTCGCGCCGTTGCTGGTGGTGCCAGGCATTATGGGCAAGATGATGGTCACCATGCCGCTGGTGGTCATTCCGTGCCTGTTATTTTCCCTAATCGAATCACAGCTGATATTGCCCGCTCACTTGGCGCGTGGAACACCCCGCCCGCCCCGAAACACTTGGGCTCAACGGATGCGGAACCGGATTGATAGCGCACTTAAACGGTTTATCGATCGGGTTTATCGTCCGTTACTCGAACACGGCATTCAAATGCGCTATTTGACGGTGGCCATCGCCATTGCCATCTTACTGCTCACTGGCGGTCTTGTGGGAGGCGGCTGGGTCCGCGTTGTCTTCATGCCGCCCGTTGATGCCGACTACTTGTCGGCGTCGGTCACCATGCCCCAAGGAACACCGGTTGAGGTGACCGAGAGCGCCGTGCGCCACTTGGAAGAGACGGCCGAGATACTCCGGACGGAATTCAGGGAAGAAAACGGACGAGA
>PAWT01000016.1 GCA_002714165.1 Acidobacteriota bacterium
TAGTGCCGACGAGTAACGATTACGACTTGGCCGGTTTCAGATCTCTCATGGCCACTATTCTGCGAAAACTGGAACTTCCGAGAACTCCCAATGCCGCTAGTAGTAATGCATCAACGAGAAAGACGCTCCGTAGGCTAACACTTCCTAGTAAACCGCTTAGCACAGGACTAAGCGCCAACCCAACCATCGACGCGCTCGACAAGACACCGAAACCGACACCTTGCGCATCAGAAGGGATCACCTGCCCAGCAATTGCGTAGGCGGCAGTAGAACCGATTCCGATCGCAAGGCCAAATAATGGCAATACTGCTGCAAGCAACATTACTTGCGTAGCACCAGACACACTAGCAGCAACGCCGGTAGCCACGAAAATGCTCGCGAGAATCACGGTGCCCGGTGAATAACGTTCGAGTAGTCGACTGCATAAATGGTTACCAACGGCCCCAGCGCCGGCAACTAGAGAAAAGAGGATTCCAGACCACAGTGGAACCTGGCCCATAGACACACCAAGCGACCCCACGAACAGGGGCAAAACCGGGCCTAGGCTACGCTCAACATATTGCATTGTAAAGATGACGCCCATCATCAAAGCTAATCCTTTATACCTGATTACTTGGCGCACGGTCTTCGGCTCAACATCGTCAGATGGCCGAGAGAAAATGCGAGGCGGCTCACGATAGAGCGACAGCATTACCACCATGGCTAGCACGTATAGGAACGCCGCCACGAGAAACGCTTGCCTTAAACCGAACAGGGCGGCCACTAAACCACCTATGACCGGGCCTATTGCCGGACCGAGCCTTCGGGCCATTTGCACAAGACCAATTGCACGAGCCATCCGGTCGGCCGGTGCTGATTCCGCGGCCATGGCCAACGTCAATGCTCCGTATCCAGCGAACACACCGTGCAAGAATCGAAGAACAAATACCTGCCATGGCGCTGTAACGAATGCTAGAGCGGTCATTACGACGATAAAACTCATCAAGGCTCTAGCGACCATCGGCTTGCGCCCAACGCGGTCACCGAGTTTGCCCCACAGAGGAGTCATAATGGCTGCAACTGCCGGCGTGATTCCTACACTCACACCAGTCCACACCGCAATTGCCCCGACGTCAGTGACACCAAGGACTCGAAAATACAACGGTAGAAATGGCATGACGAGAGTAAAACCAGCCGAACCGATGAAAGTGGCGACCGTAAGAGCCGTTTGATTCCGCCACCAATCATGACCGGATTGGTGCTTCTTGGAAGGGAGTTCGTTCAATAATGAGCCGCAGCCTATTCAATAGGCCTGCCCTCGACTAGAACCGGACTAGCGTCTCGGTGGACTTTCCTCTAACGTGAATAGTGTCTACGAACCGCACTTGGTGCGGTTGTGTTTGCATAATCAATGAATGGGTACGAATCCCATCACCGAAAAACCGAACGCCTTGCATTAGGGTCCCTTCTGTTACCCCGGTGGCAGCAAAGATAATCGATTCACTTGATGCCAGATCCCGGGCACGATAAACCCGTTTCAAATCACTGATACCCATGGCCCGGCAGCGCTCCTCATCTTCCGGCTTCCTAACCACAAGCCGGGCGAGAATCTCGCCGTTCAAACACCGCGCGGCTGCTGCTGCCAATACTCCTTCAGGTGCGCCACCCGTGCCCATCACTGCATGGATTCCGCTTCCAGCCACTGCCGCCGAGATTCCTGCTGATAGATCACCATCCGTTATCAGTAGAATCCGAGCACCTGCTGCCCTAATATCATCAATTAGTTTCTTATGGCGAGACCGGTCTAAAACCACCACAACAAGGTCCTCAACTCGGCGACCAAGACACTCGGCGATAGCACCAAGATTCTCAGACGCAGAGGCATCGAGACTCACCGCCTCCTTACAGCTGGGCCCAACAACCAGTTTTTCCATGTAGATATCAGGCGCATGCAGCAATCCACCTTGATCGGCTGCCGCTAGGACCGCGATCGCATTTGGCGAGCCCGTTGCGCACAAGTTAGTACCTTCCAGTGGATCAACAGCTATATCAATTTCTGGATAGAACCCTGAGTCGTGTTGGGCCTTGCCAACCTTTTCGCCTATAAAGAGCATCGGGGCCTCGTCCCGCTCACCTTCCCCAATGACGACAGTCCCATTCATCGGCACGGCGTCCATCGACCGACGCATCGCTTCAACTGCCGCTAGATCTGAGTGGTGGCGGTCACCTTGACCCATCGTATGGGCACAAGCAATGGCCGCCTGCTCAACTACAGTGAGAAAGTCGAGAGAGAGATCTGAGTTCATCAGTTCGTCCTTGAAACAGAGTGTTCATCACTCTGACGTCACGTAAGCTGGCAACTGGCACCGAGTTAAGCCATCCTGTCTATAGCCAAGAACATAATCCGCTTGCATTAAAGTGTGGATTTCTCGTGTTCCCTCGTAGATTACTGCTCCCTTGCAGTTTCGGAAGANNCGCCCAACAGGATACTCGTCAGAATACCCGTTCGCACCGTGAACCTGGACCGCATCGCTAGCTGCNCGCTCCGATGCNNTNGTTGCAAACCATTTNGCNAGACTNGTCTCNCGAGTATTTCGTTTACCTTCATTCTTCATCCAACCTGATCGCAGCCAAAGNAACCTCGCCGCCTGATAGTCTGACTCCATTTGAGCAATCATCGCTTTAACAAGTTGGTGCTGAGCAATCTCAACTCCAAACGCATGTCGTTCCTTCGCGTAGGCCGCACTCGCATCCCGGCATGCTCGAATTANCCCAGCGGCCCCTGCCGCAACCGTGTAACGACCCTGATCCAACGCAAACATGGCAATTTTGAACCCTTCGCCAGGCCTACCCAAGACGTTCTCGGATGGCACCCTTACTTCGTCCATCTTGAAGTAACCCGTATTACCAGCCAAAATGCCCCACTTCTCCTTCATTGTTCCGCTTGAAAAGCCTTTAAAACCTCGCTCCACAATAAACGCTGTNAGTCCTGATGGGTCACGCTGACGTTTCTTCTCCGCGTCGGTCCAAGCAAACACTAAAAAGTGGTCAGCTACATCAGCTAGTGATATCCATTGTTTTTCGCCAGTCAGAAAGTAGTCCGCGCCCTTTTTTTCAGCAATACTTTGCAAGCCCCGCACATCACTACCCGCCGCCGGCTCCGTTAGGCCGTAAGTCGAAATTCGCTCTCCCCGTGCCTGCGGAACCAAATATTGTTGCTTCTGGGCTTCGGTGCCCCAGGCCAAAAGGGAAAGGCAATTAAGACCAACATGCACAGAAAGGATTACCCGTAACGAAGTATCCACATACTCAAGCTCTTCGCTCGCCAAGCCGAGGCTTATGTAGTCCATACCCGCACCGCCATAGGCNGCGGGCACACACACCCCGAGTAATCCAAGTTCAGCCATTTTTGGAAGAATGGTCGGGTCGAACTGGTGGGCCCGATCGAGGTCGTGAATCTTTGGAGCGACCTCCTTNGCCCCCCACTCGCGAACAGATTTCTCCAGAAGCCGATGTTCTTCGTTGAGATCAAATCCAAGCATGCTGCGTGACCTTACGGTGCCTAAGGTGACAACCGATGTGTTGATGAAATCCCTGATAGCAAAACAGTGAATGGTATCACGGTGAACAATAGCAGNAAAAACACCCTCGGGNGNAAGCCTNGANCTCTGNTCGTCAATCTCGNGTCACAACTACCAACGNTCCACGNTCCAAGCCNAGACGCNCAGCTGCNCTGGAGGAGTTTGCTGCCAACTCAAGATGGTCGGTGCTACCGAAGAGCGCAGACACCTCGCCGCTACCAATATCTTCGTAGGTAGCAACCAAGCGGTCAATGCGATAGTCTCCAGCCTTTACCTGCACGGCGCCGGCATTAGCAAATCGCTCAAAACTATTTCGATCAATATTAGTCACCGCATTTCCAAATCGATCGACTCTAATTACCTGACCTTTGATAGTTTCAGCCTCGATTATCGGCGCTGGTATCTCGATGGTTCTATAAGATTGGAGTGGACGCCCAAGTGCCGCTAACCGTGTNCCCTTTGCCAACCAAGCCGCTGCTGGCGCAAAACGATCCCGCCCTTCAAAAGTACGGCTAACCGTTGGGCGACCGTAACGCCTTTCGGTTATCTCGACAATGGCCTTCGGTGGACTCTCGGCAAACACTGCCGTCAATACTCCATTATCAGGAGCTACGAACCGGTAATCACCTGTGTCTGCTGCAAGTCCCCGACGCTTCGACCCTACCCCAGGATCAACAACAACGAGAAAGACTGTGCCCTGCGGAAAGTAGGGATAAGAAGCGGCCAATTGTAAGGCGCCATCAAGGATGTCATGCGGAGCAATGTCATGTGAAATNTCGACAAGGGTGGCGTCAGGGCAAATGCCGAGGGCCACCCCTTTCATTGCACCGGCGTAGTGATCTTGGCTTCCGAAATCGCTCAAAAGTGCGATTATTGGACGAGCCATGACTCCCCTCTGGTCTAACGCTGCCGCTTCCAGCCAGCATCGCTGACTAATGATTCGACTTAGAGACCCGTAGTAGGCCGAGGCTTCTGAAACAACATCTCACGAATTTGAATTTTTAGTAAATAGCTTTCAGCTATGGTCAGGCCATAAAATAGCTTACACACATCACGACTACCCCACCACCTTGTCTTACTTCGAACAGTAGAATACGTTCGTGACTCTAAATGCTCAGTGTCAACGATCGCGTATTTTGTGAGGTGACGCTCGCTAAACCTGCACTCGCTGAATAAAGCAAACACGGTGCCGCCAGGCTTTAAAATTCGGACAATCTGCTGCGCAAGACTCTCTGCTGCTGCCTGGTCTAGGTAATCAAACATATCCCAGCACAGCACCCCATCGATGCTACCGGCCTTATAATCCAGGCGCCCGTGCATGACCGATGCTAATCCGTCACTCTCTGGCTCAGTTTGATCTCCCGCATGCTCAAGTTCCGTAAATAAATCCTCAACAATCAACTTAAAGCCGAGTCGTTCACCGAAGAAGGCAACGCTGGATCCGACCCCTGGCCCCAAATCAATGACCGTTGGAGACCTTAACTTCTCCAAATACTGTACAAACCGCCCCAGGCCCCTCGTTGTAAATATGGCGCCTCCCGAAGTTCTCTGATCAAGGCGCAATACATTACCCGAACCGCTCCAATTAGAACGATTATTTGATGATGAAAATCTCTGAGAGTTCGACACGTCATCCTTAGAAATTGATGCATCCTGGGCCCTTGGAGATCCCGCTTCCCTATCACTCCCCAGGCGATCATCATAAGGAATTGGACTACCGATGACGCTTCCAATATTGGAAACTCGGTAACCTAGCAGCGGATCCGGAAGTAGTTCCCTCAGATTTCGACCGAGTGCCTGGCGCTTCCCAGTCATACTTGTAAACTTAATGTGTTCGATTCATTTCAAAGAAATCCAACGGAGATAACTATGCACCCCAATAATCAAGCGTCACTACCGTGTCCTTGACTCAATCTTTTTGAAGCAAGGATAGGAAGCCACACAATTACAAACACCTCTCTAAAAGCTATCGTGTGGCAGAGGTGGCCCGCTTGGATCCAAAGCTATCATTCGCTGGCTTTACCTCAGTGGGTTTNTTATCAGATNCCGNCTGATCTACAACCCCCCGCTGCATATCAACACTGCCTCGGAAATGAGCACCTTCGGCGATCACCACCCGGGGCGAAACAAGGTCACCATCGACGGAACCGCTATCGCGAATTTCAATTCGTTCCGAGGCTGTTACATTACCAGTCACGTCGCCTAATACCACTACGGACTTTGCAATCAATTCAGCTTCGATCTTACCGTTGGGCCCAATCGTCAGAACGTTCTGCTTAAGCTCAATCTTCCCATCAACACGTCCCTCAATCGTCAGGTCTTCGTTACCGTTAACCTGACCTTTAATCATGACGGACTTACCAATATTCACGACTTTTGTCATGGGACTCTTCGCTCCATCGTTGGCCAGGTAATCAACCCCTTCATCCCCTGAACCATTTAGTCCCATACCTCGTTTATTGGAGTTGATCTTTTTCACTGATTCATCTCGTTTCCACATATCGACTTTCTCCAGGAGCAGTCACCGACACGCTTGGCTGCATTTGAACTCGGCGAGTCAACCAGTATATGAAAGTAGACAGGTATATGAAAGTGATTCTCACCGTCCATAGATCGTTTTATTGCTTATGTTTAGCGGGCCGATGCTATGATGGAAATGACTGCGAGGTAATTTTCGACTCTGCCTGTCTTAACTGTGGCCTGACAACATAATGATCCTAGGTGCCGTTGCACGAATCTGCACCACGCGAGTTAGGTCCTCACGCCTATCGACACACGAATGACCACAGGATGACGACCAATGCGGATCTACCTCGACCACAACGCTACCACCCCTCTTGACCCTAGCGTCGCTGAAGCTATTTCTGTCACCCTTCGGGACGACTTCGGAAACCCATCCAGCGTGCACCATTTTGGTCAACGTGCTAAGCAGTTAATGGACAAAGCTCGAGCAACCGTCGCGGATCTCATCGAAGCCGAACCCATGGAGATCGTCTTTACTAGCGGAGGCACCGAGGCCGATAACCTTGCAATTCGTGGCGTAGCAGCCGCGATGAAGTCAACAGACCGTAGACATTTGATCACTAGCGCAATTGAACACGAAGCAGTTTTGAACACGATTAAAGCGCTCAGTCGCCAAGGTTGGCAAACCACTTTTCTTCCGGTCGACACCAATGGAATCGTATCGGCTGGAGACCTTACAAAGGCAATTGATAGCAATACCGCACTCGTCTCAGTGATGCATGCGAACAATGAAATCGGTACAATTCAGCCAATCACTGACCTGGCTGAAATCGCTCACAAGCATGGCGCGCTGTTTCACACTGATGCTATCCAATCAGTTGGCAAGATCCCTGTTAACGTAAAGACACTCGGAGCTGACTTACTATCGCTGTCGGCGCACAAATATAATGGCCCCAAGGGCGTTGGAGCCCTTTGGTTGAAGCGGGGCGTCCGATTGTCCACTGTTCAAACTGGAGGACGACACGAACGGAATCGACGGGCTGGCACCGAAAATGTGCCTGGTCTGGTTGGATTAGGCGTCGCTTCAGAGCTAGCAAAGGGAAAACTTGCTGAGTCCAAACAAGAGTTTTCGGCACTACGGGATCTCCTTGAGGAAGGCATTTTGCGAAGCGTATCGGACACCGCAATCAATGGTCAGCAAAATCAACGAGTTCCTAACACCTCAAACATCAGTTTTGCTGGAGTCGAAGCCGAATCTCTTCTCATTGCACTCGATCTCGAAGGGGTGGCTGTGTCTACCGGCTCCGCCTGTTCCTCAGGCACCCTCGAACCGTCACATGTACTTCGGGCAATGGGACTGCCCNCAAATCGGGTGCAGAGTTCTATTAGGTTTAGTCTAGGAACAGGTAATACCCAGGCCGACGTGGACCACCTGGTAAACATACTGCCTACCATCGTTGGCCGCTTACGAGCTTTGTCTAGCAGTAGTCTCCGCATAGATAGAAATAAGCGTCCTGCCGAAAGGGACTCGAGCNCATCAAGAGGGAATCGATAATGCGGATCGTCGTTGCTATGTCGGGTGGCGTCGATTCCTCGGTTGCTGCAGCTCTTTTGAACGATGCCGGACACGATGTAGTTGGATTGTCGATGCAACTCTACGACCAGAGTAAAAATGAACACTTCGGAAGCTGTTGCACGCTGGACGACCTCCACGACGCTAGGAGAACCGCTGCCGCCCTCGACATCCCCCACTACATCGTCAATTACCAGAGTTCATTTANTAAACACGTAGTCCGGAATTTCGTCAGTGAGTATGCGGCAGGACGGACCCCGATCCCTTGTGTTCACTGTAACGGTGAACTCAAGTTTTCCCACCTGCTTGACCGAGCAACCGCTCTCAATACCGAAGCTGTCGCGACGGGGCATTATGCCCAAGTCGATCGCGATGCTGACACCGGCCTCTATCGACTGCGACGGGGCTTTGACCGAGGGAAGGACCAGTCTTACTTTCTGTTCTCACTAAACCAGGCCCAACTGGCACGGGCTGCCTTTCCAGTCGGGTCGCTCAATAAGACACAGGTCCGTTCGTATGCTCGTGATCGAAATCTGCCTGTAGCCGACAAGCCCGACAGCCAGGAGCTGTGCTTCATCGCGAAAGGCGACCACGCGAACTTCGTCGAGACCCATGTGTCTACACCATTACATCAGGGAGATATTCTTGACGAGTCGGGTCGAATCCTTGGCCAGCATGACGGCGTTCACCATTTCACTGTCGGGCAGCGTAAGGGACTTAAAATTGCCTCGAGCAGTCGACTATATGTAACCGCTATTGACGCAAAATCTTGCAGTGTGACCGTAGGTAATCGGAAGGACCTAGAGGCATCCACACTTACGGCCTCCACGGTAAATTGGATCGGCGGAGCACCGCCCAAGGCACCCCTTCGGGTAACCGCGCAGATTCGACACCGACATGCTGAAGCACCAGCGGTGGTCCATGCACAAGAGGGTGGGCGTGCTGTCGTCCGTTTCGACAACCCTCAACTCGCAATCACCCCTGGACAGGCGGTCGTGTTCTATGATGCGGACGAGGTGCTCGGCGGTGGATGGATAGATTAACGTCTTAACGCCTATCCTGCGGACCTTATTTCAGAACCCTTTCCAGCTGCAGCCTGCGGTAGTCCTTCTAGATACCTTTCGGCATCGATCGCCGCCATACAACCCGACCCAGCTGCGGTCACTGCTTGCCGATAAACTGGGTCCTGTACGTCCCCGCATGCAAAGACGCCAGACTGCGAGGTTCTGGCTCCGGTGTTTGTCTGGATGTAGCCGTGACTATCAAGATCGAGCTGCCCCGTCAGAAGTTCGGTATTTGGAGTGTGACCAATAGCTACAAACACTCCGTCGACAGAGAGTTCTTTGGAAACTTTCGTTTTGGTATCCCTAACCACGATACCAGTCACCACACCTTTATCAGGGTCCCTTATATCCTCAACTATGCTATTCCACTCGAATGTAATTCTTGGATGAGCCAGAGCCTTATCCTGCATTATCTTTGATGCTCGCAAGATGTCACGTCTGTGCACAACGGTCACCTGAGAGGCAAACTTCGTTAGAAACAGCGCCTCCTCCATTGCCGAGTCACCACCGCCGACTACCGCAATCCGCTTCTCTTTAAAGAAATAGCCGTCGCAGGTTGCACAAGTAGACACCCCATGCCCCATCAAAACCTGTTCGGAAGGCAGGCCCAATAGTCGAGCAGACGCTCCAGTAGAAATTATGAGAGCTCGTGTCTCATAACGCGCGTCAGAAGTTTCGACGATGTAAGGGGTCTCACTTAAATCAAAACGCTGGACCTGACCATTAACAATCCTAGATCCGAACCGTTCGGCCTGCGCCCTCAAAGTGTCTATGAGTTCAGGGCCCATGATGCCATCACGATAGCCAGGCCAATTTTCAACCATGGTGGTTAACATCAGCTGCCCACCAGCCGGGACACCTTCAATCAGTAGCGGGCTGAGATTAGCTCGTGCCGAATAGAGAGCCGCTGTCAGTCCAGCCGGACCCGAGCCTACTATGATGACCTCTTCCGATTGCTTCATGTTAGCCACATTGGCTCTCGCACGACCAATACAAAAAACTGAAATAAAGTCTCAAAAAACCTTATCCACTAAGGGCAACACTATAGATGCTTGTCAAGCATCTGTTTCAGTTTTGCACCCTCTGCAACCCCAACAACCGTATCCACCACCTCACCATCCTTAAATAGTAGTAGTGTAGGAATACCGCGAATACTGAATCGACCAGCAACCTCAGGATTCTCGTCGACATTCAGCTTACCAACCGTGACGCGGCCATCATAGTCTGTTGCCAATGAATCCACCGTTGGACCCAACTGCTTACATGGGCCGCACCAGTCAGCCCAGAAATCAACCAGGACCGGAGTTCCTGCCTGGATTACTGATGTCTCAAAATTATCCTTGGTAAACGTCTGAACTTTATCGGATGCCATAACTCTCCTCACTATTACTCGAACCAGTAGCGCCCTCTAGCCAAGCCTGCCATGGTGCCCGTCGTCTAACTGATTTCTAGACGGGCAACGGCGTAAGCCCATCGATACACTTTGACATATTTCCAGACCGAAGTGTCTCAGGAATGGAGCTAACGTATCTCAGAATGCCCTATTGGGCACCTGAAAGGTTGACTGCATCCTACTCAGCGGGCCGCCTAGAGTCTAACCAGCCCAACAGCCGACGAACCTCTAGAAAACGTGCTGCATCGCTACGGGCACCAAGCAGCACCATAGCCACCATCTCACCTCGTGGTAACTCCACCAGCACGGCCAGACAGTACCCGGACTTCCGAATGAATCCAGTTTTGCCGCCCAATACCTTGATTTCATGCCTCAGTAGCTTGTTCGTATTCCGGACCCTCACCTGTCGGCGGTTGGTCCTAATTCGATGCTCGCCCATCCGCATAATTCCCGAAATCTTTTCATTACCAGAGGCATAAACAATCAACCGAGATAAATCGTAAGCCGAGGACAGATTCCCGCTATCCAAGCCAGAAGGATCAGTAAACACGGTGCTGCGTAAACCCAGGGCCGTCGCCTTCTGATTCATTCGCTCGACAAAGCCATCGGTGCCCCAGGGCGACACTCGGGCTAGCACCCTTGCAGCACCATTATCAGAGGCAATCAACACTAAGTGAAGCAGGTCATTCACGCTCAGCTGCTCATTGCGCCGGAGATACGTCGTCGATGCTCGTCGAACGTCGCTTCTCGCCACTCTGATCATTTGCGAAAGGTCGTGCTCGGCCTCCAAAAATACAACGGCCGTCATAACCTTCGTAATGCTGGCTATTGACCGCTGAACTTCTGAGTTCTCCTCCCAAAGCACCTCACCGCGAATCGGGTTGTAAATAACCGCTGCGGCCGCACGCACATCGGGAACCATCTCGCCATTTTCGTTCTGTTTCACGCGAGGCTCTACGGCGCCAGACTGCTCGACCTCTTCCACGCTAACCCTATTTCGGGGGCTCGCAGCGTCGGTGGATAGCACTCCGTATACAAATGCCGTCACACTCAAGAGGAAAATATGAAGGAGCCTATGAAGGCTCCGAGTGCTAATCAATTTGCCCACACGATTCACCTAATTTAGTTTTCACTGTTAGCAGGCCAAAACGATGGGGATTGTAGCAAATTCCGCAGACAGCGCAACAACAATGTCAGCTGTGCCCCGGACTTGATTGGGCCTTGACACTTTTGTCATTCTGCTAAAAGGTGATCGGTCACATGCCTCGACCTCGCCTCAATCCAAAACCCTATGCACGGCTACGGTCTTCCGGTAGGACTTTCCGGTTCCATCATACTGACGCCCTTGAATTCCTAAGGAGGCTCCCTAAAGCCTCAGTCGACATTATCGTGACCTCGCCACCCTATAATCTCGGTGTTTCCTACCGCTCTTATCGCGACGCATTGCCGACAAAAGAGTACTTGGAGTGGACGGATCAGTGGATTGCTGCAGCAACGCGCACCCTAACTCTACGTGGCTCACTTTTCTTAAATGTTGGCTCCACGCCCACTCGTCCATGGACGGCGCTTGACGTTGCCCAAACTGCCAGACAGCACCTCAAACTGCAAAATATCATTCACTGGGTTAAGTCAATCGCAATCGACCGCGGTGGCGGCGCCAGAGCAGCACTCGATAGGGATCTCGCCGTCGGCCACTATAAACCAATCAATAGCGACCGGTTCGTCAATGATTGCCATGAGTTTGTTTTTCACCTGACACCTGAGGGACGGACCCCGCTCGACCGGAAGGCAATCGG